>NZ_JBKBTV010000062.1:0-26294 GCF_046291265.1 Acidovorax sp. | reverse complement strand
TGCAGTCCGAGTTGGTTCAGCAAAGCCTGAAAGACCCTTATGTGTTCGACTTTCTGACCCTCAGCGCCCAGGCGGTTGAGCGCGACATCGAGAACCAGCTGGTGGCGCAGATCACCCGGTTTCTGCTGGAGCTGGGCATTGCCATCGTGCTGTTTGAATGCGGCGGTCGCATTCCGTTGCGCTGGTTCCGCCACAACCCCATGGTGCTGGTGCAAAGCATTGCCGAGTCGGTGCTGACGTACTTTGCGGTGTATTGGGTGCTGGTGTGGCTGAACCTGCCCACACAGGTGGCAGGAGCGCTGGCCCTGGTGGCTCTGGCGGCCTCACCTGCAGTTCTGACCCGCGTGGTGGCCGACACCCGCGCTGCGGGCCCGGTGACCGAGCGAGCCATTGTGCTCACGACCCTGTCGACGTTGTATGCCTTGACCCTGGGCAGCGCCAAAGCCGAATTGATCAACCGCCAGAGCGTGACGCTGATGGAAACCGTGTACCCCGTGGTGGTGGTGCTGGGCGTGTCCATTGTGGTGGCGGCGGTGCTGGCCCTGGTGCTGCGCATGGCGCTGCGCTTCATGAGCCCCACCAGCGAAAACACCTCGATGCTGTTTCTGGCGCTGGTGGCTGCGGGCACGGCCGTGGCGGCCCACATGGGCGGTTCTGCGCCGCTGGCCGCGCTGCTGGGTGGCATGCTGCTCAAGCAGCTCAACCCCCGCCCCTGGGCGTGGCCACGGCAGCTGGGCAATGCGTCGTCGCTGCTCACCATGCTGATGTTTGTGCTGGTTTCTACCGTCGCAGCGCAGGCCGACTGGAGTGCCCCCGTGGCAGGCGTGGTGCTGGCCCTGATTGTCGTGCGCCTCATTGCCAAGGCCACCGGTGTGGCGCTGGGCAACGTGGGCAGCGGCGCCAGCTGGAAGCAGGCGCTGTGGGTGGGCTGTGCGATGACGCCGATGTCCTCCATCGCACTGTTGATTGCCTCCCAGTTCGTGTTGGCATCGCCGTCTACCGGCCATGTGATTGCCGGTGTGGCTCTGCCCGCCATTTTGTTGATGGAAGTGCTGGGAGCCGTGATTGCCACCGTGGCCATTTACCGTGCGGGCGAAAGCTCCAAACCCTGGGCGCCCCTGACCCGTGCCAACAACGGAGAAAACAGCCGTGAGTCTTGAAGCCTTCTCTCATTCCGAACCCCTGACGCTGGGCGTCGAGCTGGAGCTGCAGCTCGTCAACACCAACGACTACGACCTGGCCCCCTACGCCGACGACATGCTGCGCCTCATGGCGAAAACCCCGCTGCCCGGCAGCGTGGTGCCCGAAATGACGAACAGCATGATCGAGATCTCCACCGACATCTGCCACTCTGCCAGCGAAGTGCTGGGCCAGCTCACACCGATCCGCGACGCGCTCGTCAAAAGCGCTGACAAGCTCAACATCGCGGTGGTGGGCGGTGGCACGCACCCCTTTCAGCAGTGGCACGAGCGGCGCATCTACGACAAACCACGCTTTCAGGAGCTGTCGCAGCTGTACGGCTACCTGAGCAAGCAGTTCACCATCTTTGGCCAGCACGTGCACATCGGCTGCCCCGACGCAGATTCGGCGCTGCTCATGCTGCACCGCATGTCGCGCTACATCCCGCATTTCATTGCGCTGTCGGCCTCCAGCCCGTACGTGCAGGGCCATGACACCGCGTTTGACTCTGCCCGGCTGAACTCGGTGTTTGCGTTCCCGCTGTCTGGCCGCGCGCCGTTTGCCCTGACGTGGAACGACTTCACGACCTACTTTGACAAGATGACACGCACCGGCGTGGTCAAAAGCATGAAGGACTTTTACTGGGACATCCGCCCCAAGCCCGAGTTCGGCACCATCGAGATCCGCGTGTTCGACACCCCGTTGACCATCGAGCGTGCTGCCGCGTTGGCGGGCTTCGTGCAGTCGCTGGGTGCCTGGTTTCTGGCCGACCAGCCCTTCATGCCCGAAGAGGACGACTACCTTGTATACACCTACAACCGCTTCCAGGCCTGCCGCTTTGGCATGGACGCTGTGTATGTAGACCCCGCCACCGGCGACCACATGCCGCTGCGCGAACACATCCTGCGCACCATGGACAAGATTGCAGGCCACGCCGCCGTGCAAGGCGCCTCCAGTGCCATGCACATGCTGCGCACCGAGGTCGAAGCGGGCCACAACGATGCCCGGTGGTTGCGCGATCGCCAACGCGAAGAGCAGTTGCTGGCCGAAGTCAGCCGCCAGGCGGCGCAGCGCTTTCGCGGAACGCGCACTTAAAAACGTACTTGAAATGCGCTGAAGAGCGCGTTTCAAGCAACGCCAGCCGCCGCGACTGCTGCGTGTGAACGCGATGTGGCCGCGGGAGCACCAACCACTGGTTCCTGGGTAAAAATTCGGGCTCATCGACGACCGCCCACGACCGAAGGACCACCCCATGGGGGAATTTGACCTGATCGCCCGCTACTTCACCCGCCCGGTGCGCCCCGATGGCGCGGCCGTGCTGGGCGTGGGCGACGACTGCGCACTGCTGGCGCCCGCGCCGGGCATGCAGCTGGCGGTGTCCAGCGACATGCTGGTGGAAGGCCGCCACTTCTTTGCCGACGTGGACCCGGAAGCGCTGGGCCACAAGGCGTTGGCGGTGAACCTGTCGGACCTGGCGGCCTGCGGTGCGCGCCCGCTGGCTTTCACCCTGGCGTTGTCGCTGCCGCGCGTTGATGAACCCTGGCTCGCAGGCTTCTCGCGCGGGATGTGGGCGCTGGCCGACGCGCACGGCTGCGAACTGGTGGGCGGCGACACCACGCAGGGCCCGCTCAACGTCTGCATCACCGTGTTGGGCGAAGTGCCTGCAGGCCAGGCCCTGCTGCGCAGCGGTGCTCGCCCCGGCGATGACATCTACGTGAGCGGCACGCTGGGCGATGCCAGGCTGGCGCTGGAAGCCCTGCTGGGCCACATCACCCTGCGCGCCGACGTGCTGGCCCACGCGCGCCAGCGGCTGGAGCGCCCCACCCCGCGCGTGCCGCTGGGCCTTGCCCTGCGCGGTGTGGCCAGCAGTGCGATGGATGTGAGCGATGGACTGCTGGGCGATCTGTCGCACATCCTCAAGGCATCGGGCGTGGGGGCGAGCATTGACACCCACGTTACTTCCAATTTGATAGCTGCTAGCGCTTATCTATCAAGCGCTAGAGGCCAATTTGACCCAAACTTTGTTCGCCAATGCACCTTGGCCGGGGGAGACGACTACGAGCTGGCGTTCACCGCGCCCCCCGCCCGCCGCGCTGCCGTGGCCGCCGCATCAGAGGCCAGCCACACCCCCGTGACCCGCATCGGCACGGTATCGGCCGAGCCCGGGTTGCGGCTGGTGGATGCACAAGGCCAGCCGGTGGAAAACCGGTACGCCTCGTTCGACCACTTCCAGTGACGAGCCAAGACGACGGACGGAGCGCGAACTTTTTTTCGCTGGAGATGAATCCTTTGGTGGAAACGCGTGCTCTTGGTGGGTGAGGCGCCCTGTGTTGGCGCTTCGTTCACAACCCTGGAGCTATTCACCATGCTGTACCGCAAGAACATTACCCGCCCCGAAAGCCTGCTGCGCGTTGTGGGGGGCGTGGCCCTGATTGCTGCGGGTGTCTGGTGGCAAGGCATGTCGCCGCTCGGCCTGGTGCTGGCCGCATCGGGCGTGGGGAGCATCCTGAGCGGGGCGTTCGGCTACTGCCCCGCCTGCGCCATGGTGGGCCGCAAGCCGGTCGAATGACAACGCCCATGACCACCACGCCCCTCACCGTCGCCCAGCTCTTGCCCGCTGCGCGCGGCGGCGACGCAGCGGCCATGGAGCAACTGCTGCGCCTGGCCCGCCCCGACATCCGCCGCTATGCGCTGCGCCACTGCGCGGCCACAGCTGCCACCGACGATGTGGTTCAAGAGGCGCTCATCATCGTGTACCGCCGCGTGGGTGCGCTGCGCGAGGTGGCCGCGTTTGGCGGCTGGGTGGTGCGCATCGTGCAGCGGCTGTGCATGCGCCCGGTGCTGGGCTGGCTCAAGGGCGAGCCGCTGGCACAGGTGGAGGACAACCTCGCCTGGTCGCACAAACCCGACCACGAACTGCGGCACGACCTGGCCCTGGCCATTGACTCATTGCCGCCGATCTACCGCGACGCCCTGCTCATGCGCGACTTTGAGGAACTGACCATCGAGGAGATGAGCGAGCGCCTGGGCGTGACGCGCGAGGCCGCCAAAAGCCGCCTGCACCGCGCGCGGGCGCTGGTGCGGGAGTACCTGGTACCGCCCCAGTCCGGTTGACCCCGGTAGCGCCCGCCAAACTTATTCCGGCTTCAGGCCGATCTTGCGCACCACCGCGCCCCAGTGGCCCACCTCGTCGCGCATGAAGGACCGCAACTCATCGCGCGTGGAACCCTTGAGGTCGATGCCCAGCGTGGTGAGGCGCTCGCGCGTGGCGGGGTGGTCCAGCGCGGCGACGGCCTCCTTGCGCAGCCGCTCAATCACGTCAATGGGGGTGGTGGCGGGCGCCACCAGGGCCCACCACTGGTTGAACTGCATGCCCGCCAGGCCTGCCTCGCGCGCGGTGGGCACCTGCGGCATGGCCGCCAGGCGTGTGGGCCCGGTGGTCATCAGCACCGAGATCTTGCCCGCCGACAGCAGCGATGCGCCGCTGGCCAGCGTGGCAAAGTGGCCCGCCACCTGCTCAGCCGCCACGTCGGTGAGCGCCGGTGCCGAGCCGCGATAGGGAATGGCGTTGACCTTGAGCCCGCTGGCACCGGCCAGCAGCTCGGACGACAGGTGGCTGATGGAGCCACTGCCGCTGTGGGCCAGCGCTACCGGCGTGGCACTGGCGCGCCCGTCCTTGAGAAACCCCTGGATATCGCCCGCCTTGTACTTGCTGCCATTGACGAACAGCAGCAACGGCGAGGTGCCGACCAGCGAGATGGGCGTGAAGTCCTTGAGCAGGTCATACGGCAGTTTGGCGGTGACGGCCGGTGCAATGGCGTGCGGCAATTCCACCAAAGCGATGGTGTAGCCATCGGGCGCCGCCTTGGCCGCGGCCTCGGTGCCGATGCGCCCGGACGCACCCGAGCGGTTGTCCACGATCACGCTCTGCCCCAGCGACTCGCCCATGCGCTGGGCGATGGCGCGGGCAATGGCATCGGTGCTGCCACCCGGCGCCCACGGCACGATCAGCCGCACCGGCTTGTCGGGGAAAGCGGCCAGGGCACTGGTGCCCACGAGGCAGGCGCAGGCCAGGAGCAGCGCGCGGCGAAACAGGAGGGTCATGGGAAGAGTCCTTGGTGAAGGCAAGACAGGGGTTGGGAGAAAGTGGGGGCAGGCGGGCGCTCAGGCGTCCCGGTCGCCCTTGGCAGTGAGCAGCAGCAGCACATGGTCTTGCGGAGCGATGCGGCCCTGCTGGCGCAACTGCGCGGCGGCGCCCACACAGGCGCCAGCGCACAGCTCCACCCACAGGCCCTGGGCGCCCAGCTGGGCCACGCCCCGAGCCGCGTCGGCATCGCCCACCACCACGGCCCCACCGCCTGAGCGCTGCACTGCGATCTGCTGCTGCAGAGTGACGGTGCTGCCCGCAATCGAGAACTGCGCGGTGCTGCCGCTGAAGTCCGCCTGGGCCGAGGCTCCGGCCAGCACCTGGCTCAGCCGGGCAAACGGCTCCACCGCCCACACGCGCGGCATGCGGGCGATGAGGCCTGCGGCCAGCAGGTCGCGCAGGCCGCTGTACACACCCCACAGCAGATCCCCGCGCGCCGTGGGCACCATCACATGGTCGGGCACGCAGCCGTCGGCCACACATTCAAGCGCCACCGCGCGGTAACCCTCCACGCCAAAAGCAGGGCTGCCCACGGCGGGCACACAGAAATTGGTCAGCGCAAAAGCCCCCTCTTCCTCGACTTGCCTGCGCACATGGGCCCAGCGGTCGAGGCCCTGGTCAAACGCTACGCGGCGGGCACCGAGCCGGTCCAGGGCGCGCGCAAACGGCTCGGGCATGTCGCGGTAGGTGGCAATCTCGCAAGGCAGCCCCGCCGCGGCGCAATACGCAGCGGCAGACACGGCCGCGTTTCCGCTGGAGGCCAGCACCACCTTGTGGGCATCTACCGCCAAGGCGCGCGTCACGGCCTGGGCCGACATGCGGTCCTTGTGCGAACCCGTGGGGTTCATGCCCTCGTGTTTGGCTGTGAGCTGCTGGATACCCAGGAGCTGCGCAAGCCGTGGCAGTGCCAGGCACGGGGTACGGCCCTCCCCCAACGTCACCCCGTGGGTATAGGGCATCCATTCACCCCATGTATAACCAGAACTGCTTGGAGCGAGCGTTCGAGGCAGCGCATGGTAGACAGCCTCGACGCTGGCTGGCGTGCCTTGTGCGGCGCACGCGGGGCACCCGGCGGGCATGTCCTGCAAGGGGTACCGCGTGCCACACAGAATGCAGCCCAGGCCAGCAAGGCGCGTGTTCTGGCGAATGCCGGACACACTTGGCGGATGGGTGCGAAACGCTTCTACCCCGAAGGAAATATCAGAACTCATGCCTACATCGTAGTCAGGCACTGACGGGAGCGGTACCATGCCGCAGCCGTTTCCATTAAGCAAAACTTATATGAAGAGCCTGCCCACACACGATGCCAAAGAGGTCAGCACCCGCCAGATCGAGGTGTTCCGCATGGTGATGCGGCTGGGCTCTGCCAACCGTGCGGCGGCAGCGCTGCATGTCAGCCAGCCCGCCGTCACGCAACTGCTGCAGCAACTGGAAACGCGCGCGCACCTCACACTGTTTGACCGGCCCAAGGGGCGCTTGGTGCCCACGCCCGAGGCGCATGCGCTGATGGAGGAAATCGAGCGCGTGTATGAAGGGCTGGAGGCCGTGCAGCGCAAGATCGTGGCGCTGCAGTCACTAGAAGACACGGTGCTGCGCATCGGCAGCCTGCACGCGATGGCTGCGAGCATCATGCCGGGGGTGCTGGCCGAGTTCCAGCGCCACTACCCGCGCACGCGCTGCCTCCTGATGGTCGACAGCTCCAAAGTGCTGCGTGAAGCGCTTTTTCAGGGCGCTGTGGACCTGGCCTTCCTTGGCGACGAGGCCGACACCAGCGGGCTCGTGTCCTCCACTTTCTATGAAATGCCTGCCGTGTGCGCCCTGCCCGCCACCCATCCACTGGCCCGCAAACCCGTTCTGGACGTGGCCGACCTGCGCGATGCGCCACTGATCGGCCTGTCGGCCACCGACCCGGCGCAGCGAAGACTGGAAAAGGCGTTTACCGACGCTGGCATCACGCCGCGTTTCGTGATCGAAACACCCTACAGCGCAACGCAGTGCGCCCTGGTGCTGGCGGGCGCAGGCCTGGCCGTCACCAACCCGCTGGTGGCCGCAGAACACGCGGCCCTGGGCCTGCGCAGCGTACCTATCGCGAACGAGGGAATCTACTTTCGGGCCCTGCTGGCTTTCAAGCCGCGCCAGGCACAGTCGCGCGCGGTGCAGGAGTTCGTCAGCCTGTGCCGAAGGCGGCTGGCCTAGGCAAACCCAAACCCAAAGCCAGCCTTCCATTCATTCACTCAGGTCAGCAACATCTTCGCCAGTGGCCTGCGCGGTGTGGCGGGCACCTCGCCCTGTGGGTAACCAATGCGGCAGAACATTTGCACGGTCGGGTCGCTGGCACTGCGCGGTGCGGGCCGCCCCAGCACCAGCTGGTGCACACGCTCGTAGTGCGGGGCCATCTCGGCAAACTCCTGCAGCGCCTGGCTCATGGGGTGCATGCCCACACCCAGCGCCGTGGCCTGCAACTGCTGGCGCACATACCGGCGGCCGGTGTGGACCTGGTCGTTGCGCGTGTTGGGCCCGGTGATCCACACAAAACCCATGGCGGTGCGGCTGTGCCCCTCAAAACGTCCCATGGCGCTTTTGTAGGCCGCGCTGCCTTCGGCGGGCGGCGCCGAGCGGTCGAACATGCCCAGCGCCGATACCGCGCGCACAAACGGCGAGTTGAGCGAGATGCCGTCGCGGTGCTGCAGGATTTCGCCCGGCCCCACGCGGGTGAGGTGGATGCTCTCCATCATGGTGCGCGGCGTGAGCAGTTCGACCTTGGCGGATTCCCAGCACAGGGTGCGCAATGCGGGCAGCTGGTCGGGGTGGACGGTGCCGCCCATGTTCAGCGGCGCACTGGCCTGGGCTCCAACCTGGGCGTTGGCCTGGGCACCTCCCAGCAACTGGGCCAGCAGCTCGGGCGCTACTGCGCGGCTGGTGTCGAAATCCGTCTTGGGCGTGCGGCGCAGCAGCACCTGGGCAAACAGCGGGTCGGGCGTACCACCCGGCTTCAACGTGATGCGGGCCACCGGGCGGTCATCCCATGCCGCCAGCGCAGACGGCAGCTCACCCTGCGGCCACAGCAACACATCGCTGGCCACACCCTGCTGGGCCAGCGCCATCACCAGCAGCTCTAAAAACGCGCCGTGCCCAATCAATATCTGACGCCCCTGCGGATCGGTGTGGGGCAGCACGCGCTCACGGTCGGTGCGCAGGGTGATGACATCCCTCTCGCGCAAGTCCACCAGCCAGGGCTGCAGGTTGTGCGGGTTGGGCGCGGTGATGGCGTAGGCCACGGCACGGCGGCGCACGTCGGTTTCGCCCACGGGCCCGTTCCATGCCTCCACGGCCTCGGCGGGATAGTGGCCGCCCACGGCACCACACCCCACCAGCGTGCTGCCCGACGCGGCGGCGATGGTGCCGCCCCCTGCCAAACGAATGAAATTGCGACGGTTCATAAAAGTGCTCCTGATGCAAAGGGAATCGATAGGGAGGGCTCAGGCCAATGCGGCGCGCGGCATGGGTAGCGCCAGCAACCCCAGGTCGGCCAGCGCGTGGCGCACGGCCTGGTCAAACGGGGTGTGAGGCTCGTCGCCGATCAGCGCGCGCAGGCGGGTGTTGTCCAGCGCATGGGGGGTGGTCCACAGGTAGCGCATGGCGGCCAGCGCAGCAAACGTGGGCGCCACCACGCCCATCAGCCGCAGCACGGGCCAGGGCAGTTGCCCCACGCGCAACGCGCCAGAGCTGGGCAACCAGCCTTGCTCTGCCGCAATGGCCGTGAAGCTGTGCAGCCACTGCTGCCCGCTGACGTGGTGCCCTGCGAAATGCAGGCATTCAAACGCGGCCAGGCGGTGCCGCTCTTGCGCGACACGCACAAACGTTCGGGCCAGATCGGGCAAATACGCCCAGGACTTCGCCACATTCAGCGGGCCCGGCCAAGTCACCCGGCCGCGGGGCAGGTCTTTGGCGATGGCCTGGTCCAGCCAGGTGCCGGTGCCGCTGCCAAAGAAGTCCCCGGCGCGCAACACAACGGCACGCATGTCGCCCGACTGCGTGGCAGCCTGTAGGCGCTGCTCCAGCTGTACGCGCACCTGGCCCTTGAAGCCTGTCGCGGCCTGGGGCGTGTCCTCGCTCAGCACCGGCGGCATGGCTTCGCCAAAGTTGTAGACGTTGCCGGGCAGCATCAGCGTGGCGCGCAACTGGCGGGTGATGGCAATGGCAGCTTCCATCAAGGCGGGGGCGTCTTCACGCCAGGCCTTGTGCGTGTAGGCGGGGTTGAGCGCGTGCACCACCACCTGGGCGCCCTGCGCCTGTGCCGCCAGCGCGGCCGTGTCGTCCACCGCCACCGGCATCCACCACACGCCGGGGATGGCGGGCAACGCCGCCCCTAGCGCCCCTTTGGCCCCGGGCCGCACCTGGGCCAGCACCTGCCAGCCCGCCTGGGCAAAGGCGCGGGTGGCGGCCAGGCCCAGCCGCCCCCGGGCGCCCAGGATCAACACGGTGGAGGGGTTGTCCGTGGACGATCGTTGCAGGGGTTGGGGGGTCATGTCAGTTCTCCATGTATCAGGGGATGGAGCGATTGTGAAAACGCAGGCGCAGTTACACAATTGCCTAACTGCTCATACCAGCAATGCAAAATTGAATACCTCTACCCACCCCGCTTTCGCCCCATTGCAGGCACGCTATCGCCATGAATCAGACCTTTGACTGGAGCCTGGTGCAGTCCTTTCTGGCGGCACTCGACCAAGGCAGCCTGCTGGGCGCGGCACGTGTGCTCAACGCCAGCCAGCCCACCATTGGCCGCCACATTGCCGAGCTGGAATCACAACTGGGCGTGGTGCTGTTCGAGCGCACCGGGCGGGGGCTGCTGCCCACCACCACAGCGCTGCGGCTGGCCGAATCGGCGCGCGCCATGGAGACCAGCGCGCACCAGCTGGCGCGCAGCGTGTCGGGCGCCGAGGCAGGCGTGAGCGGCACCGTGCGCATCACCGCCAGCCAGCCCGTGGCCTGCGTGCTGCTGCCGCCGGTGCTGGCCCGCATGCGCCAGGTGCTGCCCGAGGTGCAGGTAGAACTGGTGGCCAGCAACGAGGTCACCAACCTGCTGCGCCGCGAGGCCGACATTGCGCTGCGCATGGTGCGCCCCGACCAGGCCAGCCTGGTGGCCAAACGCATCGGTGCAGTCACGCTGGGCGCGTATGCCCACCGCGACTACCTGCGCCGCAAAGGCACGCCTAAACAGCCGCCCGACCTGTTGCAGCACGAACTGGTGGGCAACGACCGGCATGAAGAGATCCTGCAAGGCTTTGCTGCCATGGGCTACCCGGTGGAGCGCGCGCATTTCGCGTTTCGCACCGACGACCTCATGGCGTATTGGGAGGCCGTGCGCGCGGGCCTGGGCATCGGGTTTGTGAGCCATTACATGGCCCGCACCGACCCCAACGTGGTGGCGGTGCTGCCCATGCTGCCCCTGCCCGAGCTGCCCATCTGGCTGACCGTGCACCGCGAGATCCGCACCAGCCACAGGATTCGCGCGGTGTATGACTTTCTGGCGCAGGAGGTGCCGGGGGTGCTGTAGGTGCCGTAGATGCTGATGATGCTGATGATGCTGATGGTGCGGGGTTAAGGACGCTCGGGCTGCGGCTGCCCGCGCACGACAAAATGGCGCGAGAACCCCAGCGGTCGGCTCACCCCCGTGGGCTCGGACAACAGCGGCACCCTGAAGCCGGGCTCGGGCAACACCTGAACACTCCAGTCGGTATCGCCGATGAATCGAAACCGCAGGGTGTCCGGCTCGGCCGATTCGAGCAGCGAGAACGACCCCGTCGAGTACATGCCGCCGACCGTGGCAGAGTCCAGCAGGTTCAGCTGCGCGTCCAGCAAGTGGATGTGCAGAAGTTCTTCAAAGGGAACGTCGTCGGTGGTGAACAGCAGGGTGAACGACTGCCACTGCGCAGCGGCTTCGAGCACCGCCCCCGGCACTTGCTGCCCGGTGGCTTGCCCATTGCGAACAATCTCGCAGACAGGCGGGGAGCCTTCTGGAAGGCCCCGAACCTGTGTGACTGAAAGCTCTGATGCGGAAAGGATGTGCATGGTGCAACCGCTCCCGATCACCAGAAAAAGTCCACACCAAACGCGGCCAGCGCCCCGCCGACAAAAGCCCCCACCGTGACACACACCGGTGCCCCGGGGCCACAGGCTAGGCCCGCCAAAGCCCCGCCTGCCATGCCACCCCCGATGCCCGCGCCGGTCACCGCCAGCTCGCGGCGCGCGGCACCGGCCTTGTCTTCTGCATGGGCCACGGAGTACACCGAAATGGCAATCGACACCACCAGCAACCCCCGCCCCGCGCGCGACAGGTTGCGCATGGCGGCCGTGACCCTGGGGTTGGAGGCGCCAGCCGATTTCACGATCTCTGCATACACCGCGTTCTTTTGTGTGGCCGATAGGCGGTTGAAGTCTGTGGACGCGCCATGCAGCTGCTGCGTCTTGCGTGCAATCAACTCGTTGAGCGTCTTGCCCTCGCGCTTGAGCCGCTCGGCCATCGCGCGGCCCACCGGCGTGCTGCGCCCACGAATCACCTCCATGATGGCGTTGCGCGCCTCTTGCGCCTGCTGCGCGGCCTGCGCCCAGGTGATGCGGCCGCTGGTCGCCTGCCCCCGCAGCTCGTTGGCCATGGCCTGGATCTGCATCGAATACGCCTGGCGCGCTGCAGCGTCGATGGTCAGGTGCGTTCCCGCATTGGCAATTTCGAATTCCAGCGCACGGATGGCTGAATCAAAGGCGCTTTTGTCATCGTTGTCTTGCACGCAGTGGCTCCAGAAAAGAGGATGGGCTTGTGAAAGAAAGACCCGGTGGCGATGGTTGTGCCGCGCGGCACCGGTGCCCCAAAGCCTGGGAGACTGGGCGCCTGCCAAAGCGGGTCACGCCGCTGGTTTTTAAACGCATCCGGACGTGCAGGTGCGGGCAGGACCCATTTAATGGTTACAAGAAGTTGGCGCTGTCCACTCGCCGCCTGGTAGAGCCCTCGCACCACAAGGACTGCTAGCATCCCGCATCCCCGCCCCAGGAGCCGCCCTGTGACCTACCGCCCCGCCGCTTTGCGCCCTGCGCTCCCCTGCCTTGCACTGTGGCTGCTGTGCAGCATCTCCCCCGCCGCCCATGCCCAGGACACCTCCCGCATCGCCCGCGTCACCGTCTACCCCGGCAGCGCCACCGTAGAGCGCGTGGCCAAGGTGCCCGCGGGCGCGCGCAGCCTCACGCTCAGCTGCTTGCCCGCGTCGCTGGACGCACAAAGCCTGCAGATCAACGCCGACGCCGCGGTGCGCGTGGGCGAGTTCAATGTGCTGACCGAAGACCGCGACGTGGTGACGGCCTGCGCCAGCCCGCTCGATGGCCGCATCCGCGAGCTGGAAGACCAGATCGCTGGGGTGAAGGCCGAGGCATCGGCACTGCAGCTGGTGGACGGCTACCTGCGCAGCGTGGCGCACACGGGCGCGGGGGACGAGGCAACCACACCCGCTGCGGGCACCCGCGCCGCCAGCCCCACGCCAGCGCAGATCACGGCCACGGCCGAGGTGCTGCGCAAGTCCGGGCAGGACAGTTTTGCGCGCGCGCACCAGCTCAAGCGCAAACAGGAATCGCTGGAACTGGCCCTCAAGCCCCTGGTGGCCGAGCGCGACCGCGTAGCCAGCCAGCGCGCGCGGGTGGTGTCGGTCACCATCAACCTCGCCAGCGACCGCGACGCCGAACTGCGCCTGTCGTACCAGGTGCGCGGCCCGGGTTGGCAGCCCACCTACCGCGCCACGCTGGACGCCACCAAATCCACGGTGCTGCTGGAACGCCAGGCGCTGGTGGCGCAAAACAGTGGCGAGGATTGGGGCAATGTGCAACTGACCCTGTCCACAGGCCAGCCGGGGCGCGCCACACAAGGGCAGCTTCCGCGCCCCTGGTGGCTGAACGTGGCACCGCCGCCGCAGGGAGCGCTCTCGCGCGCTCCCGCAATGGCGATGGCACCAGCGCCCGCGCCAACCATCGCGACTTCCGGGGTTGCCAGTGCGGAGAACGCAGCCATGCCCGCGTTTGACGTGAGCACCCTCGACAAAGGTTTTGCCACCGAGTTCGCCGTGCCACAGCGCATCACCGTGCCCTCCAGCGGCCAGCGCGTGACATTGGCGCTGGGCAACCACACGGCCAACGCCACGCTGATCACCCGCACCTCACCCGCGCTTGAAGAGGCCGCGTACCTGGTCGCCCACATGGCCCAACCGCCCGGCGTGTGGCCTGCGGGGTCTGCCGGCCTGTACCGCGACGGCGCGTTTGTGGGCACAGGGCGCATCGACTTTGGCACGCCCAGCGCGGGCGCCCCGGCGGGCAGCACCAGCCTGTCGTTTGGCCGCGATGAGCTGGTCACCGTGCGCACCCAGGCACCGCCGGGCGTCACTGGCACCGCGGGCTTCACCGGTTCCAGCGTCGAGCGCAAGGAGCGCCGCGCCTACACCGTGGAAAACCGCCACACCACGGGCATCACACTGCAGGTACTGCACGCAGCCCCTGTATCGCGCAACGAGAAGATCGAAGTCGAATCGCGCTACCAGCCCCAACCGACTGAATTGACCTGGAACCGCAGCCCCGGCACCGTGGCCTGGCAGCAGCCGGTGGCCGCAGGGGCCACGGCGCAGTTCAGTGCCGAGCACACCATTCGCTATCCCAAGGACATTGAGCTGCTGGAACGGCAATAGATGAAACACCCCCTGAAAAGATGAAGCACCCCCTGAGGCGCTTCGCGCCTTCACCCCTCTCTCGCTGCACGGGAGGGGGACGCACCCGGTGGCCTGGCGAAGCCAGTTCCACGGGTGCACTGGCCTGGGCCGCGCCCGTTTCACAGGCCGTGAGCGGTGCAAAGCACCATTGAACGTTGATATGACTCCTAGCTCCCCATCCGCGCCCCGCCGCCCCACCGTGGCGTTCATGTTCTCCCACCCGGCCCACTTCATCGCGCTGGGTTTTGGCGCGGGGCTGTCGCGCATCGCACCGGGCACCGTGGGCACGCTGTGGGCGTGGCTGAGTTACCTGGCGCTGCAGCAATGGCTGTCGCCTCTGCACATGGGGTTGCTGATTGCAGCGAGCACCGTGGTGGGCTGGTGGGCCTGCACCACCACTGCACGCAACATGGGCGTGGCCGACCCCGGCAGCATCGTGTGGGACGAGGTGGTGGCCTTCTGGCTGGTGCTGTGGCTGGCCATGCCCATGGGCTGGTGGGGGCAGCTGGTGGCGTTTGCGCTGTTCCGCTTTTTTGATGCGGCCAAGCCCGGCCCGGTGGGCTGGGCCGACGGGCTTTTCAAGGGTTTTGGCTGGCGCGGCGGCTGGGGTATCTTGTGGGACGACTTTGTGGCAGCCTTCTGCACCTTGCTGGTCATTGCACTCTGGAGGTTTTGATGACAACCGCGTCACTATCAAAAAATGAGCTACTAGCGCTTGACCATCAAGCGCTAGATGCCAATTTGACCCAAATTTCTCTGCGGCTGCTGAAACACCGGCACCGGCTGGCCACCGCCGAGAGCTGCACCGGCGGCATGATCGCCGCCGCCTGCACCGACCTGTCCGGTGCCAGCGACTGGTTTGACCGCGGTTTTGTCACCTACTCCAACGCCGCCAAAACCGACATGCTGGGCGTGCCCGCCGCCATGATCGAGCAGGACGGCGCCGTGAGCGAGGCCGTGGCCCGCGCCATGGCCGATGGGGCACTCACCCATTCCCAGGCCAATGTCAGCCTGGCCGTGACAGGCGTGGCCGGGCCCACGGGCGGCAGCGACGCCAAACCCGTCGGCACCGTGTGGTTTGCCTGGTGTGTTGGGGGCCAAACCCACAGCGAGATGCAGCACTTTGCAGGCGACCGCGCCGCCATCCGCGCCGCCGCGGTGCGGTATTCACTGCAGCGGCTGCTGGGTTTTCTGCTGGCGTAGGGTGCCCTCGCCTACCGATCCGCATTCAAAAATATCACCTGTTCATGCGGAGCTGTCGAAGCGCAGCGCGAGGCTTCGACAGGCTCAGCCCGAACGGTTCTGATGGATCCAACGCGAATCCGTAGCAGGCGTTGTGCGCCTTCCCCCCAGCGGGTCAACACCCTGGCTGCGGGTCAGCGGATTGCAAAGAAAACGCAGCCCCACCTGTTCCCTCCAACCACCTCCCCCTCCATGACAACTGCCACCCCTTGGTTTGACGGCTTCACCACCCAGCGCATCACCACCTCGGGTGCGGAGATTTTTGTACGTACCGGCGGCACCGTAGGCGCGCCACCGCTGCTGCTGTTGCACGGTTTTCCGCAAACACACGCGCTGTGGCACCGCGTGGCGCAGCAACTGGCGCGCGACTACTTTCTGGTGCTGCCTGACCTGCGCGGCTATGGAGACTCATCCCACGCGCCCGGTCAACCCGACCACAGCAACTACAGCAAACGCGCCATGGCGCAGGACATGGCCGAGGTGATGACCGCGCTGGGCCACGACACTTTCTACCTGTGCGGCCACGACCGCGGTGGCCGCGTGGCGCATCGCCTGGCGCTGGACCACGCAACCCGCGTGCGCAAACTGTGCGTGATCGACATCGCCCCCACGCTCGACATGTACGCGCGCACCGACATGGACTTTGCGCGCGCCTATTACCACTGGTTCCACCTGATCCAGCCCGCCCCGCTGCCCGAGACCATGATCGGCGGCAACGCAGTCGCCTACCTGCACGCCAAGTTGGGCGGCTGGGGCAGCGCAGGCCTGGCCCACATCGAACCCCAGGCCCTTGCCGACTACGAGCGCTGCTTTTGCACGCCCGAAGCCATCCACACCGCCTGCGAGGACTACCGCGCCAGCGCGGGCATCGACCTGGGCCACGACCGCGCAGACCGCGCCCAAGGCGAAAAGATTGCGTGCGACACCCTGGTGATCTGGGGCGAACACGGCGTGGTGCACCGGCTGTTCGAGCCGCTCGCACTGTGGCAGGCGCAATGCGCGGGCGTGGTCACCGGCCAGGCCGTGCCCGCAGGGCATTTCATCCCAGAGCAGTTGCCCGAAGCCACGGCCAACGCGCTGCGCGACTTCATGCGCTGATTTTTGTTGTTCTTTTCAACCCCAGACCGCTGGACACACCATGCACCCCAACGCCCAAACCCTGCAGCGCTTCTACACCGCCTTCGCACAGCTCGACCACGCCACCATGGCCGCCTGCTACGCGCCTGACGCCACCTTTGACGACGAGGCCTTTTCCCTGAAGGGCCGCGACCAGATCGGTGGCATGTGGCGCATGCTGTGCACAGCGACGAAAAAGCCCGGCGCCGCCGAGCACTGGAAGCTGGAGTTCAGCGGCATCGAAGCCGACGCAGCGGGCGGCAAGGCGCACTGGGAGGCGCACTACCTCTTCAGCGCCACAGGGCGCAAGGTGCACAACATCATCGATGGCACCTTCACCTTCACACCCGACGGGCTGATCGCCACGCACCGCGACCGCTTCAACTTCTGGAGCTGGTCCCGCCAGGCACTGGGCCTGCCGGGCGTGCTGCTGGGCTGGTCGCCCTCGCTCAAGCGCAAGGTGCGCAGCACGGCGGCGGGGAATTTGAAGAGGTTTTTGGCGCAGGGGTGAGGGGTGGCGCTGCGGTGACGCAGATCGCTCAGCGCATTTGGGACTTCGGCTCTTGGGCAAAAACCGACATGGTGCGATAAGGGAGAGTCTGATGACAGCTGGGATACTGTTGCTTCTCACGCTGGGGTGCGCATGGCTATGCTTTGACGCATCTGGGCTCAAGGCGCCGTTGGGAGATGAGCACCCCAATACAAAAGAGGGCAATTCGCGCATGGTGGTTGAAGGTGTCTATGCACCATTCGGACTCGGAGTCTTGGCATGGATTTTTCTGCTGATGACAATCCTCCTGGGTGTTCTCACGGTTCGCGAGTTTCTTGCCTAAAGTTGCCTATAACAGTGTCCGCCATAAACCCTCAGCTCCCTGTGGCACAGGGCAGAATTCGGCCACTAGCAGCAGTTGACTTCTGGAGAAGCGGCCCTTCAACGTTTGCGAGAAGCCGCGCCGGAACTAGGAGGGCGAAGCGAGCAAAACAGCCCAATCTTGTGGGTGGGGGGCCTAGGCGGGAAGTTTAGGCGTCGGCACGCAGTTGCAGCAAATGGACCATGGCATCGATTCGACGGCGAGCATATGCAACCTCAAACCACAGCGCGACCACTGCCCCAACAAGAAGAGCCATAGCAACCCCTCCATACAGCGGTAGCTCCTTCCAGTAGTGGACAAGGGCTTGAACGATGACGAACGTCGTTAGGGTGACAGCTGTCGTGGCTAAACGGCTTGGAGGCTGGAGGGAGCTTCTGGCGGCTTCGTCGTGGCGCAAAGCTTTGGCAGCTAATTCAACCTCAATTTCGCTTCGCTGTCGTGTCATTGTTGAACTCCAAGTCTTCGATCAAGTTTAGTACGAGCCTACTCCACTCATGAGGTCTAACGCAATGTGGACCGCATGGCCTGCAGGGCGGAATTCGGCCACGAGTAGCGGTTGGTACGTGTGGAAGCAGACGCTCAACGCTCGATGGCAGGTACCCGCCGCAGGTAGGTCTCCTAGGCGTAGAGGCTAGCCCTCAGTTTGAAGAACAGCCTCAACAATCGCCCCCTTCGCAAGTGCCTCAATTGAGTGCGCGAAGGTACGTAGCTGCTCGTAGTTGGTGTTCAGCTCTACTGCGACCACAGACTGCGCTTCGGGCCGATCTTGACCCTCGTGCACTGGGGTCGCCAGGGTCACTCGACAGCCAACCTTCCCTATCGATCCGATGGGATAGAACCTGAGGCCAAGATGAAGCTGCTCGATGACTGCTCCTGACTTCGCCCAGTAGCCTCCCTCCAGCGAAAGTGGCGTGTCGGACGGCAAGGGATACGCAGAGGCAAGAGTCTCCCCAAATTCAAAGAGTGCTTGAGCATCGAACCATGCAGAGCCAGTTCCTGAGAATTTCCCTGATGCAACCTCGGCGAACAGCTCACCCGTTCCGTCGGAGTCAAACTCGAACCACAGACGCAGAGTACTTGGCATGGTGATGGTGCTTCACTTAATCCTGTGACATGAACTGGAGGCTGCGAGATACCAATCCGTTTGAAACAATGACCGCTTTTGGAGGGGGTGTCCATCGTCGGCTAGGGGCCAAAGCGCCCTATCAGCGGCAGGCAGCCACCCGCCTCGAACCCGCCCTCTCATCTGAACCGAGGAGCAGTGAAAAAATCAAGCCAAATTGGCCTCTAGCGCTTATCCAATAAGCGCTAGCAGCTATCAAATCAGTAGTTTTCCAACTCAAACCCGAAGCACTGTTGTACTTCTTGCCCTGCCGCAATGGCACGATCATTGCGGCAGGACATGTGGCGAACGCGGTGCACTGCGACGAGAAAGTCGGCAGGCCCAGCGCTGGGCCTGCCGGGCGTGCTGCGGGGCTGGTCGTCCTCGCTAAAACGCAGCTACGCTGCACATCAAACCACTCAACCGCCCGCCCCGCCCTGCGCACTGACCGGCGCTGCATCGCTCCCCATGCGATCAATCAGCACCGCGCTGGCTTCGTTGAGCCCCAGCACCTGCACCGTGCAGCCATGGTGGCGCAGGCGTTGCACCACCTTGTCGAGCGCAGCCACGGCAGTGATGTCCCAGAAGTGGGCGTGCGTGACGTCGATGACTACCGCGCGGCCTTCGGCGCCCAGCACGTCAAATGCTTCGATGAACGCGTCGGCCGAGGCAAAAAACACCTGGCCGGACACGCGCCAGGTGCGTTGGCCCAGGGCCGCGGCACCAGCGCCATCTGCGTGATCGGCCCTATCGCCCTCGTCGTGCACGCGCACCTCCAGCATGTGCGAGACCTTGAACGCAAAGAACACGCCGCTGAGCACCACCCCCACGGCCACACCGGCGGCCAGGTTGTGCGTGGCGATGGTCACCACCACGGTGGCCAGCATGACGGCGCTGGACAGACGCGGGTGTCGCACCAGCGCGCCGAGCGATTTCCAGTCGAAGGTGGACGCTGACACCATCACCATGATGGCCACCAGCGCAATCACGGGCACCTGCGACACCCAGGGCTTGAGCAGCACCATGAGGATGAGCAAAAACACCCCAGCAAACAGCGTGGACAGGCGCCCGCGCCCGCCGTATTTCACGTTGCCCACGGCTTGGCCGATCATTCCGCAGCCTGCGATGCCGCCAAAACAGCTGGCCGCGATGTTGGCCAGCCCCAAGCCCGCGCATTCGCGGTTTTTGTTGCTGGGGGTGTCGGTCATTTCATCGACCACGGCGGCGGTGAGCACCGATTCGAGCAGGCCCACCATGGCAATCGCCAGCGCGGGCAGCAGGATGATGCGCAGGGTGTCGAGCGACACGGGCACGGCGGGCAAGGCGAATACCGGCAACGAATCGGGCAACTGGCCCAGGTCGCCCACGGTGGGCAGATGCAGCCCCAGGGCCGATGCCAGCACCGAGAGAACCACCACGCAGATCAGCGGCGACGGGATTGCAGTGAGTGCGGGCCACGCCAGCCGCTGGCCCAGCCACGGCAAGCCGTAGATGAGTGCCAGCCCCAACGCCAGCGCGCCCCAGGTGGCCGCGCTGGCGCCATGTAGGTGCGGCAGCTGCGCGGCAAAGATCAGTATCGCCAGCGCATTGACGAAGCCGGTGCGTACCGAGCTGGACACAAACCGCATCAGCACGCCCATCTTCATCGACCCAAACGCCACCTGCACCGCGCCCGCCAGCAGCCCCGCCGCCAGCAGGTAGCCCAGCCCGTGCGACTGCACCAGCGGCGCGGCCACCAGCGCCACCGATCCCGCAGCGGCAGACACCATGGCGGGCCGCCCGCCGGTGAAGGCAATGACCACGCTGATGACAAACGAGGCAAACAGCCCCACCGATGGGTCCACCCCCGCCACGAACGAGAACGCGATGACTTCGGGGATGAGCGCAAACGTGGCCACAGCCCCGGCCAACAATTCGCGCGGAATGCTGGGCGCCCATTCGGCGCGCAGGCGGGTCAGGGTGGAGGACATACAACAAACGGGGTGGTGCGATGCAAAACAAAACGCGCCCAAAGGCGCGTGGCGGAAAAATCAAGCGCAATGGCCTGGCGAGCGACTGGGCTCAGACTCTTATTCCCATCCGTTCGGGCTGAGCCTGTCGAAGCCAGGGAGCTTTTGCGACCAGCCCTTCGACAAGCTCAGGGCGAACGGTCTGCCTGAGGCGGTAAAAAATCAAGCCAAATTGGCCTCTAGCGCTTATTCAGTAAGCGCTTATAGCTATCAAAATTGCCTGACTGGTTACATGCCTCAGTTTTGCCCCAAATCGTTCGGGCTGAGCTTGTCGAAGCCAGGGCACTTTTTGCGAACGGCCCTTCGACGGGCTCAGGGCAAACGGCCTGTCTGAGGCAGGTAAAAAATCAAGCCAAATTGGCCTCTAGCGCTTATTCAGCAAGCGCTAGCAGCTATCAATTTAGTAGTTTTTGACTGCTTCAAGCTCCGTGGCACTTCTTGTACTTCTTGCCGCTGCCGCAGTGGCAAGGGTCATTACGCCCCGGCTCCGGCGCCTTGCGCACCGTCTCCACGCGCGGGCCCATGCTCTTCCACAGCTGGCGCAGGTCATACACGGCCCAGATGGCTTCGCCAAAGGCCTCGACACGCGCCTGGCTGGTGCTGGGTGGGCCGTCTTCGTCGTACATGCAGACTTCGGGCTTGCCGGTGTCGTCTTCGGTCAGGGCGACGATGCTGTCCAGGGCGTCGTTCAGCCATTGGGCGGCCTCCTTGTCGCGCGGGGCGGCCCAGTCTTCGGGCCAGTTTTCTACGGCAAACATGAAGCCCAGCGCCCACACCTGGCCGAAGGACGGGATCTCCTGGTCGTCGCCCATTTCGGCGCGCTGCTCGTCGGTCAGGCTGGCCACGGCGCCGCGCATGTCCATGGCTTCGGGCTGGAAGGTGCGGTCGTCGTCCAGCGTCTTCACGTCGGTGTCGAGCTGGGTCACGATCTCGGCCCAGCGGCGGCTCCACAGCTCTAAAAAGCGCGCCTGCTGGGCGGTGTCGGCAAAGGCAGGCAGCTGCGGCAACGCGTCGCCTTCGGCCACATCCAGCTCGGCGCCGTCGCCCAGCAGCATGGGCAGGTATTCGGCGGGGGCGATGGGGCGGCGGCTGCAAATCAGCGCGGTCATGAAACCGTCGCAGAACTCCCACTGCGGGATTTCCTCGCCGCGCGCGCGCAGGTCGTCGAGGATGTTGTCGATCTCTTCCAGCGCCTCCGGGCCCAGCGCGGCGGCCGGGGCAGCCGTGGGGTCATCAAGTTCGTCGGGGGCGGGGGTGGGCGATGTGGGTTCGGTCATGGGAAGACTCCGGTCGTCAAGCGAGAAAGCGGGGGCGGTAAAACATTGTTTTACTTTTATGATGCGCAGGCCTTGTGCCGTGGCGCTGGCGCTGCGCCAGCACGGCGGCCCGGGGTGGGGTGCCGGGCAACAAAGAACGCCGCGCGCAACATGGCAACCCGATAGATAAAAAGGCGGTCAGTGTAGCCCTCTCGCACCGCAGACCCCAACCAGGACCCCCATGCTCCACCAACTCAACTCCCTGTACCCGGTGCGTTACACGGCCTTTGCGCTGTGCGCGTTCGGGCTGTTGCTGTCGCTGTTTGCGCTGGTGGCCTTTGGCGTGGGGCTGCCCGTGGTGCTGGTGTTCGCCGCCCTGGTGGGCGTGGGCGTGTACGACCTGCAGCAGTCGCGCCATGCCATCTTGCGCAACTACCCGGTCATCGGGCACATCCGCTTCATGCTCGAATACGTGCGGCCCGAGGTGCGCCAGTATTTCATCGAAAGCGACAGCGAGGCCGCACCGTTCTCGCGCGCGCAGCGTTCGCTGGTGTACCAGCGCGCCAAGGGCGAGCCGGACAACCGCCCGTTTGGCACACACCTGGATGTGGGCGCGCAGGGCTATGAATGGGTGAACCATTCCATGGCGCCCACGCAGTTGCCGTCGCACGACTTTCGGGTGTGGATTGGCGGCAACCCCGATGCGCCGTCGCAGTCCGTTGCGCCTTGCACCCAGCCCTACCACGCCAGCGTGTTCAACATCTCGGCCATGAGCTTTGGCGCGCTGTCGGCCAACGCCATCCTGGCGCTCAACCAGGGGGCACTCCAAGGGGGTTTTGCACACGACACGGGCGAGGGCAGCATCAGCCAGCACCACCGCGTGCATGGCGGCGATTTGATCTGGGAGATTGGCTCGGGCTACTTTGGCTGCCGCAACCCCGACGGCACGTTCAGCGAAGAGCGTTTTGCGGCCAGCGCCACCGACCCGCAGGTCAAGATGATTGAGCTGAAGCTGAGCCAGGGCGCCAAACCGGGCCACGGCGGTGTGCTGCCGGGCGCCAAGGTAACGGCCGAGATCGCCGCGGCGCGCGGCGTGCAACAGGGTGAGGCCTGCATCTCGCCCGCCAGCCACAGCGCGTTTCGCAACCCGGTGGAGATGATGCAATTCATCGCGCGGCTGCGCACACTGTCAGGCGGCAAACCCACGGGCTTCAAGTTCTGCCTGGGCCACCCGTGGGAATGGTTTGCCATCGTCAAGGCCATGCTGGTGACCGGCATCACGCCCGACTTCATCGTGGTCGACGGCGCGGAGGGTGGCACAGGCGCAGCGCCTGTCGAATTTACCGACCACGTGGGCGCGCCGCTGCAAGAGGGCCTGCTGCTGGTGCACAACACCCTGGTGGGCGTGAACCTGCGCGACCGCGTGCGCATTGGCTGCGCGGGCAAGGTCATCAGCGCCTTTGACATCGCCCGCATGATGGCGCTGGGCGCGGACTGGTGCAACGCGGGGCGTGGCTTCATGATGGCGCTGGGCTGCATCCAGGCGCAAAGCTGCCACACCGGCCACTGCCCCACGGGCGTGACGACCCAAGACCCGCTGCGCCAGCAGGCCCTGGTAGTGCCCGACAAGGCCACGCGCGTGGCGCAGTTCCACCGCAGCACGCTGCACGCGCTGCAAGAGCTGGTGCAGGCCGCCGGATTGCGCCACCCCAAGGACATCACCGCCCACCACATCGTGCGCCGCATCAGCGATACCGAGGTGCGCCTGCTGTCCAACCTGATCACGCGCATGCAACCCGGCGCATTGCTGGGCCCGCTGGACGCGCAGCACAACGTGTTCCGCCTGTACTGGCCCTTGGCCAGCGCCCACAGTTTTCAGGCCAGCGAGCCTGCGCTGGAGCCCTCGGTTCCGCACCATGTGGAGATGGTGCACGCCGCAGCCGTCGGCACCGCTGCGGCCGTGGCCGGGGACGCCGCCGTATGACGATGGACGCCACACCACACACCATCGACTACGCCGCTTTTCTGCAGCAGCAACTGGCCACCCAGCCCCACAACGTGATGGCCCACGTGCTGGGCGATGAGCAGATCTGGATCAAGCGCGCGGGCACGCCCCACGGCACGGGCCGCTACCGCGCCATGGCCGTTCTGGCCGCCCTGCTGCGGCTCCCCGTACTGCGCCCCGTGCCCAACCCCGGCGGCCCCACCGCCATTGCCACCGAAGTGCAGCGCCTGCAGGACCTGGCCGCACGCGGCATCCGCGTGCCCGTGGTGCTGGCCGCGTTGCCGAATGGTTTTGCCATGCGCCACCTGGGCCACACGGGCAAAGAGATCCATTCGCTGGGCAATGAGATTGACCACGCCGTGCAGGCGGGCGACACGGCCACCGTGCTGGCGCTGTGGCAACAAGGGCTGGATACCTTGGCCCAGGTGCACCGCCAAGGCACCTGCCTGAGCCAGGCCTTTGCTCGCAACCTGGTGCGCTGCCCCGATGGCGAAGTGGCCTGCATCGACTTTGAAGACGACCCCGCCGCCGTGCTGCCGCTGGCGGTGTGCCATGTGCGGGATGCGCTGTGCTACGCGCACTCCACAGCGATTTATCTGCATGCCAGTGGCACGCTGGGCGAGGGGCGCGAGCGCTGGGCGGCGTGGGTGGCGCAGGGGACCGTGGAGATGCGGGAGGTGTTGGTGACCAGCGTTCGGCGGATGGGGTGGATGCGGCGCTTGCCTGCGAGTCGGAAGCTTGGGCGGGATTTGCAGCGGGTGCGGGCGGCGTATGACTTGCTGGCCTGATGCGTCCAAGGTAGGTAGCAGGTAGGTCGGGTTAGCCGCAGGCGTAACCCGACAGACAGCGCAGGAACAGGAAAACGTCGGGTTACGCGGCGCTAACCCGACCTACGAGACTAAGCCGAGCTATGAGTCCTGGCGAGGGGAATAGGGCTTGTAGCTCTGCCAAGATCGCCAGTAGCGCAAGTGAAAGAATAATGCGGCGGCTGTCAAAAACACCAAGGCAACCAAGCCTGCGTGTTGCAACGCATCTTTACCAAAATTGGATCGAATTCCCATCAGCAGCAAAAAGGTCATGCCGATGAGTCCCGAGAAGACGGTTTCGGACCAGTGCGTATTCGAAGCTAGCTCTCCTAGGCAGGTGGGACAGATAGGGACCGCTTGGTTCGGAAGGAACTTACGTTCACCGGGAAGTGCCTTGGAGGTGACAAGTCTCCAACCCAGTTTGGCTCCGCAGTATGGACAGTCATGCTTCATTTCAGTCAATTCGATAAAAGACAACAGCGAAGTATGTCGAGTTAGCCCACGGTGCGTACGTAGAAACTGCCCAATGCAAACGAGCGTGAGGATGAGTTGCGCCCACCCAAGCAACGGTACCTTGCGCCTCAGTACGCACCAAACAATGCATCCAGCGCATTGGTAATCAGGCCAGCCTGCGCCCGCAGATTCGCCACGGGGTTCTTCAAAAATGACAGGGGCACGGCACCGATGGCCGCTGCGTCCAGGATGACCACAACGCCATCAACTTCGAGCGCGGGGTTGAGGTCGCGCAGCGGTATTGCCACACGCTCGGCACTGCGCAGGGGCAGCACCACCCGGGTCTGCAAGCCGCTGATGTACTCGTTTTGTACATCCAGCAAAAAGGGCGTGGTGGCACGCTGCGCAGCGTCGGGGTGTCGATAAACGTCAAAACGCGCCATCGGTCAGAAGCTCCGGTACTGGGCCAGTGGCAAACCTTCGCTCTCGATGCGCGCGTTGTAGGCAGCGATGGCCTCCTGATTGGTGCTGTTCCAGCGCTCCCAGTAGCGGCGCTGGACTTCAGCAGCCAGCAACTCGTCCACGGTCTGGGAAATGTTCATGCCCATGTCTCGCGCGGCCTCCAAAACCTTGCTATTGAGCGAAAGGTTGGTGGATTTTTTGGGGGCGTTGTCAAAACGAAGCATGGCGGCATCTCCGGCAGAAAACATGCGCAGATTTTATGCGCATGTCATTTCACCCTACAACACCACCTCCGTCGCCACATCGGCACCGAGCACCAACAACCGCTTGCGCATACAAATTACCGCCTTGTCCTTGCTCAGCAAAATCGCCCGGTGCGCCGCCGCCAGGTCAATGAACTTCTGGTCGTCCGCGTCCTTGCACACATAGACCACCTTGGGCGCGACCTCCACCAGCCCCACCTGCGCATCAAACGCGGCCAGCACTTGCGCGGCGTCCACGCGGTAGTAGTTCATGCGCTCCACGATGTGCGGGTAGGCCAGCACGCGCTCCAGTTCATCGCGCATCACTTGCGTGGCAATCCACGCCAGGCGCCCTTGGGCCAGCAGCGTGCGCAGCGGCACGGTGCGCGGGTCGCTGAAGATCAGCAGGTCGAGCGCAACGTTGGTGTCCACCACCACGGGGCGTGCAGGCTCGCGCGCTGCGGCCTCAACCGGCAGGCGCAACTCAACCTGCATCGCGTGGGTCGTTAGCGTCTGGAGCAGCCTTGGGGGCGCGGTCGCGCACGGCGCCCTTGATCATGTCGAAGCGGAACATGCGGCACTCGATGGGGCCGTTCCACATCGGCACACGGCGCGACTCCTTCAGGCGCATCTTGCCGGGCAGCTTGAGGTCGGGCGTGAGC
>NZ_JBKBTV010000061.1:0-26301 GCF_046291265.1 Acidovorax sp. | reverse complement strand
TGACCAACCCGGCTGCGCCCGCCGCCTAGCCTGCGGGCCAGCCAGGCACTCACGTACCGCCGATTTCTCGGTTTCACTGGACTAAGGCGCTGCGGTAGCGCCGGCTGCAAGGCACGGTGCTGCCGTCCTTCATGCGAAGGCGCGCATCGCCGCTGTCCAGTGGCTCGATCTCGGCAATCGCGTTGAGGTTGACGGCATGGCTGCGGTGCACCCGCACAAACTGCGCGGGGTCGAGCTGGGTCAAAAAATCGGTGAGGGTGGACCGCAGCAGGTAGTCGTGCCCGTTGACATGCAGGCCCACGTAGTTCGCTTCGGCCTGTAGCCAGGCGATGTCGCTGGCGGCAATCAGAAACTCGCTGCGCAGCTTGCGCACCAGAAAGCGCTCGGGCCGTTGCAGTGGCGGTGATGGGGTGGGCGTGGCGGCGGTGGCGGGCTGCAGCGCAGCGGGTGTTGCGGTGTGTGCGGGGGGCTCGGGCGCATCCAGCACGCGGGCTTCGCCCTGCAGGCGCAGCAGCAAATACCGGTAGCCCACCAGTGCGGCCACGGTCAGGGTGTAGCTGCGCACATCTTTCAGGTACTCATACCCCCACTGCTCCCACCAGCCGCCGGGCTGGTAGCTCTGCCCCATCGCCGCGTAGCCCGCGTGGCGCAGGGCCCACATGCCCGCCAGGTGCACGGTGCAATACACCGCGCTGGCCAGCACGTGCCAGGGCAGGTGGCGCTGCAGGGTGCCGCGGCGCAGCACAAACCGCCGCTCGAACGCCACCACCGTCGGGATCAGCGCCGCCACCACCAGGGTGCTCGACACCTCCCACCACAGCGGCTCCCAGGCTGCCACCACGCGGTGGGCGCCGCGCAGGTCGATCCAGGTCACTATGGAATTGAAGGCGACCTGCACCGTCAGCACCACCGCCCAGAAGCCGACTTCTGCGCGGCGGCGCAGGGCGCGGTCGTGGGGATAGCGGTCGATCCAGGCGGGCGCAGGGGCGGTCATGGGTGGCAAGTGTAGGCAGGGCGGGGCGCAGCCGAGCGAGGTGCTTCCACGGGGAGGGCGTTTTTCGTCCCCGTCTCCCACCGTTGGTCCCAACAGGGCCTCGGCCCGTCCCCTGGGGGCTCTGCGGGCAGGGCGCGGCGACAGCATCAGGCCTCCTCCTACCCACCCGCCTGACTTGCCATGCCTTCATCCCCCAGTGTTTGCACGCCAGCCCGCCGCTACGACATCGATGCACTGCGGGCCTTTGCCTTTGCCCTTGTCATCGTCTATCACGTGGGGATGTACTACGTGGCCGACTGGCACTGGCACCTCAAAAGCCCGCACGCGGCCGAATGGCTGCAGATGCCGATGCGGGCCGTCAACCTGTGGCGCATGGACCTGGTGTTTTTGATCTCCGGCCTGGCCTTTGGCCTGGTGCGACGGGGGCAGACCGTGCCTGGCCTCATGAAGCAGCGCAGCCTGCGCCTGCTGATACCCCTGGCGTTTGGCATGGTGGTGGTCGTGCCCTACCAGCCGTATGCGCAAGGGGTGGCCAACGGCCTCATCGCGCCGGGGTTTGGCGCGTTTTTGCTGCGTTACTACAGCCACAGCACTTGGCCTGCGGGCGCCTTTGACGGGTGGGAGGCGGGCGTCACCTGGAACCACCTGTGGTACCTGGCCTACCTGTGGGTCTACACCCTGGTGCTGGCCGCGCTGCTGCCGCTGGCCGAATCCGCCCTCGGGCAGCGCTTGCGCCAGACCTTTGTCGGCCTGCGGGGTGTTGCGCTGGTGCTGGTGCCCGTGCTGCCGCTGGCGGTGTACTCGCTGCTGCTGTGGCCGCATTTCCCGCCCTCACGCGACCTGATCAATGACGCGTGGCTGCACGCCGTGTTCTTCACGGTGTTTGTGTACGGGTACTGGATCGGTCTGGACACGGGTCTGTGGGCCGAACTGGTGCGCCTGCGCTGGCGCACGCTGGCTTTGGCGGTGCTGCTGCTGGTGTTGTACCTGGGGTTGCTGGGCCTGGCGTCGCAGCACAGTAGCCGGGCTGCGCGCCTGCCTTTGCGGGTGCTGGCGGATCTGTACCTGTGGGTGGCGCTGCTCGCCATTCTGGGCTGGGCCCACCACCGGCTCAACCGCCCCTGGCCTTGGCTGCGCTGGGCCAATGCCTCGGTCTACCCCTGGTATGTGTTGCACCAGACGGTCATCATCGTCCTGGTGGTCTGCCTGGCGCCAGCGCAGTGGGGCCCGGTGGTCGAGCCGGTGGTGTTGGTCACTGGCACGTTGGCTCTGTGCTGGGGTTTGACGGCCATCGCGCAGAGTGTGGCGTGGTTGCGACCCCTGCTGGGGGTGCCTGCGCCAGCGCCAACGCAAGCGCGGTGGGAAAACGGCGTGAAGACCGGTCAGCGGTGGTGGGTGCGGTGACCACACTCGCCGCTGCCATCCAGCGGGTCCAGCGCATCCACATTGCTGCGCACCCGCGCCAGCAGCGTCAGCAACTGGGCCTGGGTTTCGCCATCGCAGTTTTTGAGCAGCGACGCCGACAGCGCCTGGCGTGACGCCCGCATGGCCTTGAAGACCACCTGGCCCCGTTCGCTGAGGGCCAGGCAGCGGCTGCGTTTGTCTTCGGCGTTGGGCACGCGCTCCAGCCAGCCTTTGTCTTCCAGCATGCCCACCATGCGCGCCACCTGCGCCTTGTCGGCGCCGCTGTGGTTCACCAGCTCCTTCTGGGTGGCGCCCGGGTGGCGGCCAATGAAAGAAAGCGCACGCACCTCGTTCAGCGTCAGCTCGGGGTGTACCGACGCCATGGCCCGCACCATGTGCGCCCGGTAGGCATGCATCAGGTCGTGCATGGCCTCGAAAACGTCGGTGGGGGTGCGGGGGGGCATGGCGGGGCGGCAGTCTGAAAGCGAGTGGAGATAACCGGTTGACAAAGTCAACTTGTTGGCGGATGATTTGGTTGATTAAATCAACATTTTAGATCATGAACACATCCGTTGTAACGCCATCTCCCGCTCAGCCGCCTGCCTCGGCCACTGACCTTGTTGTCGAACGCGTCCGGCATTCGCTCAGCGCCCGCCACCTTCAGGTGGTGCGCCGCACCCCGGTGAGCCCGGGGTTTGTGCGGCTGACCCTGGCAGGCGCGGACCTGGCGGGTTTTGCCAGTGCGGGGTTTGACGACCACCTCAAGCTCATCCTGCCGCAACCCGGGCAGGAACGCCCCTCGCTGCCCAGCATGGTGGACGGGCGCCCGGTGTTTCCCAACCCACGCCCCGTGCTGCGCGACTACACCCCCGCGCGCTTTGATGCCGACGCCGGTGAGCTGGACATTGAAGTGGCGCTGCACGATGCGGGCCCAGCATCTGACTGGGCGGCAACGGCTTTTGTCGGGCAGTGGGTCGGCATTGCCGGGCCGCGTGGCAGCCTGGTGATTCCGACCGGTTTTGATTGGCACTGGCTCATCGGTGACGAAACCGCACTGCCCGCCATTGCCCGCCGACTGAGCGAACTGCGTGCTGGCACTACAGCCACCGTGCGCATTCAGGTGCGCAACCCCGCCGACCAGCGCCTTTTGACCAGCGCGGCCACCCTCGACGTGGAATGGGTGAGTGACTTGCCTGCCGCCGTGGAACGGCTGACGTTGCCGGTGGGCGCGGGCTACATCTGGGCCGCGGGGGAGCATGCCGACATGGCCGCCGTGCGCAAGGCCGTGTTGGCCAAACCGGGAGTGGACGCCAAACGCATGCGCATTGCGGCGTATTGGAAGCGCGGCGCCGCCGACCACCATGAGGACCTGGTCAGCGCAGCAGGGTAAGCGCCGCCGCCTGCTGCACGGCCTCGGTCATGTGCTGCAGCGCCTGCACATTCAGCCGCCAGTATTGCCAGTACAGCGGCACGTCCACGGGCTTTCCTTCAATCAGCTCGACCAGCGTGCCCGCCCTCAGGTCGTCTTGCACCATCGGATCCGGGGTCATGCCCCAGCCCAGGCCGGCCCGCGTGGCCATGACAAACGCATGCGCCTCGGGCACCCAGTGCACGGGCGGGGCCAGCGTGCGGCGCGTGATGCGCGCTGCAAACCGCGCCTGCAACGCATCCTTGCGGTTGAACACCAACATGGGTGCCGTGGCCAGCGCGGCAGCGGTCACCCCCTGGGCAAAGTGGCGCTGCATGAACGCAGGGCTGGCCAGCGCCCGGTAGCGCAGCGTGCCCAGCGGCAGCACCTTGCAGCCCTGCACGGGCTGCGGGTCGGCGGTGACGGCGGCCATCACGCGGCCCTCGCGCAGCAGGTTGGCGGAATGGTCCTGGTCTTCGACATGGATGTCGAAGGTGATGTTCTGGCCTTCAGCGGCCTGGGCCATGGCATGGGGAAACCAGGTGGCCAGCGAATCTGCATTGACGCCAATGGCCAGCCGCGTGGACGTTTGTTGCCCACCGCCGATGGTGGTCAGCGCGTCGGCCTCGCTCAGCGCCACTTCGCGCGCGTGCCGGTACAGCGCCTGGCCTGCATCGGTGGGCGTGCACGGGGTGGCTCGGCGCACCAGCACCTGGCCCACACGCTCTTCCAGCAGCTTCACGCGCTGCGACACCGCCGAGCGGGTGACGTGCAGCACAGCGGCTGCGCGCTCAAAGCTGCCTTCGTCGATCACGGTGGCAAAGGCGCTGAGCTGGGCAGAGTCGAGGGACATGGATGGTTAGCCAATTTGACGGATCGTTAAAAAGTATAGCTGGCGTGACTAGGGGCTGATGCCGACAATCCACGCCCATGAGTACCCCTGCCTTCGTCCACGGATTCACCTCGACCGCCATTCTGATCATGGCCATTGGCGCGCAAAACGCCTTTGTGCTGCGCCAGGGCCTGCGGCGCGAGCATGTGCTGCCCGTGGTGCTGGTGTGTGCGCTGTCCGACGCTGTGCTGCTGCAGGTGGGCGTGTGGGGCATGGGCGGGGTGCTGCTCGCACGGCCCGAATGGGCGCAGGTCATGCGCTGGGCGGGGGCGCTGTTTCTGCTGGTGTACGCCGCGCAGACGGCAGTGCGCGCGTTGCGCCCCGGCCAGCTCCTGGTCACCACCAGCGGCCCTGGCACCAGCGTACGCACAACGCTGGCCACCGTGATGGCCCTCACCTGGCTGAACCCGCATGTGTACCTGGACACCGTGGTGCTGCTGGGCACCATGGCCACGCCTTACCCCACGATGGGGCGCGCAACGTTCGCTGCGGGCGGTTCGCTGGCCAGCGCGCTGTGGTTTCTGGGGCTGGGCCTGGGCGCGCGTTGGCTGGCGCCGCTGTTTGCCACGCCGGGTGCCTGGCGGGTGCTGGACGGGGTGACGGCCACCACCATGTTGGTGTTGGCGGTTGTGATGGCTCTAAGCTAAGAACCATAAGTTCGTTCCCTGGTAAGGCGGCTTGGGCCATAGTCGAGGTTTTCGAATCTCTGGCCTTCTGGGCCGCACCATCCTCCATGCGCTTCAAACACCTCCTGCTGGCAGCGGTCGTTGCCTCAGCTCTTCCCCTGGCCGCACAGTCCGCCACCTTCCGCTGGTCCCGCTCGGTGGACATCTCGTCGTGGGACATCCATGCCCAGAACGTGGGTGTCAACAACACCATGCACGGCGCGGTGTACGACACACTGGTCGAATACAACAGCAAGACCTTCAAACCCGAGCCGTCGCTCGCCACCGAGTGGAGGCTCGTCAAGCCCACCCAGCTGCGCCTGACTCTGCGCAAAGGCGTGAAGTTCAGTGACGGCAGTGATTTCACGGCCGACGACGCCAAGTTTTCGCTGGAGCGGGCCAAAGCCAAAAGCTCCAACTTCGGCGCTTACACCCAGGGCATTGACCGCGTCGAAAAGGTCGACGCCTACACCATCGACATCATTTCCGATCTGCCCAACCCGGTGCTGGTGAACCAGCTCACCGAGCTGCGCATCATGAGCAAGGCCTGGGCCGAAAAGAACAAGTCGGTCGAGCCCAAGGACATCAAAACCAAGGACGAAACCTATGCCCACCGCAACGCGCTGGGCACCGGGCCCTACCAGCTCAAGCAGTGGGCGCCCGATCAGCGCGTGGTGCTGGAACCCAACCCGAACTGGTGGGGCAAGGGCAAATACCCCACCAACCTGACCGAGATTGTCTACACCCCCATCAAGGCCGACGCCACGCGCACGGCGGCGCTGCTGTCGGGCGAGATTGATTTTGTGATCGACCCCAGTCTGCAGGACCTGGCGCGCGTCAAGCAGACGCCCAACCTGCAGGTGCTGGAAGGGCCGGAGTACCGCACCATCTTCCTGGGCCTGGACCAGTTCCGCGACGAGCTGCCCGGCTCGGACGTGAAGGGCAAGAACCCGCTCAAGGACCAACGCGTGCGCAAGGCGCTGTACCAGGCGATCGACATCCAGTCCATTCAGCGCGTGGTGCTGCGCGGCTTGGCCCAGCCCACGGGCACGCTGATCGCCAACCAGGTCAACGGCTGGACCAAGAAGGCCGACGTGCGCTACCCCTACGACGCCAAAGCCGCGCAAAAGCTGCTGGCTGACGCGGGCTACCCCAACGGGTTTGAAGTGGACTTTGCGTGCAGCGCGGGCCGCTACATCAACGACGAGCAGTTGTGCCAGGCCATCACGTCGCAGTGGGCCAAGGTGGGCGTGAAGGCCAAGCTGCGCTCGCTGCCGTTTGCCACGTATTTCCCGATGATCCAGCGCAACGAGGCCAGCATATACCTGCTGGGCTGGGGTGTGCCCACGTTCGACGCGTTCTACAGCCTGCAGTCGCTGGTGCGCACGACGGGCGCGGGTGGCGACGGTAACTTCAACCTGGGCCGTTTCTCCGACCCACAACTCGATGCTTTGATCGAGCGGGTGAAGAAGGAAACCGATACCACCACGCGCAACGGCCTGATCGAGCAGGCCCTGATCAAGGAGCACGAGCTGGTCTCGCACATCCCGCTGTACAACCAGGTGATCCCGTGGGCCGCCACCAGGAAGGTGGAGATCATCCACCGTGCGGACAACCGCATCGACTGGCGTTATCTGAAAGTCAACTGATCTCGGATGCCCATTGAAAAAGCCCCGGCGCTGCAAGAGTACCGGGGCTTTTTTGTGCCGATTGCGGAGGTGTCAGGTCAGCGCGCGCTGCACCGCCGGGCGTTCCAGCATGCGCTGCGTGTGCGCAAACACCTTGGGGAACGAGGCGATGTCCACGCCGTCGCTTTTCAGCCAGGTGCCAATGGTGAACAGGTACCCGTCTGCCACGGTGTACTGCTCGCCCATGACCCAGGGGCCCTGGTCCGCACCAGGCAGATAGTGGCTTTCGATGAGGTTGAAGCACTCGGTCATGTTCTGCGGCACCTTGCGCTGGATGGCCGCAATGGCGTCGGGCTCGTCGGCCCAGCGGCTGGCGCGGGGGCGGTGGGCGTGGGCGATGTGCACGGTGGAGGCGAGGTAGCTGTGGAACTCCTGCAAACGTGCAAAACCGTGGGCATCGGTGGGCGCCAGGCGCGCCTCGGGAAAGCTCTGCGCCACATAAGCCAGCAGCGCGGGGGTTTCGGTCAAGGTGCCGTGCGGCGTGACCAGCGCGGGCACGCGGCCCTTGGGGTTGACGGCCAGGTACTCGGGCGTGCGTTGCTGGGCAGCGGCAAAGTCCACCCGCACCAGTTGGTGCGGGGCGCCGGCCTCTTCCAAGGCGATGCGAACAGCCTGCGCGCAGGTACCGGGGGTGTAGTAAAGGGTGAGGGTGGTCATAGGTTATTTGCTATAAATTGAGTAGCTATCAGCGCTTATTGGATAAGCGCTAGAGGCCAATTTGGCTTGAAGTTTTTCAGTAAAGCTTGCGCGTGCGTGCCATCAGCCGCACCAGGCCCAGCAGCGCATCGGTGTGGGGCGTGGGTGTGTGGGTGATCTGGCCCAGCTCGCGCACGGCGCCCACCAGTGCGTCGATCTCCAGGGGCTTGTTCGCTTCCACGTCTTGCAGCATCGAGGTCTTGAACGCCCCCAGCTTGCGCGTCACGGCGTGGCGGTCTTCGGGCTGCTGGTCAATCTGCACGCCCAGCTTTTCGCCAATGGCTTTGGCTTCGAGCATCACGGCGCTGACAAAACCGCGCACCAGATCGTCGTCGAGGATGCGGTCGGTGGTGGCGCCGGTCAATGCGCTGATGGGGTTCACCGTCATGTTGCCCCACAGCTTGAACCAGATGTCTTTCTGAATGTGCGTGGAGACCTCCACGTCGATGCCGCCGCGCTGCAGCGTGTCGGCCAGCGCCTGCAGGCGCTCGCTGCAGCTGCCATCGGGCTCGCCCATGATGAGCCGGTTGCCAAAGTGCTGGCGCACAAAACCGGGTGATTCGAGCGAGCAGCTGGTGTGCACCACGCTGCCCACCACACTGCGCGCGGGGATGGCGTTGGCAATGACACCCCCCGCATCCACCGACTGCAAGGCCTGGCCCTGCGCAGCGCCGCCAAACCCGTCGAGGAACCACCATGGCACACCGTTCATGGCCGTGAGCACGATGGTGTCCGGGCCGATCAACGGTGCCATGGCGCGTGCCACGTCAGGCAGGCCAGGGGCCTTGACGGCCACCACCACCAGGTCTTGCACGCCCAGGGCCGCGGGGTCATCGTGCGCGGTGACTGCGACCTGCGCCAGCGTGCCATCGGCGCGCCGCATGCGCAGTCCATCGGCCTGCAGGGCGCGCAGCGTGTCGCCCCGCGCCACCATGCTGACCGGGTGGCCCGTCTGCGCCAGGGCCATGGCAATCCAGCCGCCGATGGCGCCTGCGCCGTAAATACATGCTTTCATGGTGGTAGAGCCTTTGTCTTCCGGTGAGTGTTGTGCTGATTCTGTGCGTGTGACAATTGCGGACTTCAGTAGCCCGCCGGGCGTGTGGGTGTGCCTGCGGCATCGGTGCGAAAGCGCGCCAGCAGATCCTGCGCAGCGCTGGCCAGCAGCATGGTATCCACCCCCACCGCCACAAACAGGGCACCCGCCGCCAGCCACTGGCGGGCCTGCGAATCGGTGGTGGCCAGGATGCCCGGCGCCTTGCCAGCACGCAGGATGCGGGTGATGCCATCGTGGATGGCGGCCTGCACATCGGGGTGCCCTGGGTTGCCACGGTGGCCCATGGACGCGGACAGATCGGCCGGGCCAATGAACACACCGTCGACACCCGGGGTGGCCGCAATGGCATCGAGGTTGGCCATGGCCTCCACCGTTTCAGCCTGCACCAACAGACACACCTGCTGGTTGGCCTCGTGCACGTACTGCGGATACGCCTGCCAGCGCGACGAGCGGGCCAGCGCACTGCCCATGCCGCGCACGCCCTCCGGTGCATAGCGCGTGGCGCGCACCAACTGCTGCGCTTGCTCTGCGGTGTCCACCATGGGTACCAGCAGGGTTTGTGCGCCAATGTCCAGGTACTGTTTGATGAGGGCCGTGTGGCCCACCGGCACCCGCGCGATGGCGTGGGGCGCCCGAGCGTCTGGGGGCAGGGCGCTGGTGGCGCTCGCAATGGCCTGCAGCTGGTGCAGGATGGAGCGCACATCGTTGGGCGCATGCTCGCCATCGACCAGCAGCCAGTCGTAGCCGGTGCCTGCAATGATTTCTGCGCTGTAAGCATCGGCCAGGCCCAGCCACAGGCCGATTTGTGCCTGGCCGTCGGCCATGGCCTGTTTGAAAGGGTTGACGGGTGTCTGCAATCTGAACTCCATGCGGCAGTGCCAAGCCCGCCATCGTACGGGCTGTTGCTGCGCCTGTGGGCATGGCCGCTATAGTCGGCTGCCCCGCTTTTGAGTCTGCCCACCCCCACCCACCATGGCCAAAGAAAAAACCACGTTCACCTGCACCGAATGCGGCGGTACCAGCCCGCGCTGGCTGGGCAAATGCCCGGCCTGCGGCGCCTGGAACACGCTGATCGAGCAGGTGGCCGAGGCCGGGCCGGGCAAGAATCGCTACAGCGGCTCGCAATTTGCCGGTTTGAACCAGGCCCAGGCCGTGATGCCCCTGTCGGCCATCGAGGCCAGTGATGTCGACCGCACCCCCAGCGGCATCGACGAGCTGGACCGGGTGCTGGGCGGCGGCATTGTGGAGGGCGGCGTGGTGCTCATCGGCGGCGACCCGGGCATTGGCAAATCCACGCTGCTGCTGCAGGCGCTGGATGCGCTGCAGCGCGCCGGGCTGCCCACCTTGTATGTGACGGGTGAGGAGAGCGGCGCCCAAGTGGCCCTGCGCTCGCGCCGCCTGGGGCTGGACCACAGCCAGGTCAATGTGCTGGCCGAGATCCAGCTGGAGAAAATTCTGGCGACCATCGAGTCCATGCAGCCTGCGGTCGCCGTGATCGACTCCATCCAGACGGTGTACTCCGACCAGCTCACGTCCGCGCCCGGCTCGGTGGCCCAGGTGCGTGAATGCGCGGCGCACCTCACACGCTGCGCCAAGGCGTCGGGCACCGCCATCGTGCTGGTCGGCCACGTCACCAAAGAAGGCGCTCTGGCAGGGCCGCGCGTGCTGGAGCACATGGTGGACACGGTGCTGTACTTCGAGGGCGACACGCACAGCCAGTTCCGCCTGGTGCGCGCCATCAAGAACCGCTTTGGCGCCGTCAATGAAATTGGCGTGTTTGCCATGACGGAAAAGGGCCTCAAGGGCGTGAGCAACCCCAGCGCCATCTTTTTGAGCCAGCACTCCGAGCCCGTGCCAGGCAGCTGCGTGATGGTCACCCTGGAGGGCACGCGCCCGCTGCTGGTGGAGATTCAGGCGCTGGTGGACAGTGGCGGCCCCAGCCCCCGGCGCCTGTCCGTGGGCTTGGACAAAGACCGGCTGGCCATGCTGTTGGCTGTGCTGCATCGCCACGCGGGGGTGGCGTGCATGGACCAGGATGTGTTTGTGAACGCCGTGGGCGGTGTGCGCATCAGCGAACCCGCGGCTGATTTGGCGGTGATGTTGTCCATCACCTCCAGCCTGCGGGGCAAGGCACTGCCGCGGGGCTTCATCGCTTTTGGCGAAGTGGGGCTGGCCGGTGAAGTGCGGCCCGCGCCGCGCGGGCAGGAGCGGTTGAAAGAAGCCGCCAAGCTGGGCTTCAGTGTGGCCGTGGTGCCCAAGGCCAATGCGCCCAAGAAACCCATCGAAGGCCTCACCATCCACGCGGTGGAGCGGGTGGAAGAGGCCATGAACGTGGTCCGCGAAATGGGCTGAGGGCCGCTGGGCCCCCCAAGCCCACGCGTTAGAACGATTCCCAGTCTTCGTCCGATCCTTTGCCGGGGGATGCCTTGGCCGCTTGCGTTGTCGGTTTGGGCGCAGGGGCCTTCAGTGCGCGCGGTGGTGGAGCCTTCGGGGTCGCTGCACGTGCAGTTTTGGGCGCAGGGCGCGCAAGGGGTACTGCGGCAGCGCGAGCTGCAGGCGGCCGTGGCGCTGGTGGGGTGGCAGCGGGTTGGTGCCCGACATTGAACACCGACACCACCTCGGCCAGGCGCTGTGCCTGGTCGCGCAACGACGAGGCGGCCGCGGCCGATTCTTCGACCAGCGCGGCGTTCTGTTGTGTCATCTGGTCCAGATTGCTCACTGCCTGATTGACCTGGCCAATGCCATCGCGCTGTTCGTTGGACGACGCGGTGATCTCGCCGATGAGGTCGGACACGCGCCGCACGCTGCTGACGATCTCCTCCATGGTCTGCCCGGCCTGCGTGACCTGTCCCGAGCCGGTTTCCACGGTTTCGACCGATGCATTGATCAGTCCCTTGATCTCCTTGGCCGCCTCGGCGCTGCGCTGGGCCAGGCCCCGCACCTCGCTGGCCACCACGGCAAACCCGCGACCCTGTTCACCGGCCCGGGCGGCCTCGACCGCCGCATTCAACGCCAGGATGTTGGTCTGGAACGCAATGGAGTCGATCACGCCAATGATGTCGGCGATCTTGCGCGAGCTGTGGGTGATGTGCTGCATGCTTTCGACCACCTGCGCCACCACCTCGCCGCCGCGGGTGGCGGCCTGGGCGGCGGTGCTGGCCAGCTGGTTCGCCTGGCGTGCAGTGTCGGCAGACTGGGTGACCGTGGCGGTCAGCTCTTCCATGCTGGCGGCGGTTTCTTCGAGGTTGGCGGCGGTTTGCTCGGTGCGGGCCGACAGGTCGTGGTTGCCCGTGGCGATCTCGACCGATGCGTTGGACATCGATTCCACGCCGCTGCGCACTTCAGACACCAGCCCCCTCAGGCGTGCCGCCATCTGCGACACCGAGCGCAGCAGGTGGCCAAACTCGTCCTGGCGGTCATCGTGTGCGGACACGGTGAGGTTGCCATTGGCAATGGCGTCTGACAGCTCCACCGCACGGTGCAGTGGGCGGGTGATGGACCGCACGAGCACGAACGACAGCATCAAACCCAGCGCAAACACCACGCCCTGGGCCAGCCAGGCCAGCAGGCTCGCCTGGCTGCGCGCCGCTTGGGCCTCCAAGCGGGCGGCGTCGCGCTGGCTTTGTTGCAGCTGAACAAAGGTCTCCAGGCTGTCGACATAGCGGCCGATGGAGGGCAGGTACTGGGCTTCGATGAACGACTTGAAGGCCGCACCGTCGCCGCCTTGCTTGATTTCGCGGGCCTGTTTGTTGAGCGCCAGGACGTTGGTGCGTTCGGCGGCCACACGCTCCAGCGCTGACTTGTCGGCAGGGCTAGAGGCCAGTTCGACCACTTTGGCCTGGATGGCAGAGATCCCGCCCACGCCTGCTTTCACGCGGCCGTCAAACAGCGTGGTCAGGTCCGGGTCGGGCGTCGAATTGCTGGCCAGCACCCGCTCACCCGTGGTTTCGGTGGCGCCCTTCCACTGAACGGCGAGGGTGATGCGGTTTTCGAACGACGCCAGGGTCTCCATGGAGTGGTCCATCACCTGCGCGACGCGGTACTGCGCCCACACCGACACCAACAGCATGGCGCCCAACAGCCCCACGATAGAACCCCACAACTTGGGTGACAGGCGCACGTTATCCAGCTTCATTCACGATCTCCAGAAAGGAAGAGATCGCATTTTTCGCGCTTCTGGGTTGTGCGTAAACACTTCGGAAGCCCAAGCGCAGTGCGACTGATGGGTTATTTCGTTAATGTAGCGCTTACACAACGAAACAAATTTTAAAGAGGGTTGTGTGCCGATCTGTCGATGGGGGGTGGCGGTGTCATGTTTTTGCCATGAACCCGCCGGCCGATGGGTGCTTTCTGGCCCCCGCATGCAGTCATAAGACAATACCGCCCATGAATTTGCGCAACATTGGGGTGCCGCTGGGCGGCTTGGGTCTTCTCGGGTTTGGTTATTACGCCTACGGGTGGCTGGGCGTCGCCGCGGTCAGCGGTGGCCTGGTGATGTGGGCCCTGCTGCATTTCACGCGGCTGATGAACGTGATGCGCAAGGCCGCCAACCGGCCGATGGGCTATGTAGGGAGCGCCGTCATGCTCAATGCCAAGCTGCAGGAAGGCGTGAACCTGATGCACGTGGTCGCCATGACGCAGTCGCTGGGCGAGTTGCGGTCGGCGCAGGACGCCGACCCCGAGGTCTACCGCTGGACAGACGGCACGCAGTCGCATGTGACCTGCGAGTTCCACCATGGCAAGTTGGTGAAATGGACGCTGATCCGCCCTGAAGAGGGCAGTACCCCGGTGGCGCCTTAAAATCGCCCCTCTGCGACCCACAGCAAACAAAGGACACCCATGAGCCCCGTAGTTCCCTCGATGGCCGACCGTGACGGCAAAATCTGGATGGACGGCCAGATGGTGGATTGGCGCGACGCCAAGATCCACGTGCTGAGCCACACCCTGCATTACGGCTGCGGCGCCTTCGAAGGCGTGCGGGCCTACAAGACCGCCGATGGAACGGCCATTTTCCGCCTCGAAGAACACACCGACCGCCTGTTCAACAGCGCCAAGATCCTGCGCATGAAGATTCCCTTCAGCAAGGAAGAAGTGAACGAGGCGCAGCGGGCCGTAGTGCGCGAAAACAACCTGGAGTCGGGCTATCTGCGTCCATTGACCTGGATCGGCTCGCAAAAGCTGGGCGTTTCGCCCAAGGGCAACCAGATACACCTCATGGTGGCGGCCTGGGCCTGGGGTGCCTACCTGGGCGAGGAAGGCATGCGGCGCGGCATCCGCGTCAAGACCAGCAGCTACACGCGCCACCACGTCAACATCACCATGACGCAGGCCAAGGCGGTGAGTAACTACACCAACTCCATCCTTGCCAACATGGAAGCCCTGGACGACGGGTATGACGAAGCGTTGCTGCTCGACAGCTCGGGTTTTGTGTCCGAAGGCGCGGGCGAGAACATTTTTGTGATCAAAAACGGCGTCATCTACACGCCCGACCTGTCGGCCGGTGCCTTGAACGGCATCACCCGCAACACCGTGTTCCACATCGCCAAGGACCTGGGCCTCGAAATCGTGCAAAAGCGCATCACGCGCGACGAGGTCTATATCTCTGACGAAGCCTTCTTCACCGGCACCGCAGCCGAAGTGACGCCCATCCGCGAACTCGACCGCATCGAGCTTGGCAGCGGATCGCGCGGCCCGATCACCGAAAAAATCCAGAGCGCCTTCTTCGACATCGTCAACGGCCGCAACTCCAACTACGCCCACTGGCTCACCAAGGTCTGAAGCACATGTCGCAAGCTCCCATCGAACTCCTGGCCGAAGACCTGAACGCCCAGGGCGGGGTCTTTTGCCCCAGCCCCAAGGCCGACATGAAGATCTGGAACAGCCACCCCAAGGTGTATCTGGACGTGGCCCGCACCGGCGAGGCCAAGTGCCCGTACTGTGGAACCGTCTATCGCCTGAAGGCAGGCGAGCATGTACACGCTGGCCACTGATTGATGCCAGTCGCAACCGGTGGCGCATCGGCGCCGCCCACGTTGACCGTTGCGGTGCTGACCCACAACGAGGCGCACCGCATTGAAGCCTGCCTGAAGAGCGCCGCGTTTGCCGACCAGGTGCTGGTGGTGGACAGTGGCAGCACGGACGACACCGTGGCCATGGCCAAAGGTCTGGGCGCCGAGGTGCACAGTTATCCTGACTGGCAGGGCTTCGCCGTGCAGCGCAACCGGCTGCTGGCGCATTCGCGTGGCGATTACGTGTTCTTTCTCGATGCCGACGAGGTCATGACACCCGCGTTTGCGCAAGAGCTGCAGGCCATCGTGCGCTCGGGCGAACAAGCGGTGTGGACCATCCGCTGGCGCATGGTGGCGTACGGTCATGAACTCAAGTATTTCCGCTCGCAGTCGCAGATTGAGCGCTTGTTTGTGCGCGCGATGGTCAAGGAATACACCGGCGTGGTGCACGAGCAGGCCGAGCTGCACCCGCTGCCAGGCGGCGCGGTCGTGCCGCGCCACCTCATCCGGGCGCGGCTGCTGCATTACTCCCGCACCACGGTGCGCGGCAGCCTCGAAAAGTTGACCCAGTACGTGATGCTGGGTGCAGCCAAGCGGGCAGAAGCGGGCAAGCGCGGGGGGGTTGTGCGCGGCTTGGCCTCGGGCGGATCGATGTTCCTGCGGTTATATGTTTTCCGTCTGGGTTTTCTATGTGGCGGCGCGGGGTTTTTGTACTGCCTGTTTGTGGCGCTGGAGGGCTTCTTTCGGTACGCGGCCCTGCATTACGACCGTGACAGCCTGACCGGCAAGGTGATTCGTTGATGGATGCCCAGCGCTGGTTTGGCCGCGCCGCGAGCGTCGGCGCGTTCATGGTGCCCGGGCTCGCGCTGTGGCTGCCCTCGGGCTATTCCTATGGTGCGGTCCTGCTGTTGCTGGCCACACTGGCCAGCGCACCGCTGTGGTTGCACCGCCCGGCGCCGCGCGCAGCGTGGTGGCTGACGGCCGCGTTCTCTTGCATGGCTGCGCTGTGGATGCTGGACGTAGGCACCACCTGGGGCTGGGGCAGCATGGACCGCCCGGTCAAATACCTGCTGGCGCTGCCCTGCATTTTCTTTCTGATGACCTTTGAGCCCCGCGCCGCTTGGTTGTGGATGGGGATCGCTGTGGGCGGAGTCGGCAGCGGGCTGGTGGCGCTGTACCAGACCTATGGGATGGCGCTGCCCCGGGCCAACGGGTTCACCAATGCGATCCAGTACGGCAACCTGAGCATGCTGCTGGCCGTGATGAGCGGCCTGCTGCTGGTGGTGCAGTACAAGCGCTGGTGCCTGTGGCAGCGCGCGCTGCTGGCCAGCGCCATCGCGCTGGGCGCCACGGGTTCTGTGCTGTCCCAGTCGCGGGGCGGTTGGCTGGCCCTGGTGCTGCTGCTGCCGGTGTGCGCGTGGCTGCTGGTGCGCACCACCGGGCAACGCCGTGTGTACTGGGGGCTGTGCGCGCTGGCACTGGCGGCGGCTGCGTTGTCGCAGGTGCCTGCGGTGGAGCAGCGGGTGGACGAGGCGCGGCAGGAAGTGCAGGTCTACAAGGACCACGGCGACGGCCGCAGCTCGGTCGGCCAGCGGCTGGCGCACTGGCGCCTGGCCTGGGAGATGGGCTGGGACCGGCCTTTGACCGGTTGGGGCCGGGCTGGCTACACCGAGGAGAAGGCGCGGCGCGTTGCGGCCGGGCTGGCGCACCCCGTGGTGCTCGAATTCGGCCATGCGCACAACGAAATACTGGACATGTTTGCCAAGCGAGGCCTGTCGGGGGTGCTGCTGCTGATGGCGTTTTATGGCATTCCGCTGGCCATGTTCTGGCCGACGGCGCGGCGCATTCGCGACGGCTCCGGCAAGATGGACAAGGAATCGCTGTCACTGTGCCTGGTCGGCGTGATGGTGCCGCTGTCGTATATCGGCTTTGGCCTCACGCAAGTGTTTCTGGCCCACAACAGCGGCAACATGTTCTACCTCTTCATGTGTCCCCTGGTGCTGGCGGCCCTGCACGAGCGGCGCACGCGCATGGGCTGCCCCCGCCCTGTCTGAGATGAAGCCCCCCCTGAGTCGCTTCGCGCCTTCCCCCTCTCTCGCTGCGCGGGAGGGGGACGCCACCGGTGGCCTGGCAAAGCCAGTTCCACGGTGGCACTGGTTTGGACCGCGCCAGTTTCATGGGCGGCGGGCGTCGCACAGCGCCATGGAAAACCGAGACGAGAGGCCTTTTTGATGCACATCCTGTTGGTCAACAACTCCCCCATCCCCGTCTACGGCTACGGCGGCACCGAGCGTGTGATCTGGGACCTGGGCAAGACGCTGGTGCAGCTGGGCCACCGCGTCAGCTACCTGGTGCCCGAGGGCTCCAGCTGCGACTTTGGGCAGGTGCTGAACATCCGCCCCGACGCGCCGTGGGAGGGGCAGATTCCGGCGGATGTGGACATTGCGCATTTCCAGTTCAACCCCCGCACCGAGCTGACCCGGCCTTATCTGGTCACCGAGCATGGCAATGCGCGCAAGCCCAAGCCGCTGCCGCTGAACACGGTGTTTCTCTCGCGCGACCATGCGGCGCGGTATGGGTCGACCGAGTTCGTCTACAACGGCCTGGACTGGAGCAGCTATGGCCCGGTGGACTTTGCCCGTCCCCGGCCCCATTACCACTTTCTCGGCAAGGCGGCCTGGGGTGTGAAGAACGTGCGCGGCGCGATCAAGGTGGCCAAGATGGCTGGCGTGGAGCTGGACGTGCTGGGCGGCGACCGCATCAACTTCAAGCGCGGCTTTCGCTGGACGCTGTCGCGCAAGATCCACTTTCACGGCATGGTGGGCGGCACGCAGAAGACCGAGCTGCTCAACGCGTCGCGCGGGCTGATCTTCCCCGTGCGCTGGCACGAGCCGTTCGGGTTGGCGGTGATTGAAAGCCTGTATTTCGGCTGCCCCGTGTTTTCCACACCTTATGGCGCGCTGCCCGAGCTGGTGCCGGTGCACTGCGGCGTGCTGTCGGCCGAGGCGGGTGTGCTGGCCGAGGCGGTGCGCAACAACCGCTTTGACGCACGCGCATGTCACCAGCATGTGGTCGATCACTTTGGCGCCGAGCGCATGGCGCGCAACTACCTGCGCATGTACGAGCGTGTGCTGGCAGGCGAAAAAATCAACGCCCAACCGCCCGTCATTCAGGGCCCCGCGCGCGAACTGCCCTGGAAGAATTGATGCCCCCTGTGGCGCTTTGCGCCTCGGTGGCGCGCGCCGCAGGCGCGGCCTCTTCGGCCTGTCCAAGCCTGCGCAGGCAGGTTTGGAGCCGCAGGCCTCAGCCCCTCAGGGGGACGCACCGGGTGGACCGGCGAAGCCGGATCCACGGGTGCACTGGCTTGGGGCTGCGCGCGATCAGCAGGCGGTATTTCTGAAGTGAATTCCTCCCTCAGATTTGCCCTGTCCGTTCGGGCTGAGCCTGTCGAAGCCAGCGCACTTTTTCGGATAAAGCCCTTCGACGGGCTCAGGGCGAGCGGCCTCTCTCTGAAGTAGGTGAAAAATCAAGTGAAATTGGCCTCTAGCGCTTTATCCATAAGCGCTAGCAGCTATCAAATTGGTAGTTTGTTCGCTGCAGTCGATGGTCATAGCTGCGGTGCACTTGCAACGCGCCATTCCTGCGCCAGCAACGCCACCAGCGCAGTGGCTGGCATGGGCCGCACCTTGGCCACGCCTTGACCGGCCCACAACGACAAATGATCGGCCCGCCCCGCCTGGGCTGCGGCGCGGCGCAGCGCGCCGGTCAAGGCGTTCTGCACGGGGTAGGGCGGCACGGTGGCTTCGTCCGCGCGCAGCTTTTCCATCATGGTGTTGACAATGCCGCGCGCAGGCCGACCCGAGAAGATGCGCGTGGGGCGCGTGTCCGTCGCTTGGGTCTGAGTGAGCGCCTCGCGGTAGGCCGCACCGATGCCCGATTCGGGGCAGGTCAGAAAGGCGGTTCCCATCTGCACGCCTTGGGCGCCCATGGCCAGCGCCCCGGCAATGCCGCGCCCGTCCATGATGCCGCCCGCAGCAATGACGGGTATGGACAGCGCGTCCACACACTGCGTCACCAGTGTCAGCGTGCCCACCATGCTGGCTTCAAAGTCGGCCAGCGAGGGTGGCGTTCCAGTCGCCGCTGCGGGCTGCGTGGGCGTCAGGAACGTGCCCCGGTGCCCCCCGGCTTCCATGCCCGACGCGCAGACTGCATCGGCACCCACGGTGGCCCAGGCCTGCGCCTCGGCCACCGTGGTCGCTGTGCCAATCACCACACTGCCCACCGCTTGCAGCCGCGCCACCTGAGCCGCCGTGAGGATGCCAAACGTGAAGCTGGCCACCGCCGGGCGCGCAGCGACCAGGGCCTCGAACTGGGCTGCAAAGTCTTCGCACCACTGCGCAGGCCGCTCGGGCACCAGGCCAAACTCGGCATAGAACGGTGCTAGGCGTTGCATGGCACTGGTCACCGTGGCCTCGTCGGGCCGGGGCGTGGCCTGCACAAACAGGTTCATGCCAAAGGGCTTGTTGGTGCGCTCGCGCACCTCAGCAGCGACCGCAGCCATGGCGGCGGGTGAGCGCATGCCGCAGCCCAGCATGCCCAGGCCCCCGGCCTCTGACACGGCAGCCGCCAGCGTGGGCGTATCAGACCCGGTCATGGGACCCTGGATGATGGGCAGCGCAAGGCCCAGGCGGGCGGTGAGAGATGAGCGCATGGACGACTCCTTATCGTGAAATTGGCTCAGGCAGCGAAGAGGCAGTGCTGGCCCGCAGCGCCGCATGCAACGCCGCCAGTGCGGGCGACTGGTAGCCGCGCCGGTGCACCAGCACGGTGTCGCAATCCATCAGCGGCACCAGGCGAAGCGCGGGAGGCTCTCGCATCAGGTCAATCACGGCGCATGGCACCACACCTGCACAGCGCCCTGCAGCGACGCACGCCAGGATCGCGTGGTACGAGGCCAGCTCCAGCACCTGCGGCGGCGTGCCACTGCGCTGCTGCATGTAAGCCTCGCCCATGCGGCGGTAGGTGCAGCCGGTGCTGAACGCGGCCAGGGTGTCCAGTTGCAGGTCTGCGGGTGACGCTACCGCCGGGTGGTCGGCGGGCAGGGCCAGCAGCAGGGTTTCAGTAAACACCGGGGTGTGCTCCACCGGGGCATCCGCATCCACGCCCGGCGGTGGCCACGCCACCAGCGCGCAGTCAATGGTGTGAGACAGCACCTGCTCCACCAGTTGGCGCGAGGGGGCGGTGGACAACTCCAGCACCAGCCCTGGCCATTGCGCGTGCAGTTGTGCCAATGGCTGCGGCAGGCGGGCGGCCGCAGTGCTTTCCATGGCGCCCAGGCGCAGGCGACCGCCCGGCTGGCCGGGGTGCACACACTGGCGCGCTTCTTCTGCCAGCGCCAGCAGGCGGTCGGCATAGCCGCGCAGCGACGCCCCCGCGGGCGTGAGCACCATGCGTTTGCCCTCGCGCAGAAACAGCGTCGCGCCCAGTTGCTCTTCCAGCTGCTGCACCCGTGTGGTCACGTTGGACTGCACGCGGCCCAGCCGCTCGGCGGCGCGGGTCACGCTGCCTTCAGCGGCAACGGTGCGGAAGATTTCGAGGGCGGCAAGGTCCATTTTTGTTCTCTTTATGAGATGATTTATTAAAAATAAATCTCAACAAAGAATGATAGACCGGAAATTGCCGCCATGGAACCGCTGACTTCCCCTAGTACCCCCCATTCCTCCGCTACCGCACTTTCAGACCAGCCGTTTGCCGTGGCGCTGGCGGGCATGGCGGCTTTGGCCGCGGCCATGGGCATCGGGCGTTTTGCCTTCACCCCCTTGCTGCCGATGATGTTGCACGACGGCGTGGTCACGCTGGCGGGTGGAAGCTGGTTGGCCACGGCCAACTACCTGGGTTACCTCATCGGCGCGCTGGGCTGCATGGCCTTGCCCTGGGTGGCACCCCGGGCGCGGCAGGTCTGGCACGCGGCACGCCTGGCCCGTTGGGGGCTGGTGGCCACCGTGCTGCTCACCCTGAGCATGGCGTTGCCCCTACCCACCGTGTGGCCCGCGCTGCGTTTTGCAGCGGGCGTGGCGAGTGCGCTGGTGTTTCTCAACGTCTCGGTGTGGTGCATGGTGCGGCTGGTGGCGCTGGGCCAGCCCGCGCTGGGCGGCTTGATCTTTTGCGGGCCGGGGCTGGGCATTGTGCTGACCGGCCTGTCGGCCAGCGCCATGGTGGCTTTGCAATGGCCTGCAGCCGCCGGTTGGGCGGTGTTTGGCCTGCTCAGCGTGGGGTTGTGTGCCGCCATCTGGCCCGTGTTGCAGGGGGTGGCCTTGCCCGCTGTTGCAGCGGCGGCAGCAGCGCATGCGGACGGGCGTGCCCTGCCGGGCCAAGGGCCGCTGGCGCGCACCGGGCTCACGCTGGCTTATGGACTGGCGGGTTTGGGCTACATCGTCACCGCCACCTTCCTGCCGGTGATCGCGCGCGCGGCGCTGCCTGCAGGGTCGCCGTGGCCGGACCTGTTCTGGCCCTTGTTTGGCGCAGGCGTGGCCCTGGGTGCTGCGTTGTCGACCCGCACACCGGCGGCGTGGGACCGGCGCTGGCTGCTCATGGCCGCCTACGCCGTGCAGGCTGCAGCCATCGCGCTCAGCCTGGTCTGGCCGGGGCCTGCGGGCTTTGCACTGGGCAGCCTGTTGCTGGGGTTGCCGTTCACGGCGATCACTTTTTATGCGCTGCAAGAGGCGCGGCGCGTGTGGCCCTCGGCGGGCGACAGCTTTCCGGGGCTGCTCACCGCCGCCTACGGTATTGGCCAAATTGCGGGTCCACCCATGGTGGCGTGGATGCTGCACCACACGGCCACGCAGGGCGAGGGGTTTGTCTACGGGCTGGCCGTAGCGGCCGCTGCGCTGGTGGTGGGCGCCGTCCTGTATGCAGCGATGGCTTGGCGCTGGCCATTGCCGGCGCAGCCGGTGCACTGATGTAAGAGGGACGCAGCGACCGGTCAGTGGGCTGGGTGTGCCGTAGCCGAAGCAGGCGCCAGCGGCAAGGCCAATACAAAACACGCACCGCTCCCGCCATCGGCCCGGTCCTGGCAATGCACGGTGCCGTTGTGGCGACCGGCAATCGACCGCACCAACGCCAGCCCCAGGCCCACGCCGCCTGCACGCTCGCTAGCGCCGGGCAGGCGGTAAAACGGTTCAAAAATCCGCTCGCGGTGTGTGATGGGGACGCCCGGGCCGTGGTCACACACATGCACCTCGGCCCGCCCGTGACGGCGGTGCACCACCACTGTGATCTCGCCCGTGCTGTAACGCCGTGCGTTCTCCAGCAGATTGCGGATGGCCCGGCGCAGCAGCTTGGCCACGCCGCGCACCTCCAGCGAATCGGGGCTGGCACTCACATCCAGGTCGGCATCCACACGCGCGCATTCTTCAGCGGCCAGGCCGATCAGGTCCACCAGTTCCACGGTGCCCACGTCGGCCTCGCGCGCATCCAGGCGGCTGGCCAGCAGGATCTCGTCGACCAGCTGGTCCAGTTCGGCGATGTTGCGCAGAATCTCTTCGCGGAAGGCCGGGGAGGGCTGCTGCCCCCCCATCAGTTCCAGCCCCATGCGGATGCGGGTGAGCGGTGAGCGCAGTTCGTGCGATGCGTTGGCCAGCAGTGACTTGTGCGAACTGACCAGCGTCTCCACACGCGCAGCGGCGGCGTTGAACTGGCGCGCAAGGTCGGCCACCTCGTCCTGCCCCTGCTCGGGCACACGCACCGACAGGTCGCCTTCGCCAAACTTCTGCACGCTGCGTTGCAAGGCTTCCAGGCGCAGCGTGAGGCGGCGGATGATGGGGTACACGCCCACCGCAACAGCCAGGCTCACGATCCCGAGCAGCCACAGGAAACCGAAGGGCGGGCGCGTCCAGAACGCTGTGTCGCTCTGGTTTCGTCCACCACGCTCGCCGCGTTCGCTGTCGGGGCGCGGCGGGCGCGGTGCCATCTGCATGGTGAAGACCTTGCCGGTGTCCGACTGGATCTGAAACTCCATGCCTTCGCCGGGTTCGCCGGGCTGGCGGGTCGACAGGCCGCGCAACACGAGGTTGCCATCGGGGTCGCGCAGCACCATTTCGCGCGACGGCGGCACAAACGGCTGGGCGTTCTGCGCCTTTTGCTCCTCGGCGATGCGCCAGGCCCAGCCCACCGTGAGCGTGAGCACCGCCATGCCGCCCACAACGGCCAGCCAAATGCGCAGGTACAGACGTCGGGAAAAGGGGTTCGACAGGGACATGGTGGTTCGATAGCCGTTAGAGATAGGCGCCCCGTTTAACACTGGCGCGGCCCAGGCCAGCGGCCGCCGCGCAAGGGCCGCCCCGCCGCGCTGGCGGCGTCCCCCTGAGGGGGAAGGCGCGAAGCGACTCAGGGGGCATGCCTAGTCTTGTTGTTTGGCAAAAACGTAGCCCACACCACGCACCGTGAGGATGCGGCGCGGGTTCTTCGCATCGGCTTCAATCGCCGCGCGGATGCGGCCCATGTGCACGTCGATGGAGCGGTCAAACGCCTCCAGTTCGCGGCCACGCACGGCCTCCATGATCTGGTCGCGGGTCAACACGCGGCCTGCGCGCTCGGCCAGGGCGACGAGCAGGTCGAACTGGTACGAGGTCAGGTCGGCCAGCTCGCCCGCGACGGTCACGGTGCGTGCGTCGCGGTCGATCTCCAGCGTGCCAAAACGCAGGGCCTGGGTGGTTGCGGAGGCGCTGCCACCATCCGTGCGTCGGCGCAGGATGGCGCGGATGCGGGCCAGCAGTTCGCGCGGTTCAAAAGGTTTGGGCAGGTAATCGTCAGCGCCCAGCTCCAGGCCAATGATGCGGTCCATCGGGTCGCCCTTGGCGGTGAGCATCAGCACGGGCACCTGGGCGGCGTTGCCTTGCAGCGACCGAATGCGGCGACACACTTCAAGGCCGTCCATGTCCGGCAGCATCAGGTCCAGGATGATCAGATCGGGCAACGGCCCGGACTCGGGCCCTTGCAGTTGCGCCAGGCCACTCTTGCCGTCGGCACGGTGGGTGACTTGCAGGCCCGACTGGCCCAGGTACTCGCCCACCATCTCGGCCAGGCGGGCATCGTCTTCGATCATCAACAGTTGCGAGCTCATGGGGTCAGTGTAGTGCGGGGTGCCTGAAGGGAGGCCCCATGGTCCCGCGCGGGCGTCTCCCCGTGTTGAAGCCTCCGTAAAGTTGCGGTAAACCGGCCAGGCGGCATTCAACGCCCGGTGGATGGTAATGCTTCTAAATTTATAGCTGCTAGCGCTTATGTATCAAGCGTCAGAGGTGTTTTTGACCCTTGAAGCCAGCCACACCAGCAGCAGCACGGGCACACCCAGCATCGCCGTCACAGTGAAGAAATGCGCATAGCCAAACGCATCCACATAGTCGCCCGAGAAGCCCGCCACAAACTTCGGCAGCAGCAACATCATCGAGCTGAACAACGCGTACTGCGTGGCCGAGTAGCTCACGTTGGTCAGGCTCGACAGGTACGCGATGAACGCGGCCGACGCAATGCCGCTGGCCAGGTTGTCGGCCGACACCACAGCGATCAGCGCCGTCACATCGTGCCCATGGCCCGCCAGCCACGCGAACAGCAGGTTGCTGCCCGCGCTCAGGATGGCACCCAGCATCAGGATGCGCATCACACCAAACCGCATGGACAGCACGCCGCCAATAAACGCACCGGCCAGCGTCATGATCACGCCGTACACCTTGGTCACGGCGGCCACCTCGTCCTTGGTGAAGCCCATGTCCACGTAGAACGGGTTGGCCATGATGCCCATCACCACATCGCTGATGCGGTAGACGGCGATCAGCGCAAGGATCAGCACCGCCTGCGCGCCGTAGCGGCGCAGAAAGTCGGCAAACGGCTCCACCATGGCGCTCTGAATCCACTCCGCCGCGTTGCGCGCCGGAGGCAGTTGCACTGGCGCGGGCTCGCGCGAAAACAGCACGGTGACCACGCCCACCGCCATCGATGCGGCCATCACCATATAGGCCATCTGCCAGGCGCTGTTCTGATAGGCCGCAGCGCCTTGCGCAATGGCCTGGCCCACAGCGGGCGCCACCTCGGATCGCGCTGCAATCCACAACACCCCCGCCCCGGCCCAGATCATCGCCAGGCGGTAGCCCGTCTGGTACGACGCCGCCAGCGCCGCCTGGTGGTTGGCGTCGGCCGATTCGATGCGAAACGCGTCGAGTGCAATGTCCTGCGTGGCCGAGCCAAACGCCACCGCCAGCGCACACCACACGATGGGCCCCAGCGTCTGGCGCGGGTCGGCCAGCGCCATGCCGATGAGCCCGCCCACGATGAGCGCCTGCGACAGCAGCAGCCAGCTGCGCCGCCGCCCTAGCGCGTGTGTCAGCAGCGGAATCGGCAGGCGGTCTACCAGCGGCGCCCACACCCACTTGAAGCCGTAGGCCAGGCCCACCCAGCTCAGATACCCGATGGTGCTGCGGTCAATGCCCGCCTCGCGCAGCCGAAAACTCAGCGTGCCCAACACCAGCAGCAGCGGCAGCCCGGCCGAGAAACCCAGCGTCAGCATGCGCAGGCTGGCGGGCTCCAGGTACACACGCAGGGTTTGCAGCCAGGGCGTGCGCGGCGGTTTGTCCGGGGAGCTGGAGGGGGTGAGGCTGGGCGTGGATGAAGTGGAGGTGTCTGACATGGGCATGCGGGGGTTTTGTCTATCATCGCCGACACACCCTTGCAGCAAACCTGCGTGTCTCCATCTGGGCGATGTCCGCGGACGCACACGGGCTGGCAACTGCCGGTCTTTCCAGCTGTCTGTTTGTGTGTGTGTTCTGCGTCAGCGCTGCCATTATTCCTTCAGGCGTTCCTTCATCACGGTGGTTTTCTGTATGTGCACCTTCTGCCCCGCCCCTTCTGATTCTGTTGCGCCATCGTCCCCGTGGTCGGCACGCCGTGCGTTCCTGCTGGCGGCGGGCGCGGCTGCAGCCACACCGGTCATGGCGCAGGTCGAGGTGGGCTCTGCGTCCAGCCTGCGCAAACTGGTCCCGGCCGAGACGCTCGAAAACTCCGCCGCCCAGCAGTACCAGCAGATGCTGCAGCAGGCCAAGGCCAAACGCGCGCTGGCGCCCGACAACCACCCGCAGCTACAGCGCCTGCACGCCATTGCCAAGCGGCTGATCCCGCACACCACGCCGTGGAACGACCGCGCCAAGCAGTGGCGCTGGGAGGTCAACCTCATCGGCAGTTCGCAGATCAACGCCTTCTGCATGCCCGGCGGCAAGATCGCGTTCTATACCGGCATCCTCGACCAGCTCAAGCTGACTGACGACGAGGCCGCCATGATCATGGGCCACGAAATGGCCCACGCGCTACGCGAACACGCGCGCGAGCGCATCGCCAAAACGCAGGGCACCAACCTGGCTCTGAGGCTGGGCTCGCAACTGCTGGGTCTGGGCGACCTGGGCCAGGCGGCGGCCGGGCTGGGCGGGCAGCTGCTCACGCTGCAGTTC
>NZ_JBKBTV010000060.1:0-27080 GCF_046291265.1 Acidovorax sp. | reverse complement strand
GGCGGGCCGCTCGGCCAACGCCGCGCGCGAGATCAAGGCCCTGATCGGTGCCAGCGTCGACCAGGTGCAAGAAGGCAGCACGTTGGTCAACCACGCGGGCAAGACCATTGAAGAACTGGTGCTGTCAGTACGACGCGTGTCGGACATCATGGGCGAGATCACCGCCGCCACGCAGGAGCAAAGCCAGCGCATCGGCCACGTGAGCCAGTCCGTGGGCGAGCTGGAAGAGATGACCCAGCAAAACGCTGCGTTGGTAGAAGAAGGCGCTGCGGCGGCCGACAGCCTGAAGGACCAGGCCGGGCGCCTGACGCAGATGGTGGGCACCTTCCAGCTCACCCGCAACGGCAGCAACGAAACCAGCTGGGGCGTGTCCACACCGACACCTGCGCCGGTGCCCGCCCCCGCATTCCGTTCCAGCCCGCAGGCCACGCTCAAGCCGCGCAGCAAGCTGCCGTCATTGCCGCGTTGATCTGCTGATTTGCAGTCTGGGGGGCCGCCAGAAGTCCTTCCGACGCGCTTCCGCCGTCCCTCACCCGCGTGCCACCCGCCCGTCACTCACCTGGAGCTGAAAGACGCTGGAGCGCAACGCCGCCAGGTCCAGCACGCGCAGGCCCCCATATTCGACACGGATCGCGCCCTGCGTCTCCAGCGCGGCCAGCGCCTCGTTCACGCGCTGGCGCGACAAGCCGACCAGGTACGCCAGCTCCTGCTGGGTGATGCGCAGCACCTCGCCCACGCCGGGGTACAGCACCGGGTTGAACAGCGACGCTAGGCTGCGCGCCACGCGCACGTCCGGGTTGTTCAGGCGGTCAATTTCACGCGCTGCGATGAACTGGCCCAGCCGCTCGTTGAGCTGGTTCATCACAAAGCGGTTGAAGCCGATGGAGTGGTCCAGCAGCCAGTGAAAGCTGTCAAGGGGCAAGCCCGCCACCACACTTTTGCGCAGGGCCTGAATGTTGTAGCGGTAGGGCTCACGCTTGATGGTGGTGCCCTCGCCAAACCAGCCGCCGGGCGGTAGGCCCGCATAGGTCATGGTCTGGCCCTGCGCGTTGTCGGTGCTCATCTTGAGCAGACCCTCGACCACCCCAAACCAGTAGGTCACCGGGCGCCCCACGCGGCACACGTAATCGCCCGCCTGGGCATCCCCCACCAGCAGCGACGCCACCGCACGCTCGCGCTCGGCGGGCAGCAGCAGCGGCAGCCAGGGAATGCCGTCCAGCTCGTCGGCGGTGGGCGAGCGGCGCCGCTGGTGCAAAGACAGGTCTTGGGAAGTGCGTGGGTCCATGGCGGTAAGAAATGGAAGGCAAAACGGCCCCTGCAGGCGCAGGGGATGCGGGAATACCACGACCCGGATTGTCGTCAGAAAGACAAAAAAATGCCAATCTCGCCGGGATGATGTCGCCTTTCCCCGGGGCCGCCTCTGGCGCGCCCGGGGCCATTTCCGAGGAGACACCATGCACCCAACACCCCACGCGTCCGCAGGCCGCGCACCGCGGGCCCCCAAAGCCTCCTCCCCACGGCCGACCATCGCGCGGCGCCAGTTGCTGGCCGCGGCCGTCAGCCTGCCGTGGCTGGGCCACCTGGGCGGCGCCCGCGCGCAGGACGGTGTCATCAAGATTGCGCAGTCCACCGCGCTGACCGGCCCGCTGGGCGACCTGGGCTCTGCCATGCACCAGGGTGCCAAGGCCGCGTTTGCGGGCATCAACGCGCGCGGTGGCGTCAACGGCCGCACCATCGAACTGGTCACACTGGACGATGCCTACGACGTGCCCAAAGCCCTGGCCAACGTCGAAAAATTCATGGCCGAGCGCGACACCTTTGCGCTGTTCAACTGCATGGGCACGCCCATGATCGACGCCATGCTGCCCAAGGTGATCGAGAACGGGATTCCGTTTTTTGCACCGTTCACCGGCGCGCAACTCAGCCGCATCCCCACCGCCCGCAACGTGTTCAACATCCGCGCGAGCTACGCCGACGAGGCCGAAAAGCTGGTGCAGCACCTGTCCACCATCGGCATTCAGCGCATCGGCATCGTCTACCAGAACAATGCCTTCGGCAAAGAGATCTTCAACGCCGCCAAGCAGTCCATGGAGCGGCTCAAGCTGCCGGGTTCCATTGCCGTGACGGTGGAGAACAACGCATCGGACGCAGGCGCCGCCGCGGCCAAGCTGGCGGGCGGCAACCTCGAGGCCATCGTGATCGGCCTGGCGGGCAAACCCACGCTGGAATTTGTGAAAGCGTTCCGCGCGCTCCAACGCGGCGTGACGCTGTATGCGCTGTCGGTGATGGGCACGCCCGCCACCGTCAAGGCCCTGGGCCCGGATGCCACGGGCATGGCGATTTCGCAGGTGGTGCCGCTGCCGTCCAACGTGGTGATGCCGGTGGTGCGCGAGTTTCAGTCCGCCTGGAAAACATCGGGCGCCACGGCCGAGCCCTCGCACCTGGCGCTGGAGGGCTATATCAACGCCCGCGTGTTTGCCGAGGCGCTGCAGCGCGCAGGCCGCAACCCCACGCGCGCAGCGTTCATCGATGCGACCTGGAACCTCAAGAAGTGGGACTTGGGCGGCTTCGACATCAATGCCAGCACGCCCGACCGCAATGCCTCACGGTTTGTGGAGCTGACGCTGGTGGGGCGAGATGGCCGGTTTATTCGGTAGCCCCCCTGAGCGGCTGCGCCGCTTCCCCCGGTGGGGGACGCCACCCGTGGCCTGGCGGAGCCAGTTCCACGGTGGCACTGGCGTTGGAGGCGCGCCAGTTTTGAGCATCCAGCGCCCAGCCAAATACTATCAAATAGATAGCTACTAGCGCTTATTGGATAAGCGCTAGAGGCCAATTTGGCTCATATTTTCGGCTATTGCGAGGCCAGCCCGTAGCGGTAGCCTTTGAACGACCAGATGATGCGGGTGGGTTCGATCTTTTCGAGCAAGAGGCCCGGCGCGGCCACATCGCCCTCGTGCAGCACCTGGCCGTTGACGATGGCCATGCGGTGCATCGGGTTGGCGGAGTACGTAGCGCCCGAGATCTTGAGCACTGGCAATTGCGTGCGCACGGCGTCGGGCAGGTCGCTCTGGGCGAACACGGTGCCGGTGGGCGCGGGGGTGGCCGCAGGCTCTGGCGCGCGGGCGGCGGGCGGGGCGACGGGTGGCGTGCGGTCGCGCGGCGCCTCGTCGACCGCGCGGTTGCGCGGGGGCTCTGGCAGCGGCGCGCGCTGTGCGGTCGCTGTTGCGGCGGGTTTTTCGCGCGGGGGCGGAACGGGGCGGCGCTCGGCCGGGCGGGGTTCTGCGGCTGCCGCCGGGGGCGGAGCAGGTACGGCGGCGGCTGCGGGGCTCGGGTTGGCGGGCGCGGTGGAAGCACTGGTGACAGGTGTCACCGTCTGCGTTGGCGGGGGCGCGGTGACCAGTGCCGCAGGCGTGGAAGGTGTCGAAGGCGGCTGGCCCCCCGCCAGCACCACACCACCACTCGGCGCGTTGCGCTGCATCGCCCACCAGGTGCCGCCAGCGGCCAAAGCGGCCACCACCAGCACGGCAGCCACCACTACCGTCAGCGATGCAGAGGCTGACGACCGCTGGGCGGGCGAAGCGCCGGGCACAGGCGTGGCCTGGGTGTGCAGGCCGGGCACACCACCACGGCCCCGCTCGGCGTCTGCGCGCCGCAGCGCATCAAGGATGTAGGACATGTTCGGTCAGCCTCCGGCGCGCAGGCGCGGCTCGCTCACACCGGTTGCACGGTTGAGCAGCATCAGGGTCAGGGGGCCAGCGCGGCCATCGGGCGTCACGCCCTGGGCCAGCTGGAATCGGTGGATGCGCGACTGGCGCAGGGCAGGCGTCATCGGGCGGCTGCTGGGGCCCGTGCCGCCCGCGGCCTTGGAGGCCAGCTGCTGGTCCAGCCACGCGGCGCCGTCCGGCGTGTCGACGATTTCGCCCCGCTCGGGCATGCCGGGCGGTGTGCGCCACAGCGTGGCCATGTCGCCGCGCCACACCAGCGCCAGCGCCTCCACGGGCACCTGCAGGGTCTGGCCACCGCCCTCCAGCGTGGCGGTGTCGCCCTGCAGGCTGCGCAGCACGGCCGATACCGATTCTTCAGCGTCTTCCGACGGGAACAGCGTCAGCATCACGGGCCGGTCGATCTGGCGCACCAGGCTCAGCCCGGCGCGGCGGTTGCGGTAGCAGCGCAAGCCATCGCGCGGCAGCGTGGCGCAGGCGTCAGCCCCTTCGGGCAGCGACACGCCCCAGGCCGACGCAAGCGCCTTCCACGCGGGCGCATCCCCCGCGGACTGCGCGGCCAGAAACTGCTGCAGCGCGGGCGCAATGACAGGCGCGGCAGGTGCGGCAACCGCAGCGGACGCGGCAGAAGCCGCGGGGCCTGCCACCGCCGCTGCGCTGGCTGCGGGCAACGCGCGAACCGCACCCGCGCCCGCACCGGAGGCAGGCGCTTGCGCTACTGCGGCCGGGTCGTTGGCTGGTTTTGCAGAGCCCGCCGGTGGCGGCCAGGCCCCGAGAACCCAGCCTGCAGCGGCCACCAGAGCCGCTCCCGCCACGCCGCCGAGGCCCGCCAGGGCCCAGCCCGGCATAGGACCCCGGTCGCTGCGGGCCGCGGCGGCGGCAGCGGGTGCATCAAACACCTCGCGCGCTGCACGGTTGACGATGGGTGCGCTGACCTCGCGCACACCGGCTGCATAAGCGCCCAGCAGCGCGCGGTCACACAGCAGGTTGATGCGGCGCGGCACGCCGTGCGACAGCGCATGCACACGCCGGATCGCCCGCTGGCTGAACGGCAGCGGGCCGTTGAGCCCCGCCACCGCCAGCCGGTGCGCGATGTACTGCTGCGTTTCCTGCGGGGTGAGCGCATCGAGATGGAACCGGGCGATCACACGCTGCGCCAATTGCTCCATCGACGGGCGCGCCACCATCGCGCGCAGCTCGGGCTGGCCGATGAGGATGATCTGCAGCAGCTTGCGCTCGCTGGTTTCCAAGTTGGTCAACAAACGCAGTTGCTCCAGCACGTCGGCCGACAGGTTTTGCGCCTCGTCGATGATGAGCACGTTGTTGCGGCCGCTGGCGTGCGCCGCGAGCAGTGAGGCATTGAGCGGGTCAATGCAGTCTTTGACCGTCTCCACGCCTGGCACAGCGGGCGCGTGGGGCACGCCAAACTCGTCGCAGATCGAGCGCAGCAGCTCGCCCACGGTGACCTTGGGATTGAAGATGTAGGCCACGTTGCAGTGCGCTGGAATCTGCTCTAAAAAACACCGGCACACGGTGGTCTTGCCAGTGCCGACCTCACCAGTCAACAGCACAAAACCGCCGCCTGCGTCCAGCCCATAGAGCAGGTGGGCCAGCGCCTCGCGGTGCCGCTCGCTCATGAACAGGTATCGGGGGTCGGGGGCGATGGAGAACGGCGCTTGCTGGAGACCGAAAAACGGGGCGTACATGCCCTGAGGATACCGCCACCCCATGAAGCAACCCGCAGCGGAGCCCCTGGGGCCCCTTGCCGGGGCCGGCAACAGGCAGGAAGGGTTTTACCCACCCGGTAGTTTCCCGTAAATTGTCGTCGGCAAGACAAGACGGCGTCAAAGTCAGTCCTAGCATCCATCCCATACCAGACACGCAGCCACAAGGCCGCGCTTCCGGCAGTCACCGGACGGACACCTCTCATCTTTAGGAACCTGCAATGTTGACCACGTTCCCGCAATTGCTGCTCAAGCATGCCGCCGAACGGCCCACGGCCCCGGCGCTGCGCGAAAAAGAATATGGCATCTGGCAAGCCCACAGCTGGGCCAACCTGGCACGCCTGGTCGAACAGGTGGCTGCTGGCTTGCATCTGGCCGGGCTGCAGCGCGGTGAACACATGGTCGTGATCGGCGCCAACCGCCCCCGCCTGTACGCCACCATGCTGGCCGCGCAGTCGCTGGGCGCCATCCCCGTGCCGCTGTACCAGGATGCCGTGGGTGCCGAATGCATCTTCCCGCTGAACAACGCCGAAGTGCGCTTTTGTATGGTGGAAGACCAGGAGCAGGTGGACAAGATTCTGGAGATCCGCGAGCAATGCCCACAGATCTCCAACATCTACTTTGACGACCCGCGCGGCCTGCGCAACTACGAAGAAGAAGGCCTTGCATCGCTGGAGGCGCTGATGGAAGCGGGCAAGGCCCATGTGGCCAAGCACCCCCAATGGTTCACCACCGAAGTGGCCAAGGCGCAGCCGGGCGACGTGGCTGCGATGTTCTTCACCTCGGGCACCACAGGCAACCCCAAAGGCGTGGTGCACACCCACAGCACGCTGCTCGACCGCGCATCCGCAGGCGCCGAGTTTGACAAGCTCACCAGCAGCGAAGAAGTGCTGGCCTACCTGCCCCCGGCGTGGATTGGCCAGAACATCTTCAGCTACGCCCAGTGGCTGGCTTGCGGCTACGTGGTCAACTGCCCCGAGTCGGCCAGCACCGTGACGATCGACCTCAAAGAAGTCGGCCCTACCTACTACTTTGCGCCGCCGCGCATTTTTGAAGGCCTGCTCACCAGCGTGATGATCCGCATGGAAGACGCGGGCACCATCAAACGCAAGATGTTCCACGCCTGCATGAGCGTGGCCAAGCGCGTGGGCCCGGCGCTGATGGATGGCGAGGCCGTGAGCGCCATCGACAAGATCAAATACGCGCTGGGCAACTTGCTGGTGTACGGCCCGCTGCGCAACAACCTGGGCTTCAGCCGCGTGCGCGTGGCTTACACGGCGGGCGAGGCGATTGGCCCCGATCTGTTCACGTTCTACCGCTCCATTGGCATCAATTTGAAGCAGCTGTACGGCTCCACCGAGACCGCCGTGTTCGTGTGCCTGCAGCCCGACAACCAAGCGCGCGCCGACACGGTGGGCGTTCCCATCCGTGGCGTGGAGATCAAGGTGGCCGACAACGGCGAGATCCTCGTCAAGTCGGCCGGGTTGCTCAAGGAGTATTACAAGAACCCCACGGCCACGGCCGAGGTGTTGACGGCCGATGGCTGGTATCACACGAGCGATGCGGGATTTCTGGATGCGCACGGCCACCTCAAGATCATCGACCGCGTCAAGGACGTGGGCCGCATCAAGGGCGGCGCCAACGACGGCGCCATGTTTGCGCCCAAGTATGTGGAGAACAAGCTCAAGTTCTTCCCGCACATCAAGGAAGTGGTCGCCCTGGGCGACGGCCGCGAGAAGGTGTGCGTGATGGTCAACATCGACTTCGATGCCGTGGGCAACTGGGCCGAGCGCCGCAACCTGCCCTACGCGGGCTACACCGATCTCGCGCAAAAGCCCGAGGTGTATGAGCTGATCCGCGAATGCATTGAAAAGGTCAACGCCGACCTGGCCACCGACACCATGCTGGCGGGCAGCCAGGTGAGCCGCTTCCTGGTGCTGCACAAGGAACTGGATGCCGACGACGGCGAGTTGACCCGCACCAACAAGGTCCGCCGCGGTTTCATTGCCGACAAATACGGCGTGCTGGTGGAGGCCCTGTACGGCGGCCGCACCGAGCAGTACATCGAGACCCAGGTGAAGTTTGAAGACGGCCGCACCGGCAGCGTGAGCGCCACGCTCAAGCTGTCGGACACGAAGACCTTTGCGCCCGTCAAGGCCGCCGCATGAAGCCCGCGCTTTACCCGCTGGAGAAGCCCCCCACCATGACCAAAAAGAAGATCGGCGACGTCATCCTGGACGTCAACAACATCAGCCTGCGGTTTGGCGGTGTGAAGGCGCTGACGGACATCTCGTTCAACGTCAAGGAGCATGAGATCCGCGCCATCATCGGCCCCAACGGCGCGGGCAAAAGCTCCATGCTCAACTGCATCAACGGCGTGTACACGCCGCAGGACGGCTCCATCACCTTCCGGGGCAAGACGTTCTCGCACATGAATTCGCGCCAGGTGGCCGAGATGGGTGTGGCCCGCACCTTCCAGAACCTGGCGCTGTTCAAGGGCATGAGCGTGATCGACAACATCATGACCGGGCGCAACCTCAAGATCAAAAGCAACCTGCTGCTGCAGGCGCTGCGCTGGGGCCCCGCCGAGCGCGAGGAGATCGCCCACCGCGAGAAGGTCGAACACATCATCGACTTCCTCGAAATCCAGGCGTTTCGCAAGACCCCTGTGGGCCAGTTGCCCTACGGCCTGCAAAAACGCGTGGACCTGGGCCGCGCCCTGGCCATGGAGCCGCAGGTGCTGCTGCTCGACGAGCCCATGGCCGGCATGAACGTCGAGGAAAAGCAGGACATGTGCCGCTTCATCCTGGACGTGAACGACGAGTTCGGCACCACCATCGTTCTCATCGAGCACGACATGGGTGTGGTGATGGACATCTCGGACCGCGTGGTGGTTCTGGACTACGGCAAGAAGATTGGCGACGGAACCCCCGACGAAGTGCGCAACAACGAAGACGTGATCAGTGCCTACCTGGGCACCAGCCACTGATGAATGCGACCACCCCACCGTTCGGGCTGAGCTTGTCGAAGCCCTTGAACAAACGAAACCTTTGTGTGCGAGCCCTTCGACAGGCTCAGGGCGAACGGAGTTAAGCCATGGGATTTTTTCTTGAAACACTGCTGGGCGGCCTCATGGCCGGCATGCTGTATTCGCTGGTGGCGCTGGGCTTTGTCCTCATCTACAAGGCCTCGGGCGTGTTCAACTTTGCCCAGGGCGCCATGGTGCTGTTTGCGGCCCTGGCGATGGCGCGGTTTGCCGAGTGGATTCCGAAGTGGACCGGGCTGGAGAGCAAGATCGCAGCCAACCTGATCGCCTTTGTGCTGGCAGGTGCGGTGATGTTTGTGGTGGCCTGGGTGATCGAGCGTCTGGTGCTGCGCCACCTGGTCAACCAGGAGGGCGCCACGCTGCTCATGGCCACACTGGGCATCGCCTACTTCATGGAAGGCCTCGGCCAGACCATCTTTGGCGGCGACATCTACAAGATCGACATCGGCATGCCCAAGGAGCCGCTGTTCGCGCTGGACAACCTGTTCCCCGGCGGCATCCTGATCAACAAGGAAGACGTGATCGCTGCAGCCATCGCCGCTGCGCTGGTGGTGGCCTTGTCGCTGTTCTTCCAGAAAACCTCCACCGGCCGCGCCCTGCGCGCCGTGGCCGACGACCACCAGGCCGCCCAGTCCATCGGCATCCCGCTCAACCGCATCTGGGTGATCGTGTGGTGCGTGGCGGGTGTGGTGGCCCTGGTGGCCGGGATGATCTGGGGCAGCAAGATGGGTGTGCAATTTTCGCTGGCCACTGTGGCGCTGCGTGCGCTGCCGGTGGTGATCCTGGGCGGGCTTACGTCCGTGCCGGGCGCCATCATCGGCGGGCTGATCATCGGCGTGGGCGAGAAGCTGTCGGAGGTGTACCTGGGGCCGTTTGTCGGCGGTGGCATCGAGATCTGGTTTGCGTATGCGCTGGCGCTGGTGTTCCTGCTGTTCAGGCCCCAAGGCTTGTTCGGCGAAAAAATTATTGATCGCGTATGAAATACGAGACCAATAATTTTTCGAAGGAGGCACAACGCGCACCGCGCGTTGTCAGCGGGGCCGCAGGCGCCGCGGAGCACCGCAGATGCGCCCCCGTGCAAAAGATCATTGACCGCGTGTAACCCATAACAAGAACCACAGGAGAACCACATGCTCTACCGTGAAAATGGCCAGTTCAAAACCAGCTACCGGGCCGATCAGCAGATCTTCCCGATCGCACAGGACCGCATCGCCATCGCGCTGCTGCTGGCCGTGGCCTTTGTGGCTGTCCCCATGCTGGCCAGCGACTACTTCTTTCGCGCCATCCTGATCCCGTTCGTGATCATGTCCCTGGCCGCGCTGGGGGTGAACATCCTGGTGGGCTACTGCGGCCAGATCTCGCTGGGCTCGGGCGCCTTCATGGCCGTGGGGGCCTATGGCGCCTACAACTTCTTCATGCGGCTGCCGGGCCTGCCGCTGATTCCGGCGCTCATCCTGGGCGGCTTGTGCGCTACGTTCTTCGGCATTCTGTTCGGGCTGCCCAGCCTGCGCGTCAAGGGGCTGTATTTGGCGGTGGCCACGCTGGCGGCGCAGTTCTTCAGCGACTGGATGTTTTTGCGTATCAAGTGGTTCACGCTTGATACGCCTTCGGGCGCGGTGGCGGTGTCCAACCTTCAGGTGTTTGGTATGCCCATCGAAAGCGCCACCAGCAAGTACATGTTCTGCCTGGCCATCCTGGTCATCGTGGCCCTGCTGGCCAAAAACCTGGTGCGCGGCGCCATCGGCCGCGAATGGATGGCCATCCGCGACATGGACGTGGCCGCCGCGGTGATCGGCATTCGCCCCATGTACGCCAAGCTCAGCGCGTTTGCCGTCAGCTCTTTCATCATCGGCGTGGCCGGTGGCCTGTGGGCCTTTGTGTACCTGGGCGCGTGGGAGCCGGGCGCGTTCTCGGTGGACATGTCGTTTCGCCTGCTGTTCATGGTGATCATCGGGGGCATGGGCTCCATCATGGGCAGCTTCTTTGGCGCGGCCTTCATCGTGGTGCTGCCCATTGCGCTCAACCAGTTTCTGCCGCTGTTCCTGGGCCTGTTCGGCATCAGCATCTCGACCGCCGGCATCTCGCACGCCGAACTCATGATCTTCGGCGGGCTGATCGTGTGGTTCCTCATCGTCGAGCCCCACGGCCTGGCCAAGTTGTGGTCCATCGGCAAACAGAAGATGCGCCTGTGGCCCTTCCCCCACTGAGCTTGGACGCATTCATTTTTCCTTTTTGCCATCGTTTTCCCTTATCCACCAAGAGGCTTGCTCGATAACACCGATGCACTCTGCAGCGAATGTTGATTGACTGAAAGCCCCGTGATCTCGCAGCGCTTCGACAACTTTTATTGACAGGAGACAACCATGAAGCTTCGTACCCTGGTTCTGGCCGTGGCCACAGTGGCCGCCGGTGCATCGGTCGTATCGACCAGTGCCTTCGCGCAGCCCAAAGAGCAATACATCCCCGTGCTGTCCTACCGCACCGGCCCCTACGGCCCCAACGGCGCGCCTTGGGCCAACGGCTATGTGGACTACTTCAAGCTGGTCAATGCCCGCGGAGGCATCAACGGCGTGAAGCTCATCTGGGAGGAATGTGAAACCGGATACGACACGGCACGCAGCGTGGAATGCTATGAACGATTGAAAGGCAAGAATGGCGGCGCGTCGCTGGTTCAGCCTCTGTCAACGGGCGCAACTTTTGCCATCACCGAGAAGGCCCCCACCGACAAAGTTCCTCTGGTGACGATCGGTTATGGCCGCAGCGAAGCAGCCGATGGCACCATCTTCAAATGGAATTTTCCGCTGGCCGGCAACTACTGGGTAGCAGCCGAAGCCATCGTGCAGGACATTGGCAAAAAGGAAGGCGGCCTGGACAAGCTCAAGGGCAAGAAGATTGCCTTGGTCTACCACGACAGCCCCTACGGCAAGGAGCCTATCCCCATGCTGCAGGAACGGGCCAAGATGCACGGTTTTGAGCTGCAATTGCTGCCCGTGACCGCCCCCGGTGTGGAGCAAAAATCCACCTGGCTGCAGATCCGCCAGTCGCGCCCTGACTACGTCGCCTTGTGGGGCTGGGGTGTGATGAACTCCACCGCCATCAAGGAAGCCCAGGCTACCGGCTACCCGCGCGAGAAGATGTATGGAGCGTGGTGGTCCGGCGCCGAACCCGATGTGAAGGACCTGGGCGACGGTGCCAAGGGCTACAACGCTGTGGCCATGCAGCACGGTGCCGAGCCGCAATCCAAGCTCGTCAAGGACGTGCTGTCCATGCTGCACGACAAGAACCAGGGCACAGGCCCCAAGGACGAAGTCGGCCAGGTGCTGTACATGCGCGGTGCCATGAGCGCGATGCTGGGCGTGGAAGGCATCCGTGCTGCGCAGGAGCGTTTTGGCAAGGGCAAGGTCATGACCGGCGAACAGGTGCGCTGGGGCCTGGAGAACCTGAACCTCACGCAACCCAAGCTGGATGCGCTGGGCTTTGCGGGTGTGATGCGCCCCATCAGCACCTCGTGCACCGACCACATGGGCTCCGCCTGGGCCCGTATCCACACCTGGGATGGCAAGGCCTGGAAGTTCACGTCCGACTGGCTGCAGGGTGACGAGCAGATCATGAAGCCGCTGGTGAAGTCCATCGCTGCCAAGTACGCGGCCGAGAAGAAGCTGACACCGCGCACTCCCGCCGACTGCCAGTCTTGATTCGCCCCACCCCCCTGCGGCGGTGCCGCCCCTCCCCCCTCCCCGAATCGCTGCGCGATTCGGGATGGGGGACGCCACCGGTGCGGCGGGGCGGCCCTTGCACGGTGGCCCTGGCATTTGGGCAGCGACCGTATCGAGGGCCGGTGACGAAGCGGTTGCCCTTGGGGCAGCCGCCAATCCAAAGAGTTGCCTCTGCAACAGCTCTTTGGATTGGCACAGCGAAGGCAACATCATGGAACCGAAAAACATCGTTCTCAACGTCAACGGCATCGAGGTCATCTACAACCACGTGATCCTGGTGCTCAAGGGCGTCTCGCTGCAGGTGCCGCAGGGCGCCATCGTGGCCATTCTGGGGGGCAATGGGGCGGGCAAAACCACCACGCTGCGCGCCGTGTCCAACCTGCTCAAAGGCGAGCGCGGCGCGGTCACCAAGGGCAGCATCGAGCTGCGCGGTGAGCGCATCGAAAACCTCTCGCCCGCCGACCTCGTCAATCGCGGCGTGGTGCAGGTGATGGAGGGGCGCCACTGCTTCGCCCACCTGACCATTGAAGAGAACCTGATGACAGGCAGCTACACCCGCACCAGCAAGGCCGAGATCGCGGCCAACCTGGAGAAGGTCTACAACTACTTTCCGCGTCTGAAGACCCGGCGCACCTCGCAGGCCGCCTACACCTCGGGCGGCGAGCAGCAGATGTGCGCCATCGGCCGCGCGCTGATGGCCAACCCCAGCATGGTGCTGCTCGATGAGCCCTCCATGGGCCTGGCGCCGCAGATCGTGGAAGAGGTGTTCAACATCGTCAAAGACCTGAACACCAAGGAGAAGGTGACCTTCTTGCTGGCCGAGCAGAACACCAACATGGCGCTCAAATATTCGGACTACGGCTACATCATGGAAAGCGGCCGGGTGGTGATGGACGGCATTGCCAGCGACTTGGCTAACAACGAAGACGTCAAGGAGTTTTACCTGGGCGTGGGCGGCGGCGAGCGCAAGAGTTTCAAGGATGTCAAAAGCTACAAGCGGCGCAAGCGCTGGTTGGCGTAGCCCCCCTGTGTCGCCTTCGGCGCCTTCCCCCCGAGGGGGGACGCACCCGGTGGCCTGGCGGAGCCAGTTCCACGGGTGCGCTGGAAGGGAGCGTGGCGGTTTCGACGATTGCGCTACCGATGGCAAAGATAGATAAATACTCCTGATTTCATAGCTACTTGCGCTTGATGGATAAGCGCTAGAGGCCAATTTCACTCAAAACACCGCATAGGAACCCATGGCATGAGCATGTTTTACGACGCCCTGGAAACCCGCGATCCGTCGGCGCGCGAGGCCGCGTTGCTGGCCGCACTGCCCACCCAGGTGGCCCACGCACAGGCGGCGTCGCCCGCATTTGCGGGCATCCTGGCTGGCGTGGACGCGTCTGCGGTCACGACCCGTGCTGCGCTGGCGAAGTTGCCTGTGACGCGCAAGTACGAGCTGCTGGAGCGCCAGCAGGCCGGGCGCGCTGCCAATGTGTTTGGAGGATTCAGTGCGCTGGGCTTTGGCCCTGGCATGACCCGCGTGTTCGCCAGCCCCGGCACCATCTACGAACCTGAAGGCACGCGGCGCGACTACTGGCGCATGGCGCGGGCCATCTATGCCGTGGGGTTTCGCAGCGGTGAACTCATCCACAACAGCTTCAGCTACCACTTCGTGCCTGCGGGTTCGATGATGGAAACCGGGGCCCATGCGCTGGGCTGCACGGTGTTTCCGGGGGGCACCGGGCAGACTGAGCAGCAGGTGCAGGCCATGGCCGAGTTGTGCCCGGCAGGCTACATCGGTACCCCCAGTTTTCTCAAGATCATTGTCGAGAAGGCGGCTGAAATGGGTGTTGCCCTGCCCAGCGTGACCAAGGCACTGGTCTCGGGCGAGGCATTTCCACCCTCGCTGCGCGACTGGTTTGCCGAGCGCGGCATTGCGGGTTACCAGTGCTACGCCACGGCTGATCTGGGCCTGATCGCGTACGAGACCTCGGCGCGCGAAGGCCTGGTGCTGGACGAAGGTGTGATCGTCGAGATCGTGCGCCCCGGCACGGGTGACCCCGTGCCCGAGGGCGAGGTGGGCGAACTGGTGGTGACCACGCTCAACCCCGACTACCCGCTGATCCGCTTTGGCACCGGCGACCTGTCGGCCGTGTTGCCTGGCACCTGCCCCACGGGCCGCACCAACACCCGCATCAAGGGCTGGATGGGCCGTGCCGACCAGACCACCAAGGTGCGGGGCATGTTTGTGCATCCGGGCCAGATTGCGGCGATTGCCAAGCGCTTTCCGCAGGTGCTGCGCGCACGGCTGGTGGTCAGCGGCGAGATGGCCAACGACCAGATGGTGCTGCAGGTGGAAACCACCGAGACCGCCGAAGGTCTGGCGCGCCAGCTCTCGGACGCGATCCGCGAAGTGACCAAGCTGCGTGGCGACGTGCAGATGGTGCCGCCTGGCAGCTTGCCGAACGACGGCAAGGTCATCGAAGACGCGCGCAGCTACCGCTGAAATGGCCCAGCGCGGCGCCAGTTCGTCGCGCCCGCTGTGCAACACCAGTGGGCTTACGGGCACCTTGCACAAATCCTGCACTGGGCAGGGATGTCGCGCGCCTGCCGCAAGCGGCTCGGCAGGCCCGGCAAACACCTTGCGACAGCGCAAGAACTTTCGCGGCAAGGCATGGTGAACCGGCCCTGATCGCGCAGTGTTTACCCTAGCATTGCTCACTTATTAATAGCTATAAGCGCTTTATTTGCAAGCACTACAGACTACTTTTACTTAAAAACCCTGTCCCGGACGTGCTACGTAATATCCGCAATGTCCGTGCAAACACCCCTCGCTATCATGGCCCGTCATTCACAGGAGCACCCATGAAAAAAATGCTGAAACTCGCACTGATCGCTGCAGCCGCAGCCACCGCATTCGGCGCCAGCGCCCAGGACTTTCCGGCCAAGGACAAAACCGTCACCATCGTGGTGCCCTTTGCCGCAGGCGGCCCCACCGACCGCGTGGCGCGCGACCTGGCCGAGGCCTTGCGCAAACCACTGGGCGCCACCGTGGTGGTAGACAACACGGCCGGCGCCGGCAGCTCCATCGGCGCAGCCCGCGTGGCCCGCGCCACACCCGACGGCTACACCCTGCTGCTCAACCACATCGGCATGTCCACCATGCCTGCGCTGTACCGCAAGCTGTCGTTCAGCGTGCCCAACGACTTTGAATATGTGGGCATGGTCAACGACGTGCCCATGACGCTGATCGCTCGCCCCACCATGCCTGCGAACAACATGAAGGAGCTGATCACCTGGATCGGCCAGAACAAGGGCAAGATCAACCTGGGCAACGCGGGCCTGGGCGCCGCATCGCATCTGTGCGGACTGATGTTCCAGGACGCCATGAAGGTTGAAATGACCACGGTTCCCTACAAGGGCACCGCACCCGCCATCACCGACCTGATCGGCGGCCAGATCGACCTGTTGTGCGACCAGACCACCAACACCACACCGCAGATCGAAGGCAAGAAGGTCAAGGCCTATGCCGTGACCACCACCCAGCGTCTCACCACGCCCGCCCTCAAGGACCTGCCCACCCTGGCAGAGTCGGGCCTGAAGGATTTCAACGTCAGCATCTGGCACGGTCTGTACGCCCCCAAGGGCACCCCAGCCGCCGTGGTGACCAAGATCAACGACGCGCTGAAGGTTGCACTGAAGGACCCTGACTTCATCAAGAAGCAAGAAGGCCTGGGCGCCGTGGTGATCACCGACAAGCGCATCGAGCCCGCCGAGCACAAGAAGTTTGTGGTCGCCGAGATCGAAAAGTGGGGTGCTGTGATCAAGGCTGCGGGGACGTTTGCGGACTGATCGTCCTGAAACAGGCGGCCAGTTACCGCCAAACCCGGCAAGCACAAAGGCCGCCCAACCGAAAGGTGGGCGGCCTTTTTGTATTGGGACATCTCTGTGGTTGCGCGTGGCGACGTGCCCTCAATCACTCCATCAACATCGGTTCGCAAGTGAGCCGCCGCGGGTCCAGCGACACCACACGGGCAGTCTCCACATCAAATCCCCAAGCGGCTTCCACGCCTGGCGGCCCTTGCACCGTGGCCTCGCCATTCCAGCGTACCAAGGCCACAAAGCTGGTCCCTCCGCGCCCATCAAGATCACACTGCCCCGCAAAGGAGTCCACAAGCTCCAAGAGTTCCGAGCCGTCTTCGTTTGTACTGAAATTTGAAATTTTGGGCAGCCTCTGGACCGCCACGATTTTGTTGCGCTGATAAGGCTGAGGCGGATCCCCTCCGGTCACCGCAAACTGCGTAGCTTCAACGTTCTTTGCCAAAAAAAGGTACGGCACGCTGTCACTACACAACAGCAGGCCGCGGGTCCAACCCGTTTTCTCAACGCTCGCTTGCCACACGTCGTCACTGGAAGCGAACTTGCATGCCAGCCCCTCTGCAACGGTGTCGCTGAGCGGAACCACAGCGTACTCATGCCCAATCAAGCGGGAAGCCACATCCGTGGTTTCGCCCACCCCGTGCCCCGTCGGCTTGCAGGCTGACAGTGCCATGCAAAGAACGAACAAAGGCATCTGTTTGATGCTCACCATCGCCTCATATCTCCCGCGTTGATTTTGAGCCCCGTCCCGCTTGGATTCAACAATCGCTTTTGGCCATGGGATTCAACGATGGCGTATTCACGGGGCGCTCTTCCGTAGAGTGTTTTTGGATCAACACGCCCGCTAAGACCCCTTCCAGCATCCAGCTCGGTGCGAATTTCAAAATGCAAATGCTGATCTTCTCCGGCCATGCCACTGGCGTTGCCCGAGTTCCCTGTGTACGCGATGACCTCGCCTTGTGAAACCTTGGTCCCACGCACTACTGAAACTACGCTGAGGTGCGAATACAAAGCAAACAGAGTGCGCCCTTGAAACACAAACTCAAGGATCACCAATTTGCCGTGTCCTTTGGGACTGTGGTTCTCACTTTTTCGAACAACTCCCTCAGCAATCGCATAGCAAGCCGTAAGCGGTGTCGCCACCAAATCCCACCCCTGGTGATCGCGCTTCGTACCGTCGGCGTTTCTACGGACGGTGCCGAAAGTGTTATTCATCACGTCGCGCCGAATGCGGTTGGTCTCCAAAGGCCAAGCCAAAAAACTCATTGATAAATCCCTCCGTGTTTAGCAGCCGCCTCTATCGGGCGCTGGCGGCGGAAATCATAGGAGTCAAGGCGCAGCCACGCTTTAGCCAACGCGTAACAGTCTGACCTGGGTGTAACGACTGATACAGGTCAACGCTTTGGCCACCCAGGTCGAACGCGATGCGGGTTATCCATCTGCACAGATCCAGGCACCGCGCGTAAAACAATGAGCACACATATGAATGAAAGGTTTCCCATGAACCGGATTGCACAACATCGCCGATACACCGTCTCCGCCATCGCTGCTCTGGCGCTCGGCTCGATCACGGCGCTGTCCAGCACCACAGCGCAGGCCCAATCCGCGTGGCCCAATAAGCCCGTGCGCATCGTGGTGCCCTTTGCCCCCGGTGGTACCACCGACATCCTGGCCCGGGCGTTGGTGCCGGACCTTAGCGCGGCGCTGGGTCAGCAATTCATCGTAGACAACCGCGCGGGCGCGGGCGGCAATGTGGGCGCCGACATCGTGGCGAAGTCGCCGGGGGACGGATACACGCTGCTGATGGGCACCGTGGGCACCCACGGCATCAACCGTGCGCTGTACGCCAAGTTGCCGTTCGACCCGATCAAGGACTTCGTGCCCATTACGCTCGTGGCAGCCGTGCCCAATGTGATGGTGATGAATGCCGACAAAGCCAAACAGATGGGGGTGAAGAACGTGCAGGACTTCATCCGCGTGGCCAAGGCCAACCCAGGCAAGATGAACATGGCGTCCAGCGGCAACGGCACCTCGATCCACCTGGCGGGCGAGCTGTTCAAGAGCATGACGGGCACCTTCATGCTGCACCTGCCCTACCGCGGCTCAGGCCCGGCGCTGATGGACATGGTGGCGGGCAACGCGGATGTGATGTTTGACAACCTGCCCTCGTCGATGGCGCAGATCAAAGGCGGCAAGCTGACCGCCCTGGCGGTGACCAGCGCCGAGCGTTCGAGCGCACTGCCCGACATTCCGACGGTGGAACAGGCTGGTGGCCCGGCGCTCAAGGGCTACGAGGCGAGCTCATGGTTTGGTCTTTTAGCCCCGGCAGGCACGCCCCCCGAGATCGTCAACCGCATCCAGCAGGAGGTCGCCAAGTCGCTCGCATCGCCCGCGATGAAAGAACGCCTGGTGGCGCAAGGGGCCATTCCCGGCGGCAATACGCCCGCCGAGTTTGCCAAGCACATAGACAGCGAGCACAAGAAGTGGGCGCAGGTGGTAAAGGCGTCGGGCGCGAAGGTGGATTGATAGCGCCTGGCTTTAGCGGCTTACAAAACTCAGTAGAGCGGTTCTGGCCAGGCGCTGCGTTAAAGGCTTTACGAGGAGTACGACAAGGCGCAACAACGACGCCAGTAGAGTCCTTTTTTAGCGGCTCCTACAGCCTTCTTACACGCCCCACACCACATCAACATTTTCTGCCGCGCTGCGTTTTAGCATGTCGATGAAAGGCGCAGCCCGCTGACGCAGACGCACCGTGTCTTTGCGTTCTTCGTTAGCTGCATCCTCGGTCTCGTCGTCCAGGGGCGGTTGCGCCTCGTCGGCCAGCACAGCGGCTTCCAGCGCGGCAATGGCGGCGGGGATCTGTGCAGCGGTCACGATCCCGTTCGCGCCAGGGGTTTTTCCAATAAGGGTCACTATCTGGCGGCCCTGGGGTTCCAGCATGATCAGGTCGGCGGCGGCGCGGGATTTGAACTTGTAGAGCATGGTGATGTGTCTTTCTTGATCGAACTAAGGGCGTAGATGTACTCGCGCGTGAACGGGTAACCCGATTGTGCGCCGGGGCTAGTGCCTGTGGCTGTGTGGCCGTCGGGCTTGATCGCCAGCATCCGGTGCAATGCCATCCAGACCCACTCAAGCCCCAAGGCACTGCCCGCCAGATAAACGCGGTACGCACGCAACTACCTTATTGCCCTGATCGGTGATGGGCTGTGCGCGCAGCACGTCACGTGCGGCGGGTAATTGGGCCTCCAACCTGTCGGACCACGCCCACAGGGTGCGCGCGCAAGAGGGACGCAGGTTTTTGGTGTCCTCCATCCCCCAGTCCGCGCGGGCCATGTCGTGCAGCATCGTGCTCACCTGCAGCTTGCGGCAAATGTGGTCGAGCCTGACCACCTGCGCTTGGGCCAGCGTCTGCTGCACTGCGTCAACACCCCGCACCGGCAGCAGGGTTTCGCCGGGAACGCCCCATTGACAGTATTTTGTTTAAGCCTAAACTATTTTCCCATGAACATCCTCTGCATTGGCGGCGGGCCCGCAGGCCTTTACTTCGCACTGCTCATGAAGCAGCAAAACCCTGCCCACCGGGTCACGGTGGTGGAACGCAACCGACCGTTCGACACCTTCGGCTGGGGCGTGGTGCTGTCGGACCAGACGCTGGAGAACCTGCGCGCGGCCGACGCACCCTCGGCCGCGCTCATCGGCGATGCGTTCAACCACTGGGACGACATCGAGGTGTTCTTCACGGGCCGCAGCGTGCGCTCCTCGGGCCACGGCTTTTGCGGCATCGGGCGCAAGCGGCTGCTCAACATCCTGCAGGACCGGTGCCTCGCAGTGGGCGTGGAGCTGGTGTTCGAGACCGATGTGGCCGACGACCAGGCGCTGGCCGCGCAGTACGGCGCCGACCTGGTGATCGCGAGCGACGGCCTCAACAGCCGCATCCGCACCCGCTACGCCAGCACCTACCAGCCCGACATCGACCTGCGCGAATGCCGTTTTGTCTGGCTGGGCACACACAAAAAACTCGATGCTTTTACGTTTGCTTTCGAGCAGGCGGAGCATGGCTGGTTCCAGGCACATGCCTACCAGTTCGATGCCGACACCTCCACCTTCATCATCGAAACGCCCGAGGCGGTGTGGAAGGCCCACGGCCTGGACGCCATGGAGCAGCCCGAGGCGATTGCATTTTGCGAGAAGCTGTTTGCCAAGTACCTGGACGGCAACGCGCTGATCAGCAATGCCACGCACCTGCGCGGGTCTGCCAACTGGATTCGTTTTCCGCGCGTGATCTGCAACACCTGGGTGCACCGCGAACAAATCGCAGGCAAGCGTGTGCCCATCGTGCTGATGGGCGATGCGGCGCATACCGCGCATTTCTCGATTGGCAGCGGCACCAAGCTCGCGCTGGAAGACGCGATTGATCTGGCCAACGAATTCGCCACCGGCTTGCCGATTGACGACGTGCTGCAGCACTACGAGGCACGCCGCAGCGTCGAGGTGCTCAAGATCCAGAACGCCGCGCGCAACTCCACCGAGTGGTTCGAGAACGTGGGCCGCTACACCGGCATGGAGGTGGAACAGTTCGCGTATTCGCTGCTCACCCGCAGCCAGCGCATCAGCCACGAAAACCTGCGGCTGCGTGATGCGGCATGGCTGGAAGGCTACGAGGCGTGGTTGGCAGGCGGCAAGGCCGCGATTCCGCCGATGCTCACGCCGTTCACCCTCAAGGGCCTCACGCTCAAGAACCGCATCGTCGTCTCGCCCATGGCCACCTACAGCGCGGTGGATGGCGTGCCGCAGGACTTCCACCTGGTGCACCTGGGCGCGCGGGCCCTCGGCGGCGCGGCGTTGGTGATGGTGGAGATGACCAGCCCCACGCCCGAGGGCCGCATCACCCCCGCCTGCACGGGGCTGTGGAACGACGAACAACAAACGGCCTTCACGCGCATCGTGAACTTCGTGCACGGCAGCAGCACCGCCAGGATCGGATTGCAGCTGGGCCACAGCGGCCCCAAAGGCTCCACGCGCGTGGGCTGGGAAGGCACGGACGAGCCGCTGCCCGAGGGCAACTGGCCGCTGCTGGCTGCCAGCGCACTGGCCTATGGCGAGCAGAACCAGGCGCCCGCCGCGATGACCCGCGCCGACATGGAGGGGATGACCGCCGCGTTCGTTGCCAGCGCCGAGCGCGCCGTCGCCTGCGGCTTTGACTGGCTGGAGCTGCACTGCGCACACGGCTACCTGCTCGCCAGCTTCATCAGCCCCATCACCAACCAGCGCACGGATGAATACGGCGGCAGCCTGGACAACCGCTGCCGCTACCCACTCGAAGTGTTCGCCGCAGTGCGCGACGTGTGGCCGGCGGACAAACCACTGAGCGTGCGCATCTCGGCCCACGACTGGGCGCCCGGCGGCACCACGCCGGATGACGCGGTGGAGATTGCGCGGCTGTTCAAGGCTGCCGGAGCCGACCTGATCGACGTCTCGTCCGGCCAGACCACGCGCGCCGCCAAGCCCGTGTACGGCCGCATGTACCAGACGCCGTTTGCCGACCGCATCCGCAACGAGGTGGGCATTGCCACCATGGCCGTGGGCGCGATCACCGAGGCGGACCACGCCAACAGCATCGTCGCGGCGGGCCGCGCCGACCTGTGCGCTATCGCCCGCCCGCATCTGGCTGACCCGGCCTGGACCTTGCACGCCGCCGCGCAGCTGAGCCCGGTGGCCGCCGCGCACACCGACTGGCCTGTGCAGTACGCCAGCGGCCGTGACCAAATGCTGCGCGAGATTTCAAAGCAAAAACAGGTCACAGCGCTTGCTGCACAATCGCTTTCAGCTACCAAAAACAGAGCGCCCGAGGAAGAAGGCTAGCCATGGACCTCGAAGCCCGCCTGCACGGCGCAGCCCCCAGCGAGCACCCCGAGGCCCTGCGCCTGTGGCTGCGTTTGCTCACCTGTACGCAGCTTATCGAAAAACAGGTGCGCAGCAACTTGCGCGCGCAGTTCGACACCACGCTGCCGCGCTTTGACCTGATGGCGCAGCTGGAACGTGCGGAGGGTGGCATGAAGATGAAGGAGCTCTCGCGCCGCATGATGGTGACGAGCGGCAACATCACCGGCATCACCGACCAGCTCGTGGCCGAAGGGCTGGTGGAGCGCATGGACGTGGAAGGCGACCGCCGCGCGTACCTGGTGCGCCTGACCCCCCAGGGCCGCGAGCAATTCATGCACATGGCGCGCCAGCACGAGCAATGGATCGTCGAAGCCTTCGCCGCGCTGGGCGAGCGCGACATCAGCACCTTGTACCGCCTGCTGGGCAAGGTCAAGGAACACACACAGAACAACTCTTTGGAGACAGCCGAATGAAACACTTCATCGGGGCGAGCAACCCCATGCGCGAGCAGTTCAATCCGCAGGCCAGCTACGTGGCCGAGCATTTCGCGTGGAGCTTCGATGCTGGCGTGGGCACGGTCACGCTCAACCGGCCCGACCGCAAGAACCCGCTCACCTTCCAGAGCTATTCGGAGCTGCGCGACTTCTTCTACGCGCTGCGTTTTGCCACCGACGTGAAGGCCATCGTCGTCACCGGCGCGGGCGGCAACTTCTGCTCGGGCGGCGACGTGCACGAGATCATCGGCCCGCTGACGACCATGACCATGCCCGAGATGCTGGAGTTCACGCGCATGACGGGCGACCTGGTCAAGGCGATCCGCGCCTGCCCGCAACCCGTGCTGGGCGCCATCGACGGCATCTGCGCCGGTGCGGGCGCGATGATGGCGCTGGCCTGCGACATGCGCTACGGCACCGAGGCCACGAAGACCGCCTTTCTGTTCACCCGCGTGGGTCTGGCCGGCGCCGACATGGGCGCCTGCGCACTGCTGCCCCGCATGATCGGCCAGGGCCGCGCCAGCGAGTTGCTGTTCACCGGCCGCGCGATGACGGCGCACGAAGGCCTGGCCTGGGGTTTCTTCAACGACCTGTACGAGAGCGCCGACCTGCTGGCCAACGTGCAGGCCACGGCGCGCACGCTGGCCGATGGCCCCACCTTTGCCCACGGCATGACCAAAACCATGCTCAGCCAGGAGTGGAGCATGACCATCGAACAGGCCATCGAGGCCGAGGCGCAAGCGCAGGCGATCTGCATGCAGACCGAAGACTTCCGGCGCGCGTACGAGGCATTTGCGGCGAAGCAGAAGCCCGTGTTCCAGGGGGACTAGTAAAGAGGCTTCTGCGAAAGCGACTTGGTTTCTCTCCACCTTCTGCTGATCTGACATGCAACCCACGAACCGTTCACGCTGAGCCTGTCGAAGCGCTGCGCAAGGCTTCGACAAGCTCAACCCGAACGGGTGTGAAATTCAAACAGGCCCCCTCACCCACCATGCACGTAGCAACGCCCCCAGCCCCCTGCCCGCCATCGACGGCGCACCTAGCCTTGCCTTTTTTTGACGATGCTCACCGCGCACTGGCCGAAGGCCTGGTGCCCTGGGCTGCCGCGCAGCAAGTCGATGAAACCGACGACCGCGCCGCCTGCCGCGACTGGGTGCAGCGCCTGGGCGCGGGCGGCTGGCTGCGCTACTGCGTGCCGGCAGATCATGGTGGCGCCCTGCCCGCGCTCGACTCGCGTGCGCTGGTGCTGCTGCGCGAGACACTGGCCTACCACTCGCCGCTGGCGGACTTTGCGTTTGCAATGCAGGGGTTGGGCAGCGGCGCCATCACGCTGGCGGGCAGCCCGGCGCAGCAAGCGCACTACCTGCAGGGCGTGGCGCGCGGGGAGCTGATTGCGGCGTTCGCGCTCAGCGAGCCCGAAGCGGGCTCTGACGTCGGCGCTATGCAAACAATAGCTATCAGCGCTTATCCATCAAGCGCTAGCAGCCAAAAAGACTCATATTCCCTGACGGGCACCAAGACCTGGATCAGCAACGGCGGCATCGCAGACTTCTACTGCGTGTTCGCCAAGACCGACCCGGCCGGCGGCACGCGCGGCATCAGCGCCTTCATCGTCGATGCGAACACGCCCGGCCTGGATGCCTCGCGCCACATCCACGTGATGGCGCCGCACCCCCTGGCCACGCTGCAGTTCAGCAACTGCACCGTACCCGCCACCGCACTGCTCGGTGAAGAGAACGGCGGTTTCAAACTGGCCATGCGCACGCTCGACATCTTCCGCGCGTCGGTCGCTGCAGCCGCGCTGGGCATGGCGCGCCGCGCGCTGGCCGAGGCGGTACACCATGCACGAACACGCCGCATGTTCGGCCAGACGCTGGCGGACTTTCAGCTCACGCAGGCCAAGATCGGCGAGATGGCCGCGCTGGTGGACAGCGCCGCGCTGCTGACCTACCGCGCGGCGTGGCTGCGTGACGAGGGTGAAAAGCGCGGTGGCACCCGGGTAACCGCCGAGGCAGCGATGGCAAAAATGACCGCCACTGAAAACGCCCAGCGCGTCATCGACATGGCGCTGCAACTGCACGGCGGGCGCGGCGTGGAGGTGGGCAGCAAGGTCGAGTCGCTGTACCGCGACATCCGCTCGCTGCGCATCTACGAAGGTGCCACCGAAGTGCAGCAACTCATCATCGGCAAGGCCGTTTTGCAGGAGTGATTTCATGAAGTCCGCCCAACCCGACCATTTCGTGCACGACCGATTGCCCCCCGCATCGGCCCTGCCCACCTTGCGCTACGACTTGCCGGAGCTGCAGATCGCGCCCCAGGCCAACCTGGTTCAGGCCCTGTTCGACCAAGCCGAGCGTGCTGGCAACTTCGATCTGCCCCTGCTGCGCGGACCGCACCGCACGTACACCTACCGCGACGCCTGGACCGAGGCCGCGCGCATTGCCGAGGTACTGACGCAGGACCACGGCCTCGTGCCCGGCAACCGCGTGCTGCTGCGCGGAGGCAACACGGTGGAGATGGCGCTGGCCTGGCTGGGCACGGTGTATGCCGGGCTGATCGCGGTGGCTACCATGCCGCTGCTGCGCGCGGGCGAACTGGCCAGCATCATCGAACGCGCACAGCCCACGCTGGCGCTGTGCGACGGCCGCCTGCTGAGCGAACTGCAGGCCGCGCAGGTGAGTCAACAAGCTGCACAAGCGCAGCAACCGGTTCTGGCTACCATCGTGCCGTTTCACACAGCACCCGATGCGGCCGACCTGATCCAGCGCGCGCAGGACAAACCCGGCACCACACCGCCCTGCCCCACGTCAGCCGACGACGTTGCACTGATGGCCTTCACCTCCGGCACCACGGGCGCGCCCAAGGCCGCCGTGCACACACACCGCGACGTGCTGGCCGCGTGCGAGGCCTGGCCGCGCCATGTGCTGCGCGCCACGCCGGACGACATCATCGCGGGCTCGCCGCCGCTGGCATTCACCTTCGGGCTGGGCGGGCTGCTGGTCTTCCCGATGTGGGCAGGCGCAAGTGTCTATTTCCCCGACCAGCCCTATACGCCCGAAACCATGGTGGTGCTGATGCGCGACGCAGGCGTCACCATCTGCTACACCGCGCCCACGTTCTACCGACAGATGGCGCCATTCGCCAAGAAGATCGGCCTGCCGCAACTGCGCATCTGCGTGAGCGCGGGCGAGGGCCTGCCCGATGCCACGCGCCAGCTGTGGAAAGACGCCACGGGTATCGACATGACCGACGGCATCGGTGCCACGGAAATGTTCCACATCTTTGTCTCGTCGGCGGGCGGTGAGACGCGCGCAGGCGCCATTGGCAAAGTCGTGCCCGGCTACACCGCCAAGGTGGTGGATGACGAAGGCAACGAAGTGCCGCACGGCACCGTGGGCAAGCTCGCCGTGATCGGCCCCACAGGCTGCAAATACCTCGACGACCCGCGCCAGGCCAAGTATGTGAAGGACGGCTGGAACTACCCGGGTGACGCGTTCACGCAAGACGCCGACGGTTATTTCTTCTACCAGGCGCGCGATGACGACATGATCATCACCGCCGGCTACAACGTGGGCGGCCCCGAGGTGGAAGACGCCCTGCTGCGCCACCCGGCCGTGGCCGAGTGCGGTGTGATCGGCGTGGCGGATGAAGAACGCGGCATGGTGGTGAAGGCTATTTGCGTCTTGAAGTCCGGCCACACGGGTGATGCAGCCATGGTCAAGGCCCTGCAGGACCATGTGAAAGCGACCATCGCCCCGTTCAAGTACCCCCGCGTGGTGGAGTTCGTCACCGCGCTTCCGCGCACGGAGACCGGCAAGCTTCAGCGCTTCAAGCTGCGCCAGGGCGCGGCGGCCGCCCCTACCTCTACAAGAACAACATGATGATGATCAACAAACTTTTGCAGCCCGATGGCTGGGTGCCCCCCAAGGGCTACGCCAACGGCATGTCCGCGCGCGGCACGATGGTCTTCACCGGCGGCCAGATCGGCTGGAATGCCCAGCAGCAGTTTGAAAGCGATGACTTCATCGACCAGACGCGGCAGACACTGCTGAACGTGCGGGCTGTGCTGGAGGCTGGTGGCGCGGGGCCCGAGCATCTGGTGCGGCTGACCTGGTATGTGGTGGACCGCAAGGAATACAACGCGCGCTTGAAAGAGTTGGGGACTGTGTACCGTGAGGTGCTGGGCAAGAACTTTCCGGCGATGGCGTGTGTGCAGGTGGCAGGGTTGATGGAGGAGCGGGCGAAGGTGGAGATTGAGGCGACGGCTGTGGTGCCGGATGCTTCTTGAGGGGTCATCCCTGGAAGAAATTTTAGTGAAATCGCTACCTAGCGCTTATCCAATAAGCGCTGATAGCTATATTTTCAATAGCATTTGGTTTTGACACAACCTGCGGGCTGAGCGTGCCGAGGGCGGTGGGTCTGGTTTGAACAGCGTGCTTGGGTTGAGGTCGGAGGCCGGGAGTCGCCCGGCATGCGAGTAACTTTCTTTTGCGTCGCCAAAAAGAAAGTCACCAAAAAAAAGGCGACCCCACTGTCTGCGTCCCCAGCGCTGCGCGCTGGGGCAACCTGTGGTGCTCGCGGGCGGGGTGCGCCGCAGAACTCGCTGCGCTGCTTTGCAGCTACGCTCAAAC
>NZ_JBKBTV010000005.1:0-129836 GCF_046291265.1 Acidovorax sp. | reverse complement strand
TTCCCACGCCCGCTCTTCGGACTCTTGCGCGCGCTCCAGTCGCTTGCGCCACTGCTTGAAGGCCGCCGCATCGTGGTCCATGCCCATGCGGGGTGTCTCCAGCTCGGCCAGTGCGGTCCGCGCGGCCCAGTAGCGGTCGTTGCTTCCCGCATCCCACACCCGGTGCAGCAGCAAGAGCTTGCCATCCCGGTCATCCTCCGGCAGGCAGGTCACCAGCCCGCGCAGGGCTTCAGGGTGCTCTGGACTGCGCTCCAGCGCCATTGCGTAAAGCGCGCGCACATCGGCGTGGGGGTCGAGGTGGCGTTTGAGGCGGGCCAGTTCTACCAGCTCGGCAGCACTGCTCTGGGCTGTTGATGCCGCCAGGGCCTCCGCCCGTGCGCGCACCCGGACCAACCACGCGTGGTGCTGCTTCCACTCCGATGCGTTGTCGCGGCACCATTGTTTGTCGAAATGTTTGACCCAGCGCTTGGCCTCATCGCCCAGCAGGGCCAGGGCGTTGCCACGCGACCACTCGGGCAAGGTGGGTGTGGCGTCCAGCGCTTCAATGCGGTCGCGCAAGCCCGGATGGGTATCGTCCACACTGCTCAGACGTTTGAGCGCCTGGCGCAGCGCATCGTTGGCAAACGCTGCGTCCGGGGCAAGGGCCAAATAACGCCGCATGCTGCGATAGGGCCCCACCGGCAGCGGGTTGCCAGCGGCCGCACACCAGTGGTTGCCCCAGAACTCGGCGTGCAGCGATGCACCCCGGATGTCGATCTCGGCCAGCGCAGCGGCCATCACATCGCGGCCCAGCAGCTTTCCCGCGATGCGGTCGGCCTCGTATTCGTCTTGGCGCGCCAGTGCAAAAGTCTTGGCCGAAAAGCGCGGAAAGTACCACCGCATGAACGCCTGCGTGGCGGCCGCCACCGGGCCTTCGTCGTCGGCCAGGCTGTGGTTCAGGCGCATCCATGACAGGCGAGTGCGGTAGATCCAGGCGGCAAACCGGCCATGGTCGCCGCGCAGGTGGCCATATTCGTGCGTCAGCACGGCCAGAAAGCGCGGTCGGTCGAGCGCCATCAGCAAAGGCAGGCCAATGCTCAGGTGGTTGACGGCGCCGCCCAGCAGTCCGTACTTGGGGAGCTGTTGGATGCTGGCATTGAACTCGTCGTTCAGCGTGACCTTGTGGATCGAGGGGCCCTTGATCTTGCGGCGAATGCGCTCCAGGGCCTCAAACAGCTCCGGTGCCTCCAGCGCGGTGATCTCCACACCGTCGGGCTCGTCAAACCGAACCCAGAGCGCCCGCAGGCTCACCCACAACAAGCCCGCAGCGCCCAGCAGCAGCCACACCATGGCAAACCGAAAGCGCCCCTGGAGCACCTGCGGCACGACCCACAGCAGAATGCCGACCGCCAGCCCCAGGCAGCCCAGCACCCACGCATAGCCCAGCGCCGCAAACGCGGCGACACTGCGGCGGTACGCACGGCTGTTGTCGGCACTGGCATGCTCGCTCATGCGCACCATGTGCACAAAATCTGCCTGATCCACGGGCGCCTCTCCCTCTGGGTTGATTTTTATCAGCCGCCATCCTAACCACTCACACCCCCCTTACCTCCTTACCCCATGACCGACGACGACCTGCCCGCCCTCATCCGCACCCCACCCGGCCTGTACCGCCACTACAAGGGAATGCTCTACGAGGTGATCGACACCGTGCGCCACAGCGAAACGCTGGAGCCCATGACGCTGTACCGCGCGCTCTACGGCCAGCGGGGCCTGTGGGTGCGCCCGGCCGCCATGTTTGAAGAGCAGGTGGTCATCGACGGCGTGCTGCGGCCACGGTTCGAGAAATGCGCCGAGGATGTCGCACCCTCAGAAAACTAAGTAAAAACAGGCTCTAGCGCTTATATATTAAGCGCTAATAGCTATAATTTTTATAGCAAATGAGTTGCAGGGCGCCGTGCTTAGAGCGTCTGCACCAAGGCGCGAACGGCACGCGGGTAGATCACATGTTCCTGTGTAAGCACGCGGGCGGCCAAAGTGTCTGCCGTGTCACCGGGCAACACCGGCACCACCGCCTGGTCCAGGATAGGGCCCACGTCCAGCTCGGCCGTCACCTGGTGCACCGTCACTCCCGCAAACTTGCAGCCCGCATCAATGGCGCGCTGGTGCGTGTGCAGCCCCGTGAACGCGGGCAGCAGCGAGGGATGGATGTTAATAAGCCGCCCGGCGTAATGCGCCACAAACCCGGGCGTCAGAATGCGCATGAACCCGGCCAGCACCACCAGTGCGGGCTGGTGGCGGTCGATGGTGGCTGCCAGCTCGGCATCAAAGGTCTCGCGACTGGCGAAGGCCTTGTGGTCCAGCGCCTCGGCGGCAACGCCCTGCTCCCGAGCAAACACCAGCCCAGCGGCATCCGGTTTGTTGCTGATCACGGCGGCCACGCGAGCGCCGTAGCGGTGCTCCCAGTGCTCCTGTTGTGCGGTGCGGACGATGGTGGCCATGTTCGAGCCGCCGCCAGAGATCAGAATGACGATGTTCTTCATATTTGCACCGGATTATCCCAGCCATGCCCTTCGATCCAGCCACCCGCCCCCTCACCCCCCACGAAGCCCGCGTGCTCGCCACGCTGATGGAGAAGGCCCGCACCGTGCCCGACAGCTACCCGATGTCGCTCAACGGCCTGCTCACCGGCTGCAACCAGAAAACCAGCCGCGACCCGGTGATGAACCTCAGCGACGCCGAGGCGCAGGAGGCACTGGATTCGCTCAAGCTGCTGACCCTGGCGTTTGAGAGCAGCGGCAACCGCACCACACGCTGGGAGCACAACTTTCAGCGTGGCGTGGGTGTACCGGAGCAATCGGCTGTTTTGCTCGGCCTGCTGATCTTGCGCGGCCCACAAACCGCGGGCGAGCTGCGCATCAATTCCGAGCGCTGGTACCGGTTTGCCGATATTTCATCGGTCGAAGGCTTTCTGGACGAACTGCAGGAGCGCAGCGCTGAAAAAGGCGGCCCGCTGGTCGTGCAGTTGCCCCGCGCACCCGGGGCGCGCGAGCAGCGCTGGGCGCACCTGATGTGTGGCCCGGTGGACACCAGCGTCGGCACGCCCGCCGCAAGCCACGGTGGGGGCGGCAGCGGTGCTTTGGTCGCACTGCAGGCCCGTGTGGATGCGCTGGAAGCGGACGTGGCCAGCCTCCGAGCCACCGTGCAGCGGCTTTGCTCCGAACTGGGAATCTCCCCCAACACCGACCCCATGTCGCCACCCGGACAGGAATAAAACGAACGACCGTGCTACAAATGCGGGATCACTTGGAGACAAACCGCATGGATCTCGCATTCACCCCCGAAGAGCAGGCCTTCCGCGAAGAAGTTCGCGCCTGGGTTCACGCCAATCTGCCCCAGGAAATCTCGCACAAAGTGCACAACGCCCTGCGCCTGACCCGTGCAGACATGCAGGGCTGGGCCAAGATTCTGGGCAAAAAAGGCTGGCTCGGTTTTGGCTGGGCCAAAGAATTTGGCGGCCCCGGCTGGACCGCCGTGCAAAAGCACCTGTTCGAAGAAGAATGCGCGCTGGCTGGCGCACCGCGCATCATCCCGTTCGGCCCCGTGATGGTGGCCCCGGTGATCATGGCGTTTGGCAATGCCGAGCAACAAAAGCGCTTCCTGCCCGGCATCGCCAGCGGTGAGGTGTGGTGGAGCCAGGGCTACAGCGAACCCGGCTCGGGCTCGGACCTGGCCTCGGTCAAGACCCGCGCCGAGCGCGTGGGCGACAAGTACATCGTCAACGGCCAAAAGACCTGGACGACGCTGGGCCAGTACGGCGACTGGATGTTCAATCTCGTGCGCACCAGCACCGAGGGCAAGCCGCAGACCGGCATCTCCTTCCTGCTGCTCGACATGAAGTCGCCCGGCGTGACCGTGCGCCCCATCAAGCTGCTCGACGGTGAGTGCGAGGTCAACGAAGTTTTCTTCGACAACGTCGAAGTGCCTGCCGAGAACCTGATCGGCGAAGAGAACAAGGGCTGGACCTACGCCAAGCACCTGCTGAGCCACGAGCGCACCAACATCGCCGACGTGAACCGCAGCAAGCGCGAGCTGGAGCGTTTGAAGCGCATCGCCAAAGCCGAAGGCATGTGGGACGACCTGCGCTTCCGGGATCAGATTGCGCTGCTCGAAGTGGACATCGTGGCCCTCGAAATGATGGTGCTGCGCGTGCTGTCCGCCGAGAAAACAGGCAAGAACTCGCTCGACATCGCGGGCCTGCTCAAGATCAAGGGCAGCGAGATCCAGCAGCGTTACGCCGAGCTGATGATGCTGGCCGCTGGCCCCTTTGCCATGCCCTTCATCGAAGAGGCCATGGAGGCGGGCTGGCAGGGCGACTTCCCCGGCGGCGTCACAGCCAACGCGCCACTGGCGTCCACTTACTTCAACCTGCGCAAGACCACCATTTACGGTGGGTCGAACGAAGTGCAGCGCAATATCGTGGCCCAGACGGTCCTCGGCTAAGGAGACAAGAACATGGATTTCGATTTTTCTGACGACCAGGAACAACTGCGCGACGCTGTGCGCAAGTGGGTGGACAAGGGCTACACGTTCGAGCGCCGCCGCACCGCCGTGGCCGCCGGTGGTTTTGACCGCGCCGCGTGGAACGAACTGGCCGAGCTGGGCCTGACCGCTCTGACCGTGCCCGAAGCGCACGACGGCATGGGCCAGGGCGCCATCGACGCCATGGTGGTGGCCGAGGAATTGGGCCGTGGCATGGTGCTGGAACCCATCGCCCAGGCCTTCATGGCCAGCAGCGTGCTGACCCACTACGCACCGGCCGACGTGCAATCGGCCTGGCTGCCCCGGGTCGCCAGTGGCGAAGCCCTGGTGGTGCTGGCCCAGCAGGAGCGCAAGGCACGCTACCGCCTGGACGTTTGCGAGGCAAAAGCGGCCCCGGCGCAATCGGGTCATACGGTAACAGCTATCAAAAGCGTAGTGGCTGCCGGTGACAAGGCCGATGCGTTCATCGTGCCTGCGCAGCTCGACGGCCAAATCGCCCTCTTCCTAGTGGAACGCACCGCCACGGGCGTGACAACGCAGGGCTACGTCACGCAGGACGGCAGCCGCGCCGCCGAGCTGAAGTTCACCAACGCCCCCGCCACGCTCCTCACCACCGACGGCCTGGCCGCGCTGGAACTGGCGGTGGACACCGGTATCGCCGCCACCTGCGCCGAAGCCGTGGGTGTGATGGACAAGACTGTGGCCATCACGGTCGAATACATGAACCAGCGCAAGCAGTTTGGCGTGTTCATCGCCAGCTTCCAGGCCCTGCGCCACCGCGTGGCCGACATGAAGATGCAGCTGGAGTTGGCCCGCTCGATGAGCTACTACGCCAGCCTCAAGCTGGGCGCCCCCGCTGCCGAACGCCGCGCCGCCATGGCCCGCGCCAAGGTGCAGCTGGGCCAGTCGATGCGCTTTGTGGGCCAGCAGGCCGTGCAATTGCATGGCGGCATCGGCGTGACCGACGAGTACATCGTGAGCCACTATTTCAAGAAGCTCACGCAACTGGAAGTGACCTTTGGCGACACGCTGCACCACCTGGGTGAAGTGTCGAACCGCATGCAGGACACTGCGGGCGTGTTTGCCTGACGCAGCCATGTAACTCTTGCGTGCCATGCTCGTGGATTCACCGGTCCACGGGCATTTTTTCTTTTCGGAGACACCCTCATGAACAACACGTTCTGGCTGCAACGCCGCTCCTTCCTGCTGGCAACCGCTGCAGCAGCCTCCTTGACCCTGGCTGGCTGCGCCACCCGCAGCCCCAGCTTGGCCGAGGCCCCGCCCATCGTCTTTGTGCATGGCAACGGCGACACCGCCGCGCTGTGGCAGACCACCGTGTGGCGCTTCGAATCGAACGGCTGGCCCCGCGAGCGCCTGCACGCCATCGACGTGCCCTACCCGCTCTCACGCGACGACGATGCCAAGCCCCAACCGGGCCGCACGTCGGCGGCAGAGCACATGGCGTACCTGAAGGCCGAGGTGGACAAGGTGCTCAAGGCCACGGGCGCGAGCCAGGTGGTGCTGGTGGGCAACTCACGCGGGGGCAATGCCATCCGCAACTACATCTACAACGGCGGCGGTGACAAGACGGTGAGCCATGCCATTCTGGGTGGCACGCCCAATCACGGCGTGTGGGCGATTCCCGGTTTCCGCGAAGGCAACGAGTTCTCGGGCACCGGCCCGTTCCTCACGGCGCTGAACGCCCCCAAGAACGCCGCAGGCGACGAAGTGAGCGGCCCCGTCAAATGGATGACCGTTCGATCGGACAACAACGACAAGTTTGCGCAGCCCGATGGCCTGTGGATCGGCCAGAAAGGCAAGCCCACCAACGTGACGGCTGCCGGGCCCGAACTCAAAGGTGCCGTCAATGTGGTGATTCCGCGCATCGACCACCGCGAAACCTCCTACTCACCCGCAGCGTTCGAGACCACCTACCGCTTCATCACCGGCAAGGCACCGCAGGCCACCACCATCGCGGCAGAAAAACAAGTGGTGCTGAACGGCAAAATCACCGGCTTAGGCGTAGACCCCACAGACGCCAAGACGGGCAGCTTCAGCAACAACCTGCCGCTGCCGGGCGCGCAGCTGGAGGTGTATGCCACCGACCCCACCACGGGCGCCCGCACAGGCAATGCCTTGCTGCGCAAAACCGTGGGAGCAGATGGCCAATGGGGGCCACTGGCCGTCGCCACCGGGTCCCCCACCGAGTTCGTGATCACCGCACCGGGCTACGCCACCACCCATATCTACCGCAGCGGCTTTCCACGCAGCAGCAACCTCATCCACCTGCGCGCAGAGCGCATTGCGGATGCCGACAAGACTGCCGAGTCCATCGTGACACTGACCCGCCCGCGTGGCTACCTGGACCCAGCGCGCGACAAGATGCTGCTGGATGGTGCGGCGCCTGTTGGCGTGCCAGAAGGTGCAGGCGCTGCCAGCGCCAAGATCAAGCCCACCGGCGGCGTGCGCCCCATTGCGGCAGAGTTCAACGGCGAACGCGTCACCGGCCAGACCTGGCCTGCGGCACAAGGGCGGGTGGTGATGCTGGAGATCAGCCAGTAGACAGGTACTTGCTACGTTGCGTCGGTCGGGGCCGTGGCCTCGCGACGCGGCGGCTGCAAAGGCGCAGCCACCATCCCTCGGTCAGTGCTTGTGTCCTTCATGGCTATGTCCATGATGTTCAGCGCGCTTGCGGTCGTCCACCACGTTCACTGTCACGCCGTTGGGCAAGACCATGTCGCCCGGCTTCTGGCTTGCTGAGCATGCTCCCAGCCAACGGCCCTCAAACACCATGCGGCCCGTGTTGTGCAAGGGTGTCTTGGGGTAGGTGACTTTGTAGGTGCCGCTGTAGGCGGACTGCAGATCGCCCAGTAGTTCCATTTGCGCGTTCAAGCGGTTCTCGTGGACATAACACACGGTGGTGATGCTGTAGCCCGCCCCCTTGGGGCGCCGCTCGACCTTGAGATCATGGCAGTCGTCCTGGCCGGGCATGATGGAAGTCAGCATCACCGGCTCCGCCTCGGCGCTGGTGCATTGCCGTACCGTCAGCGGTCGTTGTGGCGCCTGCCCCGCCCGCTTCAAGACCAGATCGTCGCTGCGCACCGTGACCTCCCACAAGCCGCTTTTGCGTGCAGGCAGTGAAGATTTTTTTGCGGCCGGTTGCGCCTTGGCCGACTGTCCGGCGATGGGGGCTGACTCGTGCGCGGCACTGTGTGCTGCCGTCAACGCGACGCACAGCGCAAGGACGCTATTTCTGTACTGCATGCTTCCCCCAACATTTACTTCAAAAATGATAGCTGCTAGCGCTTTAAGGATAAGCGCTAGAGGCCAATTTTATTAAAAAAACCAGCGATGCCATCGGCATCACTGGTTTCTGGGCCAGAGCACAAAGGCCCTGGTGTTGGACTTGTCAGCCCACTCAAATCATCTGACGACGACGCATGCCGATCATGCCCAGGCCCATCAAGGCCGACAGGATGATCAGGCCCCACTCGCTCAGCGTGGGGATGGAAGCCACTTGCCCGGCCCCCGCGCCAGCAAACGCAAAGGCCACCGCACATGCCGCCGTCGCATTGGTCACCGTGTAGGTGTAGGGCGCCGTGGCGCTCAAAGTGCCCGTGCAGGTGGACCCTGCCACCACCCGGGGAACCGAGCCCACCGTGGTGGGCGTGAGGGTCCAGACCCGTGTATCGCCTATCGCCAATACGGTTTCACCGGCAGCGTTCTGGCCGGGTGTGGTCACCGTGCCGTTGCCGCCCGGCACCGTCGCCGTCACCGTGATGGCGTTGGCAGCAGCGACGAACTTCACTTGCACGCCGCAGTCCGCCAGCGCGTTGCTGACCGTGAACTGGTTGCCATTGCGCAAACCAGTACAGGTGCCACCGAACACGGGCACGCTGCCGCCGCCAGGCGTAGCGGTGAAGGTCTGGCCACCGCCCCGTGCCACGGTCGTGGTGCCAATGGGGGTGATGGTGCCGGTGCCGCTGGTCACCGAAGAGGTGATGTTCACGGCCTGATTGGTGAACGACACGCTGAAAGCACAGTTGGCGTTGACCGGGGACACGGTATAGGCATTGCCCACCACCGTTCCCGGGCAGTTGCCCGTCACCAGGGGATAAAAACCTGCCGCTGGCGTGAAGTTGTAGGTGCGCGATCCGCCACGTGCCAGGTTGATGGTGCCCGTGGTGTCGATGCTGCCGTTGCCGCCCGAAACGGACGATGTCACCGTCACCGGATCGTTGGTGAACGATGCGATCACCGTGCAGTCGGCGGTCTCGTTGGTCACCGTGTAGGTGTTGGCAGCGATGTCCTGGGTGCCCTTGCAGGTGCCACCCACCACGGCCGAGTAGCCAGCGCTCGGTGTCAGGGTATAGACCGTGTTGTTCGCCCCAGGGACCAGCGGACCCGTTACGCCCAATGGGCTGATGGTGCCATTGCCGCCCACCACCGACGAGGTCTCTTCAAAGGAGAACGCCACGGTGAAACCGCAGTTGGCATTGACCGGGTTGACGGTGTACGTGTTGGGAGAAACGCCCGTGTTCAGCACGCCCGTACACGCCGTACCCGAAGCCGGGGGCAGAACGTAGGTCGTCTTGCCCGCATTGGGGGTGATGTCGAAGACCGTCGAAGTGCCTTCTTCCACCTGCCGGGGTGCGGACGATGTCATGGTGCCACCGGGCAGCAGCGTGGGCGTCACGATGTGGGCGCGAGCGAATTCGGCCGTGGCCGTCACGTCTGCGCCGCCCACGGTGATCACGCACACATTGCCGCTGAGGGTGGTGCAACCGGTCCAACCCTTGAAGACCGAGCCTGCCTGGGCCACGGGCGTCAGACGCACCTCATCGCCCTGCGCCACCGACTGCGTCGTGCCCGCCGCGCCACACGCGGCGCCCGCGTTACCGCAGGCCAAGCCGCTGGGCACCGCCAGGATGTGCCCCGTACCGGCGCCGGTGGTGTTGGCTGTTACGTTGCGCAGCGTGCCCACGGAGGTGTTCATGCCAGTCGTGTTGTTGGCGGACTGGGTGTCCTGCGTACCTGCTGGAGGCGTCGCCGTCACGACCGTATTGGCAGGGGTACCTGCGCCAGTGAGCGTGCCGCCCGTGTACGTGTAGACGAGGCTCTGACCGGGGGGCAGATCGGCCGTGTTGGTGGCGATGGGGCCGACACCACTGTTGGTGGCGCCACAACTGGCGGTGCTGCCGACAGGCACAGCGCAAGTCCAGTTGCCGCCGGTCACACCGGTCAGCGTCTGGTTGACGTTGGCGCCTGTGACGCCCGAGCTGCTGTGGTTGGTTACCGTCACCGTGTAGACCGGAGTGTCAGCAGGTGCATAAGAGGACTGGCCACCATTGGCCACGGTCACACCCAAGTCTGTGGTTGGAGTGACCGCGGGCACGATGTTCGTCTTGATCAGCGGGCCGATGAACGGGCTGGCCGTGTCAGAACGCACGTCGTAGTCACCGTTGTTGATGACTGCATTGGCGCCCGACGTAGCCGCGCCCGCTGGCACGGTAAACGAAACGTTGAAGCTTCCGCTCTGGCCATCGTTGAGCAGGCCGCTGCTGCCCACCTCACACTCCAGATAGTCTGACCGCGGCGAGACGCCGGTGTGCGGCCCCGTGCAGGATGCTGGCCAGGAGCCCGGCACGAACGTGGTGAACAGGCCGTCTTCTGTCTTCGGTGCAGCCACTCGCACTTTGGACCCCAGCGCAATCACGCCACTGTTGTTGGCGTAGTTGTAGGTATAGGTGATCTGTTCACTTGGCTTGGCGGTAGATGGTCCGGTCGCTGTAATGGCCAAACCCGGCATGAAGGCACCCACAGCGTCCATGTAGACACGTGCTTCGTGCTGTGCAGCACTTGGCTCACAGTTGGAGGCGTAGATGATGAGAATGACCTGATCGCCCACGTCCAACTGGCCATTGCCCGGTGCAATGTCAAAGCCCTGCCAATCCGTGTATTTGTAGCTGCCCACCGACTGCGTCTGCCAAGGTACGCCGGACTGGTTGGCGTAGTTGTACGTGTGAAACATCACCTTGTTCTTGGTGATGTTGCGCACCTCCACGTAGAAGTAGGGCTGTTCCGTGGGGCCATGTCCCCCATCCACCAGAACCGGTGCCATACCAAAGCGGATGTGAACCTTGTTATCCACCGGGTCCACATCAGCTACCGTCATCGTGGCCGTTTGCTCGATGGAGGATGCCCGGCGCGATCCCTGATCGTTGAGCTTGAAAGCATTGTTGCCCCAGCGCGGGGCCGTCAGCGTGCCCGGGTTGGTGGACGGCACATTAAAAACGGGGGTGGTGACGATGGCACTGGCGCCATTGCCAATCGCTGCACCGCTCAGCCCCAACTGCCCCAGCGTAATGCCGGTGGTGGGATCGGGCACGGGGGGAGACACAGGAAGCACGGCGCTTCGGGTGTAGGTGCGATGCGTCCAGCCGGTCGGGGGCATGGTGTTGTTGTCTTCAAATCCGCCGTTGGCAAATCCTGCATGCGCCAGCGGTGACCCCAGAAGAGATCCCCCGACTGCCATGACACATAAGCCGCGCTGGCATTGCCGGGCCAAGCCCTGCATCACCTTCCGTATATTGATCGTTTTCAACACATTCCCCCTCTTAGTAGATTCACAGCCAACAACCTCGCGGTTGCGGCGCTTACAGCACACACAGCACCACTACGCGCCGCTACCTGGCACACAGGCAAAGCACACCCCTACCCGCGACCACGAGGTCGCTGGTTCAGCATTCAGTTGAGGTAGGTTCAACGGAGCGCACCGCATCGGAACTGCCGATGGGCGCCCACGCAGGCATCAGGTCAAGTGACGAATACAAGCCCTTTGCCAAACACCGCACGCACCGGCAAAGCGGTGCCTGTGGTTTCCAGGGTTTTGCGGCGCAGCCGGGTCAGCTGCGACTCGATGCGATGAAAACCGTCTTCCGCCTCGTCGGCGCCCACGGCTTCAGTCAGTACCTGCTTGGTGACCATTACTCCTGGGGTAACCATGAGGCAGCCCAGCAACTCCAGTTCACGGCTGGTGAGATCGACAAACCGTTGATTGGGGGCAACAAGCCGGGACGCAGCCTGATCCAGCCGCCAAGGCGCCAGTGCGTCACCCTGCGCCGCACGTGGCGCGATGTGGCGAAGTTGTGAGCGGATGCCTGCCGTCAACTCCTGCATGTCGACGGGCTTGACGAAATACTGCAGCGCCCCTGCGTCCAGGCCCGCAATGCGGCTGTCCAGATCTGCTCTTGCGGTCATGAGCACCGTAGGGACGCCCTGTGCGGCCAGCCGGGTCACCAGACTCAACCCGTCTTCTCCGGGCAGGCCTATGTCCACCACCACCAGATCGGCGCGATCCCGCAGCAATCGGACGTAGAACTCCTCCGCAGAGTCGGCGCCCCACGCCTTGAAACCGGAACATTCAAGATATCGACACACATTGCCGCGAATGTCTTCGTCGTCTTCCACTACGGAGATGATGAATTCAGGAGACATGAAAATTAGAGGGCGGAAACGGCAGGAGAAACATTTCGATACCGACTATTCTCTCAGTGCCCCAACGAGCCAGCCATGCACGAACACTCACGAATACTCACGTTACAGGCAGGCCGCCGGTGCATGCTCGCGCTGCGATACCTGTTGCTGCTGTGCATTGCGCTGCTTGCTCAGATGGCCTCCGCTGAACCCACCGCACGACCCACCGCCGCTTCGCAGATGCTGGGCTGGGACGTTGCCACGCAAAGGCTGGATGATCCTGCCGGGCAATGGACACCAGACGAGGTGATGGCAGCCACAGCCCCCACCGCCGCCTGGCAGAACATGCGCCATGCCCTGAATGCGGGCTATCTCCAACAGGTGGTGTGGCTCAGGTTCACCGTGCCTCGGACAGCCTCCGACGGAGGCCCAGCCTGGCTGCTGGGTGAGCCCACTTATCTCGACGCGGTCACGCTGTACCAGCGTGACGAAATGAGTGGGGCGTGGCTGGCGCAGCGAAGCGGAGACTACGTTCCCGCTCACGACAAAGCCCCGGTGCGGCAGCATCTGTTTCGCCTGGAACCGGGCAAGCTGGCCCTCGTCCGCATCCAGACGACCAGTGCAATGCAATTCAGGGGCGAGATTTTTTCGAACGCCCAAGCACTGGGCGCCCAGCTTGCAGCCACCGAGAGAACAATGGGGCTGTACTTCGGTGCGATGACGGCATTGCTGCTGGCGATATGGGCCGCTGCCGGGATATTCCGCACCCAGAACTTCTATGCACTGGCGGTGCTGGGCACGGTCAGCGCACTGCATGTGTTCAATGTGCGTGGTTATGCCAGCTTGTGGGCTACGGAATCGTGGACGGTCTGGGCAAGCCATGCGGTGGGCATCGGAGCGTTTGGCTTGGCTGCCACCCTGGCCTGGCAAATACGGGAACAGCTGACACGCAATACGCCCTACCGCCGTTTAGACCGCATTCTGCTTGCGCTGGTCACTGTTAACCTTCTGGGCGTTGCGAGCGTGCCTCTGGGGTTCTACGCGTCGGTGGCATGGGTCAATCTGGTATCGCTGGTCGGCAGCGACATCATTGCAGTCGCCCTTTGTGTGAATGCTCTGCGCCTGCGCCAACGCCGCGCTCAACATGCGCTGTTGCTGACGGCCTACGGAGCCCACCTGGTGGGCGGCATACCGACCACTGCCGTCATGACCGGTTTGGCACACTGGAATCTCGATGTCACCAGCATTTGGCAGTTTCAAATCCTCATCTTCACCAGTCTGATTGCCAGTGCCGTGTTCGTTGGCCTGGTGTTGCGCTACCGCCAGTCAGAAGTTTCCAAGGACAAGGCGATAGAGCGTCTGGCGCAATCAGAGCATGCGCTGGAAGGAAGAATCGAACAGCGCACGCAGGAGCTATCGCTGGCCCAGACGTGGCTGAAGCGGGCGCTGGACAGCGAACGAGACCTGCGCCACGAACAGCGGCAGTTCTTCCACATGATCAGCCACGAATTCCGCACCCCTTTGGCAGTTGTCGACAGCGCGGCAGCCGAACAGCAGAGTTTCCCGTCCCCAGACCTGGCCACACAGACAGACCGCGCCAAACAAATCCGAAGGGCCTGCCGACGGCTGACCTCCTTGGTGGACAGCTGCCTCATCAGTGAGCGCCTCGACTCAGCGGGGTTCACGCTGCACGCAGCACCCGCCAACGTGGCGGCACTGCTGGAACATGCCGCGCAGCTGGTGCATTGGTCTCCCCGCCACCAGCTGCATCTCTTCTCGGAGTCAGCCCCTGAGGAGTGGGTCTGCGACCAGACACTGGTGCGGATTGCGCTGTCGAACCTGGTGGACAACGCTGTGAAATATGCGTCCGCTGGCGAAATATTCATCGCAGCGCACAAGAACGATGCGGGCATGCTGGAAATATCCGTTGCGGACGAAGGATCGGGCATGTCACTGGAAGTAATGAGCCGGATCTTTCAGCAGTTTGAGCAGGGTGACCGCACCGATCAAAGCAAGGGCTTCGGGTTGGGCCTTTGGGTCAGCCGCCGGGTGGCTCGGTTGCATGGGGGCGATATCACTGTGGAATCCCAGCCAGACCACGGTGCATGCTTCACGCTGACCTTGGCGCCTCAGCGGCTGAGCGCCAGCGGTGGAATTTGAAAAGAAATCGCCCGTTCCGCACCTTGTTGCAGCGACATGCAGGCTCTGACGAGAGCCTGCTTCAACCGGGCCGTTCGTCCATAGAGATACACGAACGGAGGTGTGCGGTCTGGGGCCCGGGGGGCACCTCTGCGAATCCTGGATAATCTCCTGCTCTATCTTTACAGCATCTGGCTCATTGAGCCAAGCAGACCGCGCAGCGGTCCATTTGCTTGCAACCATCCAGCACTTATGAGCGCTACAGCGACCGACCCCAACCTCAAGCACCTGACCAAGGCCCGTGAACAGATCGCCAAGGGCGACCTCAAAAACGCCGCCCTCACGCTCAACAAAGCCAATGCCCAGTGGCCCCAGGACCCGCGCGTTTTCATGCTGGGTGGACTGTTGGCAGAAAAGGCGGGCAATGTGAAGGGAGCTTTTGAAGCCCTGCGCAAATCCGTCTCGCTGGCTCCAGACTGGGGCCCGGGTTTGCTGGAGCTGGCCTTGCTGCTGGCCCGGCAGAACCAGTTCAAGGAAGCCGTCGAAACCGCTGAAAAAGTGGCTTTGATCGAGCCCCAGAACCTGCAAGTATTGGCCGGTGTGGTGGATATCGCCCACCGCGCAGGACACTCTGAAATGGCCATCCGTCATCTGCGCCGTGGCCTGCAGCTGGTGCCTGGCGATGTGATGCTGCGGCGCCTGTTGGCACGCGATCTGAGCGAGCTGGGCCAGCATGAAGGGTCGCTGGCACTGTGGGCCGCGCTGATCGAAGAAAATCCGACCGATTCCCAGTCGCTGGTGGGTCGTGTCCAGGCGTGCATTGCCGCGGGCAAACCCACCGATGCCGAAAAGGACACCACTGCCCTGCTGCAGCTGGCGCCCGACGATGCGGTCTACCAATACTACGCACAGCTTGCGCGCGGCGAAACGCCTGCACAGCAGCCCGCCGAACTGATGCGCCCGTTGTTCGACGGAATGGCCGAGTTCTACGACATGCACATGGTGCGCAGCCTGAAGTACCAGCTGCCCAAGCAGGTCGCGGACAAAATCATTGCCCGCCATCCCGACAAGAAGCTCAATGTGCTGGACCTCGGTTGTGGCACCGGACTGCTGGGGGTGTGCCTGGGTCGCCTGGATGGCGCGCTGATCGGTGTCGATCTGTCCATGAAGATGGTCGAGCAGGCTGCCCGCCACAACGTGTACGACCGCTTCCACACGGTCAACCTGCACGACGCCCTGCGTGAAACGCCCGATGGGCTCTATCAGGTGATCGCTGCGCTGGACGTGTTCATCTACGCAGGCGATCTGACCGATGCCGTGCCCAACGCGTACCGCGTTCTTGCAGCGGACGGGATGCTGATCTTCTCCTGTGAGACTGCCAGCGAAGCAGGGCCAGATCTGGTGCTTCTGCCCGCCGGGCGCTACGCACACAAACGCAGCCACATCGAAGCGCTGTGCAAGGCTGCCGGTTTTGACTCGGTGGACGTTGAAGAAACCGTGCTGCGCCACGAAAACAACCTGCCGGTGCATGGTTTTGTGGTTAACGCACACAAGCCTGCGTAATCAATCACGCAACCCCCCGGGGCGGCTCTCTCACTGAGCCCTCCGTGCGTTGTCGGGCCGAAAGGCGCTCCTTGGCGAGGAGCCCTGTCGAGACGCCCAGCACGGCGGCTTTCCCCCTCACGCCACTAAGCGCGACGACTTGGGCACGTGGGCCATCAAAAAGTCCATCTGGTCGGCCAATATCCGCCGGTTGCGCAAAATAAAGTCTTCCCACAGGCTGGGCACATACGGGGTGTAGAGCAGCGGCATGTGCGCCTGCTCTGGTGTGCGGGGGCCCTTGCGGTGGTTGCAGGGGCGGCAGGCGGTGACCACGTTCATCCAGTGGTCCTGGCCGTTGCGCGCAAACGGCACGATGTGTTCGCGCGTCAGGTCTTCTTCGTGAAAATGGCCGCCGCAGTAGGCGCACACATTGCGGTCGCGCGCAAAGAGTTTGCTGTTGGTGAGGCTGGGTTTCAGCTCAAACGGGTTGATGCTGGGCACGCCCTTGGTGCCGATGATGCTGTTGATGGAGATGACCGACTGCTCGCCCGTGATGGCGTTGTGCCCGCCACGGAACCGGGCAATGTGGCCGCCGGATTCCCAGCGCACCTCACCCGCGGCGTAATGAATGACCGCTTGTTCGAGCGAAATCCACGATTGGGGCAGCCCTTGGGCCGACAGCTTCAAGACCTTCAAAACACGCCTCCTGGAACAAAAAGTACACAAGGATTCGGAACGCAGATGTCTCGCGGACTGCCCTGCGCTGGGCAGTCCGTGGGTCACAATATACTCCGTTTTCATGACAAATTGGCGTCTTGCGCTTGATGTACCTGCGCATGCTGCTATCAAAAAGATAACAAACCGATGAAGATCTTTCGCGGATTCCACCACCCCGGCATCGCTGGCGCCTGCGCGCTGACCATCGGCAACTTCGACGGCGTGCACCGGGGGCACCAGGCCATGCTGGCTTTGCTGAACAGCGAGGCGGCTCACCGGGGCGTGGAAAGCTGTGTGCTCACGTTTGAGCCCCATCCGCGCGACTACTTTGCAGGCGCGCACCACAAACCCGACCTCGCGCCCGCACGCATCGGCACGCTGCGCGACAAGCTGACCGAACTGGCGCGCTGCGGCGTGCAGCAGACCGTGGTGCTACCGTTTGACGCCAAGCTGGCTGCGCAGTCGCCTGAAGCGTTCATCGACGAGGTGCTGTTGAAGGGGCTAGGCACAAAGTACGTACTGGTGGGCGACGACTTCCGCTTTGGCCGCCAGCGCGCGGGCGACTACGCCATGCTGGACGCGGCGGGGCAGGCCAAAGGCTTTGATGTCGCGCGCATGAACAGCTATGAGGTACACGGCCTCAGGGTTTCCAGTTCTGCCGTGCGCCAGGCCCTGGCGGCAGGCGACATGGAAGCCGCAGCGCGACTGCTGGGACGGCCCTACACCATCAGCGGTCACGTCGTCCATGGCCGCAAACTGGGACGCGAACTGGGTGCCACCGCAGCCGGTGCAGGCAACGGCTTTCGCACCCTGAACCTGCGTTTTGCGCACTGGAAGCCCGCCGCCAGCGGCATCTTTGCGGTGCTGGTGCATGGTCTCTCTGACACCCCGCTGCCAGGCGTGGCCAACCTGGGCGTGCGCCCCTCGCTGGACCCGAATGACGTCAACGGCGGCCGCGTGCTGCTGGAGACCCATTGCCTGCAGTGGCCTGCCGATCTGGGGCCCGAAGGGGCGTACGGTAAAATCGTGCGCGTGGAACTACTGCACAAACTGCACGACGAGCTGAAATACGACGGTCTGGATGCCCTGACGGTGGGCATTGCCAAAGACTGCGCCGACGCGCGTGCCTACTTTGCTTCGGCCCAGGCACCCAACCACACAGAAACCCGGCGCCAGACCACCCGCGACCGAATTTGAGGGGGGCTGCTTTTCGCAGCGCCCGCCTGGCGGGCCCGTCATCCTTCGCGCTCCCACCCCGCTCTTGCTCTGGGCCTTGCCCCGGAATGCCCTGTTTTTAAGGCTCCCTCATGTCCGACGACAACGCCAGCACCCCCACCACAGCCTCCGCAGCGCCCCCTGCCACGGACTACCGCAGCACGCTGAACCTGCCCGACACCCCTTTCCCCATGCGTGGCGACCTGCCCAAGCGCGAGCCGGGCTGGGTCAAGGAGTGGGACGACAAAGGCATCTACAAACGGCTGCGCGACGCACGCCGGGGTGCCCCCAAGTTCATCCTGCACGATGGCCCACCGTACGCAAACGGCCAGATCCACATGGGCCATGCGGTCAACAAGATCCTGAAGGACATGATCACCAAGGCGCGCCAGCTCGAAGGCTTTGACGCGCTGTACGTGCCCGGCTGGGACTGCCACGGCCTGCCGATCGAGAACGCCATTGAAAAGAAACACGGCCGCAAACTGTCGCGCGACGACATGCAGGCCAAAAGCCGCGCGTTTGCCACCGAACAGATCGCACAGCAAATGGGCGACTTCCAGCGCCTCGGTGTGCTGGGCGAATGGGACAACCCGTACAAGACCATGAACCCGGCCAACGAGGCGGGCGAGATCCGTGCGTTCAAGCGCGTGATCGAGCGCGGTTTTGTGTACCGGGGCCTCAAGCCGGTCTACTGGTGTTTTGACTGCGGATCATCACTGGCCGAGTTTGAGATCGAGTACCAGGACAAAGGCAGCACGACGCTGGACGTGGCGTTCAAATCCCACGACCAGGCCCAGCTGGCAGCCGCCTTTGGCCTGCCCGCGCTGACCAAAGAAACCTTCGTGGTCATCTGGACCACCACCGCCTGGACCATCCCCGCCAATCAGGCGCTGAACCTGAACCCCGAAATCACCTACGCACTGGTCGATGCGGGCGAGCGCATCCTGCTCGTGGCCGAGCCACTGGTCGCTTCTTGCCTGGAGCGCTATGGCCTGGCAGGCAGCGTGATCGCCACCACGCTGGGCAAAAACCTGGGCGGCCTGGAGTTTGAACACCCGCTGTACGACGTAGCGAGTGAAGATGGAAGCTTTGGCTACCAACGCCTGTCCCCCGTCTACCTGGCCGACTACGCCACGGCCGACGATGGCACCGGGATCGTGCACTCGTCGCCCGCCTACGGGCTGGAGGATTTCAACTCCTGCGTGTCCCACGGCCTGGCGCTGGACGACATCCTGAACCCCGTGCAGGGCAACGGCACCTACGCGGCCGACTTCCCCCTGTTCGGCGGCCAGCACATCTGGAAGGCCATCCCCGTCGTCATCGAGGCGCTGCGCAACGCGGGCCGCCTGATGACCACCAAGGACATCACCCACAGCTACCCACACTGCTGGCGCCACAAGACGCCGGTGATCTACCGCGCAGCCGCGCAGTGGTTCATCCGCATGGACGAAGGCGAAGGCGTGTTCACCAAGGCCGGCGAAAAGCCCGCCAAGACGCTGCGCCAGATCGCTCTGGACGCCATCGAACACACCAGCTTCTACCCCGAAAACGGCAAGACCCGCCTGCACGACATGATCGCCGGGCGTCCCGACTGGTGCATCTCGCGCCAGCGCAGCTGGGGCGTGCCCATCCCGTTCTTTTTGCACAAGGATTCGGGCGAGCTGCACCCACGCACTATGGAAATCATGGACCAGGCCGCCGCAATCGTCGAGAAGGGCGGCATCGAGGCCTGGAGCCGCGTGACGCCTGAAGAGATCCTGGGCGCCGAGGACGCGGCCTGCTACACCAAGAGCACCGACATCCTCGAAGTGTGGTTCGACTCGGGTTCCACCTTCAGCCATGTGCTGCGTGGCACGCACCCCAACGTGCACCACGACACCGGCCCCGAGGCCGACCTGTACCTGGAAGGCCACGACCAGCACCGCGGCTGGTTCCACAGCTCGCTGCTCTTGGCATCGGCGCTCGAAGGCCGCGCGCCCTACCGAGGCCTGCTGACCCACGGCTTCACCGTGGACAGCCAGGGCCGCAAGATGAGCAAGTCGCTGGGCAACGGCATCGACCCGCAGGAGATCAACAAGAAGCTGGGCGCCGAAATCATCCGCCTGTGGGTGGCCGCCAGCGACTACTCGGGCGACATCGCGGGCGACGAGAAGATCCTGGCGCGCGTGGTGGACGCCTACCGCCGCATCCGCAACACGCTGCGCTTTTTGCTGGCCAACGTGAGCGATTTCGACCCGGCCACCGATGCGGTGCCGTTCGACCAGATGCTGGAGATCGACCGCTACGCGCTCACACGCGCGGCCGAGTTCCAGGCGGAGGTGCTTGCGCACTACAAGGTGTACGAGTTCCACCCCGTGGTGGCCAAGCTGCAGCTGTACTGCTCGGAAGACCTGGGAGGTTTCTATCTGGATGTGCTGAAAGACCGCCTGTACACCACGGCGCCCAAGAGCCTGGCACGCCGCAGTGCCCAAACCGCGCTGTACCAGATCACCCACGGCATGCTGCGCTGGATGGCACCGTTCCTGTCGTTCACGGCCGAAGAGGCATGGAAGGTGTTCGGCAAATCCGACTCGATCTTCCTGGAAACCTACGGTTCCATCGCCGGGGCCGACGAAGGCTTGCTGGCCAAGTGGTCGCGCCTGCGCGAGATCCGCGACGTGGTGAACAAGGAGATCGAAGTGCTGCGCGCCGACGGCAAAGTTGGATCTTCGCTTCAAACTGAGGTCTGTCTTTGGGCAGACAAACAGGTATACCAGGACTTGGCTTCGCTCAATGATGAGCTTAAGTTTGTGTTGATCGTGTCAAACGCCGTAGTACGCACCTACGAAGCCGGCGAAGTTGCAGCCGCTGGAGCTTCCCCCCCACGACAGATGGGTGGGCTGTCAATCGGCTCCGTTGATATTGGACTGCTGGCCTCAAAAGTTACTCAAACTTTGGCCACCAAATGCGAGCGCTGCTGGCACTACCGCAGCGATGTGGGCCACGATGCCGCGCACCCCACCATTTGTGGCCGCTGCACCAGCAACCTGCATGGCGCAGGCGAACAACGGGCGTTTGCATAAATGGCGCGCTCGTCCTCCTCCGCGTTTGGGCGCTCGGGCGCCAGCATGTGGCCCTGGCTGGCGTGGGCGGTGGTCATCCTGATCGCCGACCAGGTCACCAAGTCCCTGATCCTCAACCACTACCGGCTCGGCGACTCCACGTTCATCACGAGCTTCTTCAACATCGTGCGGGCGCACAACACGGGTGCGGCGTTTTCGTTCCTGTCGGACGCGGGCGGCTGGCAGCGCTGGCTGTTCACCGGCATTGGTGCGGTGGCCACGATTTTTATCGTGTGGCAACTGCGCGCCCATCCGGGGCAAAAGCTGTTCTGCTTTTCGCTGGCCAGCATTCTGGGTGGCGCCATCGGCAACGTGGTGGACCGGCTGATGCACGGCTACGTGGTGGATTTTCTGGATTTCCATGTCAGCGGCTGGCACTTTCCGGCCTTCAACGTGGCGGACTCAGCGATCACGCTGGGGGCGGTGTGTCTGATCCTCGACGAACTGCTGCGCGTGCGGCGCGAGCGCTGACTGCCACTGCTTGTTGGCACCCAGCTCCCTGCAACAGCCCGCCCCGTGCGGGCTGTTTGTTTTTGGAGCACCGCGCAAACGGTGACAAACGGCGGCAAACGGCGGCAAAACGCCCGAGCGCACCCAGTAGCGACATGGGCATCCCCGCGGCTGGGCAGAATCAGGAGTATGCTTATGTGTCAATTTTGTGACAAATGATCCGGGTGCCGCAGTTTTTTATCTGCGTGCTCTTCATCCCGGAAGCCGCGCAGCCTCCGCCACGCCTGCCGCCGCCTACGGGCACAAAAATGAATGAACCCGCCTCCCTGCACGGGCGCCAGCGTTAACCCAGAGTTAGCCGCTTGCGTCGGCGCATGGCATGGCGCATGCTTGTTTGGGTCGACACAAGAAGAAGAAACACGGTTTTTCATGAAGCATCTTTTGAATTTGTTGGCAGCCGTGGCGCTGCTGATCTGGGGCACCCACTTGGTGCGCACCGGCATCCTGCGGGTGTTTGGGGCCAATTTGCGGCAGTTGATTGCGCACAGCGTCAGCAGCCGGTTCACGGCGGTGCTGTCGGGCATCGGGGTGACGGCGGTGGTGCAGTCCAGCACGGCCACGGCGCTCATCGTGTCGTCGTTTGTGGGCCAGGGGCTGGTGGGCCTGCCTGCGGCGCTGGCGGTGATGTTGGGGGCGGACGTGGGCACCAGCGTGATGGCAGTGGTGTTCTCGATGGACCTGTCGTGGCTGTCGCCGCTGTTCATTTTTGTGGGCGTGGTGCTGTTCATTTCGCGCAAAGACACCACCGTGGGCCGCGTGGGCCGGGTGCTGATTGGCCTGGGGCTGATGCTGCTGGCGCTGCGGCTGATCACCGAGTCCACCACCGTGCTCACCCAGTCGCCCACCGTGCGGACGCTGCTGGGCGCGCTCACCAGCGATCTGCTGCTGGAGATCTTTACCGGCTCCGTGCTGGCCATCGTTTCGTATTCCAGCCTGGCCACCGTGCTGCTCACGGCAGCGCTGGCGGGCTCGGGCGGCATTCCGGCCGATGTGGCGCTGGGGCTGGTGCTGGGCGCCAACCTGGGCAGCGGCGTGCTGGCGGTGCTGACCACCATGAAGGCGAATGTGCAGACGCGGCAGGTGCCGCTGGGCAACCTGGTCTTCAAGATCATTGGCGTAATCATCATGACGCCGCTCACCGGCCTGTGGCTGCAGCATGTGCGCCCCTACGTGCCCGAGACGGCCACGCTGGTGGTGCTGTTCCACCTGGCGTTCAACATCGTGGTGGGCATTGTCTGCATTGGCCTGACCGGCACCGTGTCGCGCGCCGTGCAGCGCCTGCTGCCGCCCGAAAACACCCAGCAGTCCACCGCAGGCACACGGCCCCAGCATCTGGACCCATCTGCGCTGGCCACGCCGTCGCTGGCCATCTCGTGCGCTGCACGCGAGGCGCTGCACCAGGCCGATGTGGTGGAGTCGATGCTGCTGGGCCTGCACACCGTGATCCGCACCGACGACCTGCGGCTGGCCGAAGACCTGCGCAAACTCGATGACCAGGTGGACGGCCTGTACTCGGCCATCAAGTACTACATGACCAAGATCTCGCGCGAGGCGCTGGACGAGCGCGAGGGGCGCCGCTGGGCCGACATCATCAGCTTCACGATCAACATGGAGCAGATCGGCGACATCATCGAGCGCGTGCTCATCGACATCGAAGACAAGAAGATCAAGAAAAACCGCCAGTTCTCTGAAGCCGGCATGGAAGAAATCAACGAGCTGCACGCGCGCCTGATCGACAACCTGCGGCTGGCGATGAGCGTGTTCTTGAACGGCAGCGTGCGCGATGCACAAAAGCTGCTCGAAGAAAAAGCGCGCTTTCGCGACCTGGAGCATGCGTATTCGGTCACCCACCTGGCGCGGCTGTCAGACAACACGGTGCAGAGCATCGAGACCAGTTCGCTGCACATCGATTTGATCAGCGAACTCAAGCGCATCAACTCGCTGCTGTGCTCGGTGGCCTACCCCATTCTCGAATCGGCCGGGGCGCTGGCGCCCAACCGGCTGCGGGCGATGGCGGACCAGGCTTGAAGTTGGTGAAACTCTAAAATTTCAAGCCTTTTTGGCCGCTAACGCTTTATCTATAAGCGCTAATAGCTATAAATTCAGTAGCGAATCATCGCTACTGAGCCCTGCACAGCGTGGCAGCGCCCGTCACTCCGCTTCCCCCACATAGCGCTGCAGCCCCGTCCACAGCGCATCCAGCGTGACCTTGCAGCGCGGGCTGGCGCGCAGGTCCTCGTGCATCACCACCCAAGTCTCCAGGCCGTATTCCAGCTGCTGCGGCAGCAGGTGCACCAGCGCGGGGGTGCTGCGGCGGGCCAGCGCCACCTGGCAGATGCCAATGCCCGCGCCTGCGCGGATAAATGCGAGTTGTGCCACGTCGCTGTCGCTGCGCACCGCAAACCGGTCGCGCCGCCACGCGGGCACCGCCTTTTGTGCCGCGCGCAGGAACGGGGTTTCCGCGTCAAAGCCGATCAGCCGGTGGTGCGCCAGGTCGGCCAGCGTCTCTGGCGCGCCGTGCGCCTGCAGGTAGCTGGGGTGCGCGTGCAGGCCCAGGGCGATGGTGCCCACGCGGCGGGCGATCAGCGCGTCCTGCCGGGGCTCGGTCATTCGGATGGCGATGTCGGCCTCGCGCTGCAGCAGGTCGTGCACCCGGTTGCTCAGCACCAGCTCTACCGTCAGCGCCGGGTGCTCGGCCTGCAGCTGCGCCAGGATGGGTGGCAGCACCTCCACCCCCATCACCTCGCTGGCGCTGACCCGCACCGTGCCGCGCACCCCGTCGCCATGGCTGTTGGCCGCGCGCACCAGGGCGGCGGCGGTGTGGCCCATGGCCTGGGCATAGGTGCGCAGTGCCAGCGCCGCCTCGGTGGGCAGCAGGCCCTGTTGCGAGCGCGTGAACAGCGTCAGCCCCAGGGCATGCTCCAGCGCGGCAATGTGGCGGCCCACCGTGGGCTGCGTCACGCCCAGCGCGCGGGCTGCGCCCGAGAGCGAGCCCTCTTGCAACACGCCCAGGTACGAGCGGTACAGCTCCCAGCCGATGGCGTTGGGGTCTTTGGGGTTCTTGGCGTCTTCGTGTTCACGTGGGTTCATACATAAATGTATAGCCACCCCATCATTGTCGGCAATTCCATTTCACGGACAACACGCCCACACTGCCTCCATCGCAACGCTTTTGGAGCACACACATGGCAAACGACATGACAAACGGCAACAACAAGGTCCTGGTTCTCGGTGCCACCGGGGGCATTGGTGGCGAGGTGGCGCGCCAGCTGCGCGACCAGGGATGGGACGTGCGGGCCCTGCGCCGTGGCGGGCCACTGGCCAGGGAGCAGCACGACGGCATCGCCTGGATCCGCGGCGACGCCATGCACCGGGCCGATGTGATGGCCGCCGCCGAGGGCTGCAGGGTGATCGTGCACGCCGTCAACCCGCCCGGCTACCGCCGCTGGGCCGAGCTGGTGCTGCCCATGATCGACAACACCCTGGCCGCCGCCCGCGCGCAGGGCGCCACGGTGGTGCTGCCGGGCACGGTCTACAACTACGGGCCCGATGCGTTTCCGGTGTTGCACGAGGATTCGCCCCAGCACCCCCACACCCGCAAAGGCGCGGTGCGGGTAGAGCTGGAACGGCGCCTGCAGCAGGCCACCGTGCCACACCCGTTGGAGGAGAAAACCTGCCGCGTGATCATCGTGCGGGCGGGAGACTTTTTTGGCCCGCAGGTGGGCAACAGCTGGTTCTCGCAAGGCCTCGTCAAGCCCGGCAAACCCGTGAAAGTGGTGAACCTTCCCGGCGCACCCGGCGTGGGCCACCAATGGTCGTACCTGCCCGACGTGGCACGCACCATGGTGCAGTTGCTGGAGCGCCGCGCCGCGCTGCCCGCGTTTGCGCGCTTTCACATGGCCGGGCACTGGGATGCGGACGGCACGCAGATGGCCGCCGCCATTGGCCGCGCCGTGGTGGCACACGGCGGTGCCGCTCCGCGTGTGCGGGAGTTTCCGTGGTGGCTGATCACACTGGCCTCGCCGTTGGTGGCCACCTTGCGCGAGCTGCGGGAGATGCGCTACCTGTGGAAACAACCGGTGCGCATGGCCAACGACGCATTGCGCGCTGTGCTGGGCGAAGAACCCCACACACCGCTGGATGCGGCGGTGGAGGCCACGCTGCAGGGCCTGGGCTGCCTGCCAGCGTCCAAAGCGCCGCTCAAAGCCCCAAAAAGCCCGCAATCACCAGCCCGGCTTCCAGCGTGAACAGGCCCTGGGCGACCTGCGCACGCACATCGGCCAAGGGCAGCAGCGCGAACTCGTCCACCTCGCCGTCCTGGTTGTCGGGCGCCATGCCATCAGGCACCACGGCGCTGAACCAGTCGATGCGCTCGACCATGTAACCCGTGCCACCGCCTTCGCTGCTGGGGCGGCTGAACAGCACATGGCCGCCTTGCGCCACCTCCGCCAGTGCATCGATGTGCAACCCGGCTTCTTCCCAGGTCTCGCGCGCCAGGGCCTGGGGCAGCGAGTCGGCGGCCGAGATCATGCCGCCCATCAGCGTGTCCCACCGGCCCGGGTCGTTGGGTTTGTTCAGCGACCGCTTTTGCACCCACATGCGCCCGTCGGGCGCCAGGCCCACCAGGTGCACGGCGCAGGTGGTGATGCCCAGCACGCGCACCGCACCGCGTTCCACGGTGCCCACCACGTCGCCCTGGGCGTTGGTGACCGCCAGTTGCTCGTTGCGCCACGGGCCACACAGGTTGGCGTCGCGCAGCGCTGCGGCCAAGGTGTTCAGGGCGTCGGTGGTGGCGTTGACGTTGGTATCAGAGGCCGCTTCGGGCGGCAGGTGCAGGCACCATACGGCGGCGCCGCCATGCTCACCGATTGATAGCTGGTAGCGCTTATCCAATAAGCGCTGGAGGCTGATTTGGCTTAAAAAACCTTCTGCCACCGACCCCACCACCTGCCCCGCCACCACCAGCGGTTGCCGTGGCTGGAGGGCGGGCTGGTGCGCCAGTTGCCGCGCGCCCACCAGCCACTGGTCGAACGACGCGTGGGGTTGCGACGCCGTCACAGCGTGAGGATGGTGCAGCCGGTGGTCTTGCGTGCTTCGAGTGCGCGGTGCGCCTCCTGCACGTCGGCCAGCGCAAACCGCTGCTCGATGTGGATCTTGACTTGCCCGCTGGCCACCACGGCAAACAATTCATCGGCCATGGCCTGCGTGGCTTCGCGCGTGGCGATGTGGGTGAACAGCGTCTGGCGCGTGACGTAGATCGAGCCCTTGGCACCCAGCGAGCCCGGCGCAAACGGTGCCACGGGGCCCGAGGCATTGCCAAAGCTGGCCATCAGGCCGAAGGGGCGCAGGCAGTCGAGCGACTTGTCCCAGGTGTCTTTGCCCACCGAGTCGTACACCACCTTCACGCCCTTGCCGCCGGTGATCTCCTTCACGCGGGCCGCAAAGTCTTCGGTGTTGTAGTTGATGGCGTGCGTGGCGCCGTTGGCCAGGGCCAACTGGCACTTGGCATCGCTGCCTGCTGTGCCGATGAGCTTCAGGCCCAGCGCCTTGGCCCATTGGCAGGCAATGAGGCCCACACCGCCCGCTGCGGCGTGGAACAGCACGTGGTCGCCGCTCTGCAGTCCTTCCACCGGCAACGTCTTCTTGAGCAGGTATTGCGCAGTGAGGCCCTTGAGCATCATGGCCGCGCCGGTTTCAAAGCTGATGGCGTCGGGCAGCTTGCACACGCACTTGGCGGGCATCACGCGCACTTCGCAATACGCGCCGGGCGGGTTGCTGGCGTAGGCGGCGCGGTCGCCCACCTGGAGGTGCGTCACGCCCTCGCCCACGGCCTCCACCACGCCAGCGCCTTCCATGCCGATGGTGGCAGGCATGCCCAAGGGGTACAGGCCGGTGCGGTGGTACACGTCGATGAAGTTCAGGCCGATGGCGTGGTGACGGATGCGGATCTCGCCGGGGCCGGGCTCGCCCACGCTGACGTCGACGATGTGGAGTTCTTCGGGACCACCGTGTTGGCGGATCTGGACGGCAAGGCTCATGGCAAACGCTCCTGGAATTCGGTAGGTAACGGGTAAGGCAAACGGCGGCCATCCTGCCATGAATTGCGCAACGCTGCCGACACCCGGCGCGACAGCGATTTGCGCTGGGGCCATGTGGCTGCACGCAGCAAGGCGCAGCGCGCACCGTTACAGTGCAGCCCCATGACACAAAAACTCACACCCGGCACAGCCGTGCTGCTGGTGATACCGCCCTTGTTGTGGGCTGGCAATGCCGTGGTGGGGCGGCTGGTGCACGAGCTGATTTCCCCCTCTGCCCTCAATTTCATCCGCTGGGTGCTGGCCTTTGCCATCCTGCTGCCCCTGGCCCACGGCGTGCTGCGCAAGGACAGCCCCCTGTGGCCCCACTGGCGCCGTTATGCGCTGCTGGGGCTGCTGGGCATTGGCCTGTACAACGCGCTGCAGTACATGGCGCTGCAAACCTCCACGCCCATCAACGCGACGCTGGTGGGGTCCAGCATGCCGGTGTGGATGCTGGCGGTGGGGGCACTGTTCTTCAAGGCGGCCATCACGCGGCGCCAGTTGCTGGGCGCATTTTTGTCGATGTGTGGCGTGCTGCTGGTGCTCAGCCGGGGCGAATGGTCGCAACTGATGGCGTTTCGCCTCGTGCCCGGCGATTTGTTCATGCTGCTGGCCACGGTGTCGTGGGCGTTTTACAGCTGGCTGCTGGCCGCCACCCGCGAGCCCACCAGCATTCGCAACGACTGGGCGGCGTTTTTGATGGCGCAGATGGTGTTTGGCCTGGCGTGGTCCGGCAGTTTTGCGGGGGTGGAATGGGCCACGGGGTACAGCCACATCACATGGGGCTGGCCGCTGATGGCGGCGCTGGTGTTCATTGCCGTGGGCCCGGCCGTGCTGGCCTACCGCTGCTGGGGTGTGGGCGTGCAGCGCGCGGGGCCTGCGGTGGCGGGGTTTTTTGTCAATCTCACGCCGCTGTTTGCAGCGATGTTGTCCACCGCGTTTCTGGGCGAAACGCCGCAGCTGTTCCATGGGGTGGCGTTTGCGTTGATTGTGGGCGGCATCGTGGTGTCGTCGCGGCGCTGACGCTGCGGCTCAGAATTTGAGCCAAATTGGCCTCTAGCGCTTATCCATCAAGCGGTAGCAGCTATCAAAACAGGAGTTTTGAGTGGGCACGTCCACTTGAAACCGTTCACGCTGAGCTTGTCGAAGCGCCGCGCAAGGCTTCGACAGGCTCAGCCCGAACGGGTGATTCCAGTTCAAAGGTGCCAATAAACCCTGTCAACCCTGCACCGGTACCGCGTTGTCCAGCAGGGCTTCCAGCGCCGCCACCGGGGTGGGTCGGCCCATCAGGTAGCCCTGGAACAGCTGGCATCCGTACTCTGCCAAAAAGTCTTTTTGCGCCTGCGTCTCCACGCCTTCGGCAATCACGTCCAGCTCCAGGTTGCGCGCCATGCCGATGATGGTCTGCACGATCACGTCGTCGGTGTGCCGCACGCCCAGGTTGTGCACAAACGACTGGTCGATCTTGAGCTGGTCCAGCGGCAGCCGCGTGAGGTAGGCCAGCGACGAATAGCCGGTGCCAAAGTCGTCCACCGAAAAGCGCACGCCCTTGGTCTTGAGCATGCCCATCTTGGCCACTGTGTCGTCCACGTTGTCCAGCACCAGGGACTCGGTGAGTTCCAGCTTGAGCAGGTGCGGCCGGGCGCCGGTTTCGCGCAGCACCTCGACCACGCGCGCCACAAAGTCGCGCTGGCGGAACTGCCGCGCACTCACGTTGACGGACAGCTGCACGTGCCGGTAGCGGGCGTCGTTCTCCCACGCGGCCAGTTGTTCACACGCGGTGCGCAGCACCCAGTGGCCCATGGGCACGATGAGTTCGCTCTCTTCGGCCACGCTGATGAAGGCGCCGGGGGCAATGAGCCCGCGCTCGGGGTGATCCCACCGGATGAGGGCCTCGGCGCCCACGATGCGGCCGTCCAGATGGAACTGCGGCTGGTAGTGCAGCACAAACTGCCGCCCCGTCAGCGCCTGCTGCAAGTCGCCCTCTAGCTGGGCGCGCGCGCTGATGGCGATCTGCATCTGCGGGTCAAAAAAGCACAGCGCATTGCGCCCCTGGGACTTGACCTGGTACATCGCAATGTCGGCCTGCTTGAGCAGGTCGACCGTGGGCTGCAGCGCCCCGCCCATCAGGGTGGCGCCAATGCTGGGCGTGCTGTGGTGGGTGTTGCCGCCCAGCGAATAGGGGACATTGAGCTTGCGCAGGATCTTCTCGCCCACGCGGCGCGCATAGGCCGCGGCCTCATCGCTGTTGACGGACAACTCGTGCAGCATGACCACAAATTCATCGCCGCCCAGGCGGGCCACGGTGTCTTCGCGCCGCACGCAGGTTTTCAGGCGCTGGGCCACCTGGCGCAGCAGCATGTCACCCACCTCGTGGCCCAGGGTGTCGTTCAGGGTCTTGAAATGGTCCAGGTCCAAAAACAACAAGGCGCCGTATTGCCCGCTGCGCACGCTGGCGGCCACCGCCTGTTGCATGCGGTCCATGAGCAGGCGGCGGTTGGGCAGGTTGGTGAGCGGGTCATAAAACGCCAGGCTTTCGATCTCGGCGCTGGCCTGCCGCAGCGCCGTGACGTCGTGGTAGGTGATGACCAGGCCGCCGTCGGGCGTGGGGCGCTCGATGATCTGGATGGTGCGGCCACTGGGCAAGGTCTGTTCGTGCGCCGCCTCGTGCTGTTTTTGCTTGAGCAGGCGCTGCTCCACCCAGCGCATGCGCTCGTCGTGGGTGCCGCGCGGCAGGTGGTGCCGCGATGTTTCTTCCATCACGCGCCGAAACGGCACCATGGGGGCCACCACATCCTTCAGCCAGGGGTAAATCTGCTCGAACTGGCTGTTCCACTGCACCACGCGGTACTCGCGGTCTAGCAGCATGAACCCGCTGACCATGGATTCAAGCGCCTGGTCCAGCGTGGCCTTGGACTGCGCAATGGCCATGCGGGCCTGCGAGAGGCTGCTGAGATAACGCAGCGCCAAGCCCCCCGCCGCCAAAATCATCGCCACAAACAGTGCGCCGGTGAGCGCAATGGCGTTGCGCTGATCACGCCAGCCCGCCAGCGCTGCCACCCGCGGAATGCTTGCCGCAATGCGCAGGTCCTGGTACAGGATGGGCCGGTACACCACCAGGCCAGGCTCACCGGTGAGCCGCGCAGGGGCGTCCCAGTTTTGGCCGGTTTCCGTCAGATCCCCCAGTTGGGGCGTGAGCGTGGGGGCGATGGCCTCTTCGCGGTTGGGCACACTCAGCAGCAGCTGCCCGCCTGCCCGCTCCAGCGTGACCTGCAGGCCATTGATGTCCACGCCCTGCACCAGCACCGAGCTGAGCGCCGCCACCGGCAGCTCGGCCACCGCCACCACCAGCGAGCTGTCGGCCATGCGCAGATAGCGCGCTACATACAGCACACGCTCCGAGCTGGCAAAGCTGATCACGGGCGCGCTGATCATGAGGGTGGACACGGGCTGCTCCATCACCGCCGCCAAAAACCCCAGCGGCAGTTGCACCTGCAGCCCACTGCCCGCAGCATCTGAAGACGCGATGGCCTTGCCCGTGCCATCGAGCACGGCCACGTAACGCACCATGAGGTTTTGCCGGGCCGAGCTGCGCAGGCGCTGGCTGGCAACTTCCGGATCAATCCAGTCGGCCATGGCCGTGGACAGGCCCAGCAGTTCGTCGGTGCTGGCCAGCAGCACATCCACCGCCAGCAAAGACCGGTTGAGCGCCGCCTCTGCCCCGGCCACAAACCGGGTGCCCTGCGCCTCGCTGTCGGCCAGCGCCACCTTGCGGGCGTTCCACGCCAGGGTCGCTGCCACCAGCACCACCGCTACCACAAACATCACCACACCGGACCCGACAAAAGTCCTGATGCGCAGTGGTGTGGTCCGCTCACTCATTTGCTGGCGGGCGCCGCCACCAGCCCGCGCACGGGTCCGATGGTCTGGTTCCATATCTCGGCACAACGCGCTCCGCAGCGCTGTACCCAACGGGGCAAGACGGTAGAGGACAGGATGTCCTGGCGGCTGCGCTCATCCTGCGCGGACACGGGCACCAGCGCCATGCTGCCCTTGCGGCCCGCCACACAGTGGGGCGCCCCCCGGTTGCAGGCCATGCCATCGGCGGTCTCGCGTTCGGACTCCTCCCAGATGGCGGCCTCCAGCTTGGGCAGTTCGCGCCCCAGCAGCGCACGCAGATCGGGCGGCAAAGCCGTCCAGGCCGTCCGGTTGGCCCCAAACACCGCAAGGCCCCAGGTCACCGGCAAGGCGTGTACATGCGAGGTCAGCGCGGGCAGGCCCAGCGTGTTGCCCGACATGGTGCCGGTGATGGCGCATTCGACATTGCCCGCGGTGAGGCCGGGCACGATCTGCGCAAAACCGGTGAGCACCGGCACCCCCCCCAGGGCCCCGACAAAGTCAGCCTGCGTGGACGAAGACACACGAATGCGCCGCCCCGACAGTTCGGCCAGCGAGCGCAGCGGTTTTTTGCAGAACACCACCTGCGCGGGGTACACGTAGATGGCCAAAGCCTCCACCCCATGCTGGTCGCGCAGGGCCTTTTCGAGATAGGGGCGAAAAGCCGCCAGGGTGGTCTTGAGCGTGGCGATGTCGGGGTTCAGCCCGGCCAGGTCGGGCGCGGTGTATTCGGGGTATTGCGCGGTGAACGAGCTCATGAGCGTGGTGCCAAACGGCACCACCCCCAGTTGCAGCAGCCGCAGCATTTCGGAGCCCGGCACCCCCGCGCGGTCGAAGGGGACGATCTCGGCCTCGAACCGGCCGCTGCTCAGGCGCGAAAGTTCCTTGTTCCAGAAAGGCTCTTCCTGGCGTGTGTACTGATTGAGCCCCGCAAGGCCCCCCACGATGCGCAGCTTGTAGGGCGCCTGCCCGGCGGGCGTGGAAGGCGAAGGCGAAGGGGAAGGCTGGGGCGCTGGCGCCGTCTGCGCCTGAAGGCCACCGGCGGCGGCAAACGCCACGCACCACCCCACTGCGCCTCGGCGCATGGCAGGGGAAAAGGCGGACAAGATGTGCATGGCGGAGTCTCCGGCCCCATTCTTCACCCAATTTTTCCGCGAATCGGAAAAGCTGTGGGCAAAACACCACTGGGGAGGTGGCGCCTGTGAGCGGCATGCACCACAAGGCACACACCACTAGCATCCATTGTGCCGACTATCGCAGCGCTTTCAGGCGGGCAAAAGCAGGGGGTATCCCCAACCCCGGCCCCCACCCCGGCCATGTGCACCGGCAGCCATCGAGACCGGTGCAACAGTGCCTTTTCAGAAGGTTCCCGCGTACGCGCCGCCGTCGGCCAACACGTTTTGCCCGGTCATGTAGCCCGCCTGCACGCTGCACAAAAACGCGCAGATGGCACCAAATTCATCGGCCGTGCCATACCGCCCGGCTGGGATTTGTGCCTGCTGGGTGGACCGGAAGTCGTCCACACTTTTGCCGGCCTTGCTGGCGGCGGCCGTCACGGTGGCGGCCAGGCGGTCGGTGTCGAACTTGCCGGGCAAAAGGTTGTTGATGGTGACGCCGCGCGCGGCGATCTTGCTGCGCGACACACCCGCCACAAACCCGGTCAGGCCGCTGCGTGCGCCGTTGGACAGGCCCAGGATGTCGATGGGCGCCTTGACGGCGCTGGACGTGATGTTGACGATGCGGCCAAAGCCCCGTGCGGCCATGCCGTCTACCGTGGCCTTGATGAGTTCGATGGGGGTGAGCATGTTGGCGTCCACGGCCTTGATCCATGCATCCCGGTCCCAGTCGCGGAAGTCGCCGGTGGGCGGGCCACCTGCGTTGGTCACCACCATGTCGAAGTCGCGCCCGGGGCCTCCGGCCACCGAAAACACGGCGGCGCGGCCTTCTGGGGTGGTGATGTCGGCGGCAACGGCCAGCACCTGAGGCTTGATGCCATTTTGGCCGCTAGCGCTTGATGGATAAGCGCTGTCAGCTATCAATCTTGCAGCAGCTGCATTCAACGCATCGGCATTGCGGGCATTGATGACCACGTTGACCCCCTCGCGCACCAGCGCCTGTGCGCAACCGTAGCCCAATCCCTTGCTGGCGCCACACACCAGCGCCCATTTGCCTGCAATACCCAAATCCATAACAATCTCCCTAGTTGCACACTGATACATGTAGCGTCGTCAAATCATAAATGGAGAGCACCACCATGAACTGGCTGCACCGCGGAGCCCTTGCCACCTGGCTGGCATTGGCCGCATTGGTGACCTTTGCGGGCATCACACACGCCCAGGATGCGGCCGTCGTCAAGCGTGCCACCCAGTTGCGTGACACCCCTGCCGAGAGTGGCGCCAGCGTGGCGCCTCTGGCCGCCAACACGGTGGTCACGCGCAGCAGCGAACGCAAGGGGCCGTGGGCCAAGGTCAGCACGCCCCAGGGCGCCACAGGCTGGGTGCACATGTTTGACCTGGGGCCGCAGGCGGGGTCCGCATCAGGCACCGGCAACGCCGCCACGGGCGGGCTGCGCGGCCTGGGGGGTCTGTTTGGCGGCAACAGCGGCTCGACCACCACAGCCACGTCGACCGTGGGTATTCGCGGCCTGGGTGCCGAAGACATTGCCAACGCACAACCCAACCCGGCGGCTGTGAACCAGGCCGAAGGTCTGCGGGTCAATGCCGACCAGGCCCGCCAGTTCGCCACCACCGCATCGCTGCAGTCCCGCACGGTGCCGCCGCTGGCCGAACCACCTCGCCCCACGACCAGTGGCGGCTCGGGGGCCACCGGGTCGTCCAACAACCCGTCTGACCCCAACTTCAGCCCCAACTGATAAGGAGCATCGCCATGCGACTGCCTTTGACTCGTCTTGCGCGCACGCGGCTGGTGGCCACGGCCTGCGCGGCTTTGGCCCTGACCTTGTTGCCCAGCCAGGGGCACAGCCAGAACGTGATGAACCTGCTGAACTCCCTGGGTGGGGGTGGCAACTCGGGGGGCATTCTGGGTGCGGTCACGGGCGGTGGTGCGCCCCAAGGAGATGACCTCATCGGCATGCTCAGCCGCTCGGTCGACAGCATTGACGAGCCCCGCGAGGTCCAGATCGGCCGCCAGCTGGCCGCCGTGCTGCTGGGCAGCAAGCCCCTGCACCCCGACATGGCGCTGCAGCGCTATGTGAACCAGCTGGGCCGCTGGATCAGCCTTCAGTCCGAGCGCCCCAACCTGCCCTGGACCTTTGTGGTGCTGGACGACGCGGGCTACAACGCTTTTGCAGCGCCCGGGGGTTACGTGTTTGTGACCAAGGGGCTGATCGACCGCTGCGCGGACGAGGCCGAGCTGGCGGGCATCCTGGCGCATGAAATCATCCACGTCACCGCCAAACACCACCTGCACGCCATGCGCAAAACCGCGCAGTCTGGCCTGCTGACCCAACTGGTGGCGTCGCAGATCAAAACGAATGCCGTGGGCAACATCGTGGCCTCGCAGTTTCTGGCTCTGGGCCGCAACTTGTATGCGCGTGGCCTGGACCAGACCGACGAATACGATGCCGACCGATCCGGCGTGGCCCTGGCCACACGGGCGGGGTTTGACCCGTATGGCCTGGTGGCCGTGCTGCAGCAACTGCGCACTGCCACGCCAGACAACCCCATGTTTACGCTGGCCCTGGCCACCCACCCCCCGGCACAAACGCGGCTGGATCAGCTGGAGCTGTCCATGGGCAAAAACCTGGATGGTTTCACCGGAGCCGCACCGATCACCGTGGCCCAACGCATGAACACTCGCGCCCCGGCAGCGGCCGCCGCACCCGCTGCGAAGGCTGCCACACCACCGGCAGCAGCCCCAGCGCGCAAACCGCCACCGCCCAAGAAGAAAGAAAAGGCGTCGTGACACGCCCCAGCCGGTGAAGTCCCAACCCACAAGGGCGGCTTTTTTAGCCGCCCTTGTTTCGTTTTGGAAGGTCCAACCGTCAAGCCGACGGCCGGCGCGCCATGCGGGTGAACACAAAAATCCCGGTGATCACCAGCACCGTGCCCGCGGCCACCCATACGGTAAAGGGCTCGCCCAAAATCCACACCCCCATCAGGATGGTGGACAGCGGCCCCACCATGCCGGTCTGCGCGGTCATGCCCGCGCCAATGCGCTCAATTGCCATCATCACCATCAGCACCGGCACCGCTGTGCACAGCGTGGCGTTAAGCACCGACAGCCAGATCACCTCGGGCGCCACCACGGCAGCGCTCATGGGCCGCAGCACCACAAACTGCAGCAGGCAACACAGGCAGGCCACGGTGGTGGCCAAACCCACCAGGCGCAGCGCGCCCAGGCGCTGCACCATCTCGCCGCTGTAGACGAGGTAGATGGCGTAGCTGACGGCGCTCAAGAACACCAGCAGCGTTCCGAGCGCGGCGTTGGTGCCCTGCAAATTGGCCTCGTGCCCAAACACCAGCAGCACCCCGCAGTAGCTGATCAGCATGCCCACCGCCTGCCCCCAGCGGATGCCGCGCCCGTACAGAGCCCAGCCCAGCATCACGACCAGCGTGGGGTTGAGGTACAGAATCAGCCGCTCCAGGCTGGCGCTGATGTACGCCAGCCCGGCAAAGTCCAGAAAGCTGGCCAGGTAGTAGCCGGTGAAGCCCAGGCCCAGCACCCCCAGCCAGTCCTTGCGGGTCAACGGTGGCTTGCCGCGGCTGGCCCACCAGGCCATGACGGCAAAGATGGGCAGCGCAAACAACATGCGGTACATGATGAGCGTGACCGCATCCACGCCGTAGCGGTACGCCAGCTTGACGATGATGGCCTTGCCGCTGAACGCAATGGAGCCAAACAAGGCCAGCAAAAGACCGGTTGCTACGTTTTTTCTAGCTGCTAGCGCTTGTGGTGATTGGGCTGGAGGCACTTTTTACTCAAAATTCGTCAAAACGGGCCAGAGATGTTCCATCGCTGCTGCCTCGGCAGTCTCACCACATGGAAACATGGCGGTGTCGGATTGCGCCTTATGACTGCTGATATGCCAGCTGAACAGGCTCTGCGCGAAGTCCGCTGGGCTACTGCCAATGAGTGTGGCACGGGACGACCTGAACACGGCATCGATCATTTGCGCTGGTGCCACCTCCATCGGCGATGGTGGGGCTTTGGAGACGCGCCCTGACAACGCCGCAAATCCCTCAGCGGTGCTTGGCAAACACGCGGTGGTGCAGCCGCCGCAACGACCACCACACGCCCACCGCCACCACCGGAATGGCCAGGGCGGCGGTGCTTTCGGGCGACAAGGGCCAGCCCAGTTTTTGCGCCCCTTTGGCCAGGTAGCTCACCAGCCCGACGATGTAGTAGGTGATGGCCGCCACCGACAGGCCCTCCACCGTGGACTGCATCTTGAGCTGCAAATCCTGCCGGTGGTTCATGGTGGTCAACAGCGCCTGGCTGCTCTGCTGTTGCTCAATCTCCACCCGCGTGCGCAGCAGGTTGCTCATGCGCGAGACGCGCTGAGAGAGCGCGTCCTGCCGCCGCGCTGCCCATTCGCAGGTGCTGCGCGCGGGGGTCAGGCGCCGGTCCATGAACTCGCGAATGGTCTGCATGCCCGCCAGACGCGACTCGGCGATGTCCTGAATGCGTTTGTCGAGCAACTCAAAATAAGCGCTGCTGGCAGAAAAGCGCGAGTGGGTGGCCGCGTACTGGCTTTCCACCTGCCCGGCCAGCCGGGTCAGGCGGTCGAGCAGCGCAGGTTCGGCATCGCGGTTGGCGGTGCGGATGGCATCGGCCAGCGCCGCCAGTTCACGCTCGGCAAAGGCCAGTTCACTGGCGGCCTCGCGGGCGGCAGGCAGGCCCAGCAGGGCGGCCATGCGGTAGGTCTCAATCTCCAGCAAGCGCTGCACCAGTCGGCCCAGGCGGCGCGGCGTCATGCCCCCCGCCAGCAGCACCATGCGAGAGAAACCGTCCGCATGGATGGCAAAGTCGGTGTACACCTCGCCGTGGCCGTCGGCCACGGTCGAGGCCACCAGCGTGTCTTCATGCAGCACATGTTTGACGAGCGAGCCAGAGCCAAACGTGTGTGTCGGCAACACCCATAAATTGAGGCTGCACAGGCACTGGCCGGGCAAAGCGGCCAGCCATTCGTGCGGCACGGCATCGGTAGCACTGGCGGGCTCGCGTTCGCCAAAAGCATCCACCGCAGTCGACACCGTAAAGGTCCACGACACAAATTCGGTGTGCATCTCCCAGCGGATACGGTAGGCGCCCAGGTCCATGCGCAGGTGGGTGGTGTGGGCGTCGGGCAACGCCATGTGGTGATCCCGCAAAAGGGCCGCTACGTGGGCGCGGCTGGCTTCGCGCCCTGCCGCATCGGCCAGCATCACGATGTGGGCAATGGCCAGAGGGGCCGTCATTGCCTCGGGCGGGCGGGCGTGGATTTCGTTGTGCAACATCGCCCGGTGGGGGTGCTGCACTGGATGAACAGGAGTTGGCATGCGGACGGACCTTTGTCCGCAATTGTGTACCGGCCCTGGTGGCGCGCCGCCCTACAAACTTGTCCACGGGCAGGCAGACCGCCCAAAAAACAACGGCACCCGAAGGTGCCGCTGTTGGGGAATCAAAACAAGGGGTTGTCGATCAGTCTTCGACAAAAGCCTCTTCGCGTTTGCTCTTGACCGAAGGCAGCAACACGATGATGAGCAACAGGGCTGCGGCAGCCAGCAGGCCTGCAGACAAAGGACGCGTCACAAACACGCTCCAGTCACCCCGTGACAGCAGCAGCGCCCGGCGCAGGTTTTCTTCCATCATCGGGCCCAGAATGAATCCGAGCAGCAGTGGCGCAGGTTCGGTGCCCAGCTTGTGGAAGATGTAGCCCACGAGGCCAAAGGCCCCCACCATCCAGATGTCCCAGGTGTTGTTGTTGGTGGAATACACGCCCACCGCACAGAACAACACGATGGACGGGAACAGCCAGCGGTAAGGCACGGTCAGCAGCTTGATCCAGATACCGATCAGCGGCAGGTTCAGAACGATCAGCATGGCATTGCCAATCCACATCGAAGCGATCAGGCCCCAGAACAGTTCGGGGTTGCTCGTCATCACCTGAGGGCCAGGCTGGATGTTGTGGATCGTCATCGCACCCACCATCAGCGCCATCACGGCGTTGGGTGGAATACCCAGTGTCAGCAATGGGATGAACGAGGTTTGCGAACCCGCATTGTTGGCAGACTCAGGCGCAGCCACACCGCGGATGTTGCCTTGGCCGAAAGGAACTTCACCGGGCTTGAGCTTGGTCTTCTTTTCGACCGTGTACGCAGCAAACGCCGCCAGCAGCGCGCCACCACCGGGCAAGATGCCCAGGGCCGCACCTAGCGCTGTTCCGCGAAGCACCGCAGGAATCATGCGCTTGAAGTCTTCCTTGGTGGGGAACAGGCCTTCCACCTTGGCAGTGAACACCTCGCGCTCGTCATCGGGACGCGAGAGGTTGGCGATGATTTCGCCATAGCCGAACACGCCCATGGCGATGGTCACAAAGCCGATACCGTCGGTCAGCTCAGGAATGTCGAAGCTGAAGCGGGCCACACCCGAATTCACATCGGTGCCCACCAGGCCCATCAGCAGGCCCAGCACGATCATGGCCACCGCCTTGAGCAGCGAGCCCGAGGCCAGCACCACGGCGCCAATCAAACCCAGCACCATCAGCGAGAAGTATTCCGCAGGGCCGAACTTGAAGGCCACTTCGGTCAGCGGTGGCGCGAAGGCCGCCAGAATCAGCGTACCCACGCAACCCGCAAAAAACGAACCCAGGCCAGCCGCCGCCAGCGCCGGGCCGGCTCGCCCCTTGCGCGCCATCTGGTAGCCATCGATCACCGTCACCACAGACGATGACTCGCCGGGCAAATTGACCAGAATGGCCGTGGTCGAACCACCGTACTGCGCACCGTAGTAGATACCTGCCAGCATGATCAGCGCGGCAACAGGAGGCAGCGCATAGGTGGCCGGCAGCAGCATGGCGATGGTCGCCACGGGGCCAATGCCAGGGAGCACGCCAATCAGCGTGCCCAGCAGACAGCCAACAAAGCAGTAGATAAGGTTTTGAAACGTGAACGCGACGCCAAAACCAAGCGCCAGATTGTCAAATAGATCCATGGTCGGTGCTCCTGATCAACCTGTGATGAAACTCGGCCACACAGGGAACTGCAGCTTGAGCGCCCAGACGAATGCCACATAACTGCCCACTGCCAGCACGGTGGCAAGGATGAACACGGACTTCGCGTGAAACTCCTGGCCCGCCAGACTGGCAATGAATGTCAGTGCATAGATGCCCACAATGAGGCCCATCGCCGGAATGCCCATGGTGGGCAAGCCACCCAGCAAAATACCGAACGCAAAGTTGGCAGCCAAAATGAAGAAGAGTGGCTTCCAGGCCCACTTTCCGATCTTGTCGCCGTCCTGGGTTTCCACCGTGGTGGCCTTGAAGGCGATCAGGCTGCCAATAAAGGCAAGCAAGATACCGAGCATCAGGGGGAAGTAACCGGGGCCCATGCGGGCGCCGTTGCCAACGTTGTACGTGGTGGCTCCCCACGCAAACGCTACGCCGATGCTCATGAACATGAGGCCGGCAAAAAAGTCTTTTTGACTCTTGATTTTCACGAATTGTCTCCTTTGGGGGAAATCTCAACTGGGCGATTGTGCGGGCAAGCACCCCCTTTGACGATGTGGATTCCACCTACATCCGGTAACGCCAGAACCGCCTGCCCGAAGCCAAACCGGCAGGCAATCACCCGTGCTGGAGACCTCTATGTGTGTTCCATGGGCGGCGTGGCTGCGACCACTTCTTCCAGCGTCGTCAGTCCTTCGGCCACCCGCAGCGCACCCGCCAGGCGCAGGGGGCGCATGCCGTCGGCAACGGCCTGGCGGCGCAGCACATCGATGGAGGGGGCCTGCGTAATTTTGTCCTTGAGCGCCTCGCTCACCGTGAGCAATTCGTACAGGCCCATTCGGCCCCGGAAGCCGCTCATGCGGCAGTCCACACAACCCACAGGTTTGTAAGGCTGGTAAGCGCCGTTGATCTTCCAGGGCTTGACTACTTCAGTCAGCGTCTCGCGGGCGGCTGCTTCGTCCTTTTGTTTGCACTGCTTGCACAGCGTGCGCACCAGCCGCTGGGCCAGCACACCCAGCAAAGTGGCGTTGATAAGGTACGACGGCACCCCCAGCTCCATCATCCGGGTGATGGCAGACGGGGCATCGTTGGTGTGCAGGGTGGAGAACACCAGGTGGCCCGTCAGCGCCGCCTGGATGGCCATTTCGGCGGTTTCCAGGTCGCGGATTTCGCCCACCATGATGATGTCCGGGTCCTGCCGCATCAACGCGCGCAGGCCTTCGGCAAAGTTGAAATCGAGCTGGGGCTGCACCTGCGTCTGGTTGAAGCTGGGCTCGATCATTTCGATGGGGTCTTCGACCGTGCTGACGTTGACCTCTTCGGTCGCCACCCGTTTGAGGGTGGAATACAGCGTGGTGGTCTTGCCCGAGCCTGTAGGCCCCGTCACCAAAATGATGCCGTGCGGGCGCTTGACCAGCGCTTCCCAGCGCTGCGCATCGTGCTGGGCAAAACCCAGTGCATCCAGGTCCTTGACAGCGTTGTCGGGGTCAAAAATCCGCATCACCATCTTCTCGCCAAACGCGGTGGGCAAGGTGGACAGGCGCATTTCCACCTCGTCGCCGCGCTGGTTGCGTGTCTTGATGCGGCCATCCTGCGGACGGCGCTTTTCCACCACATCGATGCGGCCCAGCAGCTTGATGCGCGACACCATGGCGTTGTGCACGCCCATGGGCATCTGGTAGACGGGGTGCAGCACCCCGTCGATACGGAACCGGATCACGCCCTGGTCGCGCCGTGGCTCCAGGTGAATGTCGCTGGCGCGCTGATCAAACGCGTACTGCCAGAGCCAGTCCACGACCTTGACCACACCCTGGTCGTTGGCGTCGAGCTGCTTGTTGCTTTTGCCCAGCTCCACCAGCTGCTCAAAGCTGCTGCCGCCGGACGCGCCCCCGGCCTTTTGTGCAGCGCGCACCGATTTGGCCAGCGCAAAAAACTCGGCGGTGAACCGGTGGATATCTACGGGACTGGCCACCACGCGGCGCACGGTGCGCCGGGACTGGCGCTCCACCTCGGCCACCCAGTCGTCGATGAACGGCTCGGCAGTGGCCACCACCACCTCCTTGGTGGTCACTTGCACGGGCAGCACCTTGTGGCGCTCAGCGTACGTGGCGCTCATGGTGTCTGACACACGCCCCACGTCCACCTTCAAAGGGTCAATGCGCAGATACGGCAGACCCGCACGTTTGGCGAGGTACTCGGACAGCGCTTCGATGTCCAGCGGCTTGCCATCACTCGCGCGCGCCATGGCCACGTTGGCAAGGCGCACCAAGGCATGCTGCGAGCTTTCGGCCTGCGAGCAACGCGCGATGGTGCGTTGGGCCTCCTCTGCGGAGATCACGCCGTCATCATTGAGCCAGCCGACCATGCGGCGCCAGTCCACCGGGCCCACGTACGGCGTCGGCGTTGCAAGCGGGGTGGACACTGAATTCGTTTTCATCTCAATCCTTGGTTGGCGGGCGCCACGGTGCAGCGTTGCAGCTCAGGCGGCCACGGGTTTGAACACCCGCAACCATTTGCTGGTGGGCAGGCCCCATCGGGCCTGAATGGCCTCGGCCCGGGCGGCAAGCTCGGTGCGTTTGGGCCGCAATGGCGTCCGCTGGGCCAACACCACGGTATTGCCTTCACGCGTGGGCTTGAACGCCCACAAAGCATCGTCGCCAAAAGCCTGCGCCATGCTTTTCAAGCTGCGATCAAAGCTGGATGCACGGCCAAACAGATTGACGGTCATGCTGCCGGTTTCGGTCAACAGGGCCCGGCAATCGGCATAGAAGTCAGGGCTGTCGAGCACGGGAGCGGCCGCGTCGTGGTCATACAGGTCCACGGCCAGCGCGTCCACCGTGCCCAGCCACATCGGGTTCTTGATTTCCTGCGCGGCATCGGCAATCACCACGCGCAGCTTGGGGCCGTCGGGCGGCAGCTTGAACCACTGGCGGCACACGGTCAGCACCTGGGGGTTCAGTTCAATCGTAGTGGTACACACGCGCAGCTTTTTGTGGCAAAACTTGGTGATGGCCCCTGCCCCGAGGCCCAGCTGCATCGCATGGCCCTTGGACACCTGGGCCGGGTCGGCAAACAGCAACCAGGCCATCATGCGCTGCACGTATTCCAGCTCAATCTCGAACGGCTGATCGACACGCATGGAGCCTTGAATCCAAGGCGTTCCCAGATGCAGATGGCGCACCTCGCCATCGTCCGACACGCTGACTTCCGGCAGTTCTATTGATTTCTCTTTTTTTCGGGTCATTCACAACAATCCGTGCCGGGCCATCAGATCCGCCCAGGCAGCCAATTTACGTTCAAAACTCCAGGAGGCATTTGCCGGGCTGGTGGAGGGCAGCTTAATGGATTCGATGGGTGCGCTGGCCACGTCCGCTGCGGGCGCCTGCAGGCTGCGCAGCACCTGAGGGGCGTGCTTGAAGCTTTCTGCCCCGTTGTGGGCAATGGCGCTCAACCCAGGGCAATGCGCGCGCAGCAAGGCAAAGTCATTGACGATGGCCTCGCGGATGGCAGTGTCCAGGCTGCCCTCGCGCACGCAGCTCGCGTATACATCCCACACCCCCAGGCGATGATCGAGCAGCCATTGGCACCGCTCGGCGTAGCTGCCGGGGCCCGAAGGCAAGGCATCCTGCGGCCACAGCGCCTGCAAAATGCGCCAAAAATGGTTTTGCGGGTGCCCGTAGTACTGCCGCGCCCGCAAGGACGCGATGCCCGGGAAACTGCCCAGTATCAGCACCCCTGTGCGCGGCGAGACCACGGGGGGCAACCCCAACAGCCGCTCACCCACGGCAATCGTCTGCGTCATCAGATATCTCTTCCCTGAAAAGTCCTACGGAGCGATGTAGGTTGTGTCTCGACGGGGTCCGACCCACTTTGGCGATTCAACACAAAAGCGCTTCCAGCCTGGGCAAGGCCCGCACGGCATTGCGTCGGGTGGTTTGGGCCAACTGGTCTATCGGATCTCCACGCAGCAGAGCAACCTCTTGGGCAATGCGTGGCAACTCTCCGGGCGCATTGCGCCCCTGCGGAAGTCCCGCGGATCGCTCGGCAGCCGTGGCATACAACCAATGGGGAGGAATGTCGGGCGCATCGGTTTCCAGCACCAAGGCATCGGCGGGCAGTTCGGCCGCCAGGCGGCGCAACTGCAGAGCGCGGTCGTACGTCACGGCGCCACCGAAGCCGAGCTTGAAGCCCATGGATACGAACGCTTTTGCTTGCTGCAGGCTGCCGTTGAACGCATGGGCAATCCCGCTTTGCACCGGCAGATCACGCAGCCCCTTGAGCAACTTGTCCGCAGAGCGGCGCACATGCAAGATCACGGGCAGGTCAAACCGGCGGGCCAGCTGCAACTGGGCACGGTAAAAGCGCTCTTGCCGCACCGGGTCCAGCCCCGGCACAAAGTAGTCGAGTCCGATCTCGCCAATGGCCACCAGGCGCGGGTCGGCACCGTGTTGCTCCAGCATTTCTGTCAGCAACGCCACGTCTCCGTCGTCGGCACGCCCTGTGTACAGCGGATGAATCCCCAGCGCGTAGCTGTCCCCATACTGGTGCGCCAACAACCGAACCGTGTCCCAGTTGCTGCGCTCCACCGCAGGAATCACACAGTGACCAACGCCTTGGCGGGCTGCCGCGCCGCGCACGGCGTCGCGGTCAGCATCAAATTCAGGCGCATCCAGGTGGCAATGGGTATCAATCCATACAGTCATGCAGGGATGATGCCCGATGAAACCCCGCAAGTGCATTTGGCATCGATCCGTGCTACCGTGAAAACCGTGCGCCCGTTTGCGGCGTAAGTAAAGGTGACAGGATGCCCCGGCCCGCCCTCTACAGCAGCTCCCGCCATGCGCGACGCCCCGCACCGGACGCGGGCGCACCGATGGCCGCCACCGTTGCAGACGCCTCGCCCACCGCATCGCCCGCGACGCCGACCGGTGTCACCGGCATCTCCAAACGCCACCTGCGCACCTTGTGGTCGGTGGTGTTGCTGCTTACCGCGTTGCTGGTCACCAGCCTATGGCTACACCAGCGCCCCAACGACCGCAAGATCACCCAGGAAGACATTGACGCCGCCGTGCTGCGCACGCTGGAGACCACCACCCTGCCCTCGGCCGCAGCGCGGGCGGTGGATGCAATTGCGCCATCGGTGGTGCGTGTGGTGGGTTACGGCCGCAGCAAAAATGGCAAGGAAGAGGTGGAGCGGGGCGTAGGCACGGGCGTGGTCATCGTGGACAAAGGAATCATCCTGACCAACCTGCATGTGGTGCTGGGTTCGGACCGCATTGCCATTACGTTCCACGACGGGCTGGAGACCACGGCCAGCATTACCGGCGCGCAGCCCGAGAACGACCTGGCGGTATTGCAGGCCCACAAGGTGCCCGATGATCTGGAGGCAGCTCCCATGCGGTCCACCCAGGACCTGCGCGCAGGCGATCAGGTGGTGGCCGTGGGGTTCCCCTTCGGCATCGGCCCATCGGCGTCGGCGGGGGTGGTGTCAGGGCTCAAACGCGAGTTCACGTCGCCCGAGGGCAAACGCCAGCTCAGCAATCTCATCCAGTTCGACGCGGCGGCCAACCCGGGCAACTCCGGGGGGCCGCTGGTCACCATGGATGGCGAGGTGGTCGGCATCGTCACGGCGATCCTCAACCCGACACCGGCCCGCACCTTCATCGGCATCGGTTTTGCCGTGCCTATTGAGAACGCCGCCTCGGCGGTAGGCATGCCTCCTTTCTGATCGTTTGACCCCATTTTTGCGACTTACCCTCCCAAGGAGCCCCATGGAAGCCACCCCATCGCCCATCGCAACCCACGCATCTACCGCCACGCTGATGGAACAGGTGCTGTACGAAGTCAAACGCGTGGTGGTCGGCCAGGACCGCTTTCTGGAGCGCGTCATGGTCGCCATCCTGGCGCAGGGCCACCTGTTGGTGGAAGGCGTGCCGGGCCTTGCCAAGACGCTCACGGTAAAGACCCTGGCCAGCACCATCCAGGGCAGCTTCAAGCGCATCCAGTTCACGCCCGACCTGGTGCCCGCCGACCTGGTGGGCACGCGCATGTACAACCAGAAGACCGGAGAGTTCAGCACCACGCTGGGCCCCGTGTTCACCCACCTGCTGCTGGCCGACGAAATCAACCGCGCCCCGGCCAAAGTGCAGAGCGCGCTGCTGGAAGTGATGCAGGAGCGCCAAGTAACGATTGCTGGCGAAACGCACAAGGTGCCCTCGCCCTTCCTGGTGATGGCCACGCAGAACCCTATCGAGACCGAAGGCACCTACGCCCTGCCCGAGGCCCAGGTGGACCGCTTCATGATGAAGGTGCTGCTGGGCTACCCCACCGAGGAGGAAGAATTTGTGATCGCCCAGCGCGCGCTCGACCTGCCCGTGCAGGTGCTGCCTGTGGCCACCACCGCGCAGTTGGCCGCGCTGCAGGCCGAATGCCGCACCGTGTATGTCGACCCGTCGATGCTGCAGTACGCCGTCAAGCTGGTGGCCGCCACCCGCGTGCCTGCCAAACACGGGCTGAAGGAACTGGCGGGCTACATCAGCTGCGGCGCCAGCCCGCGCGCCACCATTGCCCTGGCCGAAGGCGCCCAGGCGCTGGCCATGCTGCGCGGGCGCAACTATGTGCTGCCCGAAGACATGACAGACCTGGCCGCCGACGTGCTGCGCCACCGCGTGGCACTGTCGTATGAGGCCTTGTCTGAAGGGTTGGATGCCGATGCGCTGATCTCCCGCATCATGGCCAAGATCCCAGCGCCTGCGCGCCCCCTGCACCACGAGCAGAAAGCCGCCTGAGGGCGACTTGCGTTTTTCACCATGAGCACCACACCCGCCCCCGCACCCCGCACGCTGCCCACCCTGCCCGGGCAGGCAGACCGCCTGCTGCGCGAGCTGGACTGGAAGGTGATTCGCCGCCTGGACGGCCTGCTGCAAGGCGACTACCGCACGCTGATGCGTGGCGGTGGCCTGGATCTGGCCGACCTGCGCGAGTACCAGCCCCATGACGATGTGCGCCACATCGACTGGAACGTGACCGCGCGCTTGAACATCCCGCATGTGCGGGTGTTCACTGAAGACCGCGAGATGTCCGCCTGGTTTCTGCTCGACCTGAGCCCGTCCATCAACTTCGGGCCACAAGGCAACGCCAAGCGCGACATCCTGACCGGCTTTGTGGCGGTGTTGGCACGCCTGTTGACGCGCCACGGCAACCGCGTGGGCGCCATGCTCTACGGCGCAGGCGATACCGCTGCCCGTGCGGTGGACACCGTTTTGCCCCCCCGCAGCAGCCGCGCACATGTGCTGCATCTCGTGCACCAGTTGTTGAAGCCGCCTGCAACCGCGGCAGGCCCGTCAAAACAACAAAAAGGCGGCGCCACCGAGCTGCATCGCTTGTTGCAAACCGGCTTGGCCAACCTGCGCCGCCGGTCCACGGTGTTTGTGGTGTCTGACTTCATCAGTGCACCCGGCTGGGAAAAGCCCCTGGCCCAGTTGGCGCAGCGCCACGACGTGGTGGCCGTGCGCCTGCTCGACCCTCTGGAGCTGGAACTGCCCGATGTGGGCCTGGTCACGCTGCGCGACGCCGAAAGCGGCGAACAACTTCAGGTGGACACCCACGACGCCGGCTTTCGACACCGCTTCGCCCGTCTAGCCGCCCAACGCGAGGCCGTGCTGCGCGAAGGCCTGACCAAAGCGGGCGCCGACACGCTGGAGCTGTGCACCGACGACGACCTGGTCGACGCACTGCTGCGATTCATGGACATGCGCCAGCGCCGCGTGCGCCGCCCTCTGGCGACGTCCCTGGCGTGGACCGCCGAACCGGTGGCCGCGTAAGTAGGTCGCCCACGCCACCCACCACCGAACCCACGCCCCAAGGACACGCCACCATGGTTTTTCTCTGGCCCACCCTGCTCTGGCTGATGCTGGTAGTCCCCGTGCTGGTGCTGCTGTACTGGTGGCTGCTGCACCGCCGCAAAAAAACGGCGCTCAGCTATTCCAGCCTGTCTCTGGTGCGCGAGGCCATGGGCCCCGGCCAGCACCTGCGCCGCCACATCCCGCCCGCGCTGTTTCTGCTGGCACTGATCGCCCTGCTGCTGGCCGCGGCGCGCCCGCTGGCCGTCATCACCTTGCCCTCGCAGGACCAGACCATCATGCTGGCCATGGACGTGTCGGGCAGCATGCGCGCCACCGATGTGGAGCCCGACCGCCTCACGGCCGCGCAAAACGCCGCCAAGGCCTTCATTACCGAGCTGCCCCGCCACGTGCGCGTCGGCATCGTGGCGTTTGCGGGCAGCGCGCAACTGGCCCAGTTGCCCACCCAAAGCCGCGAAGACCTGGTCAAGGCCATCGACAGCTTTCAGCTGCAGCGCGGCACCGCCACGGGCAACGGCATCATGCTGTCGCTCGCCACCATCTTTCCGGATGCGGGCATCGACATCTCGGCCCTGGGCGGCCGCCAAGCCATGCGCCCCCGCCCCATCGACGAGATTGGCAAGCAAGACCCTGCCAAATCCTTCACGCCGGTCGCACCCGGCTCCTACAACTCGGCCGCCATCATCATGCTGACCGATGGGCAACGCACCACGGGTGTCGACCCGCTGGAGGCCGCCAAGTGGGCCGCGGACCGGGGCGTGCGCGTGTACACCGTGGGCGTGGGCACGCTGCAGGGCGAGACCATTGGGTTTGAAGGCTGGTCGATGCGCGTGCGGCTGGACGAAGAAACCCTGAAGGCTGTGGCCACGCGCACCAACGCCGAATACTTTCATGCCGCCACGGCGGCCGACTTGAAAAAGGTGTACGAAACGCTCAGCTCACGGCTGACGGTCGAAAAAAAGGAGACCGAGATCTCTGCGCTGCTGGCACTGGCAGGCGCGGCGCTGGCCTTGCTGGCAGCGGCGCTGTCGGTGTGGTGGTATGGGAGGGTGATGTAGCAATGTCATCAACACATGTTCCAACCAGGAGACATCCATGCGTTCTCTGATCCGGGCCTCGGCCCTTGTGCTGCTTTCGCTGGCCGCGGGCGCCGCGCTGGCCCACAACTGCCCCAACGAAATGAAGGCCATCGACGCCAAGCTGGCCACCAACCCCACGCTGACAGCCGACAACGCCGCCAAGGTCAAACAGTTGCGCGCCGAGGGCGAGATGCACCACAAGGCGGGCAAACACGACGATTCGATGAAAGCACTGGCGGGCGCCAAGAAGATTCTCGGCATCTGACCCCAACGCGGTCCACGCAGCCCACACGGCCCGCTCGCCTTGGCATGGCGGCGGTGCCAGCGGGGCGTGACCTAGCTCAACCGCCCCAGCACCAGCCGCACCACGCGGTCGCAGCGCGCGGCCAGCGATTCATCGTGCGTGACCATCACAAACGCAGTGCCCTGATCTCGCGCAAGCTGCAGCATCAAATCGAACACGCCGTCTGCCGTCGTGCGGTCGAGGTTGCCCGTGGGCTCATCGGCCAGCACACAGGCGGGCCGCGTGACCAGCGCACGCGCAATCGCCACGCGCTGGCGCTCACCGCCCGACAGTTCGGCGGGGCGGTGCATCAGGCGCTCTTTCAAACCGACGGAGGTGAGCACCCGCTCCGCCTCGGCATGGCACTGCGCCAACGGCAGGCGGCGGATGCGCAGCGGCATGGCCACGTTGTCCAACGCGCTGAACTCGGGCAACAGGTGGTGAAACTGGTAGATAAAACCCAAGTGCTGGTTGCGCAGCTGGCCCTGGCGTTCGGCAGACAGCGAAGACATCTCTTCGCCCTTCAACCGCACCGTGCCCGACGTGGGCGCATCCAGCCCGCCCAGCAGATGCAGCAGCGTGCTTTTGCCCGAGCCCGACGCACCGACGATGGCCAGCGTTTCGCCCGCGTGGATCTGCAAGTCCACGCCCTGCAACACGGTCACGTCCAGGCGGCCTTCGGTAAAGCGCTTGGTGATGCCGCGAGCTTCGAGAACCACCTGCGCGCCCGATGCAGCCTTTGCGGAGTTGACCGCCGAGCCGCCGCCGGGCCGCCCCAAGGCGGCGAGCGCCCCCTCGGGGGGCAGCGAGGACACGCCAGTGCCGAGCGTGGGGGTCGGATTACTCATAGCGAAGGGCCTCGGCAGGGTTGACGCGGCTGGCGCGCCAGCTGGGGTACAGGGTGGCTACAAAGGCCAGCACGAGCGAGATGATGCCGATGGGCAGAATGTCGCTGCTTTGCGGCTCGCTGGGCATCTTGCTGATGAGGTAGATGTCCTTGGGCAAGAAGCTCGCGTTCAGCGCCTTCTCGATGGCGGGCACGATCACGTCGATGTTGAAGGCGATGCCCAGGCCCAACAGCAGGCCCACGGCCGTGCCGATGACGCCCACCATGGCGCCCTGCACCACAAAGATGCCCATGATGCTTTTGGGGCTGGCGCCCAGCGTGCGCAGGATGGCGATGTCGGCGCGCTTGTCGGTCACCGTCATGACCAGCGTAGAGACGAGGTTGAAGGCAGCCACCGCCACGATGAGCGTGAGGATGATGAACATCATGCGTTTTTCGAGCTGGACAGCCGCAAACCAGGTGCGATTCTGCTGCGTCCAGTCGCGGATCAGCAGTTGGCCACTCAGGCTGCCCGCCAGTTGCTGCGCCACCTCACGGGCCTGGTGCAGGTCTTTAAGCTTCAGCCGCACGCCCGTGGGGCCTTCCAGGCGGAAGATGCGCTGCGCATCCTCGTGGTGCAGCAGCACCAGGGCCGAGTCGTATTCGTAGTGGCCCGAGTCAAACGTGCCCGCCACCGTCATCTGCTTGAGGCGTGGCACCACACCTGCCGGGGTGACCTGGCCTGCGGGGGCGATCAATGTGACCACATCGCCAGCGCGCACGCCCAAAGCGCGGGCCAGCTCGCCGCCCAGCACCACGCGGAACTCGCCGGGCACGAGCAGGTTGAGGGTTTTTTCATTGGTGGCGGCAAGGTCCGTGACCGAGCCCTCCAGCGCCGGGTCGATGCCGCGCACCAGCGCACCCTTCATGTCCTCGCCGCGCGCCAGCAATGCCTGCGCGGCCACAAAAGGCGCCGCTCCCACGACATTGGGGTTCGCCTTGGCCTCTGCCAGAGTCAGCGCCGGGTCGGCCAGCGCAGCTCCTTGGGGCGCAAAAATCTCGATGTGCGAAACCACGCTGAGCATGCGGTCGCGCACTTCTTTTTGAAAGCCGTTCATCACCGACAACACGATGATCAGTGCCGCCACCCCGAGCGCAATGCCCAGCATGGACACGCCCGAGATGAACGAGATGAAGCCATTGCGCCGCGTGGCGCGGCCCGCGCGCGTGTAGCGCCAGCCCAGGGCCAGTTCGTAGGGAATTTGCATGGATTTGGAAAGAAGGGCCCACACGGTGCGGGTGCATACCGCGGGCCGGGGCAGATTGTGGCATCCCGGACAATAGGCCCATGTCGGACACCACCCATTTGCTCATTCCCTACGCCGCCAGCGCCTCCCAGGGATGCCAGCAAGCCCTGCAGGCCCTGGCCCTGCCCCACCTGGACCGGCTTCTGGCCCGGCTCAGCCCCTCCCCCGCTCACAGTGACAGCGGCGGCGAGGAAACCAGCTTCTCTACCCCCCACGAACATGCCTTGGCCCGCGCATTGGGCCTGCCCTTTGAAGATGACGGGCGCATCCCCTGGGCTGCGTGGCACCGCCAGCAGCAAGGCCTGTCACCCAACGGCTACGCCTGGGCGTTTGTCACGCCCTGCCAGTGGCAGGTCAGCACCGACCACGTCACGCTGCGCGGGCCCGAGCAATTGGCCCTGGACGAAGCGGCATCGCGCGCTTTGCTTGCCATCGTGTCCCCCTGGTTTACCGAAGATGGCATCACCCTGCACTACGACCAGCCCACGCGTTGGCTGGCCAGCAGCCCACTGTTTGCCGACCTGGCCACCGCCTCGCTGGAGCGCGTGCTGCAGCGCGACGTGCGCGCCTGGATGCCCGATGCGAAAGCGGCCCGCACCCTCCACCGCCTGCACAGTGAGATGCAGATGCTGCTCTACACCCACGCCTTCAACGACGAGCGTTCGGAGCGCGGGTTGCCCGTGATCAACTCGTTCTGGGTGCATGGCACCGGCGTCCTTCCCTCTCCCGCCCCGTCTCCTGCCAACACACCAACCGTCCCGAACACCTTGCGCGACGCTGCGCTGAACGAAGACTGGCGCGCCTGGGCCGCCGCCTGGACGGCGCTGGACGCAGGCCCCGTTGCAGGCCTGCTGCGCACATCCGAAAGCGGCACGCCCGTGCAACTGACTCTGTGCGGCGAGCGCAATACGCTGGCCTTCCACACCGCCCCCCGCACCCTGGCCCAACGTTTTCAAAGCCTTTTCAGGCCCCAGCGCTTTATGGACGTTCGCGAAAAGCTATGAAAATAGTAGCAAGAGACATTCCCCCCCGCGCCGCCTGGGCGCTGGAGCAGGCCGGTGTACACCCGCTGCTGGCCCGCCTGTATGCCGCGCGCGGCGTGCGTGCCAAGGACGAACTGGATGACGGCCTGGGCCGCCTGCTACCTCCCTCGGGTTTAAAAGGTATCGACACCGCCGCCCGCCTGCTGGCCGACGCCATGGCGCAGAACAAACGCCTCCTCATCGTGGCCGACTACGACTGCGATGGCGCTACGGCCTGCGCCGTGGGCGTGCGTGGCCTGCGCCTGCTGGGCGCACAAAACGTGGACTATCTGGTGCCCGACCGCGTGACGGACGGCTACGGCCTGACCGCTTCAATAGCCCGCCGTGTGGCCGAGCGCGGCGCCGACATGCTGATCACCGTCGACAACGGCATCGCCAGCGTGGAGGGCGTGGCCGAGGCCAAGGCGCTGGGCCTCACGGTCGTCGTCACCGACCACCACCTGCCCGGCCCCGAGCTGCCCGCGGCCGATGCCATCGTCAACCCCAACCAGCCCGGCTGCACCTTCGAGAGCAAGTCCATGGCCGGCGTGGGCGTGATGTTTTATGTGCTGCTGGCCCTGCGCGCTGAGCTGCGGGCGCGCGGCATCTTTGACGCAGCCACCCAACCCAAGCTCGACCCGCTGCTCACGCTGGTGGCGCTGGGCACGGTGGCCGACGTGGTCAAGCTCGACGCCAACAACCGCCGCCTGGTCGCCCAGGGCCTGAAACGCATCCGAGCGGGTCAGATGCCCCCAGGCATCGCCGCGCTGTTTCATGCGGCAGGCCGCAAGGCACCCGTGGCCACCACGTTCGACTTTGGCTTCGCGTTAGGCCCCCGCATCAACGCCGCTGGCCGCCTCGCCGACATGACGCTAGGCATTGAATGCCTGCTGACCGACGACGCGGGCCGCGCCGCCGAACTGGCAGGCACGCTGGACGGCATCAACCGCGAGCGCCGCGAGATCGAAGGCGGCATGCGCGACCAGGCCATGCTGATGGCCGAAAGCCTGTTTCAGGAAGACGAAGAACCGCCCCCGGCCATCAGCGTGTTCGACCCGGACTTTCACGAAGGCGTGGTGGGCATCGTGGCCAGCCGCATCAAGGACAAGCTGCACCGCCCCACCTTTGTGTTTGCGGCCAGCAGCGCGCCGGGCAAGGAGCACGAACTGAAAGGCTCAGGCCGTTCCATCCCCGGCTTTCACCTGCGCGATGCGCTGGACCTGGTGGCCAAGCGCCACCCCGGCGTGTTGCTGAAATTTGGCGGCCACGCCATGGCCGCAGGCTGCACGGTGGACGCAGACTCGTTCGACACCTTCGAGCAGGCGCTGGCCCAGGTCGCCCAGGAATGGCTGGACGCCGCCACCCTCACCCGCCGCATCGAAACCGACGGCCCCCTGGCCCCAGAATACTGCCGCGCCGACATGGTGGACACCCTGCACCACGAGGTCTGGGGCCAGGGATTTTTGCCGCCCACCTTCAGCGAAGAAGTGCAGGTGCTCAGCCAGCGCCTGGTGGGCGAGGCCAAAAACCACCTGTCCATCAAACTGCTGCACCAAGGCAACCCGGTGGACGCGATCTGGTTCGGCCACACCGAGCAGTTGCCTGCGCGGGTGCTGCTGGCCTTTCGGCTCGATGTAAACGAGTGGAAGGGCGAGCGCAAGGTGCAGTTTTTGGTGGAGGGGGCGCAACTGTAGGTCAGCGTTGCCTCCGACGTGAAGGGCCAAATTATTTGATTCGCTACATGCCTCAGATTGGGCCCAAACCGTTCGAGCTGAGCTTGTCGAAGCCAGGGCGCTTTTTGCAAACAGCCCTTCGACAGGCTCAGGGCGAACGGTCTATCTGAGGTAGGACCTAATCATGCCAAATTACCCTCCAACGCTTTCCTATACAGCGTGAGCAGCTACTCAAACAGTAGCAACCCTGAAGTCGAACCCGTCGGCGCTGGACAAAAGCACCCGCCGATAGCTACCATTGGTAGTCACCAATTCAGGAGAGCCCCGCCATGGACACCGCACGCCTTTTCCAATCCGGCCGCAGCCAAGCGGTGAGACTGCCCAAGGAATACCGTTTTGCGGGGACCGAAGTCGTCGTGAAGCACTTTGGCAACGGCGTGCTGCTGCTGCCCGCAGACGACCCTTGGCAAACGCTGCAAGCCGGGTTGGATGCTTTTGAACCCGGCTTTACCCTCACCCGCGAGCAGCCTGAAGAGCAGCAACGCACAGAGATCAACCCATGATCCTGCTCGACACCAACATCTGCATCTACATCATCAACAACAAGCCCCCCGCCGTGCTGGCGCGCTTTCAGCAATACCGCATGGGCGACATTGGTGTGTGCAGCGTGGTGGCGGCCGAGCTGGCCTACGGGGTAGCCAAAAGCGGGTCGGCCCGCAACCGCCAGGCGCTGGAGATGTTTCTGGCCCCGCTCACCATCCTGCCGTTTGACGAGGCCGCCGTGTGGACCTACGGCGACCTGCGCGCTACCCTGGAGCGCAGTGGTACCCCCATCGGCGCGCTAGACACCATGATCGCCGCCCACGCCCTGAGCCAGCACGCCATGCTGGTCACCAACAACACCCGCGAATTTGCCAAGGTGCCCGGCCTGCAGCTGGACAACTGGGTGGACGCGGCTTGAAGCCAGGCTACCGCTGCGGGACGAGCAGGTGACGCCCCCCAACCCCGTTCGGGCTGAGCTCGTCGAAGCCAGTTCATCCCCCACCCGTTCAGGCTGAGCCTGTCGAAGCCAGGGCACTTTGCCCGAACAGCCCCTTCGACAGACTCCAGGCAAACGACCTAACCCCCGGCCGCCCTTATCAAGCCAAATTGGCCTCTAGCGCTTGGTAGTCAAGCGCTAGCAGCTACGCTTTCAGTAGCAAAAGCAGATGCTTGCCCCAAACGCCCCTCACCCTTGCGGCGACAAAAACTGAATAGGCCGCAGCGGCAAACGCCGCCGGGCCTGGTCCGTCAGCTTGCCGTAGTGCTCCACCCACAGGTCAAACAAGGTGTCGAGCCCAATCAGCGTGATGCGCCGCTTCTCCTGCGTGCGCGCCTCGGTGGCAGCATCTTTGGTAAAACCGCCCGTGCACACAAACAGCCCCACATCGCTATCGCCCAGCAGCGCCATGAAAGAGCGCAAACCATCCACACTGACAGCGTCCTTTTGCCGCTTCACCTGCACCTTGATGCGAGGCGGTCGAGTGCCCAACACATCGGGCTGGGCCAGGATGTCAATGCCGCCATCCTTACCCGGTGGCGACACCCAGCTCACGTAATAGCCCATAGCCCGCAGTAGGTCGGCTACCAGCTCCTGAAACTCATAGGGCGGCATGTTGCGCAGGTACTGCGCAATCTCGGCCCAAGCGTGCTCCTCAGCCTCTTCAAACGTAATGCTCACGGCCTTGGCGGTGTTGTCGTGCGCCAGCGGGTCGGGGTCAGCGGCGGTGCTGGGCGATGGTGCTGCGTCCGCATCAGGCTGCGCGGCCTTCCATTCGGCATACAGCTTGCAGGCACGGCGATAAAAGGCCTCCGGGTCCGTCAGCTCGGCATGCGCCTTGCGGCCCTCGTCGGTGATGGTCCAGATGCCCTTTTCCTTAACCAACCAACCAGCCTTCACACAGTCCACCGTGGCGAACCGCACGATCTTGTCGAAGCGCCGCCCGCCAGAATCGTAGTTATCTGCCTCGTAGGGTGTCAGGGTCACGCGCTCTGCCAGTGCAGCCAAGGCCGCACTAGCCTGCAAGCCTTCAGGCGCGGCCATCAACAGCTTGAACAGCTCGCGCAAAAGTTCGCCGGTGCGGCGGCGGGTGATTTCAGCCATTCATAGCCTCCGTTTAGCTCTGATTCAAGTCACCGCTTGCCCAGTAAAGGGGATCGGCCGATTTTTTCTTGCGGCGCCACCAGCTTCGGCAGCGCGGAAAACCCTTCAAACGCCTCCCCCGCTTTCCAATCCCCCACCGCATACACCCGCGCATCCCGCAAACCCTGCACGCCCTCGGCCCAGGCCATCAGCATGCGTTTGCCGATGTCTTCAAACCCTGGGTGCTGCGCCATGGCTTGGCGCACTTGGGGCGCTACGTCGGCCACGGCGTCGCTGATGGCTTGCACCATGTGCTGCTGCTCTTTGGGCTGGATGCCAAACGTGGCAGCGATGAACTTTTGCAGGTTCTTGCCGGGCGCCCAGGTGCGTTTACCCATGAAGTCGATAGCGGGCGGGTTGTGCTGAAAACCTGCGTACACGCTGGTGGTGAGCATGTCGTAGGCGGGTGACAGGTGGGCGTTGGCCCGGCTGGTGTAGAGCAGGGCCAGGTTTTTGGCGTGGCAGTCGGCGTTGCGCAGGGCGTAGGTCAGCAGCAAGGTGGTGGCCAGCTGGCGATAGGTGGTCAGCCGCTGGGCGCCGGGTACGTGGTCGCGCACGGCTTTGGCGATGCGTTCCCAGGTGGTGTCGTACTTGGCGGCGGGGCGCAGGCCCAGCAGACTGCAAAAGTCTTCCATGCCCCACAGCGGCTGGCCGTGTTCGTCCACATCAAAACGGTGCACCACCAGGGCCTGGCCGTCGTCAGACACCTCTGTGGTGGCGGCGGGCATGACGCGGCGGGCTACCTGCATGCACAGGTGTTCGTTCAGTGCCACAAAGGGCAATTGGGCGCTGGAGCCTTTGATGATGTGGCGGCGGGTGGTGAGGCTGGCTTTTGGGTGGGGGGCGAGTGCAGGGGGGAGGGGGTGAAGGGCTTCGACAGGCTCAGCCTGAACGGTTGGGGGTGAAGGCTGGGCTCGCAGGGGGTTGGATTCGGTCTGCGCGTCCAAAAACTTGGGCACCACGCCCGATACGCCGCTGGTGGCGTGCTGGCGCACTAGCGCGGCAAAGGCGGCTTCGGAGTTGTCGCCTTTGAGCAGTGCGGCCACTTCGATGGGCTGGGCAGGTTCATGGAGCTGCGCGCCGGGCGCGGCCACCTGCAGGCGGCCCACCATGTTGCGGCCGATGACGGACAGCAGGGCGATGGGGCTGGCGCCGATGTGCGGGCCAAACTGCTCTTGCAGCACCTGGAGCAGGTAGCCCTCGGGCAGGTTCATCTGCAGCACGGGTGGGAGCTGGTCGTCCCACACGTAGCTCTCCAGCCTCACGGGCATGGTGAGGGAAACCAAGTCGTCCGCGGCTACGTGCGGGTGGTAGGTGAGCACGCTTTTGAAGTCGCCGGATTGCTCTAGTGTGGCCACCTCGCGGCCGAGCACGTACACGGACAGCTGCATCACCGGCTCCCCGTCTTGAACGTGTTGTGCACATCGGCCGCGCGCCCGGCTGGAGATTGCGCACGCTCGCGGCGCAGTTCGTCCAGGTTGCCGGCTTGGCCTCGCACCACGATGTCTAGCTCAGCCCCCAGCACGGCCAGCACAGCCAGCAGTTTGCGTGAGCCAAACTCTGCTGACCGGCCCCGCTCGAAGCGCGACAGGGATTCAGCCGACACGCCCGCTTGGGCCGCGACGTCGCCCTGCTTAAGGCCTAGCAGTTTGCGACGTGCGGCGACGGCCTCACCGAGTTCTTGAAGGGTTTGCAATTGATATTTGCATCAAAAATTTTGGCAATACTATCTTTTATTGATATAAAAATCAAAATTTAGCACTTGATGCTGCCTAGCCGACGCTGTTTCGACACCAATCGATTGTGTCGTTGCTTTAGAGAACCACGGGCGTCTGACCCTTGCGACGCTGGCGAATCACCGTCACGGGTTCGCCGCCCTGGCCCCAGTTTTCGGGGTCCACTTCGTCAATGATCACGGTCACGCTTTCAGGCTGTTTGTCCAGCACCTGCTGCATGAGTTGGGTAACACCCGCGATCAATGCTGCCTTTTGTGCAGCGGTGGTGGGCAGGTCGCGCCGGGCCAGGCGGATATTGACCAAAGGCATGGCCGAGTCCTTTCGGGTGTTGTCGCAAAAACAAAAGGCAGCGTGGGCTGCCTTTTGTGAAATGGTAGAAAAATACAAGCCAAATTGGCCTCTAGCGCTTATTCCATAAGCGCTACCAGCTATCAAATCAGTAGTATTTCATTCTCGAAATTCTCAAAAGCTTTCCCAATCGTCATCACCGCCTTTGGCCTGCGCACGCGGCGCGGCGGCGGGGGCCGATGACGTTGCTGCAGCAGATGATGAAGAAGCAGACGAAGGCTTTTTTGCAGCGGGTGGCGTGGACGAAGACAAGCGGGCGGCCGATGGCGGCGGCTTGGCGGCTGTTGGGGTACCGACGGCGCGGGGAGCGTTGGCAGGCGCTTTCGTCATCGGCCGGGGCGCGGGTGCCCTGGCCGCGGCGGGTGGCGGGGCTGCCACGGCGCCGACGTTGAACATGGACACCACTTCGGCCAGCTTTTGTGCCTGGTCGCGCATGGAGGCGGCAGCGGCGGTGGATTCTTCCACCAGGGCCGCGTTCTGCTGGGTCATCTGATCGAGGTGGGTGACCGCCTGGTTGACCTGGGCGATGCCGTCGCGCTGTTCGGTGGACGAGGCGGTGATCTCGCCGATGAGGTCGCTCACGCGGCGCACGCTGGCCACAATCTCTTCCATGGTCTGCCCGGCCTGGGCGACCTGGGCCGAGCCCGATTCCACGTTTTCGACCGAGGCGCCGATCAGGTTCTTGATCTCCTTGGCGGCCTCGGCGCTGCGCCCGGCCAGGCTGCGCACTTCGCTGGCCACCACGGCAAAACCCCGGCCTTGTTCACCGGCCCGGGCGGCTTCCACCGCCGCGTTCAGGGCCAGGATGTTGGTCTGAAACGCAATGCCATCGATCACGCCAATGATGTCGCTGATCTTGCGCGAGCTGTCGGTGATGTGCTGCATGCTGGTGACCACCTGGCCCACCACTTCGCCACCCCGGGCCGCGGCCTGCGCGGCGGTGCCTGCCAGCTGGTTGGCCTGGCGGGCGGTGTCGGCCGACTGGCTGACGGTGGCGGTGAGCTGCTCCATGCTGGCCGCGGTTTCTTCGAGGTTGGAGGCCGTTTGCTCGGTGCGCGCGGACAGGTCCTGGTTGCCGTTGGCGATCTCGATGGACGCCGATGAAACCGAATGAACGCCCGAGCGCACTTCACTCACCACTGCCCGCAGGCGGGTCGACATGCCCGACAAGGCCCGCGTGAGCAGCCCCAGTTCGTCCTTGCGGTCATCGTGAATGTCCTGCGTGAGGTCTCCGGCCGAGATGGTTTCGGCCAGCGCGACGGCACGGTCCAGCGGTCGGGTGATGGAGCGCACCAGCACGGTCGCCATCAGCATGCCCAGCAACACCACCGCAATGGCCGCTGCCGCGCCAATCAGCACCAGACGGCCGCGCGCGGCACTCGCGGCCAGCATCGCCGCCTCGCGCTGACGCTCTTGCACGGCCACAAATTTGTCGATGGATTCCAGGTACGCCACCACCTTCGGGCGGTAGGTGTTGGCCAGATAGGCTTGTTTGGCGGCAGCGTCGCCCGCGTCGGTCAGCTCTTTGAGCTTGTCGGTCTGGCCCCGCACATCGGCGCGTGCAGCGGCCACACTGGCCAGCGCCGCCTTGTCCTCGGCCGATACCGCCGCCTTGTTGATCTTTTCCTGCACCGGGGTGATGCGTGCGGTCAGCGCGGTGACCCGGGTACCAAAGTCGGCCTTGAGGGCCTCGTCCGTGGTGACAAAGCTGGCCATCGACATGGTGACGGCCACTTCAGCCAGGCCCCGCCAGGTCACGGCCGTCGTGATGGCCGACTCGTACTGGTTGACGGACTGCTCGGTGGCAGCAGTCACCTGCCGTCCGTACCACTGGGTCCAGATGGCGGCCACCAGCATCAGTGCCAGCAGACCCAGGATCACGCTCCACATCTTGTGGGCGACGCGCAGGTCGTTGAATTTCATGGTTGCTCCTGATGCTCTGCGCAAAGCCCGACGGCCCGCGTGGTGTTGTTTATCAAAGGAAAACCGTCTCCACTCACTGCCGGTACTGACATCAAGCCAGAACGCCACCCGGAAAGGCGCAGTGCCCCAACAGCCAGTGTTCCCGGATTCCAGAGGGCGTGTTATCAGTACAAGCCCTAAAATGACCCGGTGACTCCCCTACTCAACGCCGACCTGCACTGCCACTCTGTGGTTTCCGACGGGACTTTGTCGCCCGAAGAACTGGCGGCACGCGCCAAAGCCAACGGGGTCGAGCTGTGGGCCCTGACGGACCACGACGAAATCGGCGGCCAGCACCGCGCCGCAGTCGCAGCCCGCGCGCAGGGCATGGCCTACCTGACGGGTGTGGAGATTTCCGTCACCTTTGCCGACACCACGGTGCACATCGTGGGCCTGGGGTTTGACCCCGACAACGCCCAACTGGCCGATGGCCTGGCCGCCACCCGCGGTGGCCGCGGCGAACGCGCCAAGGACATGGCCGAGCAACTGGCCCAGGTGGGCATCAAGGGCGCCTACGAAGGCGCCCTGAAGTTTGTGGGCAACCCGGCGCTGATCTCGCGCACCCACTTTGCGCGGTTTCTGGTGGAAACCGGCGTGTGCAAAGAGACGTCGGAAGTGTTTCGCAAGTACCTCACCGAAGGCAAACCGGGCTACGTGCCCCACCGCTGGGCGGCCCTGGGCGACGCGGTGCGCTGGATCACCCAGGCGGGCGGCATGGCGGTGATTGCCCACCCCGCACGCTACAAGTTCAGCGCCAACGAAGAATTTGCGCTGTTTTCAGAGTTCAAGGCCCACGGCGGGCGCGGCGTAGAGGTGGTCACCGGCAGCCACAGCCCGGCCGAATACGTCACCTACGCGGCCATGGCCAAAGAGTTTGACTTGGCCGCCTCCCGCGGCAGCGACTTTCACAGCCCCGACGAATCGCACACCGACTTGGGCACCTTGCCGCCGTTGCCCGGCGCGCTGACCCCCGTGTGGGAGCTGCTGGCTGACCGTATTCAGCCCGCCGCGCACTGACCGCGTTCGTTCGTCCTTTCCAGCGATTGCCATGGCCCAGTATTTCGAAGTTCACCCCGACAACCCGCAACCGCGCTTGCTCAAGCAAGGCGCCATGCTGCTGCAAAAGGGCGGCATTCTCGCCGTGCCCACCGACTCCAGCTACGCACTGGTGTGCCACCTGGACGACAAGGACGCGGTCGACCGCATGCGCCGCATCCGCCAGGTGGACGACAAACACCACCTGACCCTGCTGTGCCGCGACCTGTCGGAGCTGGCCAACTACGCCCGCGTGGACAACCGGCAGTACCGGTTGCTCAAGCTGGGTACGCCCGGGCCTTACACCTTCATCCTTGAAGCGACCAAGGAAGTGCCGCGCCGGGTGAGCCACCCATCGCGCAAGACCATTGGCCTGCGCGTGCCCGACCGCAAGGGCCTGCAGTTGCTGCTGGAACTGCACGGCGCCCCGCTGCTGGCCACCACCCTGATCCCTGCGGGCGAGACCGAGCCCCTGAACGACCCGCAGGAGATTCGCGACCGCTACGAGAAGCTGCTCGACGCCATCGTGGACGCGGGCGCCTGCCCGCTGGAGCCCACCACCGTGGTGGACCTGACGCCCATGGGCGCGGGCGGCGACCCTGAAGTGATCCGCGAAGGCCGCGGCAGCCTGCAGGCGCTGGGGCTTTGAGCTCTTTGCCAATTTCAAGCCAAACCACCCTCTAGCGCTTATCCAATAAGCGCTGGTAGCTCTCTTTTTTGTAGCAATTCACAGCCTGAGACAATCGCCCGGTGGAAAACATCATCCAAACCGTTCTGATCTACGCCCTGCCGGTGTTGTTTGCCATCACCGTGCACGAGGCAGCCCATGGCTACGCCGCGCGCCACTTTGGCGACAACACCGCGTACATGATGGGGCGCATCACCCTCAACCCGCTGAAACACATCGATCCGGTCGGCACCATCCTGATGCCGCTGATGCTGTACTTCGCCACCTCGGGCGCCTTCCTGTTTGGTTATGCCAAGCCGGTGCCCGTCAACTTCGGCAACCTGCGCAATCCCAAAAAACACATGGTGTGGGTGGCGCTGGCGGGCCCGGCGTCCAACTTCATTCAGGCCATTGGCTGGGCGATCTTGCTGGTGGCGCTGGTGGGTTCGGGCGTGGAAGAGCGCTTTTTCATCGAGATGGCGCGTGCCGGTGTGCTGGTCAACCTGGTGATGTGGGCCTTCAACCTGTTTCCGCTGCCGCCGCTGGATGGCGGGCGCATTCTGGTCGGGTTGCTGCCCTGGAAGCAGGCGCACATGGTTTCGCGCATCGAGCCCTATGGCTTTTTCATCGTGCTGGCCCTGGTGGTTGCAGGTGTGGTGGGCACTGTGTGGCTGCGCCCGCTGATGTCGGTGGGCTACACCGTCATCCAGTTTCTGCTCACCCCGCTCACAGCCCTGTTGCGTTAATTCTTTAGGACTTACGCAAACAAGGATGCAACAACGGCATTGCTAAAAGCCAAGCGCCTTGCCTAAGCCCGTTTTGCGTAAGTCGTGTTCTTCTCTCCCCTTTTTGCTGACACCGTCCCCATGAGCATCACGCGTTTTCTCACCGGCATCACCACCACGGGTACGCCCCACCTGGGCAACTTTGTGGGGTCCATCCGCCCCTCGGTGGCGGCCAGCCTGACGCCGGACGTGCAGAGTTTTTATTTTCTGGCCGACTACCACGCGCTCATCAAGTGTGAAGACCCGGCGCGCATCCAGCGCTCCACGCTGGAGATCGCCGCCAGCTGGCTGGCGGCGGGCCTGAACCCCGAGAAGGTCACGTTCTACCGCCAGTCCGACATCCCGGAAATCCCCGAGCTGACCTGGCTGCTGACCTGCGTGACCGGCAAGGGCGTGCTGAACCGCGCCCACGCCTACAAGGCCAGCGTGGACAAGAACACGGCCGCCGAGCGCGATGCCGACGACGGCGTGACGGCGGGCCTGTTCATGTACCCGGTGCTGATGGGCGCAGACATCTTGATGTTCAAGGCCCACAAGGTGCCCGTGGGCCGCGACCAGATCCAGCACATCGAAATGGCGCGCGACATGGCGGCCAGCTTCAACCACCTGTACGGCGAGCACTTTGTGCTGCCCGAGGCCGCCATTGACGACCACGTGGCCACGCTGCCCGGGCTGGACGGCCGCAAGATGAGCAAGAGCTACGACAACACCATCCCGTTGTTCAGCTCGCGCGACCAGCTGAAAAAGCTGATCGGCGGCATCCTGACCGACTCGCGTGCGCCCGGCGAGGCCAAGGAGGTCGAAGGCTCTGCACTGTTCCAGATCTACCAGGCGTTTGCCACGGCCGATGAGACGGACGCGCTGCGCAAGGCCTACGCCGATGGCATCGCCTGGGGCGACGCCAAGCAGGTGCTGCTGGAACGTGTGGACCAAGTGATTGCGCCCATGCGTGCCGAGTATGAAGCGCTGATCCACAACCCTGCCCGCATCGAGCAGACGCTGCTGGCCGGTGCCGAGCGCGCCCGCGCGCTGGCCACGCCCTTCATCCGCGAACTGCGCTCGGCCGTGGGCTTGCGCAGCCTGGTGCAGGGCACCGCGACGGCCAAGCCTGCCAAGGCAGCCAAGGCAGCGCTGCCCTCGTTCAAGCAATACCGCGAGGCGGATGGCAAGTTTTACTTCAAGCTGGTCGATGCCGATGCCCGCCTGCTGCTGCAGAGCACCGGTTTTGACGCGCCCAAGGAGGCAGGCCAGGCGATTGCGCGGTTGCAGCGCGAGGGCTTGGGTGCGCTAGCCGGGCAGCTGGCGCCTGTGGATGGCGTGGTGGATGCCGATGTGGCTGCTGCGCTGAAGGCGCTGGCGGACGCCGCCGCCGCGTAACCCAACGCCTCAGACACTCTGTTTTTGATAGCTACTAGCGCTTATTGGATAAGCGCTAGAGGCCAAAAACACTCAAAATTCACTCACGAAAGCGCACGCGCAGCCACAGCGTGGGCTTGTCCCGGCCATCGAGCGGCGTCTGCACCGACCCGATCAGTGACCAGCGCCGGTCCGCAAAATCCATGGAATGCGCCAGCGCCAGGCTCCAGCCGGGCGCCTCGCTGCGGCCGTTAAGCGCGGTGGTGAAGCGTGCGCTGCGGTACACCAGCGATCCATAGGTGTAGTCGCGCCCGCCGTGTTTCCACACATTCACCAGCACCAGCGTGTGGCGCGGAAACCCTGGCAACGCGTTGCCCGGCACCCAGTCGCCCGTGTTGCGCGTCTGCGCCCAGGTGTAGCCCGCCAGCAGGCTCCAACGCGGAGTGAGGATGCGGTTGAGCGCCACGCCCGCCTGCCGAAGCTGGCCCTTGTCGAACAAGGGGGTGCCGTTGTAGGCATCCACGGAGGTCTCGGCGGTCTGGATCAGCGGGCCCAGCGACTCCACCCGCTCGCCCACCAGCACGCTGGGCATGTACAGCAGGCTGCCGTCCGAGTACATGGCGTTGGCGATGGTCTGCTGCGACAGGCTGGCATAGCCGAAGGTGCGCGCGTTGAATTCCCAGTCCAGCTGCACGGCGGTTTTGCGCACCAGACTGCCCGGCATCTGGTACTGGTGGTCGATGGGGATGGCGCCCACGGACACGGGTGCCAGCGTGTTGGCCGCCGGCGCATGCAGGCTCTCGATGTAGGCCGCGTGCAGTGCGCGCCCAGGGGCGAAGCGGTACGACACGCCCAGTCGCGGCAACAAGCGTCGCGGGTGGCCGCCCTGGTCCAGCAAGGGCGCGCGCAGGTCGTCGCCCGTGGCGCCTGCAAACACGCGGGAGCGGTAGTGCATGTCAAAGTGCGGCCAGGAGGCCTGGGCATGCCAGGTCCACGGGCCGTGGGTGCTCTCCAGCGCGAGCCACGGCATGTCAAAACGCAGGTCGGAGTTCTCGCTGCTCGTGACGAGCGAATATGCGCGTTGGAAACCCAGACGCACCCGGCTGCGCTCCCAGCCCGCGCTCCAGCGCTGGGCGCCCTGCTGCACCGTGTGGCGCAGCATCAGGCTGTCAGCCGTATCGGCGCTTCGCTCGTCGTATGCACCGACCGGTGCTTGCTGCAGCGTCTTGCGGTCGCCGTAGCTGGCACGCCCAACCTTGAACCAGGTTTGCTCGTCGGCTGACCAGCGCCACGCGCCGCCCACGTCCGTGCGACGCGTGGGGCTGCGCGCCTGGGTGTTGAACACGACGCCGTCGATATCGACCAGCCCGCCCGGTACGGAGTAGCGGGTGCGGTCCTCGAAATGCAGCAGCAACAGGCTAAGCCGATCCGTGGGTTTGATGCCCACGCCCAGGCGCACACCCGACGACAACAAGCGGTAGCTGCCCGTGCCGTCGCGCGGGTCTTGCTGCTGCCCTTCGATACCGATGCGCCAGGCGATGGGCATCGGAGCCGCGGCCAGGCCTCGGTGGCCCACATCGAACACGCCCGCGTCGTGCACCGGTCCGCGCTGCGCGCTGGCGCCACCCAGCCACTCGCTGCCCGTGGTGCGCAACAAGGGCGGCTGCTTTTCGCTGGCGCCAAAGGCCAGGGGGTCGGCCAGATAGCCCTGGTACAGCTCGGAGCTGCGGCTGAAGCTGCTCTCGTACCGGTTGGCCATGAAAAAGTGGCTGCCCGACCACAGCGGGTAGTACGACTGCTGCGCATAGGCGCGCGCCCAGTGTTCCAGCCCAAAGTCGCCCAGCGCCTTGCCCAGGTTGGCCGAGCCCTGGCTGTCGGACACCAGTGGGTTGAGCGACTTTAGATAGGGCAGCCGCACCAGCGCCTGGCGCGCGGCGGCGATGGCGGCCTCGGGCTCGCCGCTGTCGTTGCGCAATATGGATTCGATCTGCCAAGGCAAAGGGTCATTCGGGTCGGCCAGGCGCGCGCGGTCCAGCGAGTCGAGCGCTGCGGCACGTTCGCCCAACTGGTATTCGGCCACAGCCAGCCACACCTGGGCCCGCGCATACCGCGGCTCGATCACCAGGGCCTTGAGCAGCTCTTTGCGCGCTGTTTCGGCATCGCCCTGTTGCAAAGCCAGCAAACCGGCGCCCGCCAGGCTGGTGTAGTCGTCGCCCGCCAGCGCCAGGGCAGCATCGAAGCCCGTGCGCGCTTCCCCCAGGCGCATGGCTTCGGTGTCTGCGGTGGCCTGCTCGGCGCGGTAGCTGGGGTTGTCGGGCGCAAGCTGCACCGCACGCGCCAGGGCGGCGCGGGCGGCGTACAGATCGCCACGCTCTTGAAGGGCGCGACCGAGGCCCCACAGCGCGGCGGCCAGCCGTGCGGTGGCGGGGTCCGATGTCGCTGCCGATGTCGCAGCTTGGTGCGCCTGCGTCTCGGCGTGGTCCACGGCCTGCCGGTACAGGGCCAGCGCGGCATCACCCTGGCCTTCCAGCCGGTGCGCGTCGGCATCGGCCAGCAGCAACTCGACCGATGTGGGCGCCACCGCGCGGGTGGAGTTGATCCAGGCGCGCGCCTCGGCAGGGCGGTCCAGCGCCAGGAGCAGATCGGCCCGGCGCGCGGCGGTGCGTGGGTCTTGGGTGCGCTGCCAGGCGCTGGCCAGGCGCGCCTGCGCGGCATCCAGCTGGCCTGCGAACACCTCCAGGTCCGCCAGGGCCAGGTCCACGACGGCGGGGGCGTCACTCCGGCTGGACAGGGCCTGCAGCTGTGTTTGTGCGCCACCCCAGTTGCCGGACCGCAGATCGGCACGCACCGCGGCCAGCGGGGCCGCGATGTCCGCCCGTTGAAGCTCGGCCCAGCGGGTAGCGTCCCCCGGGTACGCCGCCACCCACTGCACGCGCTCACGGGGGTTCACCAGCACCCGTTTGACCGGCGCGCGGCCCGGCTCTACAAAACCCTGCTCGGCCGGGCCCAGTTGCACGCTGCCCTGGGCGTTGGACAGCTCCACCATCCCCGACAGCACCGTGAGCGTGGTGCGCCCGGTGGCATCCACTTCTACATCCCAATCGGTGCCGCGCACCACGGCCAGCGCGGCCGGGGTTTGCAGTTGCAGCGTGGCGGGCGTTTTTTTGGTCCGCGCCCACAGGCGACCGGCCGCCAGCTCCAGCAGGGTGCGGGTGGGCTGCGATTCGCACAGCCGCAGTTGCGCGTTGGCCGACATGCGGATTTGCGTGCGGTCTGCCAGCAGCAGCGCGGCCGACGACAGTGCCAGCGTGCGCATGTCGGCACCGGCACCCAGCTGCTGGGCCAGGGCAGCGGACGACCAGGGCTCCACACCCGGCGCGCGCGTCTGCCCCTGGCCTGCCAGGGCCACAATCTGCGCCGCCGTGGCGCCGGGTGCCAGCGGGGCCCCCGCGCACTGCGCCCAAACCGCCGGGGCGCCCAGGGTTCCCAACGCGACAAGTCCCACAGGGGGCAACCAGGAGAGGCGGTGTGCAGACATGGGGGGCCTTTCGTGAGCAGGGTCCGGAGTGGTGCGGTCAGGTTTTGTCGAGCGCGCGGGCACCAAAAGCCACGGGTGCAGCCACGGGTGCATCCGGCGTCAGCACAGCGGCTTCGGCCAGGGCATTCACCCTGGCAAACAGCAGATCGGCATGCGCAGTCCACTGCGGGGCCAACTGGCGGGCGTGGGCCTGCCAGTCCGCACAGCGCCGCAGGGCCAGCGCCCACTCGCCTGCGTGCAGATGGCGCTGGAGCGCAAGGCTGGTGGTGACCAGCGCGGCGTCGTCGAACAGCGTGTACACATCGATCCCCGCGCTGCGCCCCGCGAGCACCACGGTGTCCAGCCAGAGCAGGTGTGCACGGCGCGGGTCATCGGCAGGCAGGGCCAGACGGGTGGCATCGGACAGCAGCACGCCCGTGCCAAACGCCTTGTTGGCGCCCTCCAGCCGCGCGGCGGTGTTCACCGCGTCACCTACGGCGGTGTAGGTGAAACGTTCGTGTGAACCCAGATGCCCCACGGCGGCCTCGCCCGTGTGCAGGCCGATGCGCAGCAGCACGTCGGCAAACGGGGTGCCCTGCCACAGGGCGCGCAGGGCCTGCATGTCCACCTGCATGGCCTGTGCGCAGGCCAAAGCGCGGGCGGCATGGGCGGGCTCTGGCAGCGGTGCGTTCCAGAACGCCATCACCGCGTCGCCAATGAACTTGTCCAGCGTGCCGCCGTGCTGGTGCACGGTGTGGGTCATGCGAGAAAAAAACGCGTTGAGCGCCTGGGCCACGGCCTCGGGCGGCAGGTGTTCGCTGGCGGAAGTGAACCCTGCCAGATCAGAAAACAGCAGCGTGAGCACGCGCCGCTCGCCGTGCAGCGCCGGGGCGGCGCCCGCAGCCGCCAGCGCGTCCACCACCGCCGGGGGCACGTAGCGCGCAAACTCATTGCGCAGTTGCTCGCGGCGGCGTCGCTCGCGCAGGTAGCTGCCTGCGGCGCCCACGTTCAGGTGCAGCGCCAGCGCCGCCAGTGTGGGCAGCGCGCTCCACCACACCCCCACCAGAAACGCCCACAGCCCGCCCAGCAGCGCGAGCAGCGCCAGCGCCACACTGAGCCACACCGCCCGCCACCCGCGCCAGCGGCGCGTCATGGCCGCCACAAAGGCCACGGCCAGCAGCGCCTGCAGCAGCGGGCCCACGGGGTGCGCAGGCACCACCCAGTCGCCCGTCAATCCGTTGATCAAGGCCGTGGCGTGCACAAACACGCCCGACTGCGTGCCGCCACCGTGCCCCCCCAAGCCACCCAGCGCGCGCAGAGGTGTCACAAACTGGTCCACGCCCGCCACGGGGGTGTTTTGCCCCAGCAACACCAGCCGCCCCTGCAGGGCCCCAGGCGGTAAATGCGCGGCCGGGTCCAGCGCCTGGGTGTAGTGGGCATAGGGCAAGGGCACTTCGGGCGCGTAATAGCGCAGCAGCGCGCCGGGTGGCGGCTGGGTGACCGCGCGCCCGGCAGCTTGCGCCAGCACCCGCCACAGCGCATCGTCCTGCGCCGGGGCGCGGCGCATCACGCCGTCGTCGTCCACATCCACTGCCACGCTGCCCTGGCGTGCCTCCGGGAACACGCTGGGTACGGTCTGCTTGTAGTGCGCCACCTGAGAGCTTTGCACCGCCACCTCGGCGCTGGCCAGCACCACGGGCATGCGGCCCTGCAAGGCCCGTGCAAGTGCCGCGTCGTCCGCCGGGGTCTGTGGGGCGCCAAACAGCATGTCGATGCCCAGCGCTGCAGCACCTGCGGCGGTCACCGCATCGACCAATTGGGCATGCAGGCGGCGAGGCAACGGCGGCGCCAGGTTCAGCGCCGCGAGGCTGGGCTCGTCCAGGCCCACCACCAACACACGCGCGTCGGGCCGCACGGACGCGGTCAGACTGCTGAGCAGGTCGTATTCGAGGCGCTGCCATGGCGTCCACACGGGCATGGCGTGCAGCACCCCGAGCAGCCCCAGCGCAAGCACCACCCGCAGTGCCCAGGCCTGCCAGGCATCTTTCACCCCCGGTGCCAGACTGCTTGCCATCCTGAACCCTCCCAAGGGTGTGAGCAACTGGGTGGAGCGCCGACAAATAGGATGCGGGCGCATGTTGGATTCACGCCCAACACACGCCAAGCTCGGCGCTTTTACGTGTAACGCACTGTATCTCGATCCACCCACACTGCCCAGCGGGCGCACCCCTATTCGGTCGCTGCGGGCCGCGGCGAAGACTCCATCACGCGCACCGAGCGCCCCCGATCGTGCTTAAACTGCCCCACCGCTTTCACCCACCCGGAGCCCCTATGAAATCGCTGATCGCCACTGTCACCGTGCTCGCCGTACTGGCGGGCTGCAACGCCACATCGCCCCAGCAACCCTCGGGCCCCATGGCCTCCGGCCGCGACCGCACCTTCAGCGTGCCGGTGTATGGGGTCGACACGGGCCCTGCCCAGGCAGCCGCTACGCGCGAATGCCAAAAACTCATGCTGTTTCCCAAGCTTTTGCGCAATGACGGTTCCCGCATGGTCTTTGAATGCGTGAGCGAAGCGCCTGATCGCCAGCCTTGAACCGCTGCACAGCGAAAGCGCAGCCGTGGTATGCAGCGTCGATTGCGCTGGCAGCCCTGCTGGTGGCCGCGTGCGCGCATGCAGCGCCACCCCAGGTGCCTGCTGCGCCAACGGTGTGGACCAACAGCCTCGGCATGGCGTTTGTGCGAGTGCCCGCGGGAAAATTCTGGATGGGCGGAGTGGAGCCCGCCAACACGCTGGCCCGCGCCTACCCTGCGTTGGAAGCCAAACGCTTCGCCGAACTGACCGACGAGGGACCAGCACACCAGGTGCGCATTCGCCGCGCGTTCTACCTGGGACAGCACGAGGTGACGGTGGGGCAGTTTCGGCGGTTTCTGGAGGCCTCGGGCCATCAACCCGAATCCGAAGCCGACGGCACAGGCGGCTATGGCTACAACGCCGACTACGACCCTGCCACCACGCGGCGTGGCGATGCGTTCGAGGGGCGCGATCCGCGCTACTCGTGGCGCAACCCCGGCTTTGCGCAGGGAGATGACCACCCCGTTGTCAACGTGACGTGGAACGACGCCCAGGCGCTTGCGCAGTGGCTGAGCCGCACCGAGGGCCACACCTACCGCCTGCCCACCGAGGCCGAGTGGGAACACGCCTGCCGCGCGGGCACCCGCACCCGCTACCCCCACGGCGATGACCCACAGGGCCTGCTACAGACCGCCAACACCTTCGACCAAGACGCCGCGCCTTGGTGGCCACGCTGGCAGCAGCACGCATTGGCTGGCAGCGACGGCCATGCGTTCACAGCCCCCGTGGGCAGCTATGCACCCAATGCCTTTGACCTGCACGACATGCTGGGCAACGCATGGGAATGGGTGTCTGACTGGCACGGCGACACCTACTACGCCCACTCACCCCGCAGTGACCCGCAAGGCCCGTCAGACGGTTCCGTGCGGGTGCGGCGCGGAGGCTCCTGGCACACCTGGTCGTTTTATGCCCGCTGTGGATACCGCAACTGGAACAGCCCCCAGACGCGCTACACCCTGGTCGGCATGCGGCTGCTGCGCGAGATTACCCCGGGGTCGCCAGCCAACGACCCGGTCAAACGCTGAAGGCTTGGCTGACGTGGCTGCGGGGCCAGCGGTGCGCAAGCCGCGTGCACCTGGGAGCGCTCAAAGTGCACCCAAAGTGCTCATCACCAATCATTAACAAATGTCAACCGCCGTCGGCATCCGCCGGGCTCTGCCGCGCAACCAGCGCGATATCGCAAATAATGCGCGTTTGTCCTTTTGTTGGGGAAACCATGCGCATAGCCGCTCTGGACGACGATGCGCTTCAGCTGGACCTGTTCAAACAGGCCACGGAGGCGATGGGCCATGTCTGCCACACCCACCTGACCGGCGCAGAACTGCTGCGCACCTTGCGCCGCGAAACCTTTGATCTGCTGATTGTGGACTGGCACCTGCCGGACACAACGGGCCCCGAAGTGGTGCGCTGGGTGCGCAAGAACGTGGCGGCCCAGTTGCCTATTTTGTTTGTCACCAACCGCCAGGAAGAGCGCGACATTGTGGAGGGCCTGGCAAGCGGCGCCGACGACTTCATGGTGAAGCCCGTGCGCATCGGCGAACTCAATGCCCGTGTCGCTGCCTTGCTGCGCCGGGCCTACCCTGACAATTCTGCGGGTGTCCTGGAGTTTGGACGCTACCGGTTTCTGCCCGAGACCCGTTCTATCGAAATGGACGGCGTGCCGGTGGAGCTGAAAGCCCGCGAATACGACCTTGCCCTGTTTCTTTTTCAGAACATGGGCCGATTGCTGTCGCGCGACCACCTCAAGGAAATTGTCTGGGGCCAGGTGGCCGAGGTGATGTCCCGCTCGCTGGACACCCATATCTCGCGCTTGCGCACGCTGCTGGACCTGCGGCCCGTCAACGGCTTCATCGTCAGCGCCATCTATGGCGTCGGTTACCGGTTTGAAGCCGTTGACACACCACCCAAAGCCTGAAAACGTGTGAAAAAACCATCCAGCGCGCTCGGCCCGATCAAACACGCCGGACTCCTTCACACCTTTTGAGGCCGCCCCCACGCCACCCCAACTTGTCCGCCATCTTTGGCACACGGAGATACAACTTGGCAATGCCCTCTCATCACGCGCCCTGGCCCCTTTGCGCCATGGCAGCCCTGGCCCTCGGTGCCTTGGCCGCTTTGTCGGGCACCAGCGCCCATGCCAACCCTGCCGCAGCAGATACCGCCTCGCAGGCGGATGAAATCGCCCACACGGTGCAGGACGGCGACACCCTCGAAGGCCTGGCCAAGTCGTACCTGGACGCCCCGCGCCAATGGCCCCTGCTGCAGGCGCGCAACAAGGTGGCCAACCCGCGGCGGTTGCAGCCGGGCTCCATCGTGTGGATTCCGGTCCGCCTTCAGCCTGCCGAATCCGCCACGGTGGAGTTTGTGCATGGGGCTGTCACAGCAAAGGCACGCGCGAGCGATGCACCGGCCCTGGTTGCCAAAGGCGGCAAGCTCGACGAAGGAACAGCGCTGCAGGTCGGGCCCGACGCGTTTGTGGCCGTCAGATTGGCCGACGGCACGGTGGTGCGCGTGCAGGCCCAGTCCGAGCTGCAATTGCGGCAGTTGCGCCGACGCGGTCGCGCAGGCAGCGTGCAGTCGGTGCTGGAGATGCGCAGCGGCGCGGTCGAGGCGAGCGTGCCACCCAGCGCCGAAGCGTTTCGCCGCATGGAGATTCGGACCCCGCTGGCGGTGACCAGCGTGCGGGGCACGCGTTTTAGCGTCGAGCTGGCTGAATCGGGCCAAACCACGGCATCGGTGCTCAATGGATCGGTGGCCGTGCAATCGCGCCGGGATGAGGGCCTGGGCGGTAGCGCCTCATCCGCCCAACCATCCGCCGCCGCCGCCCTGCTGGCCCCGGGCCAGGGGCTGGCGGTGGCAACCGATGGCACCGTCGGTATGCCACGTCCACTGATTTCAGCGCCTGACACGTCCGGCATCCCCGCCACTTTGGGCGACGCCAGCATTCTGGCCATCAACATCCCCCCGCAGCCGGGCGCTGCGCGCTACGTGGCCCAAGTGGCGCAAGACGCGGACTTCACCCAGGTATTGCGCCACGGCAGCTTTGCCGACGGCCAGCTGCGCTGGAAGGTGCTGGACGACGGGCGCTACTACGTCTCGGTGCGGGCGGTGGACGACGCAGGCATTGTTGGCCTGCCCGCCGTGCAGCCCTTCACCATCAAGACCCGGCCCGTGGCACCACTCCACCAACTACCCGCACCCGGCACCGTCCTGGCCACCGGCGCGGGCGAACTGCGGTGCACCTCGGTGCCCGGTGTGCGCTGGTACCGCGTACAGGTGGCTACCGATGCCCAGTTCACGGCCTCCATCAAAGACGAGCAGCGGTTGTCCGAGTGCCGCCTGCCCGTTGCCGACCTGCCTGCGGGCAGCTACTTCTGGCGCATGGCCAGCCTGCTGCAAATGCCAGACGGCCAGGCCGACCAAGGCCCGTTTGCGCCACCGCAGGCATTTGCGGTGGCAGACCGCCCTGCGACCCTCTCGGCGCAATCGCTGCAGGCGCAGGACGGCGACACCACCGTGCGCCTGAACTGGCAGGGCCAGCCGGGCCAGCGGTTCCGTCTGCAATTGGCCAGCGCCAGCGACGCGTCGTTCGACAAGATCACGCTGGACACCGTGTTGGACCGTCCGGAATGGACCGCCAGCGACCTGCCCGCCGGGGAATACCTGGTGCGCATCCAGGTGCTGGACCCATCCGGCCTGCAAAGTGAGTTCTCGCCCCCTCGCCAGATCCGGGTCGGGTCCGGCTTCAGCACTGGCAGCGGCTTGCCGGTGTCCACCTCCAGCGGCCAACCCGTGGGACGGCCTTGACCATTGCGCGCACCCGCGGGCAACGGCGGCGGCTGGAGTGGAGCCTGCTGGCCATCGCCTTGCTCGGCCTGGTGGCCTGGCTCAGCGTGTCGACAAGCCTGAGCGGCGCGAACCACCTGGTGCAAGACGTGGGTCTGCGCCTGGTGGCACGCCCCGCACACCCCGACATCGTCATCGTCGCCATTGACGACCGCAGCATTGCTGCCATTGGGCGTTGGCCCTGGCGGCGCGCCCTGCACGCCGAGCTGATCAACCGCATCTCCGCGCAAAGCCCGCGCGTCATCGGCATGGACGTGTTGTTCAACGAAGAGGATCTGGACTACCCCGCAGACGACCTGTTGCTGGCAGGTGCCCTGACACGCAGTGGCCGCGTGGTGCTTCCCGTGCTGCGGCGCGGCCATGGGCCCACCGCCAATGCCGCCGACCTGCCCTGGCCTGCGTTTACCGCCGCAGCGGCGGGCCTGGGCCATGTGCATGTAGCGCCCGACGACGACGGCGTGGTGCGCGGCCTGTACCTGCAGGAGGGCCCCACAACAGCGCCCTGGCCCCACTTCAGCACGGCCATGCAGTGCGTGGCCGATGCAGGCAAGCGCCCCTGCGGAGCAGCGCCCACCGCCACGCCCGGCTCGCAGACCGCAGACCCCGCGCAGGCAGAGGGCAGCCCCTGGCAACGCTCGGAGCCTGCGCTGATCGCCTACGCAGGAGGCCCCGCGCACTTCACCACGTACTCGTACATTGACGTTCTGCGCGGCCAGGTGCCCGGTGACGCCTTCAAGGGCAAATACGTGCTGGTGGGCGCCGCAGCGTCGGGCCTGGGCGACATGTTTGCGACACCGGTCAGCCAGCAGTCGCGTTTGATGCCGGGCGTCGAAGTGGTGAGCCATGTACTGGACGGGAGTCTGTCGGGCGTGCAGATACGGCCAGCGGCACCGGTGCGCAACCTCGTCTTCAATCTGCTGCCCGTGGCGGGTGCACTGGTGGCGCTGTTGCTGCTGGGTCCGTTTGTGGCGCTGCTCACCAGCGCTGCGCTGGCCGCAACCACCGTTCTGCTCAGCGTGGCCCTGACCGGGTGGGTCGGGCTGCAATTTGCCCCCGCCGCAGCCTTGGTGGGACTGGTGCTGGCCTACCCACTTTGGAGCTGGCGGCGGCTGAGCGCAGCAGCGCACTTTCTGCGACTGGAGATGGAGCGCCTGCAGAAAGACGGGCTTTCGATGCGGTTGCGGGAACGCCCGGGCGATACCAGCGATTTTCTGGAACGGCGCATCAACGCCGTAGAACGCGCCTCTCGGCAATTGCGCGATCTGCACCACTTTGTGAGCGAAAGCCTGCAGCAACTGCCCTCCCCCACGCTGGTGTGCGACCCGCAAGGGCGCATCCTGCTGACCAACGTGGCCGCGCGCCTCCATGTGGGTGGCGACGCCGACGTGTCGCTGCAGGGCTTGTCGGCGGTAGAGCTGCTGCGCGATCTGGTGCAAACGGGCACCAACCTGCCGCTCATCACCCAAGACAAGCTGCGCAGCGGCTGCATGCCAGAACAAGCCGAAGGCCGCGACGCCAAAGACCGCAGCATGCTGGTGCAATGCAAGCCCTTCACCGACCTTGCGCAGGCGGGATGGTTGCTGACCCTGGTAGACATCACCGACATGCGCCGCGCGCTGCAGCAGCGCGATCAGGCGATGAACTTCATCTCGCACGACATCCGCGCGCCCAATGCGTCCATCCTCACCCTGCTGGAAATGCAACGCGCCTACCCAGACCGCATGCCCCACGAAGAGCTGATGCAGCGCATCGAACGGTACGCACAAAACTCTCTGGGCATGGCCGAAAACTTCGTCAAACTGGCCAGCGCACAAACACAGGAATACCGCATGGCGCCCCTGGACCTGGTGGCCGTGCTGGCAGAGACCGTGGACGACGTGTGGGCCCTGGCTCGGGAAGGCGAGGTGGAGGTCACCATCAGCACCACACCAGACACGGCACCCGCACTGGGCGACCGGTCGCTGCTGTGCCGCGCGCTGGCCAACGTGCTCAACAACGCCGTCAAGTTCAGCCCCACCGGGAGCGCGGTGGTGTGTGCCATCACACAACGCGACCGCCACTGGGTGGTGTCGGTGCGCGACCAGGGTCCAGGCATCGCCCCCGAACTGCAGGGCCAGTTGTTTGCACCGTTTCAGCGACTGCACGACCGCAGCCACCCAGCCATCAGCGGTGTGGGCCTGGGGCTGGCGCTGGTGCATACCGTCGTGCAACGGCATGGGGGGACGCTGGAGGTGGACAGCGATGTGGGTCGGGGAGCAGAGTTTCGCTTGGTGTTACCGCTGCGGGTTGCGGCGCTGAACGCTGTTGAGGCTTGAGGCTGCACGAAGACACTCCAACAAAAGCGCGGCCGACATGAAAAACGGGCCGCGAGGGCCCGTGTGGCAGCACACAGCGCTACGACCACTTGAGCACAGACGCATCACCAAAGCTGTGGGTGAGCCGAAGATTTCCCATCCCCCAAAAAGAAAAAGGCCCTGTGCTACTGATTCGATAGCTACAGGGCCTTGATGCTGGCGGAGAGGGTGGGATTCGAACCCACGGTGATATTGCTACCACGCCTGATTTCGAGTCAGGTACATTCGACCACTCTGCCACCTCTCCTATGTGTCGAAGCCTTCGAGTATAGCAAGGTTTTCAGGCCGCCAGAACTACAACCCCACCCATGTAAGGCCGCAGAACGTCCGGAATCGTCACGCTGCCATCGGCTTGCTGGTAGTTCTCCAGCACGGCGACCAGCGTGCGGCCTACGGCGAGGCCTGATCCGTTCAGGGTGTGGACCAGTTCGTTCTTGCCCTGCGCGTTCTTGAAGCGGGCTTGCAGGCGGCGGGCCTGGAAGGCTTCGCAGTTGCTGACCGAGCTGATTTCGCGGTAGGTGTTCTGCGCGGGCAGCCACACTTCCAGGTCATACGTTTTGGCGGCGCCAAAGCCCATGTCGCCGGTGCACAGGCTCATCACGCGGTAGGGCAAGCCCAGCTTTTGCAGCACGGCTTCGGCGTGGCCGGTCATTTCTTCCAACGCTTCGTAGCTTTTGTCGGGGTGCACGATCTGCACCATCTCGACCTTGTCGAACTGGTGCTGGCGGATCAAGCCCCGAATGTCACGCCCGCCGCTGCCAGCTTCAGAGCGAAAGCACGGCGTGTGTGCGGTCAGCTTGATGGGCAGGTCGGCCTCCGGCGTGACCACATCGCGCACAAAGTTGGTCAGGGGTACTTCGCTGGTGGGGATGAGGTACAGCGCGGTGTTGTCCGGCACGGCCTCACCGTCCTGGCCACCCTTTTTGGCTGCGAACAAATCGCCTTCAAATTTTGGCAACTGGCCGGTGCCCTTGAGCGAATCGGCGTTCACGGCATACGGCACGTAGCACTCGGTGTAGCCATGTTCGGTAGTCTGCACGTCCAGCATGAACTGCGCCAGGGCGCGGTGCAGGCGGGCGATCTGGCCCTTCATCACCGTGAAACGCGAGCCCGACAGCTTGGCGCCCATTTCAAAGTCCAGACCCAGCGGGGTGCCCACATCCACGTGGTCTTTGACCTCGAAAGCAAACGTGGCGGGGGTGCCCCAACGGCGCACTTCGACGTTGCCCGATTCGTCGGCGCCCACAGGCACGGATGCGTGCGGCAGGTTGGGCACGGCCACCAGCATCGCCAGCAGTTCGGCTTGAATTTGTTCCAGGCGGGCGGCGGATTGCTCCAGCTCTGCCTTGCCTGCCGCCACCTGGGCCTTGATGGCCTCGGCGCCGTCCTTGTCGCCCCGGCTCATCAGCATGCCGACCTGCTTGGACAGTTGGTTGCGCTGGGCCTGCAGCTCTTCAGTGCGGGACTGCAATGTTTTGCGCTCGCTTCCCAGGGCCTGGAACGCGGAGACGTCCAGGAAGGGCTGGGGCTTTTTGCGGGTTTCCAGACGCGCGATGGCGGTGTCGAGGTCTTTGCGGAGAAGAAGGATGTCAAGCATGGCTGGATTTTAAAGGGGTGGTCGGCCTGGGCTCAGGCGAGGCTTGCAGCGTCAAAATTGGCACCGCAAAGAATGAGCGCCACGGTTTCCTGCGGCTGGGGCTTGTATGCGCCAGTCTGCAAGGCTGCCAGGCCCAGCGCGGCAGCAGGCTCCACGGCCAGTTTCAGCTCTTTCCACAGCCACAGTTGGGCAGCACGAATCGCGTCGTCGGGCAACAGCAGTGCTTCATGCACATGGCGCTGACTGACCTCCCAGCCGATGGCGCCGATGCGGCGGGCGCCGAGGGAATCGGCGGCCACACCGCCCACTTCCACATCCACCGGCTGTCCCGCAGCGCGCGCGGCGTGCAGGGTGGGCGCGCGTTCGGGCTCCAGCGCAACCACGTGGGCACGGCTCTCTACCCACGCCGCCACGCCGCCAATCAGCCCACCGCCGCCCACGCTGACCAGCACCGTGTCGGGCAGGCGGCCGCCCTGCTCTTCCATCTCCAGCGCCAGGGTGCCTGCGCCCGCCACCACTTCGGGCTGGTCGTAGGCATGGGCCTGCAGTGCGCCGGTGGCCTTCTGGCGGGCGACGCAGGCCTCGAATGCTTGTGAATAGGCGGCGCCGGTGACGACCACCTCAGCACCAAGGGCACGCAGGCGGGCACGCTTGGCCTCGGGCGAGACTTCGGGCACAAACACCTCGCAGCGCACGCCCAGGGCTTTAGCAGCGGCCGCCACGGCGATGCCGGCGTTGCCACCCGACGCAATGATCACGCCGCTGTCGGGCACGGGGTTGGCGAGCAGCCGGTACAACATGCCGCGCGCCTTGAAGCTGCCACCCACCTGCAGGTGCTCCAGCTTCAGCCAGACCTCGCCGCAGTCCACACCCAGAGACCGGCCGGACACGCGCATCAGCGGCGTGGTGCGCAGAAAGTCGGGCTGGGTGGCGAGTTGGCGGCGGGCGGCGGCGATGGCGGCGCGGTCGATCATGCAGGGGCTCCGGTGAGGCAAAGGGGGGCAGTGTAGGGGCAGCCGCAACATGCAGACACAACGCATGACTGCATGCGCGCCGCACAACTGCCGATAACATGGCCAGTGCAGTCCCTTGCCACCGCCTTTGCCACCGTCCTTTGCGGGCCTGCCCCCAGGAGAAAAGCATGTTCTTTGTGTTCGGCCCGTCAGGCCAGATGTACCGGGGCGGACCCGAAAACCTGGCGCGCATTTCTGCGGTGCGCAATGTGCAACGCCCGCAGGCACTGCGCACCCGCGCGCTGGATGTGCCCGACGAACCCGTCCCCACCTTCCGCATGCCCCATGACCCCGCTGCGGCCGATGCCGCCAGTGCCGCGCCCGCTGCCGTGGTCAATCTGCGCATGCAGGACGCCGTGAGCGCCTACGCCCAGACAGAACAAGGCCCCCAGGCCGCGCGCCAGCCGCTGACCAAGGTGAGCGATGTGATGACCACCGGCGCCCTCAGCGTGTTGTCGGATGCGGTGGTCAACGATGCTTGGCAAACGCTGGCTGAGCACAAGGTGGCGCAGGCCCCGGTGGTGGATGCGCTGGGCCGCGTGATTGGCCTGCTGCTGCGGGCCGACATGGCGCCGCTGGACTTGCTGCCCGAGCCCGGTGCCGTCAAACAGGCCATTGACCTGGCGCGCCGCCCCGTGTCTGAAGTGATGGTGAGCCCCGTGCCCACCGTGGCCGCAGACACCGAACTGCGCCGCGTGGCGGCCGTGCTGCTGGAGACCGGCCTGCCCGGCCTGCCGGTGACGGACGAGGCGGGTGTGTTGTCGGGCTTTATCTCGCGCACCGATATCCTGCGCGCGGTGGCGGCCGACCCGCCGCTGGATTTGTGGAGCGGGCCCGCGATGGCGCTGTAGGTCATTGCCTGTCATTGACCCGCCCGGCACCAAAAATATGAGTCAAATTGGCCTCTAGCGCTTATCCATCAAGCGCTAGCAGCTATCAAAACAGAAGTATTTCTGAACCACAGGCGGTTGTGCCCCGTGGCCTTCAATGCCCGGCAGGCCCTGTCTCTGGCGTGCGCTCGCTGATGCTCAGGCCCGTGGCAGCATCGATCTTGAGCCCCTTGGGCAGCGGGAACTTGATGGTTTCTTCAATGCCCGCCATGGTGCGCACCGACACCGCGCCCAGTGCCTTGATGCGGTCGATGACCTGCTGCACCAGAATTTCCGGCGCCGAGGCACCGGCCGTCAGGCCCACGCGGGCGGTGCCGTCAAACCACTCGCCCTTCAGTTCGTCGGCGCTGTCCACCATGTAGGCGGTGGTGCCCAGCTTGGCGGCCAGCTCGCGCAGGCGGTTGCTGTTGGAGCTGGTGGGGCTGCCCACCACAATCACCACGTCCACCTGCGGGCTCAGCACCTTGACGGCGTCTTGCCGGTTCTGGGTGGCGTAGCAGATGTCCTGCTGCTTGGGCTCGCGCACGCTGGGGAAGCGCGCGCGCACGGCGGCAGAGATTTCGGCGGCGTCGTCCACGCTCAGCGTGGTCTGCGTAACCACGGCCAGCTTGGCGGTCTGCGCGGGCTGCACGTGGGCCACGTCGGCCACGTCTTCCACCAGGTGGATGCCGTGGTCGAGCTGGCCCATGGTGCCTTCGACCTCGGGGTGGCCCTTGTGGCCGATCATGATGAACTCGTAGCCTTCTTTGGCGAGCTTGGCGACTTCGACATGCACCTTTGTCACCAGCGGGCAGGTGGCGTCAAAAATGCTGAAGCCGCGCGCCACGGCCTCTTGCTGCACGGCCTTGCTCACGCCGTGGGCGCTGAAAACCAGCGTGGCGCCGGGGGGCACGTCCGCCAGATCTTCGATAAAAATCGCGCCCTTGGCCTTGAGGTCGTTCACCACATAGGTGTTGTGCACGATTTCGTGGCGCACATAGATGGGAGCGCCAAACTTTTGAATGGCGCGCTCGACGATCTCAATCGCGCGGTCTACACCCGCGCAAAAGCCACGGGGTTCGGCCAGCAAAATCTCCTGGGGTTTTTGCATCACAGGATCCCGATCAGCTGCACTTCAAACGTCACCGGCTGGCCTGCCAACGGGTGGTTGAAGTCAAACAGCACGGCACCATCGTCCCGCACCTGCAGCACCGCACCCGCGTAGCTGCCCTGCCCGTCGGGCGTGGGGAACTGCACCACATCGCCCACGTTGTACTTTTCGTCCGGGTCGCCCAGTTGGTTCAGCAGCTTCTTGGCCACCCACTGCTGCATGTCGGCATTGCGCTCGCCAAAAGCCTCGCCGGGGGGCATGTCGAACGTGGTGCGCGTGCCTTCGGCCAGGCCCAACAGGCGCTGCTCCATGGCGGGCGACAGCTCGCCCGTGCCGAGGGACAAAGTGGCCGGTTTGTCGGTAAAGGTGTTGATCACATCCCCTGCCGGGCCGGCCAGGCGGTAGTGCAGCGTAAGGAAGGAGCCGGGCTGAACGGTGGGGAGAGAAGCGTCGAGAGAGGTCATGAAAGTACCGATAAACTGGCCTGCATTGTAGAAAACCGGGCAAAGCCCTACGCCCGTCAGCGCCTGACGGGTGTCAAAGACCCAGCTTCATGCCCCTCAAAGACCTGCCTTCCGACGCCCAGCCCCGCGAAAAACTGCTGGCGCGTGGCCCCGCCGCCCTGGCCGATGCCGAGCTGCTGGCCATCCTGCTGCGCACCGGCATCGTGGGCAAAGGCGTGCTGCAGATGGCGCAAGAGCTGCTGGAGGCGCCCAGCGTGGACGCCACCACCGGCAAAGTGAGCGGTGGCTTCGGTGGCATGGCCGGGCTGCTGCACACCAGCGCGGCCGACCTCACCCGCATCAAGGGCCTGGGCCCCGCCAAACGCGCCGAGCTGGTGGCCGTGCTGGAACTCGCGCGCCGCGCCCTCGCCCAGCAACTGCGCGAGCGGGAGGTGTTTGACTCGCCCGACGCCGTCAAACACTACCTGCAGCTGCACCTGGCGGCCAAGGGCCACGAGGTGTTTGCGGTGTTGTTCCTCGATGCGCAAAACCGCCTGCTGGCCATGGAGGAGCTGTTTCGCGGCACGCTCACGCAGACCAGCGTGTACCCGCGCGAGGTGGTGCTGCGCGCCCTGCACCACCAGGCGGCAGCCGTGGTGCTGGCCCACAACCACCCCAGCGGCAGCGTGGAGCCCAGCCGCGCCGACGAGGCGCTGACCCAGACCCTGAAAACCACGCTGGCGCTGGTGGACGTGCGCGTGCTGGACCACGTCATCGTGGCGCCGGGCCAGGCGCTGTCGATGGCCGACAAGGGCTTGATGTGAGCCCACCGGCCCCACCAGACCCCACGGCGGCACCGACGGCGCTGCAGGCTGCGCTGGCGCGTGCGGCACGGGCAGCACGGGCAGTGGTCGCCAGTACGCCCCCGGACCCGGACATCGCCCCCACACCTTCCACGCCACGGGCCGCCCGACGCGCAGGGCTGGGCGACAAAAAGGCCGCCGCCAAGGCCGCCCAGCGGCCCCTGCGCAATCCGCCGCCACCCGCTGTGGCACGCGGGGACACCCCACCCACCCCGCGCCGCGCTCCGCCCGCGCCACGTCGCCCCAGCGAACGCATCACCCAGCTGCAAGACCTGGCTACCGTGGCCCGCCGCCTGCGCGACGAGCAAGAGCGCCGAGAGGCCGAAGAAAAAGCCCGCCGCGAAGCCGCCGCGCGGTTGGATGCGGAGCGCCACCTGTTCAGCCGCAGCGTGGGCGCCGTCACGCCCCTGCGCAACCCCAACGTGGCGCGCCTGCGCCGCCTCCAGCCACCGCCGCTGCCCGTGCAGCACTGGCTGGACGAAGAGCGCGTGCTGCTCGAATCCATCAGCGACGATTTTGATGTGAGCACCCTGCTCGACACCGACGATCAACTGAGCTTTCGCCGCCCCGGCATTGGCGTGGAGGTGACGCGCCGCCTGCGGTCCGGCCACTGGAGCATTCAGCGCCAGCTCGACCTGCACGGCCTGCGCGTGGACGAGGCGCGCGAAGCACTGGGCGACTTCATCCGCCACGCCCACAAAACCGGCATGCGCTGCGTGCGCGTGGTGCACGGCAAGGGCCTGGGCTCGCCCGGCAAAAGCCCCGTACTCAAAAGCCGGGTGCAGCGCTGGCTGGTGCAAAAGAACGAGGTGCTGGCGTTTGTGCAGGCCCGGCCGATGGATGGCGGTGCGGGGGCGCTGGTGGTGCTGCTGCAGCCTGTGCTCCGAAAAAACACATGAAAATGGCCTCTAGCGCTTATTCCATAAGCGCCACCAGCTATGAAAATAATAGTATTCATCCAGCGCTTCATGGCCTGACATGAAGGCAGTTTTCAGTACCATGCCGCCATGAGCCGACCCCCAGCCCCTGCACCTCTGGACTGGGTGAAACACGCCGAACCGATCGACGGGGTGAAACGCATGGAAGCGCGCTTTCACGGCAAGGCGTATGCCATGCACCGCCACGACACGTATGCGATTGGCAGCACGCTGGCTGGCGTGCAAAGCTTCAGCTACCGGCGCGGCCAATGCAACAGCCTGCCCGGCCACACCATGGTGCTGCACCCCGACGAGGCCCACGACGGACAGGCGGGCACGGAGGAGGGATTTCAGTACCGCATGATCTACGTGGAGCCCGCGCTGTTCCAGGCAGTGCTGCAGGGAAGGCCGCTGCCCTTCATCGAAGGCGGTGTGACCACCGATCCGCGCCTGTCGGCAGCCGCCAGAACCTTGTTGCAGCAAATGGACGCAACGATAGAGCCGCTGGAACACAGCGACGCGATTGCAGAACTGGCGCATGCGCTCGACGCCGTTGCGGGCGCCCCCGCGCGGCATTCGAAGGGCGACTTTCTGGCAGCGCGGCGCGCCCACGCGTATTTGCACGAACATCGCGCGCAGGTGGTGACGCTGGCCGATTTGGAAGCAGCCACCCAGCGCGATCGCTGGAGCCTTTCCAACGACTTTCGCGTGTTCTACGGGACCAGCCCCTACCGCTTTCAGACCATGAGGCGCCTCGACACCGTGCGCCACCTGCTGGTGCGGGGCAGTTCGCTGTCGGACGCTGCGGCTGCAGCGGGGTTCGCCGACCAAAGCCACATGACGCGCCATTTTTCAAAAACCTTCGGGTTGACGCCCGGGCGTTGGCTGCGCATGGCGGGGGGAGCCCACGGCGCCTAGGAACCTGTCGGACCGCCCACGAACGTTCAATACAGCCACGGAAAGCCCGCGTACGGTTGGCATCTTTTTCTCTTCGAATGGAGCGACCGATGACCCCGACCGCAAACCCAACCGCCGCACCCGCCGAGCGCGGCCAATCCCAAACCATCGATCTGGTCGAAAAAATCGGCCGGATTGAGGGTCACTGGCAACCGCGCGTCGTCGCGGAGATGAACGACTACCAGTTCAAGGTCGTCAAGGTGCTGGGTGACTTTCCATGGCACCTGCATGCCGACACGGACGAGACCTTTCTGGTGCTGGACGGCGAACTGCGCATCGAGCACCGCGCCAGCCCCCACGGCGAGACAAGCGTCATCGTGCTGCGCGCAGGGCAGATGGCCGTGGTGCCCAAGGGCGTGGAACACCGGCCCTCTGCGGAGCACGAGGTGAAGATGCTCTTGATAGAACCACGAGGCGTGGTGAACACCGGCGATGGCGCCAAGGGGGAACGGACTGTCGCCAACGACCAGTGGGTGTGAGCCCCCACAACGCGCTATCAGGCGATGCGATGCACATCGCCGTTGTGTGGCGACGCACTCTCGTGGAACAGATCTTCCAGAAACTGCGCCAGATCCTCTTCTTCTACAAAGTCGGGCACCACAAAACCTGCAGGCGTGCGTTTGCCATCGGCCCCCACGCGGTAGACCTGCCACTGGGCGCCTTCTCGCCGCACCTCGACGATGCGGCCAAAGACATTGAAGCGGGGGTGAGTGGCTTCGGGCACGGTGCCTACCCTTCGGCCTGCTGCGGGTACCCGTCGCAAATCACCACCCAAGGCGCTTTGGACGCCACAAAGATGTGTTTTTGCGGCGGTGTTTCATACGGCGTATCGAGCGTGCCCAGCGGCACCGCCACCCAGTCGGCATGGGCTGCCTCGCTGTGCCACAGCAGGGGCGAACCACACACCGCGCAGAAGCTGCGCGTGACCTGGGCGGACGACCGGTAGGCGCGCACGTGGTCTTGTCCCTGCACAAAACGGTGGTGCTCGGCGCGCACGCTGCCGTAGCTGCCAAACGCCGCGCCGTGCGCCTTGCGGCACATGGAGCAGTGGCAGTGGGATGCGGCCTGCAGCGGCGCGGTGGTCTCAAAGCGCACGCTGCCGCACAAACAGCTGCCGCGGTGATGAACAGGCTCTGACATGGTGGCTGTCATGGTGGCGTTGTTCTTCCCTCAGGTGAATCGCGCAAACGGGTCCACCAATGACGCGATGGTGGTGGCCCCAGGCGCTGCAACACCGCCTTCGCGCCGCAGGGGTTCGGGCCCGGCAGCCACGGGAACCGCGGGCAGGGGTTGCATGCGGCGGCCATATACGCGCTGCACCCGTTCGTCGAGCGTGGGGTGGGTGTCCAGCCAATGCTCCAGGCGGCTGCCGCTGGCCACGTCCACCAGCAGCATGTGCTGCACCGACGGATGCGAGAGGCCGGAGTGGCTGTGCTGCTCATACCCGCGCGGTGTGTCGCGGCGCTGGGCCATGACCTTGCGCAGCACGCCGCCCAGGCCGTCCTTGCTGCGCGTCCACTGCACAGCGCGGGCGTCGGCCAGGTATTCGCGCTGGCGCGACACGGCGGCTTTCAGCATGCGGCCCGTCAGCCAGCCGGCAAACCCGGCCAGCATGATGGCCGAGCCAAACCACCAGGCCAGGCCGCGCCGCTCGCGCATCGTGTCGCCAAAGTTGTAGACCAGCTCCAGCCCGAACACCATGCCGGCCAGGCGCATCTTCAAACGCGTGTCGCCCTCGTGCAGGTGGCTCAGCTCGTGCGCCACCATGCCCTGCATTTCTTCGCGGTTGAGGTAGTCCAGCGCGCCCTGCGTGACGGCCACCACGGCGTCGCTCTCGTCCCAACCTGCGGCAAACGCGTTGATGGCGTCTGTGCGCGGCATGACCATGATTTCGGGGCGTGGCATGTGGGCCGCAATACACAGCTCGTCCACGATGTTGGACAACCGCTGCTCGGCGTGCGACAGCGTGGGCCGCAGCTCGCGCGCGCCCACCCGCTTGGCCAGCTTGACGCCGCCTGCGCGCAGGTTGGACGTCTCCACCCACCAGCCGCCCAGCACCAGCAGCAGCGACACGCCCACATTGGCCGCCAGAAACCCCTGGGGAAAGTCCAGATGCCCCGGCAACACGGCCGCCATCAGCAGCCAGGCCAGCGCCAGCGCGGCATGCACAGCCACCACCAGCACGACCACGGCCAGCGTAAAACCCAGCAGCAGGCGGCGTGTTTCGCTGCGGGCGTTGGTCTGGTGGTCCCAGAATTTCATGGTGTCTGTGCCCGTCTCAGGGTTGCCAGGCTGTTCAGGCCGCTCAGAACTTCACCTTGGGTGCGGTGCGCTCTTCCTCGCTCTGGGTCGACTCGAGCATGGGCGCGGGCGGGAAACCCATCAGCCGCGCCACGATGAGGTCAGGAAACTGCGTGGCCGCGTCGTTGAACTCCAGCGCTTGGTCGTTGTACGCCTGGCGCGCAAAACCCAGGCGGTTTTCGGTGCTGGTGAGTTCTTCGGACAGCGACTGCATGGTGGCGTCGGCCTTGAGGTCAGGGTAGGCCTCGGCCACCACCATCAGGCGCCCCAGGCTGCCACCCAGCACGCCCTCGGCCGCGGCCAGCGCACCCATGGCGCTGGCGCTTTCGGGGCTGGCGCGCACGGCGGCGGCAGCGCCCTGGGCCTGGCCCCGGGCTTTGATGACCGCTTCGAGCGTGGCGGCTTCGTGCGCCAGATAGCCGCGCGCCACCTCCACCAGGTTGGGGATCAGGTCGTACCGGCGCTTGAGCTGCACGTCGATCTGGCCAAACGCGTTGGCAATGCGGTTTCGCAGTTGCACCAACCGGTTGTACACGGTGACGGCCCAGATCAGCGCGACCACCACCACACCCAAAACGACCCAAGCGGTTGTTGACATACCCTGCCCTCCTTGTTGTGAATGAGCGCATCTTAGCGAGGCCGCCGATGGCCCCGTCGTGCGCCTTTCACTCGGGGGCAACGGCACCCTCCACGCCCAGCACCAGGGGCTGTTTGAGGTCGCCGGTGTTGTGCATGCCCACGGGCGCCAGGCGCAGGCCGCGCGCCTTGAAGTACAGGTAGCCGTTGACCTGCGACACGGTCACGCTGCCCGCCTTGTCGCCGCTTTCCCAGCCCAGCAGCTTGCCGCCGGACGAATCCATAAACGACACCTTGGCCTTCTTCTGTGCGGCGTTGGGCTTGGCGCTGACCTCGTACACCCCGGGCGCGGGTTTTTGGGTGCCAAAGTCGATCTCGGTGACCTGCAACTGCGAATTGGTGGCGAAGACAAAGGACTTGGGGGTTTCGAGGTAGTTGAGCCCCGTCTTCATGGCATAGCGTTTGCCCGCAGCCCCTGCGACCTCGGCGCGCACTTCGCCAAAGTTGTGCCAACCGTTGGGGCCTGCGTAGAGTTTGCTTTTGGGGTTGGTGAAGCGGTCGTCCGACGCAGTGGGCACGTTGCCCCAGGTGTCGTTGCCTGCAGCGGGTGCAGCGGGTGCGGGCTGCGCGTGGCTCACAACACAGGCCAGAAGGCCAGCACACAAGACAAGGGAATGTTTCATGGAAGGCGTCCTGGACCGGTGAAGGAAGGGGCAGCCACGGTACCACTGCCCACCACAAAATGCCATGAATTTTTAGTGTTTTTGGCCTCTAGCGCTTATCCAATAAGCGCTTATAGCTATATTTTCAGGAGCATCATCATCCCGAACATCAAGCGCTGAAACGGGTTCACACGCCTTTGTTGCGCATCCAGTCGGCGGTGCCCATGAAGCTTTCTTTCAGCCGCGTGCGCAGGTCCGTTGGCACGCCGGTTTCGCCCATGGCCTGGTCCATGCACGCCACCCACTGGTCGCGCTCTTTGATGCCGATGGCAAACGGCATGTGCCGAGCGCGCAGGCGCGGGTGGCCGAACTGATCGGTGTAGTACGAAGGGCCGCCCAGCCAGCCGCACAAAAACATGAACAGCTTTTGCCGCGCCTGGGCCAACTCGCTGCCGTGGGCGGCGCGCAGTTCGGCGTAACCGGGCTCCAGGTCCATCAGGTCATAAAACCGCTCGACCAGCGCGCGCACGCGGCTTTCGCCGCCGATCCATTCGAAAGGGATGACGGCGGCGGCGGGCTCGTCGCCACTGCCATGGGGTAGAGAAGTCTCAGAATTCATATCAAATCAGGCGCTAGCGCTTACCCATTAAGCGCTAGTAGCTATCAAAAACATACTAAAAGGTGCTAACACGGCTGCCCAGCGCTCACTCTGCCGAACGCCGCAGCGTGTCGACCACCGGGCGCAGCAGCACCTCGCGCAGCCCCCACCAGCCCGCGGCCAGCGCCAGCACGGCGCCTGCCAGCGCGCCCGCCAGCGGCACCCAGGGCGACGCCGTCCAGGTGAAGTCAAACACAAAGCGTGCCAGGGCCCAGCCCACACCCACCGCCACCGCGCTCGCCAGGAAGCCCGCGAGCAGGCCCACACCCACCAGCTCGGCACGCTGCACTTGGCGCAGCAAGCTGGCCCGGGCGCCCACGGCGCGCATGATGGCGTATTCGCGGGCGCGCTCCTCGCGCGTGGCCGTCACGGCGGCAAACAGCACCACCAGGCCGGCGGCCAGGGTGAACGCGAACAGAAACTCGACCGCGCGGATCACCTGCTCCAGCACGCGCTGCACCTGGGCAATGGTGGCGCCCATGTCCACGTTGGTGATGTTGGGGAATTGGCGCACCAGCGCGTTGTCAAAACCGTTGGTTTCGGGCGCACGGTAGGCCGCGAGGTACGTCACAGGCACATCCTTGACGGTAGCCACCGGGTACATCACAAAGAAGTTGGCGCGCATGGATCCCCAGTCCACCTTGCGCAGGCTGGTGATGCGGGCTTCGTTCTGCACGCCGCCCATGTCGAACTGCAGGCGGTCACCCATCTTCAGGCCGAGGGTTTCGGCAATGCCTTCTTCCACGCTGATGGCACCCTCTTCGCCCGGCGTCCATGCACCGGCAATCACCTGGTTGTGGGGCGGCGCCTCGACGGCGTTGGAGAGGTTGAATTCACGGTCCACCAGGCGCTTGGCGCGGTCATCGGTGTAGTCGGCGGGGCCCACGGTCTTGCCATTCACTGCGATCAACCGGCCGCGGATCATGGGGTACCAGTCGTACTTGGCGACGCCGCCGTCTTTGAGCTGTTGTTGAAACGCGTCCGCCTGGTCGGGCATCACATTGATCACAAAGCGGTTGGGCGCATCGGGCGGCGTGGCGTTGCGCCAGCTGCTGATGAGGTCGGTGCGCAGCAGCACCAGCAGCACCAGCGCCAGCAAGCCCACGGCCAGGCTGCTGACCTGCACCACGGCATAGGCCGGGCGTGCAGAGATCTGCCGCGTGGCCAGCACCAGCCAGCGGGGGGCGGTGGCCTCGTTCACGCTCTTGCGCAGCAGCTTCACCGCCACCCACGACAGCCCGGCAAACAGCGCCACTGCGCCCGCAAAGCCACCCACGGCGATCAAGCCCAGCAACACGTCGCTGCTGACAGCCAGCAGCAAGGCCGCAAACCCGGCAATCCCCACGCCCAGCACGGCCAGCGACGCAGGCTTGAGCCCGCCCACATCACGCCGGATGACGCGCAGCGGCGGCACCTGGGCCAGTTGCAGCACCGGCGGCAAGCCAAAAGCAAACAGCAGCGTCAGCCCCATGCCCAGGCCAAACGCCACCGGCCACAGGCTGGCAGGCGGCAGGGCCGATTCGACCAGGCCGGCCAGCAGCAGCACAAACACGTAGTGCACTAGGTAACCCAGCAGCACGCCCAGCGCGCTGGCAAACAGGCCAATCAGCGCGAACTCGGTGGTGTAGGCGCCCGCAATGGTGCGCTGGCTCTGGCCCAGCACGCGCAGCATGGCTGAGGCGTCCAGGTGGTCGGCCGCAAAACCGCGTGCCGCCAAGGCCACGGCCACGGCGGACAGCAGTGCGGCCAGCAGCGCGACCAGGCTCAAGAATTTTTGTGCGCGGTCCAGCGTCTGGCGCATTTCGGGGCGGCCGCTTTCGAGCGACTCCACGCGCACGCCATGCACTTCGGGCTTTTTCAGCTCGGCAATGGCCCAGTCGTTGAAGGTCTTGACGGCGGGGGCCGCGCCCATCACCGCAAATCGGTAGGTCAGGCGGCTGGCGGGCTGCACCAGGCCGGTGGCGGGCAGGTCGGCCTCGTTGACCATGACACGCGGCGCAAAACTCATGAAGCCCGCGCCCCGGTCGGGCTCGATGACGATGATGCGCGCGATGCGCAACTGCGAGTCGCCCAGCAAGAGCATGTCGCCCATGGCGAGGTTCAGCGATTCGAGCAGGGGGGCATCCACCCACACCTCGCCGCGCGCCGGGATGTCGCGCGTGGGCTGGTCCAGCGCACCGGGCGCATCGGCCACCGTGAGGCTGCCGCGCAGCGGGTAGCCGGGCTGCACACTTTTGAGCGCCACGAGCTTGCTGGCCCCGCCTTGTGCGTCGCTGGCGCGCCCCATGGTGGGGAAGCCCAGCGTGGTCACCGTCTGCAGGCCCAGGGACTTGGCGCGTTCGACAAACGCGGCGGGGGTGGGGTTGTCGCTGGCCACCACGGCGTCGCCGCCCAGCAGTTGCAGCGCATCGCGCTGCAGGCCACCCTGCAGGCGGTCAGCAAAAAAGCCCACGGAGGTCAGTGCGGCCACCGCCAAAGTGACCGCAACGATGAGCAACCGCAACTCGCCCGCGCGCAGGTCACGCGCCAGGGTGCGCCAGCCAAGGCGTAGGAAGGACAGATTCATGGCGTGGACCTTAGCGCAAAGCGAACGGGCTGGCAGCCCGTGGGGTGTTTGGATCAGGGCGGTTTGGCCGCGGGAGTCGCAGGCGCCCCGTCCACGGCGGTGGACTCCAGCCGCTTCTCCAGCGCCTGAAGAACCGGAGCAATCTGCGTGCCCACGCGGATCTGCGGGTTAGAGAACCCGTCGGCCTTGCCCGCTTCGACCTCACGCTGGGCAATCAAGGGCACGGCCTTTTCAAAGGCCTGCGTGAAGGAATGCGTCTGGCGCAATTGTTCATTGAACACCGCGCGGCCAAAGAAGGTGAGTTCGGAGCGCGTGCCACAGCCATACGAGGTGTGGGTAGCATCGGCCGCCGTCATGATGAGCGTGCCGTCGGTGGCCAGGGGTTCGATCCAGCCACCCGAGTAGCAGGCCGACACGGCGATCACCCGGTGGCGAATGCCCGCCTCGTCCAGTGCGGCGCGGAGCATTTCGGGCGTGGCAGGCGGCACCTGCAGCGGCCAGTGGGCAGCGGCCAGCTCGTGGTTGCGGGCGCCGTGCGAGGTCATGTAGATCACCAGCACGTCGTTGTCGCGGTCCATGCGCTCTGCCAGGCCGGAGATGGCACGTTGCAGGTTTTGCGGCGTGGCCCACGCATGGGTGGCAGCGGTTTCGGCATGGTTGAGCAGGTGGATCACCCGGCCCTGGGCGTCAAACCGCTCTTGCAGTAACTGGCTGACCATGGTGCTTTCGCGGCGAAACACTTCTTCGCCCGCATAGGGCGCAAACACCAGGCCATACACATCGGCCACACCGGCACGTTCGGGGGTCAGTGCCTGAAGCTGCTGCTCCAGCAGGGGCTGCTGCGCCTCGAACACGGCCTGCGACAGCGCCAGCCGAACGGGCTCGGGCGCTTCGTCACCCGACTCGCCCGAAGCTGCGGCCTGTGCACGCGCCGCTTCGGCATCAAACTCCCACGGCCGGTCCGGAAACTGCCACGTGCCCAGCGCAATCACGCCCACCAAACCGGCGGCGTACACCGCTGTGCGGGCAACCGAGCGGATGAACCGCCCACTGACCACCACCAGCGCGGCCACCAGCCACAGTGTGAGAAAACCATAAATGACCCAGAAGGCGATGCCCGCCACCTCACCAGCCCACAGGGAGGGCTTGTGCGTCACCGTGGCCAAAAGGCCATACAACGCCAGCGTGGGCAGCAGTGGCGCCCAGGTGGACAACACATACCAGGCCGCCACACCGCCCGATGGAGCATCCCCGTCTGTGGGAGGCCGGGACTGCGCGGGCGCCATGGCCCACCAGCCCAACCACAAAAGCACAAGGCCGGTCCACAGGGGGGTCAGCCAGTTGCGCAGGTTGAACTGCGCAGGCCCCACCACCTCCAGCCGGGCCATGGCCAGCATCAGCGCAGTGCTGATCATCACCACCACAATCAGCTGCCAGGGCGTGGGCGTGCTGGCGCCGGTGCGGGGACGAAAAAACAGCGTGGCCCGCAGGCCTTCGACCAGCCAACGCACCAGGGGCAGGCGCGTAGCGGCCACCGTGGTGGAAGAGGCCGATGGCAGCGGCTGGGGCGGCTGCGGTAGTTCTGGATGTCCCTCCAGCGGGATCTCAATCTTGGCGGGCTCGGGGCCCCATTGGCTGGGGAGGGTGTCGGCCCAGGCGCTCTTTTTCGCGGCGTGCAGGTCTTTCATGCGCGCATCATGCCATTGCGACGTGACCCCATCGGGGCCACACAAAAAGGCGACGCCACCGCAACGCCACAGAGAACGGCGACCTACGGGGCGGTAGGCACCGCAGCGGCTGCCACGGCTGGGGGTGTCGCCAATTCAGGTTGCAACACCAGGCGATGCTCGCCGCTGTAGCAGACAAACCGCCGGTTGGTAGCGCGGCCTATGGCACACAGTCCCAGTTGCTGGGCCACCGCGTGGCCCATCTGCGTCATGCCGCTGCGCGACACCACAATCGGCACGCCCATCTGCGCGGACTTGATGACCATCTCACTGGTGAGGCGGCCCGTGGTGTAGAACACCTTGTCGGTGCCAGACATCGGGACGTGGGGCCCTGCGGACGAGGCCACAACGTCGCTGCCTGAGGGCGCGCGTTTGGCAGCAGCGGTGGGCTCCAAACCCGGGTCGGCAGATTCGGCCTGCACCGGTTCTGGATTCATCCACATCCAGCCCGCAATGGTGTCGATGGCGTTGTGGCGGCCCACGTCTTCCACAAAAGTCAGCAGATCCTCCCCCCGAAACAAGGCGCAGCCATGCACCGAACCTGCCGATTTGTATGTGGTCTCCTTGAGGCGGATGGCGTTCACGATGCCGTAGAGCTGGGCCTGGGTCAGCCGTGCTTCGGGCAGATCGATGCGGTCTACCTCGTCCATCAGACCACCGAACACACTGCCCTGCCCACACCCGGTCGTCACCACCTTGCTGGCGGTCCGCTCTTCGATGCGCGCGATGCCGTGGCGCGTGCGCACGGCTGCAGCGTGCACCTCCCAATCGACGGTGATGGATTCGATGTCGAACACCGACTCCACCAACCGCTGGTTGCGCAGGTAGCCCAACACCAGCAGCTCGGGCTGCGCGCCCAGGGTCATGAGCGTGACCAGCTCGCGTTTGTCGACATACACGGTGAGCGGCCGCTCCGCAGGAATCTGCACCTGCTCGCGCTCTCCGCGCTCGTTGACCACGTCGACGGTGTGCGTGAGAGGCGCCTGGGCCTGCGTCAGTCGGGGCCAGAGCGGGGCGAGTGCAGGGTCAGAGCGGGAAGTCATGGGTCAAATGTACGCAGTGCGCCCCAATGTCATGGGATGGGCATTGGATTGGCGTCGCACCGAGCAGGGTTTCGAAAGACGAAGGTGCGAATTGCGCGGGGACAGATCCTCGCGCTTCACCAAAGAAAAAGCCGCACCACGTTGTGTAGTGCGGCTTTGCGCAGGGGGGTCCACCGCTGCCGCGGTCAGTCAGGACTTGGGGGCGGATGCAGCCGCCGCAGGTGCCTGCGGAACCTGGGTACTGGGCGGGCTGCTGGCCGTGCCCGGTGGCGAATGGGCGCCCGCAGCCTCAATGGGCTTGGCGGCAGGAGGTGTGTAGGCAAACGGACCCGGCTCGGTGCAAGCCGCACCGGCTGCCGTAGCCGGTTTTGCCGTCGGCGTGGTCTTGCGGTAGTGCGCTGCGACCTTGTCTTGCGAAATGCACAACTTGTAGTTGTCGACCTTGCCCGCCCAGGCGGCTTTGGCGCCGGCTTCGGCTGCCTTGGCGGCTGCTTCGGGTGACGGTGGGGGAAGCTTGGCAGCAGCCAAAGTGCAGACGCAGGTGGCGCACAGTGCCACCAGGGTTTTACGTGCGAGGAATGTCATCGTCATGGGGGACCTCATGCCTGAACGGGCTTGCCTGCAGCGGCCTCGCCCACGGGCGATGTGGCACTGCGCTGTTTAGGGATCTTGCCAGCCTGAATATCGTCGTACCAGAGTTCGTGGTGTTCCTTGGCCCAGGTTTCGTCCACATAGCCCGTCCTCATGGCTTTGTACGCGCCCTGCATGCCCACGGTGCCCATGTAGATGTGCCCCATGAACATCACCATCATCACCACCGTGGCCACAGCGTGCACCATGTGTGCAATCTGCATGGTGCCGCGTTCATAGATCAGGCCGGGAATCAGCATGTCGAGCACCAGTCCCGACGCCACGACGATGAAACCCAGGCCCAGCACGCCACCCCAGAACACGACTTTCTCGCCAGCATTGAAGCGATGAGAAGGCACTTCTTTGCCGGACAACATACCGCCGCCCTTGGCAAGCCAAGTCGCGTCTTCCTTGCGGGGCAGGTTGTCTTTGAGGAACGTGAAAAACACGATGATCAAAGACACTGCAAACAACGGACCAGCAAAGTTGTGGAGGTTCTTGAGTGCGTAGGTCAGCCAGCCGAACAAGGTGCTGCCCATGATGGGGAGCAGGAAGAACTTGCCAAACGCCATCACCAAGCCAGACACTGCCAAGGCCACAAAAGCAATGGCATTGGACCAGTGCGCAGAGCGTTCAAACGGGGTGAAGCGCTCGATCTTGCGGCCGGTCTCGGCGCCGTGCAGCATCATCATGCCCTTGCGCCAATAGAACAGCGCAATGGCGCCCGCCACGATCAGCAGCAGCGACCCGCCGTAGGGAATGATCCAGTTGTTGCGCACCTGTCTCCACGCCTCACCCGCGTTCGTCACGCGGGACCCGGGGTACTGCACAAAAGGCTGGATCAGGTTGCCCGCTTCAGGCGCCTGGCTTTTGGGCAGGCTGCTGTAGCCGGTGACACCCTCGCCCACTTGGCGCCACATGGGCGCGTTGTTGCCGGGTTGCACCTTGGCGCGTTCGCCGTTGGTCTGCTCTGCATATTTGGGGTCAGCGCTGGCGTCAGGCTTCACCTGAAAAATGTTCTGGCTCTGAATGCCTCCGGGCGCTGCAGCGGGAGCAGGCGCAGGCGCCGCGGCGGCCGGGGCCGCCGATGCATCCGGAGCCGCGGGTGCCTGTGCATGGGCAGGCACCCAGGCAAGGCCAGCCGCCAACGCCAAAGACCACACGATGTGTTTCATGGCGGGCCTCACTTGGATTGGGTGCGGGAGTATTCGTTTTGACCGTACTGCTGGCGAGTCTTCAACTGGGCTTCCCAACTGGTTTTGTCACCCGCCTTCCAGCCTGGATCCATGAAGTTGCTGCCGGTACCGGCGAAAGGCGCTGCGTCGCCACGGATGCCTGCACCCGTTTGCGGCTTCTCGCCGCAAGCCGTCAACGCGGCCACTGCGAGCGTGGTTGTGAGGATGAGGTGTACACGCTTCATGACTTGCCTCCTGCAGGCTGACCCGCCTGTTGCGAACCGTAGGCCGTGCCCCAGCCCCACACTTCGGCGCCTTTGCCGCGCTGCACCACGCGGTTGCGGAAGATGTCTGCCACCACATCACCGTCACCAGCCAACAAGGCCTTGGTAGAGCACATTTCTGCGCAGGCAGGCAGCTTGCCTTCGGCCAGGCGGTTGCGGCCGTACTTTTCAAACTCGGACTGGCTGCCATGGGCCTCAGGACCACCAGCGCAGAACGTGCACTTGTCCATCTTGCCGCGCACACCAAACGTGCCCGACGAAGGGAACTGCGGAGCGCCAAACGGGCAGGCATAGCTGCAGTAGCCGCAACCGATGCACACGTCCTTGTCATGCAGCACCACACCCTCTTCGGTGCGGTAAAAGCAGTTGACGGGGCAGACTGCCATACAAGGCGCGTCGCTGCAGTGCATGCAGGCCACCGAGATGGACTTCTCGCCGGGCACACCGTCGTTGAGCGTCACAACGCGGCGGCGGTTCACGCCCCACGGGACTTCATGCTCGTTCTTGCAGGCGGTCACACAACCGTTGCATTCGATGCAGCGCTCTGCATCGCAGATGAATTTCATTCGTGCCATTTGCTGTCTCCAATCAGCGATTCAGGTTTTGCCGCCGGGCCGCCCCAAGGCAAAACGCGGCCCCCTCGGGGGGCAGCGCAGTACACAAGGTGGACAAGCGTGGGGGCCATGTCTTCAGGCGCGTTCCACGTTGCAGATCGTGGTTTTGGTTTCTTGCATCATGGTCACGCTGTCGTAGCCATACGTCGTTGCCGTGTTCACAGCTTCGCCGCGCACCACAGGCGCCGCGCCCTTGGGGTAGTAGGCCAGCATGTCCTTGCCCTGCCAGTGGCCCGAGAAGTGGAACGGCATCCACACGGTGTCGGGTGCCACGCGCTCGGTGACCAGCGCCTGCACATTGATGCGCGCGCCGGTAGGAGAACTGAGCCACACACGTTCGCCGTTGCGGATACCGCGGTCGGCTGCGGTCTTGGGGTTGATCTCGACAAACGACTCTTGTTGCAGCTCGGCCAGCCAAGGGTTGGAGCGCGTTTCTTCGCCGCCCCCTTCGTACTCGACCAGGCGACCCGAACTCATGATGAGCGGGAATTTCTCGTGCACCTTGTCGGCCACGTTCTTGTCCTGCACGCTCTTATACAACGTGGGCAGGCGCCAGAAAGCCTTCTTGTCGTCGTGTGTGGGGTACTTGGCCATGAGGTCTGGCCGGGTACCATACAGCGGCTCGCGGTGCTGCGGAATCGCATCGGGGAAGTTCCACACCACGGCGCGGGCCTTGGCGTTGCCGAATGGGTGGCAACCGTGTTTCATCGTCACTCGGATGATGGCCCCCGTGGGGTCGGTCTTCCAGTTTTTGCCTTCGGCCTTGGCCTTTTCGGCGTCCGTCAGGTCATCCCACCAGCCCAGCTTTTTGAGCAGCACGTGGTCAAACTCGGGGTAGCCCGTGGTGATCTCGCTGCCCACCGAATACGAACCGTCTTCTGCCAGTAGGTTCTGACCGTCTTTCTCCACACCAAAGTTGGCGCGGAAGTTTCCGCCGCCTTCCATCACGTGTTTGGAGGTGTCGTACAGGTTCGGTGAACCCGGGTGCTTCAGCTCAGGGGTGCCATAACAAGGCCAAGGCAGGCCGAAATAATCGCCGCCAAAGTCGTAGCCGGTTTCCTTGTCCTTGCCACCCTTGGATTTCAAGGTTTTCACATCGAACAAATGCATGTTCTTCATGTGGGCCTTCAGGCGCTCCGGGCTCTGGCCGGTGTAGCCGATGGTCCAGACCGACTTGTTGATTTCACGCAGGATGTCTTCGATCACGGGCTCGTCCATGCCCTTGACCTTCTGCATCTTGTAGTTCTTGGACAGCTCGGTTGCAAAGCCCAGTTTCTCAGCGAACTGGTGCATGATCATGTGGTCAGAGCGGCTCTCCCACAGGGGCTCGATGACCTTCTCGCGCCACTGGATGGAGCGGTTGGACGCAGTCACCGAACCACTGGTTTCAAACTGCGTGGCCGCTGGCAACAAATAGACGGCGCGATTGGGGTTCTGGTCCTCTGCCTTGCCCGGCATGGCAGCCATGGCTGCCGTGGCCGATGGGTACGGGTCCACCACAACCAGCAGGTCCAGCTTGTCCATGGCGCGCTTCATTTCCAGCCCACGGGTCTGTGAGTTGGGCGCGTGGCCCCAGAAGAACACGCCGCGCAGGTTGGAGTCCTGGTCGATCAGCTCGTTGTTCTCCAGCACACCGTCGATCCAGCGCGACACGGTGATTCCGCTCTTGGACATCATGGCTGGCGTTGCGTACTGCTTCTTGATCCACTCGAAGTCCACGCCCCACACGGCGGCGAAGTGCTTCCACGAGCCTTCGGCCAGGCCGTAGTAGCCGGGCAGAGAATCTGGATTGGGGCCCACGTCCGTCGCACCTTGCACGTTGTCGTGACCGCGGAAGATGTTGGTGCCGCCGCCAGACTTGCCGACATTCCCCAGGGCCAGTTGCAGGATGCAGGACGCACGCACCATGGCGTTGCCGATGGTGTGCTGTGTCTGCCCCATGCACCACACAATGGTGGCCGGCTTGGCCATGGCCATCATCTGGGCGACCTTGAACATCTGGTCTTCTTTGACGCCGCAGGCCTCTTCCACCTTGTCGGGCGACCACTTGGCCAGCACATCCTCGCGCACCTTCTCCATGCCGTAGACACGGTCGTTGATGTACTGCTTGTCTTCCCAGCCGTTCTTGAAGATGTGATACAGCAAGCCGAAGAGGAAAGGAATGTCCGTGCCCGAACGGATGCGCACGTACTCGTCGGCCTTGGCAGCCGTGCGGGTAAAGCGCGGGTCCACCACGATCATCTTGCAGCCCGTTTCCTTGGCATGCAACATGTGCAACATGCTCACCGGGTGGGCCTCTGCGGCGTTGGAGCCGATGTACAACGCGCATTTGCTGTTCTGCATGTCGTTGTACGAATTGGTCATGGCGCCGTAGCCCCAGGTGTTCGCCACGCCGGCCACGGTGGTGGAGTGGCAAATGCGCGCCTGGTGGTCGCAGTTGTTGGTACCCCAGAAGCTCACGAACTTGCGCAGCAAATACGCCTGCTCGTTGTTGTGCTTGGACGAGCCCACAAAGTACACGCTGTCGGGGCCACTGGCCGCGCGCAGCTCTTTCATCTTGGCGGTGATTTCGTTCAGCGCTGTGTCCCAACTGATGCGCTCGTACTTGCCGTTGACGAGCTTCATGGGGTAGCGCAGGCGGTATTCGCCGTGGCCGTGTTCGCGCAGTGCCGCGCCCTTGGCGCAATGGGCGCCCAGGTTGATGGGCGAGTCAAACACGGGCTCCTGGCGCACCCACACGCCGTTCTCGACAATTGCATCCACCGCGCAACCCACCGAGCAGTGGGTGCAGATGGTGCGGCGCACTTCGATCTTGCTGTCGCCGATCGCAACCTTGGCGCCTTCGGCCGCGTTCGACTTTTTGACCAGCGTGAGTTGCGATGCAGCAATACCTACACCGACGCCCAGACCGGAGCGGCGCAGGAACGAACGCCGGTCCATGGTAGGCAGCGCTTGCGACAGGCCGCGACGCAGGCTGTGCACAAAAGGAGAGGCAGACGACGATGCGTTCTGCACCGCGTGGGAGGACTTCTTGGTTAACAACATGGCACGCCCCGCGGTCAGAGTTGGGTGGTCTTGTAGTACTGCTTCACGTGCGCAGACAGGTGGTAGCCACCGCCTTTTTCTGGCGCAACGCGAGCGGGCTCAGACACAACGGCGTCTGACGGTGCTACATGGGGGAGTGCCACAACGGCTGCTGCTGCAGCCCCTACGGTGGCGGCGCCGGAAAAGAAACTCCGGCGGGACGAATTCGGCTGGCGGTTCTGCATGCGTGTCTCCAGAATGGCTGGCAGCTATGAAACGGATTTCATACAGTCTATGTCAGTGTGTAAAACACTGCAATCGAGCTTTACACCTCCCACTAACTCACTCATCTTTTATAGCGTCCGCATCAGGGTTTCTGCGGACGCCACGGTCACTCCAACATGTCGAAGCCCTGGGCTTCCACCGACACGAAAGCCCGCGTGAACTGGGCCACTGCAGCATAAAAGCGTGCGTGCGGATGTGCTCCGAGTGCATCGCACAACTGCAAAATCCAAGGCTGCAAATGCGTTGCAAAAAAGTCGCGCTGCCGTGTCAGGTTGCAGACAGCAACGTCATCCCCGGCGATCAGGTAACGCATGACCTCGCACAGGTACGCTACATGGTCTTCGGTCTCTGACATGGCCTCGTCGCGCGCAAGGCCCAGGCCATCCAGATCATTGCGAAGTCGCGCCAGTGGTTTCTCGTTCAAAAAACCACTCAGATAGTGCGACCCGTACAGATAAATCTCGGGCTTGCCCACCCCGCCAAACAAGCGGTCGAACTCGAGCGCAATGACGGCATCGCTCAGGTCACGGGCAGCGCCCACCAACACCTGCCAGGGCTCCTGCAAAAAGGCACCATCGGCCGGAGCCTCCGTCACCGCCACGCGCAATGCGGCCAACAGTTCTGCGCTGGGCACCGCGTAGTAAAGCTGCGACAACACCCCATACAGCTCTGCCCGCGCGGTTTCTTCATCCAGGGCCGAACTGCCCGGCGGGATCAGGGAAGGGTTGGCGCTCACAGGTCGGTCACTTTCGTTTCGCTTTGGGAGGAATACAGATCAATCACGCGGCAGTCGCTGCACATCTTCAGGCGCTCCAGCGCGTCGCCCTGAAACATGGCATGGCCCGAGAGCTTGCCCAGCATGGCTTCGATGGCCTTGACGGTGCCAAAGGGCTTGCTGCAGCGTATGCAGGCCCAGGGCTTGGCCTCGTTGAGCACGCGCAACTGTGCGCGCTCGGGGCTCAAGAGCAAACGGGGTTGCAGGGTGATCGCGTCTTCCGGGCACGTGGTGGCACACAGGCCACACTGCACGCAGTTCTTTTCGATGAAACGCAGCTGGGGCAGCTGTGGGTTGTCCTGCAGCGCACTGGCGGGGCAGGCGCTCACGCAGCTCAGGCACAGCGTGCAGCGGTCTTTGTTGACCTCGATGGCGCCCAGGGGCGATCCCACAGCGGGCAAGGCGATGGCCTGGGGCCGCTCGGCCATGGGCATCGGGGCCTGCTCAATGAGGTGGTCCAGCGCCATCTCCAGCGTGCTGCGCTTTTCCTGCGCCACGGCAAAACGGGCGGCCACCGCAGGCGTCTTCTGACGGGTCTGGCCCAGGGTCTGCAATGCGGCGTCCAGGTCGGTCGGGTTCGAAGCCCGCAGCAGCTGCACATGCGTGCCCGTGTAGCCCAGACCGCGCAAAAGGCTCTGCGCCACATCCATCTGCGCCTGCAGGCCATCAAGGTACTGCGGCGCTTCTTCATGTGTCGCCAGCACCACCACCTGCGAGGCGCCGTAGGCCACGGCGCTAAGCCACAGATCCACGCCCGTGCTGGCTGTGTGCCACAGCGCCACCGGGATCACGTTGGCGGGCACGCCGTGCGCCAGTTTCAACTGCGCGGCACGGCCCAGTTCTTCCACCAGCGCCTGACCGCGCTCCTGGCTGTGCAGCAACAGCACGGCATCCTTGCCGCCTGCGGCGGTGTAGGTGGACAACAGCGTTTTAATCTTGGTGCCCTGCTCCGTCGCGCTGGGGTAGGCATAGGTCAGCGCGCCCGTGGGGCACACGGTGGTGCAGGCGCCGCAGCCCACGCACAGGTTGGGGTTCACCTTGATTTGCTGGCGGCTCTTGTCGCTGGCAATGGCCTCGGCCGAGCAGATGTCTACGCAGGCATTGCAGCCTACGGTTTCGTTGCGGCTGTGGGCGCAGAGCTTTTGTTTGTAGACAAAAAACTTGGGCTTTTCGAACTCGCCCACCAGCTCGCGCAGCTTGAGCAGCGTGGACATATCACCACCATCACGGCGCCCGTCCCAGCGAAAGTACCCCTGAGGCACCGCATGCTGCAAGAAGGTGGGCGTGGCGGTAGCCGCGCGCAGGTCCAACACGAGGTCAAAGCGCTCTTGCTGCACAGCCGCTTCGCGCGTGAAATCGATGGCACCGGCCACCTGGCACACCTTCACGCAGTCGCGGTGCGAACTGCAGGCCGCCATGTCGATCTGGTAATCAAGGCCAATGGCGTTCTCGGGGCAAGCCGCCACACAGGCGTTGCAGCGCGTGCACAGATCGAGGTCGATGGGGTTGTCGGCCTTCCACTGCAGCTCAAACGCGCCCAGCCAACCCGTGAGGCCCGTGATGCGCCCGCCCAGCACCGGAAAACGCCGGGCCTGCGCACCGCCCGCATTGCCGGGGCCTTGGGTGAACAGCGTCACATCCAGCACCTCGGACACCAGTGCGGCCGCCTGCTCGGCCTGGTCCAGCGGCCCAATGATGAGCAAGCGGCCTGTGCTTTTATAGGTGACCGTGGGCACGGGCGGCGGCTCGGGCAAATGCGCGGCGGCCAGCAGTGCGGCGATCTTGGGGCTGGCCTTGTCAGCGTCGCGGCTCCAGCCCCCGGTTTCGCGGATGTTCACAAACCGGATGGGGGACACCGCACCTTCGGTCTGTTGGCCCAGGTCGGCGAACAGGCGTTGCTCTTGCGTGCAGGCCACCACCACCTGATCGCCCGACCGGATGGCTTTTTGGTAGGCCCCCGCATCGCGCCGACACAGGGTGGAGTGGAGGGTCAGGTCTTCATGCAGTGCCGCGCCCAACGCCTTCGCGTTGAGGGGCATCGTCTGGTTGCAGTCGCAGATGAGCGTCGTGGTCATGTTCTGTGTGGCTGGCTGGCATGGCCACCGCATCCCCTGGGGAGCCGGTAACCAGCGCAAGCTCGCTGGAGGGGTCGCTAGGAATAGCGTTGCATACCTCGGACTGTGCCACGTCTGAGCGCGTTTCTTCCTCCGCATCATCCCGAGGCTGAGCAACAGCAGGGGCTATTGCATTTACGTCTGGCTGAGTGTGTGCCACAGGGTCAGCACCCACATCCAGAGCAACGCCATCCGTCGCCCCCACGGTCGATGCTGCAGCCTCGGCCTTCTTTTCGTGGTCAAAAAACCCCAAGGCGTGGGCGCTGGTCATTTTGCGCAACATGCCTTCGGGCAGCGGGTCGGGCTGGGTGTAGTCGCCGATGTAGATGTCCAGGCCATCCATCACATTGAAGTGCGGATCGGAAAAAAGCTTCTTCATGGCCAGGTTGCGCACTTCAGGCGCAACATCGTGGGCCACAAAGGCCTTGAAGTCGGATGTTGGGGTCAGCGCCTGGGCATCGGCCAAAGTGGGCGGCGGTGCCTCTGCCGGGGCGGCGGCCTCGGGTGCGGCGCCTGCCGCGCTGCCGGGCGCGACGGCAGAGGAAGACGCTGGCGCCATCGAAGGCCCCACCGACGGGGACGACGCGAGGGGTGGCACCGGCGTTGGCGGTTCTTCCACCGGTTTGCCCTCACGCACCTCCTGCTTGCGGCGCGACCAGCGGCCCAGAAATCCGTCAGCCATGGCCACCTCCGCCTGCGTTTCCGCCACCGCCACCTCCACCACCGCCCCGCTGCTTTTCGGTGGACACCGATGCGGGGTTTCCAAACCGGTCCTGCAGCGTGCGGAAGCTGTCGGGCCGCTTACGGCGCTTGGGTTCGGGCTGGTAGTGCTCGTCGACAAAGGCTTGCATGGCTTGCACCACTTCAGGCGCTGCGGGCACCTGCTCCACGGTTTCCTGCGCGTCCAGCCAGCGGCCCGCGTCGTGGTAACTCAAGCTCACCGCCACGGGGCGGGCCAGCGGGATCTCGCCCGTGCCGGTGTCTTCGTCGCGGCGCCACATCACAAACCAGCAGGGGGCTTGTGAGGTGAGGTTCAGGCTGTAGCCCTCTGCATCGTCACGAAACAGCTCGGCGCGGAACCCCGGAAACAGCCAGCGCTGTTCGCGCTCGTCGTTGATGATCTGGCGCGGCTCGGTGCCAAAGGTGGGCTGGTTGATCACCACCTCGGCCAGCGACCAGCGCCAGGGCTGCCAGCGGTTGTCAGTGTGCTCGCACCGCATGATCACGGCAACGTCGGTGTAGGGGCGCTCAGTCATGGGCGCAGACTTTACCCCGGCGCAGGGCCAGTGGCGGCAATGCCCGCAAAGCCCCTCTGCGCACGGTCAGCTTGCAATGCCTTCCAGCACCTCCACCGCCACCGCGCAGTACTTGAACTCCGGGATCTTGCCAAACGGGTCCAGTGCCGCGTTGGTCAGCAGATTGGCCGCTGCCTCCACATACGCAAACGGCATGAACACCGTGCCACGCGGCGTGCCGTCGTCGCGTCGCACGCGCACCTGCAGCATGCCGCGCCGCGAGCGGATGCCCACCAGCGCCCCGGGCGCCACGCCCAGCCGCGCCAGTTCGTCGCCATGCAGCGACGCGGTGGCCATGGGCTCGATGGCGTCCAGCACGGTGCTGCGCCGCGTCATGCTGCCCGTGTGCCAGTGCTCCAGCTGGCGGCCGGTGATGAGCACCAGGGGGTAGTCGGCATCGGGCTTTTCGGCCGCCGGTATCACGCTGGCAGGCACCAGTTGCAGGCGGCCCGTGGGCGTGGGGAATTTTTCAGTGAAGACGATGGGCTGTCCCGGGTCGTCCGCCGTGAGGCAGGGGTAGGTCACGCTCGAATCACGCTCCAGCCGGTCCCAGGTGATGCCCTCGATGCTGGCATGCATGGCCTGGCGCATTTCGTCGTACACCGCGGCTACGCCAGACTCTTCGCCTTCGTAGTTCCAGTCGAGGCCCATCCGCGCCGCAAGTTGCTGAATGATCCACAGATCCGGCTGCGCATCACCCGGCGGGTTCAACGCGCGGCGGCCCATCTGCACCATGCGGTCGGTGTTGCTGGCCGTGCCGGTCTTTTCGGGCCAGGCGCTGGCGGGCAGCACCACGTCGGCCAGCCAGGCGGTTTCGGTCATAAAGATGTCCTGCACCACCAGGTGCGACAGGCTGGCCAGCGCGTGGCGCGCGTGGTTCAGGTCGGGGTCGCTCATGGCGGGGTTCTCGCCCATGATGTACATGCCGCGCACCTTGTGGGGGTCGCTGTCGTCGGCCAGGGCCTTGTGCATGATCTCGACCACCGTATAGCCCGGCGCATCATCCAACTGGGTGCCCCAGAAGTCCTCGAACCAGGCATGCGCGCCCGCGTTGTCTACGCGCTGGTAGTTGGGGAACATCATGGGGATCAGGCCCGCGTCGCTGGCGCCCTGCACGTTGTTCTGGCCGCGCAGCGGGTGCAGGCCCGAGCCCGGCTTGCCGATCTGGCCGGTGACAGCGCACAGCGCGATCAGGCAGCGTGCGTTGTCGGTGCCGTGCACGTGCTGGCTGATGCCCATGCCCCACAAAATCATCGAGGCTTTGCTTTTTGCAAACGCGCGCGCCACCTCGCGCAGCGTCTCGGCCGGGATGCCGCACACCGGGGCCATGGCCTCTGGGCTGCAGCCCATCACGTTGGCCTTGAGCGCCTCAAAGTTGTTGGCGCGGTCGCGGATGAAGGCCTCATCCACCAGGCCTTCGTCGATCACTGTGTGGATCAGTGCGTTGAGCATGGCGACGTCGGTGTCGGCCTTGAACTGCAGCGTGCGCCAGGCGTGGCGGCCGATGTCCGTGATGCGCGGGTCGGCCAGCACGATCTTCGCGCCGCGCTGTGCAGCGTTTTTCATCCACGTGGCGGCCACGGGGTGGTTGGCCGTGGGGTTGGAGCCGATCACGAAGATCAGCTCGGCATGCTCCACGTCGTGCACCGGGTTGCTCACCGCGCCCGAGCCCACGCCTTCGAGCAACGCGGCCACGCTGGAGGCGTGGCACAGCCGCGTGCAGTGGTCCACGTTGTTGCTGCCAAAGCCGGTGCGCACCAGCTTCTGGAACAGGTAGGCCTCTTCGTTGCTGCCCTTGGCCGAACCAAAGCCCGCCAGCGCCTTGGGGCCGTGCGCATCGCGCAGGCCTTTCAGCGTGCCCGCAGCGAGGTCCATCGCCTCCTCCCAGCTCGCTTCGCGGAAGGTGTCGCGCCAGTCGGCTCCGTAGGGGCGCACCTCTTTGGGCACACCGGGTTTGCGGATCAGCGGCAGCGTCAGGCGGTCGGCGTGGTGGGCGTAGTCGAAACCAAAGCGCCCTTTCACGCACAGGCGCCCATGGTTGGCCGGGCCGTCGCGGCCTTCGACGCTGATGATTTTTTCATCGCGCACGTTGTAGGTGATGAGGCAACCCACGCCGCAGAACGGGCAGACTGAATCGACCTTGCGGTCCACGGCCTGCGGGCCGATGTGGGTCTTGGGGCTGAGCGCGCCGGTGGGGCAGGCCTGCACACATTCGCCGCAGGCCACGCAGGTGCTCTCGGCCATGGGGTCGTCGAGGTCGAACACGATCTTGGATTCGGCGCCGCGCAGCGCGTAGCCGATCACGTCGTTGACCTGTTCTTCGCGGCAGGCGCGCACGCAGCGGTTGCACTGGATGCAGGCGTCCAGGTTCACGGCCATGGCCGGGTGGCTCAGATCGGGCGCGGGCTGCTCGCGGCGCAGGGCCTTGAGCGCCGGGCGCACCGAGACGCCCAGGCGATCCGCCCATTCGCTCAGCTCGCCGTGTTGGCCTATCGTTTCTGGATTTTTTAAGTCAAATTGGCCTCTAGCGCTTGATGGATAAGCGCTACCAGCTATCAATTCAGGAGTTTTCGCATTTTCGTCGTTCCACCGGTATCCGACATCCGGCATGTCCGACAGCAGCATCTCCACCACCATCTGCTGGCTTTTGCGGGCGCGCGGGCTGGCCGCCAACACCTTCATGCCGTCGGTGGGCGCGCGGCAGCAGCTGGGGGCCAGCGTGCGCTCGCCCGCAATCTCGACCACGCAGGCGCGGCAGTTGCCGTCGGGGCGCAGGCCGTCGGTATAGCAAAGGTGGGGAATGTCCACGCCGTGGCGCTGCGCGGCTTTCAGAATGGTCTCGCCGAGGTGCGCGGTGACAGGCTGGCCGTCCAGCTCGAAGGCCACGCCGGGCTGCACTGCGGCAGAGGTCAACACGGCGCTCATGGCTTCAACCCTCCAGGCAGTTGCTCGGTGAGCGGGCTGTTGCGCGGCCTGGGCAAATCACCCGGCCACGGCGCCTCACCCACCTCGTGCGGAAAATATTTGTGGATGCAGCGAATGGGGTTGGGCGCCGCCTGCCCCAGGCCGCAAATCGATGCGTCGGCCATCACCTGCGCCAGGTCATCGAGCAGTTCTTCATCCCACAGCGGCGCCTCCATCAACGCCGCAGCCTTGGCCGTGCCCACGCGGCACGGTGTGCACTGGCCGCAGCTTTCGTGTTCAAAAAAGCGCATGACATTCAGCGCCGCGTCGCGCGCGCGGTCGTGCTGGCTGAGCACGATGACGGCGGCCGAGCCGATGAAGCAGCCGTAGGGCTGCAGGGTGTCGAAGTCGAGTGGAATCTGGTTGAGGCTGGCGGGCAGGATGCCGCCCGAGGCGCCGCCGGGCAGGTAGGCATAAAGCTGGTGGCCGTCCAGCATGCCACCGCAGTATTCGTCGATGAGTTCCTGCACCGTGATGCCTGCGGGCGCAAGCTTGACGCCAGGGTGCTTCACGCGCCCGCTCACGCTGAAGCTGCGCAGCCCCTTGCGGCCGTGGCGGCCAAAGCTGGCAAACCACTGCGGCCCGCGCTCGACGATGTCGCGCACCCAGTACAGCGTCTCGAAGTTGTGTTCCAGCGTGGGCCGACCGAACAGTCCCACCTGCGCGATGTAGGGCGGGCGCATGCGGGGCTCGCCGCGTTTGCCTTCGATGCTCTCGATCATGGCCGACTCTTCGCCGCAGATGTACGCGCCCGCGCCCCGGCGCAGTTCGATGTGTGGCAGCGGGCATGGCGGCTCGGCGCGAAGGTCGTCGAGCGCCGCTTGCAGTAGTGCGCGGCAGCCGTGGTATTCGTCGCGCAGGTAGATGTAGATCGCCTCGGTGCCCACCACCTGGGCGGCGATGAGCACGCCTTCCAGAAAGCGGTGCGGGTCGCGCTCCAGATACGTGCGGTCTTTGAAGGTGCCGGGCTCGCCCTCGTCAATGTTGACGGCCATCAGGCGCGGGGCGGGTTGGTCGCGCACGATGCGCCACTTTCGCCCGGCCGGAAAGCCCGCGCCGCCCAGTCCGCGCAGGCCCGAGTTTTCCATGGCCGAAAGCACGGCCTCGGCATCCATTTCGCCATTGACCAGCGCGGCCGCCGTCTGATAACCACCATGGGCGCGGTAGATGGCGAGGTCGGTGTGGGCGGGGCTGGTCCCGTCCGGCTGAGCGGGCACGCTCTTCTCCGCCAACGCTGCAATATCAAAATTGATAGCTGCTAGCGCTTGTGGATGAAGCGCTAGAGCCCGATTTGGCTTCAAATTGACCGCCTCTAGCACCGTATCCACCGTGGCGTGTGGCACGGGGCACTGGTGCACCACGGCCACAGGCGCCTGCTCGCAGCGGCCCACGCAGGGCACGGCCACCACCTGCACATCGCCCTGCCCTGCGGTGCGCAGGCGCTCGGGCAACTGGGCCAGCAATTCGCGTGCGCCCGCCAGACTGCAACTCAGGCTGTCGCACACGCGCAGCACCAGGCGCGGGGCCACGGCATCCTCGCCGCGAACGATGTCGAAGTGGTGATAGAAACTGGCCACCTCATACACCTCGGCCATGGGCACATTCATCTGCTTGGCCAGCGCCACCAAGTGCCGGTCGCGCAGCACGCCGAAATGGTCGTTCAGACGGTGCAGAAATTCAATGAGCAGGTCGCGCCGAAAGCCCTCCGCCGGGCGCGGGCCCAGCAGCTGCGCCACCTCGGCCATCGCGGCGTCTTCCGGCTGGCGGCCCTTGAGGCGGCTTTTGCGGCGGATGCGCTCGCGCATGTCGTCCACAGACACGGCAGCGACGACGGCTGCGGCAGGGGCTTCTGGAGCAAGGTGCATGGGGTGTTTGTTTTTTGTATGAAGGCATCTGCATAGGCAGACGCGCCGCCGCAGTGTCAATCACGGCCACTGCGCGCGTCAAATTGCTGATGCACATGGGGCGATCACAAAAACAAATGAAACGGCGTGAAAGTCTTCGTCGCGCAAATGAGCCACAGCGCCCAACCGACGCCTTTGGCCGTCAACCCGCAGCCAACAACCCGCTGTGCGCCGTGGCGTGCCGCAGCCAGTCCGCGTCCTGCGCCAAGGCCAGTGCCGCGTCGAGCGCCCGCGTGGGCTGCACCTGCCGGTGCGACATGAAACCGATGGGTGTGGTCAGCACGGGGCCGACCAGCGGCAGCGCCTGAAGCCCGTCATGTCCACGCACCGCGTCAACCAGCGCACCGGGCAACACACTGCACAGCTCGCCCGCCACCACGCTCAAAGCCAGGGTCAGCACCGAATCGGTTTCCATGGCGGGCAACACCGTGGCGCCCGCACTGCGAAAGGCGCCATCGACCAAGCTGCGGTTGTGCATCTCGGGGGTGAGCAGGCACAGCGGCAGGCGTGCAGCGTCGGCCCAAGGCATGGGCGCGCCGATCTGCAAACCGCGCGCCGTGGCGGCAGGCGCGCGGCGCAGCAGAAAGTAGTGCTCCACATACTGCGGCCAAGCACGCAATGGCCCGCCGCGCGCGGGCATGCGCTCGGTGTAGCCCAGCGCCAGGTCCAACGAAATGTTCTCCAGCCCCGCCTCCAGCGCTTGCGAGCTCATCGACAGCGCCACCGGCACGATGCCCGGGTGCCGCGCCTGCAACCGCGCCGCAAACCGCGCCAGGATGGGCATGGCCGTGGGCACGGCGCCCAGACGCAACGTGCCACGCGGGTGGGCCGCGTCACTGCTCAAATCCTGCTGCAGCACCTGGTGTTCGTGCAGCATGCGCTGGGCCGTGGCCAGCACGCGTTCGCCCTCGGGCGTAAAGCCCTCGAAACTGCGGCCCCGGCGCACCACGACCACGCCAAACTCTTTCTCCAGTGCACGCAGCGCGTTGGACAGCGCTGGCTGGGTGATGTGGCAGGCCTGGGCGGCGCGGCCAAAGTGGCGATGCTCGTGCAGCGCCACGAGGTAGCGCAGGGAGGCGAGCAGGTTCATGGCAGATGAATTTTTGACATTTTGGGCTGTAGCGCTTATGTATCAAGCGCCAATAGCTCATTTTTCAGGAGCAACAACATGCTCATTGCCGTCCGACACCGAGGAGCCACTCGCCAGTTCGCGTTCGATCTGTTCGATGCTGGGCAGGCTGGTTTGCAGTTCTTCAGGCAAGGATTCGAGTAGCTTGTATTCGGCAACGCCCATGGGCTGGGATTTGTCGCCCAACGCGTACTCCGCCACCACCTTGTTCTTGGTCTTGCACAGCAAAAGGCCGATGGTGGGGTTGTCGTGCTCGCTCTTGATCTGGCGATCCACGGCAGTGAGGTAGAAACCCAGTTGACCCAGATGCTCGGGCTTGAACTTGCCGCCCTTGAGTTCAATCACTACATAGCAGCGCAGCTTGAGGTGATAGAACAGCAGGTCGATGAAAAATTCGTCGCCGCCCACGTCCAGCAACACCTGCCGGCCCACAAAGGCAAAGCCCGCGCCCAGTTCCAGCAAGAATTCGGTGACGTGTTTGACCAAGGCATGCTCGACCTCGCGTTCGTGAGCCTCTCCGGTCAGGCCCAAAAAATCGAAACGGTACGGGTCCTTGATGGATTCGCGCGCCAGATCAGACTGCGGCTTCGGCAACGTGACGGGAAAGTTGGTGACTGCGGCCCCCGTTCGCTCCAGCAAGCGCGATTCGATCTGCATGACCAGCACGTTGCGCGACCAGTTGTGCTCAACAGCTTTGGCCGCATACCACTTGCGGGTCCCAGGTCCTGGCAGCTTGTCCAGCAACGCCAATTGGTGGTACCAGGGCAATTGTGCAAGCACCTCTTGCACAAATGTCTCGTCCGGCCAGCTCTCGGCAAACGCGCGCATGTACTTGAGGTTGCGCGGAGAAAACCCCTTCATCTCCGGAAACGCCGCACGCAAATCCAGCGCCAGCCGCTCGATCACCTTGGCGCCCCAGCCCTGCGCCGCCTGGCGCTGCAGGATATCCCGCCCGATCTGCCAGTACAGCAGCACCAGCTCGCGGTTGACCGCCAGTGTGGCCCGCTGCTGGGCGCTGTGGATGCGCCCCTTCAGGTCGGCCAGCCAATCGGCGTAGCCTGCGGGGGGATCGGTCAGGCCAACAGGCTTTTCGCTCATGGCTGCATTTTTGAGTGTTTTTGGCCTCTAGCGCTTATCCATCAAGCGCCACAAGCTATATTTTCAATAGCAATCGACCTTCTCAGGTGTTCTTGCTGATCGAGATCGTCGGGAACTTGCTCGAAAAGTCCTTGGCCTGCTGCGCGATCTTCACCGCCACATCCCGCGCCACCTTCTTGTAGATCTTGGCCACGTCGCCGTCCGGGTCGGCCACCACCGTGGGCTTGCCGCTGTCGGCCTGCAGGCGGATGCTCATATCGAGCGGCAGCGCGCCCAGGTAGTCCATGTTGTATTCGGCCGCCATCTTCTTGCCGCCGTCGGCGCCAAAGATGTGCTCGACCTGGCCGCAGTTGCTGCACACATGCACCGCCATGTTCTCGACGATGCCCAGGATGGGAACGCCCACCTTTTCGAACATCTTGATGCCCTTCTTGGCATCCAGCAGCGCGATGTCTTGCGGGGTGGTCACGATGACCGCGCCAGTCATGGGCACGCGCTGGCTCAGGGTGAGCTGGATGTCACCGGTGCCAGGGGGCATGTCGATGATGAGGTAGTCGAGGTCTTTCCAGTTGGTCTGGCGCAGCAGCTGCTCCAGCGCCTGGGTGGCCATGGGGCCGCGCCAGATCATGGCTTCGTCCTGGTCCACCAGAAAACCGATGGACATGACCTGCACGCCGTAGTTCTCCAGCGGCTCCATGGTCTTGCCGTCGTCGCTCTCAGGCCGGCGGTTGATGCCCAGCATCATGGGCTGGCTGGGGCCGTAGATGTCGGCGTCGAGCACGCCCACGCTGGCACCTTCGGCGGCCAGGGCCAAGGCCAGGTTGGCAGCGGTGGTACTTTTGCCCACGCCACCCTTGCCCGAGGCCACGGCGATGATGTTCTTGACTTGGGGCAACAGCTGCACGCCGCGCTGCACGGCGTGTGCCAATACTTTGGTGGTGATGTTGACCGAGACGTTGTCGACCCCCGCCACGCCCTTGGCCGCGGCCACCAGGTTGCGGCGCAGCTCGGGCACCAGGCTTTTGGCGGGGTAACCCAGTTCGACGTCAAAAGCCACGTCGCCACCGGTGATCTGCAGGTTGCGCAGCGCGCGGCTGCTGACGAAATCTTTGCCCGTATGCGGGTCCAGCACGGTGGAAAGTGCGGCCAAGAGGCCTTGTTCGGTGACTGCCATTCAAATAACTCCTGTGGGGCAGGTAGTCTATCCAAGCGCTCAGACCTCGGCGCCTGAAGGACAATGCGCACGCTTTGCCGCGCGATCCCAGCGCCGCCACCCGAAAGAAAAGGACCCCCGTGAAATTCAAGATGGCCGAGAAATCCCTGTTTGCCGTGCTGCTGCGCTCGCCATGGTGGATCAGCTTTGGGGTGGTGGGCCTCATCACGCTGGCATCGGGCGTGCTGCTGCCCAAGGAATATTTTGTGGTCGGCGCGCTGGCCGGGTTTCCGATTTTTGTGGTGGGCTGTATCGCCGCATGGCGACAGCTGCGCGCACCCAGCCCGGCCAAGGTGGCCGAGATGCTGGATGCCGTCAACAGCATGCCCTGGCGCAGCTTTGCCGACACGCTGGAGTCCGCATGGACGCGTGAGGGCTGCACTGTGGAGCGCCTGAAACCCGGCGGTGCCGCCGACATGGCCCTGATCCTGGGCGGCAAAACCACGCTGGTCAGCGCCCGCCGCTGGAAGGCCGCCACCCATGGCGTGGAGCCGCTGCGCGAGCTGCACGCAGCCATGCAGGCACGCGACGCATCTGCGGGTGTGTATGTGATGACCCAGGGGCAGCTCAGCGACACCGCCCGCACCTTTGCCAGCGACCACAGCATTGCGGTGCTGCAGGATGAAGGCGTGGCGCGGTTGTTGTTGAGCCAACGGTAGCCGGGGCCGACAGCGCGTTGTAGGGCTATCTAGCGCCCTCCATCGCCTACCCTCGCCGCCTTCGCGCATCTTCGGGTTTTCCCACATGGTGCGGCGCAGGCGGCCCTCCACACTTGGGGCGTTGCCTGCTGCTCTTCTACTTGCCCGCCCTGCCTGCCCCGCTTGCCGATGTCTTCCAACGACCGCACCGACACCCCTCCCTCGGCCTCCAAAACGCCCGCCACCGGCCTGCTGCTGACCGGCGGTGGCGCCCGCGCCGCCTACCAGGTGGGCGTGCTGGAGGCCATTGCCGACCTTCGCAATGCCTGCGGAGAGGGCGGCGGGCCCAACCCCTTTCCCATCATCACCGGCACGTCCGCCGGGGCCATCAACGCCGCCGCGCTGGCCTGTGGCGCCGACAACTTCGACCGCGCGGTGCGCCGCATCGCCCGCGTGTGGCGCCAGTTCCACGCCCACCATGTGTATGGCGCCGACTCGCTCAGTGTGATGCGCAGCGGTGCGCGCTGGCTCACGCTGGTGTCGATGGGCTGGGCCCTGGCGCGGTGGCGGCGCATGCGTCCGCGTTCGCTGCTGGACAACGCCCCGCTTGAAAAATTGCTGGTCAAGATGGTGCCGCTGGTGCGCCTGCCAGGGCTGATCCGCAAAGGACACCTCACGGCGCTGGCGGTGACGGCATCGAGCTACAGCTCCGGCGAACACGTCACTTTTTTTGAAGCGGCCACCCCCGTCAAGCCCTGGGTGCGGTCACAACGCAAGGCGGCCAGCGACCGCATCACGCACGAGCATTTGCTGGCCTCGTCGGCCATTCCCTTCATCTTTCCGGCCAAAGGCATCACCATCGACGGCCATGTCGAATACTTTGGCGACGGCTCCATGCGCCAATCGGCGCCCATCGCACCCGCCATTCACCTGGGGGCCGAACGCATTGTGGTGATCGGCGCGGGCCGCATGCACGAGCCCAAGGGCGATGCCGCCGCCAACCCCACGGCCACCTACCCCACGCTGGCGCAGATTGCGGGGCACGCGCTGTCCAACATCTTTCTGGATGCGCTGGCGGTGGACGTGGAGCGCGTGCAGCGCGTCAACCAGACGCTCACCCTGATCCCCGAAGAAAAGCGCCTGCACAGCGCGCTGCGCCCCATTGAGCTGCTGGTGATCGCGCCCTCGCAACGGCTCGATGCCGTGGCCGCGCGCCACGTGGGCGACCTGCCACGCCCCGTGCGCGCCATGCTGGGCGCCCTGGGCGTCACGTCCAACATGGCCGATGTGCGCGGGGCCGCACTGGCCAGCTACCTGCTGTTTGAGGCCAGCTACACACAAGAGCTGATCGCCCTGGGCCGGGCCGACACCCTGGCCATGCGGGCAGAGGTGTGCCGATTTTTTGGCTGGACGGACAGCGGCGCAGAAGTGCAGATACGGAACCACAGTTAAAGGCTGCGCCGCTGCGCGCTGCCGTTGCCGTTGCGGCAGGTGTGGTGCTGCCCTTTGCGAGTCGCACAGCCGTTGCGCCCAAGGTCAGGCGCCCAGCGGCAGGGTGTCCAGGGCGGCGTAGGCGTTCTTGAGCCAGGTTTTCACCCGCTGGCGCTCCAGCATGCCCAGGGCGTCCACTCCGGTGGTGGCGTGGGCGGCCGCCCAGAAGCTGGCGTTTTGCCGGTCGATCTTGCGCATGCTGGCCTCGTGCAACTGCGCGAGTTCAATCACATGGCCGCCCAGCGCCTGGGCTTTCTTGAGCGCGCCCGAGGCTTCTAGCTGCGAAAAATCGCTGCCTCGGCCCTTGTTCTTCACCACGATGTAGTTGGGGCCCACACCATAGGTGGCCACCAGGCGGTCCAGCAGATCCACCGAATCCTTGCCCGCATCCGCCACGTGCCAAAAGTTGACCGACACCCCCATGCTGGCCATCAGCGGCACCAGGTCCGAGTCGTGCACCCAGCGCGCCAAAGGGGCAGCCGTCTGGGCAGCCAGATCGACGATGACATGGGGCATGGGGCCCACCGCGGGCGGGGCCTCGTACACGCTGGCAATCGAATCGAGCCCTTCGTAGGTGTCGACCACCACCGGTGCGGCGTAGTCGGCATAAAACCGGGCGAAGGAGGTGTGCGAGCGGTCGGTGTCAAAGCCGGTAAAAGCGCGCCCCTGGTCGATGAAATACTGCGCCAGCAGCCGTGCCACCACAGACTTGCCGACCCCGCCTTTTTCGCCGCCGATGAAATTGATGGATGCCATGGGTTTCCTTGAACAGACTGTGAATATAGACAAAGCAAGACGCGTGCTAGTGCAGTGTTTCATGCTTGATGGCACAAATAAAAAGGATGGATTTTTGGCTCTAGCAAGGCGCAAACCGGAGCGATACCGGGTGTATCGCGAGGATTTGCAACGCTGCCAGGGGCGAAAAGACGCCTTTTTATGTGCCGGATAGCGTGAAACACTGCACTAGCGCTATTCACCCCATCTTTCCACAGCAAAGCCCACCCCCGCCACACCCACCAAGGCACGGCGCCACAAAACACGGGTCACCAACCGCCTAAAATCGCGGGTTCCGCCTGAGAAAGCCGCTTTCATGACGTCATCCGCCCGCAAACTCTTCGTAACCACCGCCCTGCCGTATGCCAACGGCAACTTCCACATCGGCCACATCATGGAATACATCCAGGCCGACATCTGGGTGCGGTACCAGCGCATGCAGGGCAATGCCGTCAATTTTGTGGGTGCCGACGACACCCACGGCGCGCCCATCATGATTGCCGCCGAAAAGGCGGGCAAGACGCCCCAGCAGTTCGTGGCCGACATTGCCGCGGGCCGCAAGCAGTACCTGGATGGTTTTCACATCAGCTTTGACAACTGGCACAGCACCGATGCGCCCGAAAACCACGACCTGGCCCGCCAGATCTACCGCGACCTGCGCGACCGTGCCGATGGCAGCCTGATCGAAGTGCGCACCATCGAACAGTTCTTCGACCCCGAGAAGAACATGTTCTTGCCCGACCGATACATCAAGGGCGAATGCCCCAAGTGCCACTCCAAGGACCAGTACGGCGACAACTGTGAGGTGTGTGGCGCGGTGTATGCGCCCACCGACCTGATCAACCCGTTCTCGGCCCTGTCGGGTGCCAAGCCGGAGCTGAAGAACTCCGAGCACTTCTTCTTCAAGCTCTCTGACCCGCGCTGCGTGGAGTTTCTGGAAAAGTGGACCCAGGACGGCAAGCTGCAGCCCGAGGTGGCCAACAAGATCAAGGAATGGTTCAGCGTTCGCACCAACCCCAATGGCACGCAAAGCGAAGGCCTGGGCGACTGGGACATCAGCCGCGACGCACCCTACTTCGGCATCGAGATCCCGGACGCGCCGGGCAAATACTTCTACGTGTGGCTGGATGCCCCCGTGGGCTACCTGGCCTCGCTGAAGAACCTGCTCGAAAAGCGCGGCGAAAGCTACGACGCCTACATGGCCGACCCCACCATGGAGCAGTACCACTTCATCGGCAAAGACATCGTCACCTTCCACACACTGTTCTGGCCCGCCATGCTGCACTTCAGCGGCCGCAAAACGCCCAACAACGTGTTCGTGCACGGCTTTTTGACCGTAAACAATGGCGAGAAGATGAGCAAGAGCCGGGGCACGGGCCTGGACCCGCTCAAGTACCTGAGCCTGGGCATGAACGCCGAATGGCTGCGCTACTACCTGGCGGCCAAGCTGTCGGCACGCAATGAAGACATGGACTTCAACGCCGAAGATTTCATGCTGCGGGTGAACAGCAACTTAATTGGCAAATACGTCAATATCGCCAGTCGCTGCGCCAAGTTCATCAATGACAAGTTCGACGGAAAGCTCACGAGCGTTACCGCCTCTGAACTACCAGACGAAATTCGTTCAGCGACTCCTCCTCACAAAGAGTCAGATGGCATCGGCTCCAGAGGCCCAATTGCCCCGCTGATGAACGCGGAGAGGGTCGCGCAGGAGGTTGTTGGGCTTTACGAAGCGCGAGAGTACGCAAAAGCGATTCGGCTGGTTTCTGAATTGCTCGACACATGCAACGAGTACATCGACATTCACGCCCCCTGGGTACTCGCCAAGCAGGAAGGAGCAGAAGCACGTTTGCAGGGTGTCTGCACCGTCGCGCTCAATGTCTTTAAGACCGCCACGCTGTGCCTGAAGCCCGTTCTGCCAGCTACAGCCCAATTAGTTGAATCCTTCCTCAAGATCGATGAACTGTCATGGACCGGTGGCGGCGCACTCGACCTTCCGGCGAACCATCAAATCGGCACGTACGAGCATCTCATGAAGCGCGTTGACGCTAAACAGCTTGAAGCATTGTTTGAACCTCCAGCCCAGACAGACCAAGCGCAGGCAGCTACTGAAACCGTAGCAGCGCCCGGCGGAGAAGAACTCGCCCCCACCATCACCATCGACGACTTCACCAAGATCGACCTGCGCATCGCGTTGATCGTGAACTGCGAGCCGGTGGAAGGCTCCACCAAGCTGCTGCGCCTGACGCTGGATGTGGGCGAGGGACGCCATCGCAACGTCTTCAGCGGCATCGCCAGCGCCTACAAGCCGGAGGACCTGGTCGGCAAACACACCGTGATGGTGGCCAACCTCGCGCCGCGTAAGATGAAGTTCGGTGTCAGCGAAGGGATGGTGCTGGCCGCCAGCCACGGCGACGAGAAGGCCAACCCGGGCATCTACGTGCTGAACCCCTGGCCAGGCGCAACGCCGGGCATGCGGGTGCGGTGAGCGGCGGGGCTTGGGCTAGGTAGTTAACTGTGGGGCACCTGCACAGGCAAGTGACTTAACCCCAGGCTGGGATGCCGCATTAGCCTCGGCCGGTCCAGTTGAGCGAGGGCTCAAGCCTTATTCGCCACCCCAGGTACACGGAGCAAAGCCGCTGACCTGGGTGATGCGCGCCTTCCGGGCGTATGTTTCAGTGGCCGAGGGTATCTCCGACCAGAACGGAGAAATCCGACAGTTCAGCGGCGACCTTGGCTTGCCAGCAATCGGCTTTGGCAAGGCTCGGAGGCGGGTCGATCTTCACCGCCGGTTGGGCTTCGTCCAGCTTGATGCGGGCGAAGTTTGTCTTGAAGAAATGCCCACTGCTTTGAAGCGTGTCCATGCCAGGGCGAAACTCCCCTCGCCGCCATCGTTGGGCTCAAACCCGGAGCGTGCCCCGTGCTTACAGGTTGCCAGCCACATACACAGCGCCGTAAATGCTGGCCTGGTCTGCAGACACCACAGCCGCCAGGCGACCCGCATGGCGGCTGTCCAGCAGCGCGGCATCGCCCCGCGTGGCGATCTTGGTGTTGCTTCTGATCGAGCGGACCTCCAAGGTGGGCGGAAGCACTGCGGTCAACGCGAGGTGCGTGATCTCGCAGCGGTCGCCTTGAGCGCACGCAACTCTTACGCAGTCCTGGGCGAGTGCCACCTGCGCAGGGGCGAGAAGCAGAGTGGACAGGAGGAGGTACCGAGTCATGAGGCCCTGCGCCAACGCCAGGATGGTTGCAACGACACGCTTCATTTAGGTTCTCGAACGGGAAATTTCTCCAGAATGGCCCGGCATGAATTGATGATCTCAGGCAGGTAAGACTGGTCCATCTCGTCTTTGTATTCGTGCGTTTCGGAGCAGTGATCTGGCGTTACTGACAGCGACACGCCGATGTGGCCATTGGTCAACGCCGAGAGTTCAGCGGCGAGGTAAGGCTCCATGCAATTAAGCCCGGCCTTGCCACTTAACGTCGAGTACATGCGTTCGCAGCCACTCAAAAAACCTGCCAATTCATCCAGCCGGACACAAGAATCGTTCTGAATCCGAACCGCCGAATGTGGATAGATGCAGTAGGCGGTCACTCGCAGCCAGTTCCCATCCCAATAGTCTGTCGCTGCAGGAAACTGCCGCCCGTGAACCCACAGTCTGAGACCGCAGATCGTGAGGTCCGCATCACCAAGTTGTTCAAGTTCTCGAAAATTCATGGGGTAAGGATCAACGTGAAGATGACCGGCGGACGATGAGAGGAGTCAACGCAAACAGCGGCCACCCCTCCGCATCCGAGCTGTTCAACAAGCGAGACCTTTCCGGTGCCATCGTTATGGCCTGTCCTTCGGGTCCATCGAGTAAACCTGAAAATATGCGGGTTCGGGCAATCCAGACCTGGGCATACGGCAGTTCTTAAACCAGACCCAAACTGTCTGTCCCACCTTCAGGCCCACGGGATCACCATCCCCACCGAACGCCGTGAACACGGTTCCCGCTGTAGGCATCGCCACACTGGTGCGGCGCTGGTCCTTGCGCAGTATCTGAACCTCGCCTGGACGAATGAGGACGATAGTTCCGTGAAGGTTTTCCCGGGAAGGCGTCTCGCCACCACCATCAGGCAAGGGCAGCACGCACTTCGCTGCGAACGCCAAGCCGTGCAGAAGGGTAAGGGCCAGGAAAGAGGTTGTGTATGCTATCGAGCTTATTGCGAGTGGCATTTGACAAGTGAAGCGGCGCCCTGCTTACCGGATGCCGCCCTATTGAAGTTTAGTAGGCATTTCTTACGATGCTTCCAAGACCCTGACCTGAGGCCAGCGCTCGGCAAAGCGTTTTTTGGCAACTCTTTGAGTAAAGACTGCGCTGGATACGCGACTGGGATTCCGGCGAACGATCATTTCAAAGAGATCGGTTAAGCCGTGCGGCGCGATTACTTCAATTTCTCCTGAACCAGAGAGCGTGACACCAACGCAGGTAGCCACTTCGGGCCAAGAAGCAATGCCTTCCGCCAGTGACCGAAATGGTTGGCCCACCTGCGTGGCGTGAGACTGGACCCAGCGGTGAACACCCGCCTGATTGACCGCCTCCCAGTTGAAGCCTGGCTCTGCGAGGGTGAGCCTGTCGTTGATGGCTCGCTCAAACTCTTGGGAAAGGTTACTTGCGTCGAAGAACACGACGTCTATGTCTTCGGCCGGGGTTTCCGTTTTAAAGCCATGCAAGTGATCCCATACGAGATTGCGAACGGCGCCCGCGCCGATGCACCAAGAACTCAGCTTCAAGCTTCTCGCCGCTTGAAGGGCAGTCATGAAGCCGCTCGACTTGAACGCGAGGACTATGAGCTGCGCTTCAAGAGCTGCTTCGCTACGGATACTCATGCGCGGAGGTTGTGAAGGATGTAACCGGAGTAGATCAGCGAACCAGCCGCGACTTCGGCTTTGAAACAGGCATCTAGCTCTGCCTCCGAGCGGAATCCGTACTGACCAAGTTTCCCGCCTGCGAAGCGGGAGAGGCGCCAAACATCAAAGCCATTGATCTGCCCAGTTTCTCCGAAATCGAAGGCCACCGTACCTCGCTTGAGATGGACCGCGCAACCATAGCCATGTTTGAAATACTTCACTCCGCCGGGGAGTACGCCAGTCCCAGGTATTCCGTTACACGCCCATTCTGTGTTGCTACCGGGTCGGCCAATGCCGCCCTGCTCCAGAAGCCTCACAGCGGAGCACACCAAAGCAATGTAGTCGTCAATGAGGGTGGCTAGCCGCTGGTCCATGGCACCTAAAGTGATATTCCCCGAAAATCCTGCGAAACAAACTGGACCATGGGAGATATTCGAGACACCGGCTCCGCCTGAAAGTGGCTCGCAGCCGGGGTTTTCGGCGGACGCACGGTACAAGAGCCGGGATAAAGATGCCGACCAAACCCGGCAGAAATTCACGTGCAGAACTATAGCTTCCAGGCGACCTTGATTCAGACTCCGCAGGGGCACGCACGACGCCAAGCCAGATCGCATCAGTTACCGCGTGCTCTCCGGCAGCATTGCGGCTCTCCAGCTTCATCACCCCGCCGGCCCCATGCGTCCTTGCGCGCGCTTTGGACACCCGCCATCAATGCCCCACGTAACGCCCCGGCCGGTGGCTGATCCACAAAAACCCGCTGATCACCAGCACTGCCAGCACCGAATACGCCACGCGGTCCACCGGCACAACGAACAGGGCCAGCAACACCAACGTGCCGTCAATCATCATCTGCACCTTGCCTGCGCGCATGCCATACCGTGCCTGCAGGTACAGCGACACCACCGTGGCGCCGCCCAGGCTGGATCGGTGGCGTGCCAGAAACAGCCAGCAAGTGCCCAGTAGGAGCCCGCCCAACAACATCTTCGTGCACGGCTTCCTGACCGCAAACAACGGCGAGAAGACGGGTAAGAGCCGCGCGGCACCAGCCAATCCCGGCATGCGCGTGCGCTAAACCGCGCGGCGAAGCGCCCCGCAATCTGTTGCGGTGCACCCCAACCCTGCAGCTCCCCCCTTCATCAGGCGACGCTGAGCGGTGACAACCGCTGGTGCAGTGACCGCCGCAGATACCACTCGGCACCCAGCAGATTGGGCACCCAGCAGAGCCAGGCGATGAAGGGGTACGACAGCTGCTCGTCGATGCCCGCAGCCATGCTGGCGCCCAGGTAGATGCGCAGCGTGATGGCCGCCGCCGTGAGCGCATAGCTGCGGATCATCCAGCGCCGATGCTCCGCAAAGCGCCGCTGCAGAGCGCAGGCCACGCCCATGCCTGTCGTCACCACCCATGCCAGGCCCAGGGCAAAAAACCCGGTGGCCGCCACGGTGCCCGTCATGGTGTGCACAGCCATGGGCAGCGATGAAAGCCAGGCCACGGCAATGGCCAGCGCGTACCCACGGCCTGTCCAGCGGTGGACAGCCGGAAAACGGCTGCGCAGCCAAGCCACAAACTGCAGCGGGCCCAGCATCAGTGCCAGCGAAGCACTGACCGCATGCACGATGAACGCCTGGCGCGACAGCTGCAGGCTGGGCAGATCCAGCGGAAAGGGCATGCCAGGCAACGCATAGCGCAGCGAGAAGAGGCCCACTGCAAGGGCTGACAGCGGCAGAAGGCCCCAGGCCAGCGTTGCAAGGGGGTGGCGTGTTTTCATGACTAAAACTTTCGAGAGGATGAAGGTTCATCCACTCTAGAAAGCGAGACTCAGCCCAGCATTAGCACCGACTTAGCGCTGAATGAGCCAGGCCCTCGGCCCCCAGATACACCCGCGCCACGAGTCCGGCAGCGCCGTCGTCCCGCGCACGCAATTCCACGCGCAACCCCTGCCGCAGCGCGGCGGCCCGGGTGATGGACAGGCCCAGCCCGCTGCCATCGGCCGTGGTGCCGGGCACGCGGAAGAAGCGGTCAAATACCCGATCGACCAGTTCAGGGGGAATGCCCGGTCCGCTGTCCACCACGTCCACCACGGCCCCTTCCTCCAGGCGGTACAGGCGCACCTCGACCGAGCCGCCTTCTGGCGTGTAGCGCAGTGCGTTGTCGAGCAGGTTGTCAAACACGCTGCGCAGGTCTCCGGCGGAGGCCTGAACGATCACCTGGTCCGCACCTTCAAACCCCACTTCGATCTGCCGCTGGTCTGCCAGTGGCATCAGCTGCCCCACGCTGTCGCGCAGCAAGGCGGTGATGTCTACGGCGGCCAGCGGCTGGGAGGACGCGGGCGCCTCCTGCCTTGACAGGCGAAGGAGCTGGCCGATCAGGTGCTGCGCGCGCCGCATGCCAGCGTCTAGCTGCGCGAACTGCTGCTGCGCCTCGCCCGACGGCACCCAAGGGCGCAAGTTCTCCATCTGCAACGCCATGGCGGCCATGGGGGTGCGCAGCTCGTGTGCAGCGTCCTGCACAAAACGGCGCTGGGCGGCAAAAGATTCGCCCAGCCGCGCCAGCAGGGCGTTGAAGGACAACACCAGCGGTACGATTTCTTCGGGCACCCGGTCTGTCGGACCCATCGGGATGGCGCCCAGGCTGCGGTCGTCCCGCTGCGCAACCTCGTCGGCCACACGGCGCAGCGAGCGCGATGCCCGCCCCACCACCCACCACAACGTGAACAGCAAAGCGGGCACCAGCACGGCCAGCGGCAGCAGCACGTACAAGGTGCGCCCCAGCACCTCTTCGCGCAGGAACTGCTCGCTCTGCAGCACCTGCACCCGGTGCCGACCGGGCCCCGCGGGCGCTGCGGCAAATACGCGCCAACCGTATTCCCACGCAGAACCCGGCCGTACCAGCGAATGGCCCACAGCGGCCTGCAAGGGCACAGCGACATCGGGACTGGAGGTGGCCAGCAAACGTCCGTCTGCGGACCACACCTGCACCACCAGTGCGCCCCAGCGCACGATGTTTTCTTCGTCCAGCACCGGCAGGGCCTGCGGCGCATCACCCGCGTCGCTCGGCACATGGGACCGGGCCAGCACCTCCATCTGGTTCTTCATAAACGTCTGCAGCAGGTAGCCGTAGCTGGCGTAAAACGCCCCGCCCGCCACCACGGCGCCCACCAGCACCCAGGGCGTCAGCCACAAAAGCAGTTGCCCCCGCAGCGAACGGGGTTGGTACCAGCGGGCGGAGGCATCCGCCTGCTGCGGTGTGCCGCCCGTCATGGCGCCGCCACCCGCCAGCCCAGGCCGCGCACATTGCGGATCGCGTCGGGCCCAAGCTTGCGGCGCATGCCGTGGATCAGCACGTCCACGGCATTGCTGCTGACCTCTTCGCCCCAGCCGTAGATGCGGTTCTCCAGCTGCTCGCGCGACAGGATGGCGCCGGGGCGCTCCAGCAGCGCATGCAGCAGCGCAAATTCGCGCGCCGTGAGCGCGTCGCGCACGCCACCCAGCAACACCTCGCGCGTGGCCAGGTCCAGCTGCACGGCCCCATTGCCCACGATGGACTGGGCCACACCGCTGCGCCGACGCACCACGGCGCGCATGCGCGCCAGCAGCTCCGGCACTTCAAAGGGTTTGAGCAGGTAATCGTCCGCACCGATATCCAGCCCCAGGATGCGGTCATCCAGCCCGTCGCGCGCGGTGAGCACGACTACGGGGGTGAGGTCACCACGCGCACGGGCGCGGCGCAGCACCTCGGTGCCGTCCAGCCCGGGCAAGCCCAGGTCCAGCAGCACGCAGCGGTAGTCGCCATCGGCCAACGCGCTGTGGGCCAGGGCGCCATCGCGCACCCAGTCCACCGACCAGCCCGCACCCTTGAGCGCGTGCGAAAGGCTGCGCCCGATCATGTCGTCATCTTCCACCAGCAGTACACGCAACAGGGTCTCCTTGGGGATGGTGGGCCAGAGCGTAACGCGGGTTTCTTAGCAGGGGATGAGCACGGCAGGTGTTGTGCAGACCATGCGGGCCCACAACGCTTTCCCGGCAAAGACCGCAAAAGCCCCGCTAACGCGGCACTAAGAAACGGCTTTTACAGTGCCCTGGCCAGCCGCGTTCGGCCAGATTTTTCTGCGCCGCACGCTCACACCGGGGCGCCAAAGTGTCCACGGCTGGCCGCCTTGCCTTCGTACTTCATTCTTTTGTGGACATCTCAACCATGCCGTTTTTTGCCGCTGTATTTTCTGCTGCCCGTTGCCTGGCGCAGGTTCCCCGTCTCGCCACCGTGGCGTCCGTGGCCGCCACACTGGCGCTGGTGGCCCCTGCCAGCGCCTGTGCTCAGTCGACCACCGATGCCTCGGCGTCTGCCTGGGGCCTCGGCCTGGCCGTGAGCGCCGACCGCAAGCCGTACCGCGACTTTGATGACAAGGTGCAGCCACTGCCCCTGCTGACCTACGAAAACCGCTGGATCAGCATTGCCGGTCCGGGTGTGGACTTCAAGCTGCCCTCGGTGGGCCCTGTGGGACTGCGGCTGCGGTCGCGCTTTGGGTTTGAGGGCTATGAAGCCAAGGATTCGCCCTGGCTGGCGGGCATGAACGAGCGCAAGGGCAGCGTGTGGCTGGGCGCCGCCGCCACCTGGCACACCGACGCCGTGCAACTGTCTGCCGAACTGCTGGCCGATGCATCGGGCCACAGCAAGGGGCGGCAGTTCACGCTCAAGGCCGATCGCCGCTTTCAGGTGGGCGCGTTCGACATCACGCCACGCCTCGCGGTACAGCAGCAGGACCGCAAGTATGTGGACTACTACTACGGCGTGGAGAGCAGCGAGGCCTTGCTGGCCCGCCCCGCCTACGAGGGCAGTTCAGCCGTCAACCTGCAAGTCGGCGTGCGGGTGGGCTACACGCTGGCACCCCGCCAGTGGCTGTTTGTGGACGTGAGCACCACCCGCCTGGGCAGCAGCATCCGCAACAGCCCCTTGGTCAACCGGTCGAGTCAGCCAGCGGTAACGGCAGGGTTTCTGTACCGGTTCTGACCCCGGCCAACGGCGGGGCCCGCCGCACGCTCACTCTGCGGTGTAGCGCCCTGGCCGATGGCTGATCCACAAAAACCCGCTCATCACCAGCACCGCCAGCACCGAATACGCCACGCGGTCCACCGGCACCACGAACAGGGCCAGCAGCACCACCGTGCCGTCAATCATCATCTGCACCTTGCCTGCGCGCATGCCATACCGTGCCTGCAGGTACAGCGACACCACGGTGGCGCCACCCAGGCTGGATCGGTGGCGCGCCAAAAACAGGCAACCCGTGCCCAGCAGCAGCCCGCCCAGCAGCGAGGCAAACAACGGGTTCAGGTAGTCCACATGCATCACGTGCGGGAAGAGTTCGGTCAGCAGCGACAGCAGGGCCACGCAGACAAACGTTTTGATGGTGAACTCGCGGCCCATGCGGGTCCACGCAAACCAGTAGAACGGCAGGTTGACCACAAAAAAGAGCTTGCCGAACGAGATGCCCGTGATGTAGTGCAGCAAAAACGCCACCCCCGCCGTGCCGCCCACCAGCAAGCCCGCCTGGTTGAACAGCATGAGCGCCATCGCCACAAACAAGGTGCCGGCGAACAGCGCCTGCGCGTCTTCAAACATGCCGTGGCGTAGCGAAGGCGTGGGGGGAATGACGGGCGGTTGCATGGCAGGGGGTGGAGTGTCGTGCATAGGGGCGGGTGGTGCGGTGCCGGGCGGTATCTGCCTGGGGGCACTGCTAGCAAGCAACGCGCCAATCAAGGAAAGGGGTGGACGGAGGATATGCGACGCCTGTGCGGCATGCCGAGGAGTTTGCAAGGGCAGCCGCGCAGCCACTCCATCGATCATCCTTTTCGAACCATTTTTAAGTGTTTTAGGCCTCTAGCGCTTATCCATCAAGCGCTACCAGCTATCAATTGTGTAGTGTTTACCGCACAACGCTGACACGACGCTGAAGCCGCTGTGCGGAGTGGTGGCGCTCTGGCGCCGCAGGAGTTGCCATCGGTTGCACATTAAGAAGTGCTCACTACACTGAACGCCTCCATGTCAGAACCCCAGCCCATAGCTCTCTGCAGCGCACCGTGCGCACGCGGGGGCAGCCCTCCGAGCTGAACGCGCCGCGCCCCACACGCCCACCGTTCACACGCCCCGGAGCCTTCATGCAGTTTTCCACCGCCTTTCGCCCCCGCCTGATCGACGCCCTGCGCGGCTACACCAAAACCCGCTGTCTGGCCGACGTGGGCGCGGGGGTGACGGTGGGCATCGTGGCGCTGCCGCTGGCCATGGCGTTTGCGATTGCGAGTGGCCTCAAGCCCGAGGCGGGGCTGTGGACGGCCATCATTGCGGGTTTTTTGATATCGGCCCTGGGCGGCACCAATGCGCAGATTGGCGGGCCTGCGGGCGCTTTTATCGTCATCGTCTACGGCATTGTGGAGCGCTATGGCGTAGCCAACCTGCTGATCTCCACCGCCTGCGCGGGCGTGATTTTGGTGCTACTGGGGCTGTTTCGCCTGGGCACGCTGGTGCGGTTTGTGCCAGTCAGCATCGTGATCGGGTTTACCAACGGCATTGCGGTGCTGATTGCGCTGTCGCAGGTCAAGGACTGGCTGGGGCTGTCGATTGACCGGATGCCAGGCAACTTCTTCTCGCAGGTCGCCACAGTGGCGCAGCACATCGACACCTTCAACCCCTACGCCTTTGCGCTGGGGCTGGCCTGTGTGGCGCTGCTGTTTGTCTGGCCGCGGCTGTTCCTCAAGGACTCGCCCGTGATCCGGTTGCTGGAAGGCCACAAGGTGCGCCAGTTTGCGCGGGTGCCCGCGCCCGTGGTGGCGCTGGTGGTGCTGAGCCTGCTGGCCTGGGCGTTCAGCTTTCCGGTGGAGACGATCGGGTCGCGGTTTGGCGGCATTCCGCAAGGGCTGCCCGTGTTTGCGCTGCCCGCTTTTTCGTGGGAGACGGTGCGGCTGCTGGTCACGCCCACCCTGACGATTGCCCTGCTGGGCGCCATCGAATCCCTGCTGTGCGCCCGCGTGGCCGACCAGCTGGCCACCGACCCGCACCACAAAAAACACGACCCCAACCAGGAACTGATGGCCCAGGGCGCGGCCAACATGATCGTGCCGTTTTTTGGTGGCATGCCCGCCACCGGCACCATTGCGCGCACGGTGACCAACATCCGCTCGGGCGCCACGTCGCCCGTGGCGGGCATGGTGCACGCGGCCACGCTGGCGCTGATCGTGTTGGTGGGGGCGCCGCTGGCGCTGCACATCCCGCTGGCGGTGCTGGCGGGCATCCTGCTGTTCGTGGCCTGGAACATGGGTGAGTGGCACGAATTTGCGCGCCTCAAACACTTCAGCAACCACTACCGGCTGCTGATGCTGAGCACGTTTTTTCTCACCGTGGTGTTTGACCTGACCGTAGCGGTGGAGGTGGGCCTGTTCATGGCCTGCGCGCTGTTTGTGCGCCGCATGAGCGGGCTGTTCCGGGCCGAGCGCCAGCCCGATGTGGCGCCACTGCCGCCCACCGATCTGGCCGCGCAGGCACCGTCGGCCGCCGTTCACCCCGTCCACCCCGTTGCCACCTGGCGCCTGCATGGCGCGCTGTTCTTTGGTGCCGCGGCCAAGGTCGACCCCATCATTCAAGCGATAGAGACCGGCCCGCACGGCACGGATGTGGTGCTGGACGCCTGCGAGCTGGTGGCGTTGGACACCACCGGGCTGGACGCGCTGGAGCAGATCCTGAAAGCCGTGGCCGCGCGCGGCGGGCGGCTGAGCGTGGTCCACCTGCACGAACAACCGCGCTCGCTCATCGAACGCTCGGGGTTTGCCCACCGGCTGGCGGCGCAGGGCGGTGCGTCGGTGGACGTGTAGGGCTTTCGCTCCGCTATCTCTGTCTACTTGCCGCCTTTGAACTCCGGTGCATCCGTGTCGGCACCCGTCTGGGTGCGCACCACCACCTGCCCCGGCCCATAGACCACGGTGAACACTTGGGCCTGGTTGGACGCCTGCAAAAACCGCCAGTCCGCCCAGGTTTCATTCTTCAGTTCATACGGAGTGACCTTGGCGGGCTTGCCCAGCAGGCGGCGCACCTCGTCCATGCGCATGCCGGGCACCACGCGCGCAAAGTTCTCGGGGGTCAGCACCTGGCGCACCGCGGTCAAACGCCCATCGGCACCGAGGGTGATCATGTAGTTGACCTGGCCCGCGGGCTGGCGGTTGTATTCAAAGGTGCGGGCGCCGCCGGGCTCGTCCCACACGTTTTCGGGGGCGCCAAAGCGGTCGCGCACGTCCGCCTCGGTAGAGACGCCTGGCTGCAGTTCGCTGATGCGCTGGGGGTCGCAGGCGGCGAGCGCCAGCAGGGAAAAGGCGGCGGCTGCGAAGGCCGCGGCGCGATATATCAAGGGCATAAGTTCGTCCCGGTAAAATCTTGGACCTTTGGTGCGTCACTGTGCCTGACGCGAACCAAGAAAGAGATTAACAGTCCATGTCCATCTTCCGCCGCCCCGACTACCAGTCCGACACCACCCAGTTCATCAACCAGCTCAAGGCCAGCAAGCCCGAACTGGAAGCCGAACAGCTCGCAGGCCGCGCCCTGCTGTGGGACAAGGCCGTGGACCGCAAGATCTGGGTCGAGTACCGCGATGGCCAGGTCGAACAAAAGCCGTACGTCTACCAGACGAACGCAGAATAAGCATCAAATTGGCCTCTAGCGCTTATCCAATAAGCGCTAGTAGCTATATTTAGCATAGCAATTCATGACCACTGCGAGCCAAGCCAAGGCCGCCGACTCGCAAGGCGCGCAAGCGCTGGACGCGGGCGGCATGCCCGTGGTGGTCGACCAGGTGGCGCTGGCGCGGCTGTATGGCGAACCGCTGTTCGCCATGCCTACCGACCTGTACATCCCGCCCGATGCATTGGAAGTCTTCCTGGAAGCCTTTGAAGGCCCGCTGGACTTGCTGCTGTACCTGATCCGCAAGCAGAACTTCAACATTCTTGACATCCCCATGGCGGGGTTGACGCGCCAATACCTGAGCTATGTGGACGAGATCCGCAGCCGCAACCTGGAGCTGGCCGCCGAGTACCTGCTGATGGCGGCCATGCTGATCGAGATCAAGTCGCGCATGCTGCTGCCGCCCAAGAAGCAGGCCGAGGGCGAAGAACCTGAAGACCCGCGCGCAGCCCTGGTGCGCCGCCTGCTCGAATACGAGCAGATGAAGATGGCCGCCATGCGCCTGTCGCAGGTGCCGCAATACGGGCGCGACTTTCTGAAGGCGCAGGTGTACATCGAGCAAAGCCTGCAGCCGCGCTTTCCGGATGTGCATGTGGTGGAGCTGCAAGACGCCTGGCGCGACATCTTGAAGCGCGCCAAGCTTGTGCAGCACCACCGGATCACGCGCGAAGAACTCAGCGTGCGCGAATACATGAGCATGGTGCTCAAAACCTTGCAGGGCCGACGTTTTGTGGAGTTTGAAGAACTCTTCGAGCCCGAAAAAGGCAGCACCGTGCTGGTGGTGACCTTCATCGCCCTGCTGGAACTGGCCAAAGAGACGCTGATCGAGATCACGCAGGCCGAGGCGTTTGCGCCCATCTACGTGCGCCTGGCCTACACGCCGGTGTAGCGGCCCGTCCAGTGTTCACCGCCCTGGCCGGTGGCCGTGGCCCTTTACCCCTTTGAAAACAAGCCATGGCATCCCACGACTTTGACGTTCTCATCGTAGGCAGCGGCCTCGCTGGCCTCTCTGCCGCCCTGCACCTGGCGCCCACACACCGCGTGGCGGTGATCACCAAGCGCGCGCTGCAGGATGGATCGAGCGGCTGGGCCCAGGGCGGTATTGCCGCCGTGCTGGCCGATGACGATAGTTTTGCCGCGCACATCGAAGACACGCTGGTGGCGGGCGCGGGCCTGTGCGACCTGGCCGCCACGCGTTTTGTGGTGGAAAACGCCCCCGCCTCCATCGACTGGCTGCGCGAGCTGGGCGTGCCCTTCACGCTCGAAGGCGACCAGCTGCATTTGACGCGCGAAGGCGGCCACAGCGCGCGCCGCATTGCGCACGTGACCGACGCCACCGGCGCGGCGGTGCAACGCACCCTCATCGACGTGGTGCGCGCCACGCCCGGCATCACGCTGTTGGAGCAGCACACGCTGGTGGACCTGATCACCACGCGCAAGCTGGGCTTGCCCGGCAACCGTTGCCTGGGCCTGTATGCGCTGGACAGCGACACCGACGAGGTTGTGACCTTCCGCGCGCCGCAGACCATTCTGGCCACGGGCGGCGCGGGCAAGGTGTACCTGTACACCACCAACCCCGACACCGCCACGGGCGACGGCATTGCCGCCGCCTGGCGCGCGGGCTGCCGTGTGGCCAACATGGAATTCATCCAGTTCCACCCCACGGGGCTGTACCACCCG
>NZ_JBKBTV010000059.1:0-27984 GCF_046291265.1 Acidovorax sp. | reverse complement strand
CCGACTGCATGGCGATGCTGTTGCTACAGGTCAGTGAACGCCAGAATTTGAGTCAAATTGGCCTCTAGCGCTTTATCTATAAGCGCTAGCAGCTATATAAAAAATAGCAAACCCCCATGAACTGCCGCCCCGGCTGCGGCGCCTGCTGCACCGCCCCCTCCATCAGCTCGCCCATCCCGGGCATGCCGCAGGGCAAACCTGCGGGGGTGCGGTGTATTCAACTGGGGGACGATGCGCGCTGCCGCATTTTTGGACAGCCCGAGCGGCCAGTGGTGTGTGGCGGGTTGATGCCGTCTGTGGAAATGTGCGGAGCCAGCAATGGGCAAGCGCTGGCGTACCTGACGCGGCTGGAGCGGCTCACGCAGCCGGGAGGTGTTGGCGAACCGGTGGCGTAGCCGGTCCTCTTCTTCTTCCCGCTTGGCCGGGCGCCCGCTACTTCATCGAATGCAGACCGACCTTATTGCCCTCAGTGTCCACAAAATGGGCAAAGAAGCCAAAGTCGTTGCCGATCTCCGTCTTGGGCACCACCACGGCCCCACCCGCCTGCTCCACGCGCGCCAGCATCGGGGCCAGGTCGTCGCCACCATTGAGGTACACCGTCGTCCCGTTTTGCGACGGCGCGCTGCCCTCACCTTGCACGATGGCGCCGCCCACGGCAGTGGGGTCGGTCGACAACATGCCCATCGTCGTCGGGCCCATCTCCATGGGCGCAATGGTGATGCCCAACACCGTTTCGTAGAAGGTCTTGGCGCGGGTGAAGTCGGTCACGGGGATCTCGAACCAGTTCAGGGCGTGGGGCATGGTGCTCTCCTTGGGGTTGGGAAATTGAAAACCAGCACTGTGAACTTTTGCGCTGGTCAGCGCAATGGTGGTGCGTCACTCGGCGCCGCTGGCCTTTTGTAGTTTTTGCTTTTTGTATGCGACACCGGCCACCACCAGATTCGCAATCCCCAAACCCAGAAAACCAAGCACTCCAGCACGCCAAAGAAGGGGGGTGCCGTGCATTCAGCTGGGGGACGATGCGAGCTGCCGCATTTTGGGCCGCCTGAGCGACCGGCGGTGTGCGGCGGGTTGATGCCGTCTGAGGAAATGTGTGGCAGCAGCACGGACCAAGCGATGTTGTACCTGGGGCAGTTGGAGCTCACAACGCAGCCGTCATAGGAAGCAGACGGGCATGCCAGCAGGATGGTTCTAGCTAGCTTTAGCTGTTTGATTTGCCATAGTTACAGGCAGAACAAAGGGTCTGAAGATTGTCCAGGACGGTCTCCCCGCCTTTGCTCCAAGCGACCACGTGATCTACGTGAAGCTCAACACCAAAACTTAGGGCCGGGCTAGCACCACACCCACAGCAAATAAAACGATCACGCTGCAACACTTGCCAGCGAAGCCTGAGAGACGGATCGCGGCCTGTGCGGCGAGTCTCTGCGCCCTTATCGACCGGCATCTCAGTGCCAGCGCTGTTAGCAAAATTCACAAATGCCTCAAGCGCCGCGAGCCAGGAGCCAAAGCGTCGGTTGTACGGACTTTGGGAAATGACGGACGGTGGATGGGCTAACTCACTACGGCGAGGTTGTCGTCCAAAGTATTGCCATAGAACAAGAATGTTCTCGAATAGTGCTTCGTCCGATAGGTTGATCTCGTTGGAGGTCGAAAGCCCTGCAAGTTTCAGTGCCTCGTTCCAAGAACCGAACCTCCGAGAGAAAGTGGTGTAGCTGTATTTGCCAAGTTTTTCGTACTGCCTCAGGCCAACCGTTGACCACCCTTGGTTCCGGGCAATCGACGCGAGATCCTCCAAAAGTTCGGCGGACGATACCGGTGCTCCTTGAACTCGTTGAATGGTGAAGTTTGAATTGCTCATACTTTCGATGAAAGGCGATGGTGGCCGAAACCCTTCTGACCAATTTGGAACACACGGAACAAGAACGCACCAGATAAAAACTATCGCTCGTTCACTATAGCCTTGGCCCGGACGCTAGTTGGACCAGTTTTCCGCCTCAAGGCTTCGGCAACGCCCGATCCCCCCGACACGCCTTCAACGGCTTCGCCGTTGCCGACGCAATGCGCAGCACCCGCTGATCACCGCGGTCCACCACCACCTTCATGGCATGCACACCCGTAGCCATAGTGGCCATTGGTTTTCTTCCACTGCGCATCGGTGAACACCGGCCAGTCGCCTTCGGCGCTGTCACCGCCCTGGGTGGAAACCACCCATTCCCCGTCGCGGTCGGTCAGGGTGGCGTTGTTGGGGGTGGGGTTGTGAAACCAGCCGCAGCGGTTTTCCAGCGGCTGGGCAACGCCAGCGGCGGGTTGCGGTGTTTGCGATTGCGCCTGGGCTCGGGTCGCCCACGGCAGCAGCGCGAACACGAGCATTGACACCACCATCGCCCGGCGCCCGACCCTGCCCGCGCGCGGGGTTGCCTGGGCGCTCCGGGTTGCGTACAACTCTGCCATCTCTGCATCCTTTCCATTTCAGGTAAAAAGTGCCTCTAGCGCTTATACAACAAGCGCTGATAGCTATCAAAACAAAAGCAACCGCGGCAAACACTGTCACAAGACAGCGACCTCCAACGTCTATCAAAGACCCACAGGTCTTTCACACACGCCACCATGACCACACAGTCCGTTTCCACCGCACCCACCGCCACCGACCCCTTCACCGCCCTGCGCCCCCGCCTCTTCGGCATTGCCTACCGCATGCTCGGCGTGCGCGCCGATGCCGAGGATGTGCTGCAGGATGCTTGGCTGCGCTGGAGCCGCCAGGACGTGACCGCGCTGCAGTCGGCCGAGGCCTGGCTGGTGACGGTGGTCACGCGCCTGTCGATTGACCGGCTGCGCGCCCTGAAGGCCGAGCGCGAGGCGTATGTGGGCTGGTGGCTGCCCGAGCCGCTGGTGGAGCTGCAGGGCGACGGCGCTGCCGGCGGTGGCATGCACCACAACACGCCCGAATCCGCGGCCGAATTGGCGGGCGAGTTGTCCGTAGCGTTCCTGTACGTGCTGGAGCGCCTGGGCCCCGAAGAGCGCGCCGCCTTTTTGCTGCGCCAGGTGTTCGACTACGACTACCCCGAGATCGCCGCGCAGCTGGGCAAAACCGAGGCGACCTGCCGCCAGATGGTGCACCGCGCCAGCGAGCGCGTGCAGCAGGCGCGCACGCGTTTTGAGGTGCCCCACGCTGTGCACCACCAGCTGCTGCAGCGCTTCATGCTGGCCGCCAAAAGCGGCGACCGCAACGCCATCGAGGCGCTGCTGAGCGATGACGCGCAGCTGATCGGCGACGGCGGTGGCAAGGTGCAGTCCTTCCCCAAACCACTCGTGGGGCCGTTTCGCATTGCCAACCTGTACTGGGCGCTGTTTCGCCGCCTGGGCGCGCAGGTGGTCTACCGCATGGCGATCATCAATGGCGAGCCGGGCCTGCTGCGTTATGTGGACGGCCAACTCGAATCGGCGCAGGCGTTTGTGACGGATGGCGAGCGCATTGGGGCGATCTACGTGGTGCGCAACCCGGACAAGCTGGTGGGCGTTCCGGCCACGCTGTGAGGGCGCCGTGGCGCCACTACGTCGTCGTCAATGCAGCGCCGCCCGGTGGGCAATGCCAAACCGCTCTGCCAGGGCAGCCAACCGCCGATCCAGTGTCCACAGCGTGGCGCCAGGCGTCATCAGGGCGGAGGCCAGCAGGCTCAGGTCCACCAGGCCACAACCCAGCCCGAAGAGCCGCCCGCGCTCCACCAACGCAATGACTTCGCGCACGGTGGCCTGCTGAGTTGCTTGCAGGCGCTGCAGGTCGGCCAGGGTCTGCGCGCGGGAGGGCGGCGTGCCGCAGGCCAATTCACCCAGCACCAGAGGGTGCATCAGCACAACATCCTGTGCAAGCAACGCCACCAGCGGCGCGTTGCGCTGGCGGAAGTGATCGACCCACACAGAGGTATCCACCAGCACGCGGCCCGTCATGCGGGCACGGCGCCGCCATTGCCGCTATCGCCGCCGTCGCGGTGGCGAGGAATCTCGGGCATGTCGGGCGCCGCGCCACCCAACGCTGCGAGTCGCTTGGCGGACTGCACCCGCACAAAGGTCTTGATCGCCTCGCGAAACAGGTCGGCCTTGTCCAAGCCGGGGTCGGCAACCGCCAGGGCTTCTTCGTACAGGGCGTCTTCAATGGTTACGGTCGTTCTCATGGCTTTGCCTTGTGTCATCCATTGCGTCATCAATATTGATGCGATTGTGCATCTTCAGCCGCATCGTTGCAAAAAACCAAGGCTTGGGGTCACAACAGCGCACCTCACCACGTCTTACAAGCATGAACCGTCGCGACACGTTGGCGACGCTCATCTTCGTCCTTTCACACCACACTTTCATCCAAGGAGCCTGCCATGTCATCCAACCAACACACCGCCCGCCTGCCGTACCACAAGCTGTCTTCCAAGGCCTTCATGGGCCTGGTAGGCGTGTCAGAGACCATCAAGAAAGGCCCGCTGGGCACGCGCCTGGCCGAGCTGGTGTTTTTGCGCGTGTCGCAAATCAACGGCTGCGCGTATTGCATGGACATGCACTGGCATGTGCTGGTCAAGGAGGGCGTGGAGCCGCGCCACCTGAACGCGGTGGCGGGCTGGCGCGAGGCGCCGTTTTTTAGCGAGCGCGATCGCGCCGCACTGCGCTGGGCCGAGATCATCACCGCCACGCCCCACAGCGATGCCAGCGACGACGAATACGCCAAGCTGCAGGCGGTGTTCTCTGAAGCAGAGATCAGCGACCTGAGCTTTGCGATTGCAGTGATCAACGCCTGGAACCTGCTCAACGCAGGCATGCGTGCGCCGATTCCAGAAACGCCGATGGGTTGAGCCGTTTTTTAATCAAATTGGCTGCTAGCGCTTATCCACAAAGCGCTAGCAGCTATCATTTTTATTGCGACCAGCCACACTGCCGAGCGCCGCTTGTGTAGCCTGCCTGACAGTCGCCAGCGCCGCTCCGGCCTACAGTGGTGCCTCCCACCCCCCACGCACCATCGGAGACACCCCATGCTCAACATCCCTTCGCTGAAAGACAGCGTCAGCCCCGAAGAATGGCAACTGCGCTGCGACCTGGCCGCGTGCTATCGGCTGGTCGCGCTGTACGGCTGGAGCGACCTGGTCTTTACCCACATCAGCGCCAAGCTGCCCGAATCGGTGTCGGGCGAGGGCGAGCACCACTTTCTCATCAACCCCTACGGCCTGATGTTCGACGAGATCACGGCGTCGAGCCTGATCAAGGTGGACATGGCGTGCACCAAGCTCCATGACTCGCCCTTTCCCGTGAACCCGGCGGGCTTCGTCATCCACAGCGCCGTGCACGAGGCCCGGCCCGAGGCGGGTTGCGTGCTGCACACCCACACGCGCGCCGGTGTGGCCGTCAGCGCGCAAAAGGGCGGCGTGCTGCCCATCAGCCAGCAAAGCACCTTTGTGCTGGGCTCGCTGGCGTACCACGAGTACGAAGGCGTGGCGTTTCGCGACGAAGAAAAGCCGCGCCTGCAGGCCGACTTGGGCGAAGCCAACTTCCTGATGCTGCGCAACCATGGCCTGCTCACCGTGGGCAAGACGATTGCCGACGCGTTTTTGTCGATGTACACGTTCGAGAACACCTGCCGCATCCAGATCGACGCCCAAGCGGGGGGCGAGCTGACCCAGGTCAACCCACAGATCGTGAACGGCGTGGCGCAGGCGATGCGGGTGCAGACGGGTGGGCTGGGTGGCGCGTTTGCCTGGCCTGCGCTGCTGCGCAAGGTGCAGCGCGACCTGCCCGGTTACGACAGCTAACAACTCGTGTCCACCCGACAAAAGGCAGCGCCGAGCAGAGAAGCCACGCAGCGCATAGGATGCGTTTCCTCATCTTTTCTGAAGGACTCCCATGAAGCTGTACTACTCGCCAGGCGCTTGCTCGTTGTCGCCCCACATTGCGCTGCACGAAGCCGGTCTGGCCTTCACCCCCGTGCTGGCCAGCACCAAAAGCCACAAGCTGCAGGACGGTTCGGACTACTACGAGATCAACCCGCTGGGCTATGTGCCGCTGCTGGAGCTGGACGACGGCACCCGCCTGCGTGAAGGTCCGGCCATCGTGCAGTACATCGCCGACCAGGCGCCCCTCAAGATGCTGGCGCCCGTCAACGGCTCGCTGCAGCGCTACCGTCTGCAGGAATGGCTGACCTTCATCGGCACAGAGATTCACAAAGGCTTCAGCCCCCTGTTCAACCCCGCCACGCCCGAGGAATACAAGACCATGGCGCGCACCAAACTGCTGGAGCGCCTGCAGTGGGTGGACAGCCAGTTGGCCGACAGGCAGTACGTGATGGGCGACCAATTCACCGTGGCCGATGGGTATCTGTTTACCGTGACCAACTGGACGAAACCCACCAATGTGGACATCTCGGGACTGGCGAATCTGGCGGCTTACCGCGAACGTGTGGGCGCGCGTCCGGCCGTGCAGGCGGCTATGAAGGCAGAAGGCTTGCTGAAATAAAGCGCACCGCTACTGACACGTGACACGGACTGAAAAGTAAAAATCCGTTCACGCTGAGCTTGTCGAAGCGCCGCGCAAGGCTCCGACAAGCCCAGCCCGAACGGCTCGCTCGGATGATTCCAACGCCATCCGTATCACCGCGCAGGCATTGCGCGCCGCTAAAGCGGCTTCTGCCGCCACGCCACTAGCGCCCCCACCCACAGCGCGCAGGCCGAAAACACCAGCCCGCGCGCCAGCCCCCCGGGGCCGTCGGCGATCAAGCCCACCACCGTGGGCCCCACGATCTGCCCGGCGGCAAACACGATGGTGAACGCGCTGATGCCACTGGCCCAAAGCACCTGGGGCAGGTTGTGGCGCACCAGCGCGGTGGTCGATGCGACCACCGACAGAAACACACCGCCAAAAAGCAAACCCGACGCCAGCATCACCGGCCAGGCCGACGTGACTGCGGGCAGCACTGTGGCCACGCCCAGTAGGCCGTTCAACAGTGCCAGCGCCTGTCCGCCGCGGCTGCGGTCCAGCAAGCCTGCCCAGATGCGCGACGACAGCACCACCGCCAGCCCCAGCAATGCATAGAACCACGTCACCTCCCCGCCGCTGGCACCCTGCTCGCGAAGGAGCGCCACCACAAAGGTCATGTAGCCGATGTACCCCACGCCAAACAAGCCGTAGCCCAGCAGCGCGGGCGCCAGTGCGCGCCAGCGCACCCGCGCTGGCGGCGGGGCTGCATTGAACGCAGTGGGTGGGGGCGGGGGTGGCGCCAGCACCTGCAACGCGCGTGCGGGCCACCACAACACCAGGGTGGCCGCAGCGCACGCCAGCCCCAGCGCCCACCAGGCCCAGGTCCACGCGTGCGGCGCCGGGGCGGCTGCCAGCACCGAAGGCACCAGCACCGCCGACAGCGTGATGCCCCAACCGGTGCCGCCGTAGTACAGCCCCAGCAACAAGCCACCCCGACCGGGTTGGTGCGCGCCCAGGCGCGCCGCCAGCAGGCCACCTGCCACAAACACCAGCGCACTCGCCACACCGGCCAGCAAGCGCTGCAGCAGCAACGGCGCAGCCTCGGTAAAAAATCCGCTGAGCCCCATGAAGATGGTGGCCAGCACAGACCCCGCCAACAACACCGTGCCGGGCGCCAGGCGGCGCAACAACAGGGGTGTAGCCAGCGCGCCCAGCAGGTAGCCCAGCGCATTGACGGTGTTCATGGCCCCGGCCAACGTGTACGACCAGCCCAGGTCTTCGCGCATGGGCGGCAGCAGCAAGGCATAGGCAAACCGCGTGATGCCCAGCGACACCGCAGCCCCCATCGACAACGCCACCGCCAGCCACAAAGCCGGGATGGCAGGCAGCGCGGATGCGGAGGGGGAAGCAGGTGGCGGTGCGTGAGGGCGTGCAGGCATGGGAGCTTTTGATTCTGCCCCACCCCCCAAAACAATGTGCTGGGCGCCACAGCCGGACAAAGCGCAGAACAGCACAGCACAGCTTTTTTCGCACGCGCAGCTATCACAAAACCAGAGCCCTTGTTGACGCATGTGCGCTGCACGTTTTGCGTTGCAGCATTAACCTCCGGGACTTGATTGATTGTGTGCCACCCGTTTTCTGAAAGCTGATCCATGCCATTTCTGTCCGACCCCGTACAAGCCGGTGACCTGCAACTGGCCAACCGCATTGCCATGGCACCGCTCACGCGCAACCGCTCGCCCAATGCCGTGCCCACCGACCTCGTGGCCACGTACTACACGCAGCGCGCCAGCGCCGGGTTGCTGATCTCTGAAGCCACCGCCATCACGCAACAAGGCCAGGGTTATGCAGATGTACCGGGCCTGTATGCACCCGAGCAGATCGCGGGCTGGAAGAAGGTGACCTCGTCCGTGCACGCAGCGGGCGGCAAGATCGTGGTGCAGCTGTGGCACGTGGGCCGGGTCTCGCACACCGACCTGCAGCCCGGCAACGCCGCACCGGTGGCGCCATCCGCCATCCAGGCCAAGACCAAGACCGTGCTCATCAAGGACGGCGTGCCTACCTTTGTGGAAACCTCGATGCCCCGCGCGCTGGAGCTGGCCGAGATCCCCGGCATCGTGGCCGACTACCGCCGCGCGGCCCGGGCCGCCATCGACGCAGGCTTTGACGGTGTCGAAGTGCACGCCGCCAACGGCTACCTGATCGACCAGTTCCTCAAGACCGGCAGCAACACCCGCACCGACGCCTACGGCGGCAGCGTTGAAAACCGTGCCCGCTTGCTGGTCGAAGTGTTGACCGCTGTCTCGGCAGAAATTGGCGGCGGCCGCACCGGCATCCGCCTGTCGCCCGTCACCCCCGCCAACGACGTAATCGACGCCGACCCGCAGCCCCTGTTTGAGTACGTGGTGCGCCAGTTGGGCCCCCTGGGCCTGTCATACATCCACGTCATCGAAGGCGCCACCGGCGGCCCGCGCGAGGTGGAAGGCCGCCCGTTCGACTACGCCGCCCTCAAGGCCGCATACCGCACCGCAGGCGGCAACGGCGCCTGGATGGTGAACAACGCCTACGACAAGGCCCTGGCCGAAACCGCCCTGGCCAACGGCGCCGACATCGTGGCCTTCGGCCGCCCCTTCATCGCCAACCCCGACCTGGTCACACGCCTGGAACGCAACGCGCCGCTGAACGAAGTGAACCGCGCCACGCTGTATGGCGGCGGAGCCGAGGGGTATACGGACTACCCGGCCTTGGCAGCAAGCTGAACGGCATCTGGCGGCAGTGCACCCTCACCGGTTGAAACTGGCACGGTCCGAGCGGGGGATGCCAAGCAAGGGCCGCCCCGCAGCGAGGGCGTCGTCCCCCTGGGGGGAAGGCGCCGCAGGCGACTCAGGGGGGGTTATCCACCAAGTCCTATCGGGCCGGGCGCCCGCATCACGATGCGGGTGAACAACCGGTCGTACACAGCATCGCGCGGCCTGCCGGGCGCCAGGGGGTTGGTGTTGCTGGCAAAGGCAGCATCCAGCGCCACCCAGTCTGCAGCCGACAAGTGCTTCTGCGCGGCGGGCAACACCACGGTTTCTTCCAGCCGCATGTGGTCCAGGTAAAACTGGATGTAGCGCCGCAGCGCCTCGCCAAACGCCTCCCGACGCACATCGCCCATCAGCTCCCAACCCAGCAGCAGGTGCTGCAACTCGCGCACGGCGGATTCGCCACCCACATGGTCACGCTCCAGCTTTGCAATGGTCTCTGCGGCCTCTGGCGCGCGCTCTGCCACCTTGGGGAACAGCCAGCGTGACTCCTTGGGGTGGTGCTGCCGCTCCGGAAACTCGTCGATGTAAAACAGCATCGCCCGCATCACATCAAAGAAGGCAGCAGGCGCGTCCCGCGGGCCCTGGTCCAGCATCAGACGCAACGAGTGAAGCATGGCCGCCAGCGACGCATGCTCTTCGCGAATGGTTCGCAGACTGATCGATGGCATGGCGCACGCTCCCCAGGTTGGACGAGCCTCCAGGGTGCCATGCGGGGCCCGCCCAGGCCATGACGCACGTCAACAAACGGGCACGCGACTGAATACCCCACCCCAAGCGGTGGGGCGCACCAAAGCGCGAGCGGCCACAAAAAAAGCCCCACAAGCAGCAACGCTTGCAGGGCCTGGGTGACTACAGCGCTCGATCAGCAGCGCCGCAGCAGTGGGTCGGCGGTGGGTGGGTCAGCGCGTCAACCGCGCCTGGCCGGGGCCTGCCGCCAGCACCTGCGACGCGCCGTGGTGCGGGGCAGCCACCGGGTGAGATGCATGGTGGCCATGCCCAGCCATCGATTCGGCCAGCTGGAACTGCTGCACCACCTGCGACAGGCGCGCCGCCTGCTCGCGCAGCGACTCGGCCGCGGCGGCAGACTCTTCGACCAGCGCAGCGTTCTGCTGCGTCATGCGGTCAATCTCGCCCACCGACTGGTTCACTTGCCCAATGCCGGCCGACTGCTCGGACGCCGCCGCCGTGATCTCGCCAATGATGTCGCCCACGCGCTGCACGCTGCTCACGATGTCCTTCATCGCCGTGCCCGCTTCTTCCACATGGCGCACGCCGCCGTCCACGGCGGTCACGCTGTTGCTGATCAGCCCCTTGATGTCGCTGGCCGCCGCAGCAGAGCGCTGGGCCAGGCTGCGCACTTCGCTGGCCACCACGGCAAAACCGCGGCCCTGCTCGCCCGCACGGGCGGCTTCCACCGCGGCATTCAGCGCCAGGATGTTGGTCTGGAACGCGATGGAGTCGATCAGTCCGATGATGTCGCCGATCTTGCGGCTGGAGGTCGATATCTCGTGCATGCTGGCCACGGCCTGCTGCACCACGCCGCCGCCGTGGGTGGCCATCTGCGATGCAGACGCTGCCAACTGATTGGCCATCTGCGACGACGACGCCGTTTGCTGCACGGTGGATGTGAGCTGTGTCAGCGACGACACGGCCTCTTGCGCATTGCTGGCCGTCTGCTCGGTGCGCTGCGACAGGTCCTGGTTGCCCGTGGCGATCTCCTGGCTGGCCGTGGCGATGTTGCCGCTGGCATCACGCACTTGCGCCACCAGCGACCCCAGGCCCTGCTGCATGTCGCGCAACGCGCGCTGCAGGTCGGCCACTTCGTCCTTGCCCTCGGCGGCAATGTTCTGCGACAGGTCGCCCCCCGCAATCGCCTGCGCCATCTTGCGGGCGTCTTCCAGCGGGCGGCAGATGGAGTTCATGTTCATCAGCGTGGTGGGCACCACCACCACCACGGTGATCAGCACGGCCAGCACAAACAGCCATTTGGTCTCGTTGGACACCTGGCCCTGCTGCTCCACCGACTTGGCGACCTCGCTGCGCAGCACGGCATCCAGTTCGGCCATCAGCTTGTCCGCCTCGTCAAACTCGGCCACGGCCTTGCCGCTCATGCGGTTGGCAATGGTGGCCGTGTCGTACCCACTGGCCTCCAGCTGGCGCACCACATGGGCAAACAGCTCCCGGTAGCTGTCCAGGCGCTTGACGATGTTGCGCACCACGGGGTTGTCCGAGTCTTCCTCGCCTTCCAGAAACTTGCCCGCCGTCTTCTTGGCCTTGTCCTGGCTTTCCAGCCATTTGACGTGTGCGGCCTTCACGGCTTCAGGCTTTTCGTAGCCGATGATCATGTCTTTCTCGAACTGGCGGATGGCACCCATCTCGCCCCGCAGCTCGGCCATGTAGCCCACCTCGGCAAACGAGTGGTCCATAAAGTCCTGGCTCATCGCATGGATGCGGAACATGCCCAGCATGCCCGCCCCGCCCAGCAGGCCCAACAGGCCCAGAACCACGCCGATGGCCCCCAGCATTCGAAAACGTATGGTGAACTGCCGCATGAGCGAGAAGAGATTCATGATCTGTCGTCCTTCATATTGGTATGTGCGCGCGGGCCGTTGGTCCTTTGGACGCCGCCACCCTGCAACAAAGCGTTGCAGTTTGCCAGACAACCGTGACGCAGTCGTACGTGTTTATCACATGCGCCACCGCTTGAGTAAGAGGGCATTCGCCATCACGCTGACCGAACTCAGCGCCATGGCCGCCCCCGCCACCACCGGGCTGAGGTAGCCCATCGCCGCCAGTGGAATGCCCGCCACGTTGTACGCAAAGGCCCAGAACAGGTTCTGCCGAATTTTCATCACCGTGCGGTGCGAAATGTCGAGCGCTGCGGCCACCAGCATCGGGTCGCCGCGCATCAACGTGACGCCCGCCGCGTGCATGGCCACATCGGTGCCGTTGCCCATGGCCATGCCCACATCGGCGGCAGCCAGCGCCGGAGCATCGTTAACGCCGTCGCCTACCATCGCGACAAAATGGCCCCCACGCTCCGCCGCTGCGCTGGGTCGCTGCCCCCCAAGGGGGCCTTCGCGCCTTGGGGCGGCCCGGCGGCGCTCATGGCGCTTACCGTCAGCGCCCTGTTGCAATGCCACGACCTTGGCAGCCTTGTCGCCCGGCAGCACCTCGGCCATCACCTCGCCCGCGTCGGGGTCCAGCCCCAGTCGTCGGGCCATGGCCTCTGCAGCGCCCCGGTTGTCGCCCGAGATCATCACCGTGCGGATGCCACGCGCCTTCAACGCCGCCAGCGCCTCGCGCGCGCCGGGCTTGGGCTCGTCACCAAACGCCATCAGCGCCTGCAGTTGCAAACCCTGTGCAGTACGATGCGCCACCGCCGACACTGTGGCGCCTTCGGCCTGCAGCGCCTGGGCACGCTCAGCCAGCGGCCCCTCTTGCAGTTCTTTTACCCCCAGCTCCTGCATCCAGCGCAAGCTGCCCACCAGGGTGCTCTGGCCGTCCACTTCGCCTTCAGCGCCACGCCCGGGCACGGCGCACACGTCCTGTGCCGTCGCCACGCGGATCTGCCGCTCGCCCGCAGCCGACACTACTGCACGGGCCAGCGGGTGTTCGCTGCCGCTTTGCACGGCGGCCACGGCCGCCATCACTGCCGCCTCGTCCAGCCCAGGCACCACCTCAAACGCTGTCAGCCGAGGCTGGCCCACCGTTAGCGTGCCGGTCTTGTCAAAGGCCACCACATCCACCTTGTGGGCCAGCTCCAGCGCCTGTACATCCTTGATCAAAATGCCGTTCTTCGCCGCCACGCCCGTGCCCGCCATGATGGCCGCCGGTGTGGCCAGCCCCAGCGCGCAGGGGCAGGCAATCACCATCACGGCCACGGCGTGGATCAGTGCGGCCTCCATGCCCACGCCCATCCACAGCCAGCCCATCAGCGTGACCAGCGCCACCACCAGCACCACGGGCACGAACACGGCAGACACCTGGTCCACCAGCCGCTGAATCGGGGCCTTGGCCGCCTGGGCATCTTCCACCAGCCGGATGATGTGGGCCAACACTGTCTCGGCCCCCACGGCCGTCACTTCCATCACGATGCGGCCATCACCGTTGATGGATCCGCCCGTGAGCGCTGCACCCACATCGCGGGCCACCGGCAAGGGTTCACCCGTCAGCATGGATTCGTCCACCTGCGTGTGGCCCTCATGCACGGTGCCGTCCACCGGGAAACGTTCACCCGGCCGTACTACCAGCCGGTCGCCCACCAGCACCTCCGCCACGGGCACATCCACCTCGCCGTCTTTGCCGAGCAGGTGCACCACATCAGGCCGCAGCGCATGCAGCGCGCGGATGGCCGCCGTGGTCTGCCGCTTGGCACGCGCCTCCAGCCACTTGCCCAGCAGCACCAGGGTGACGACGACGGCCGACGCCTCAAAGTACAGGTGCGGCGCATGTCCTTCATGGGCTGTGAGCCACAGCCACACCGACAGCCCCCAGCCCGCACTCGTGCCCAACGCCACCAGCAAATCCATGTTGCCCGACAACGCCTTGGCCGCATGCCAGCCCGCCTTGTAAAACCGCGCGCCCAGAATGAACTGCACCGGCGTGGCCAACACAAACTGCACCCAGGCGGGCAACATCCAGTGCTGGCCGAACAGGTCGCCCAAAGGACCAGGAATGACGCCAAGCATCATGGGCAACACCAGCGGCGCCGACAGCAGCAGGCCAATGCCCACCGGCATAAAACCAGCCCAGGGCGATGCATCTTCTTGTGCGTCCTCCTGCCCGGCAGCACGCGGCTCGTAACCCGCATTGCGCACCGCACGGCGCAGCAGTGCCTCCATGGCAGCGGCATCGGCGCCCATGCTGGTGGCAAAGGCAATGCGCGCGGACTCGGTCGCCAAGTTGACCGACGCCTCCTGCACGCCCGGCACCTTGCGCAGCGCGCGCTCCACGCGGCCCACGCAGCTGGCGCAGGTCATGCCAGAGATGCCAAGGTCCAGCGAGTGAACGGACTCGGACGGGGTGATGGGGGTTGTGGTGATGGTGTTCATGGCAGAGATGCTGATCCTTGACGTGATGGCAAGGTCAAGCATTGATATTGATCAACCCTCACATGATGAGTGTCTTGGAGGCCCGTTGACTCTGCCACGATGTCAAGCTTCACCATTCGTTTCGGTCGATGCAACGGCCCTCTTCCAAACCACTTCAAGGACACCCCATGGCGACCACCACCACGACTTTCCAAGTTCAAGGCATGACCTGCGGCCACTGCGAACGCGCCGTCACCCAGGCCGTGCAACAGATCGACCCCAACGCCCAGGTGCGCATCGACCGCGCCAGCGGCAAGGTGGACGTGGACAGCACCGCACCGCGCGAAACCCTGGCCGCCGCGATCACCGAAGAAGGCTACGCCGTCGCGGCATGACCAAGGCCCCCGCCACCTCCTGGCCCGTGCCCATCGGCACCGCCGCCCGGCGCGCGGGCATCTCGGCGCGCATGGTGCGGCACTACGAATCGCTGGGCCTCATCTGCGGCGTGGCGCGCACGGACAGCGGCTACCGCCAGTACACCGAGGCCGACGTGCACGCCCTGCACTTCATCCGCCGCAGCCGCGACCTCGGTTTCTCGATGGAAGAAATCGCCGAACTGCTGGGCCTGTGGCACGACCGCAGCCGCGCCAGCAGCCAGGTCAAGCGCATCGCGCAGGCGCATATTGAGGACCTGAGCGAACGCATTGCCGCCATGCAGGCGATGCAGCGCAGCCTGCAAACCCTGGTGTCCTGCTGCAAGGGCAATGACCGGCCGGATTGCCCGATATTGGATGACCTGGCGGCAGGGCAAGCAGAACACAACGCCCCCAAGGCATCGCGCAAAACGCTACCAAATCAATAGCTGTTAGTGCTTACACATCAAGCGCCAGGTGCCAATTTGGCTTGAATTCTGGTCCCGTCAGGCTCATCAGCCCTCTCTGGACAGGACAGCGGTCTTGGCTTTGCTGCTCGCCGCCTTGCGTTTGGGCGCAAGCACGGCAGCGGCGCCAAGCGCAGTGACGTCCGCCGAACGCCGCAGCACCCCGTCACACAGCGTCGCAATGCACTGCTGCGCTACCTGCTCGGGCGTGTATTCGCCGCCGGGCTGGTACCAGCGGCCGATCCAGCTCAGTGCCCCCGCAATCACAAATGCCGTCATCTTCGGGTCGCAGGGCTGCAGCGACCCTTCTGCCACGCCCTCGGCCACCAAGCGGCGAAACTCCTGGTCGATGGCGGACTTCAGACGCCGAAGCTCCTTGCGGCTCTCGGGCGGCAACTGCTCGTCGCCCACGCGGATCAGGCACATGCCAAAGTCCTGCGTGACGATGCGCGCATACACCTGCATGCAGGTCATGAGCTGGTCGATGGCCTTGCCGCCCGCTGCGCGCGACGCGTCGATGCCGTCAAGCATCATCTCCAGCCCCTTGCTCACGCACTGCAACAGGATCTCGTCCTTGTTCTTCACGTAGTAGTACAGCGTGGGCTTGGTCACGTTCAGGCGCGCGGCAATGTCGTCGAGCGAAGTGGCATGAAAACCGCGCTCGTTGAACAGCTGGGCCGCTGCCTGCAGCACGGCGTTGCGCTTGGCCTCGCGCTGCTGTTCACGGTGGGATGCGGGCGCCCAGGGCGAGGCGCTGAGGGTTTCAAGCTCTGGGGCCTGGTCTGCAGAGGGACGCGCTGGCGCCGCTCGCGGGGCGCTGCGTCGGGACGATGCCGCTGTGGCATTGGGCATGGGGGGCGATTCCTCGGGAAAGTACGGATGCTGAATGGGGTGGCGGCTTCCAGAATCTACTCACGAGTAAACAGTTTACGCACAAGTAGGAAATTTCGGCAGGGTTTGCGAGAAATTTCTGGTCAGAAGCTGCGAATCAACCCGTATTAGAAAGCCAATGGAGACAACCCCTTTCGGCACCCCCGCTGCGTCGCCCCTGCTTCAGGTCAACGGCGTGACCTTGGCGTTTGGTGGCGTCAAGGCGCTCACCGGCGTGGGTTTTGACGTGTTGCCCGGCTCCATCACTGCAGTCATCGGGCCCAACGGTGCGGGCAAGACCTCTTTGTTCAACACCATCTCGGGCTTTTACCGGCCCAGCCAGGGCTCCATCCGTTTTCAGGGGCAGGACATCACGCGCATTCCGGCGCCGCAGCGCGCCAAGCTGGGCCTGGGACGCAGCTTTCAGAACATCGCGCTGTTTCGCGGCATGACGGTGCTCGACAACATCAAGCTGGGTCGCCACGCGCACCTCAAGACCAATGTGCTCGACGCGCTGTTCTACCTGGGCCGCGCCCGCCGCGAAGAGGCCGAGCTGCGCCGCGACATCGAGGAGCGCATCATCGACTTCCTCGAAATCGACCACATCCGCCACGCGCCCGTCTCGGCCCTGCCCTACGGCTTGCAAAAACGCGTGGAGATGGCCCGCGCACTGGCCATGCAGCCGCAGATCCTGATGCTGGACGAGCCCGTAGCCGGCATGAACCGCGAAGAGACCGAAGACATGGCGCGCTTCATCCTGGACGTGCGCGAGGAATGGGGCGTGACGGTGCTCATGGTCGAGCACGACATGGGCATGGTGATGGACCTGTCGGACCACGTGGTGGTGCTCAACTTCGGCCAGGTCATCGCGCAGGGCACACCCGCTGCGGTGCAGGCAGATCCCGAAGTCATCCGTGCCTACCTGGGCGCCGGGGACGTGGGCGACCTGCGCGCCAAGCTGCGGGCCAGTGGCAACCCAACAACCCCACAGGGAGCCACATGATGGATTGGGCCTACCTGTTTGAAATCAGCCTGACCGGCATCGCAGGCGGCGGCCTCTATGCGCTGGCCGCGCTGGCGTTCGTCATGGTCTACAAGGCCACGCGGGTGGTGAACATCGCCATTGGCGAGATGCTCATGGTGGGCGCCTACCTGTTCTTCACCTTTGCCGCCACGTTTGCGCTGCCGCTGTGGCTAGCCATTCCGGCTGCGGTACTGGGCACGGGCCTGCTGGGCGCGGTGATCGAGCGCACCATGATCCGGCCACTGCTGGGCGAGCCACCCATCTCCGTGTTCATGGTTACCGTGGGCCTGGCCTCCGTACTGGTCGGGCTGGTCGAGATGATCTGGACGGCCGACCAGCGGCGCCTGCCTGACTTCATGCCGAGCCAGCCCATCATGGTCGGCGACGCCTTCCTTGCACCCAAGGTGTTTTGGGGTGCAGTGATTGCCGTGGTATTCATCGCCGCCGTGCTGCTGGTGTTCCGCTTCTGGCGCGGTGGCGTGGCCCTGCGCGCCACGGCCAGCGACCAGGCCGCCGCGTACTCGGTGGGCATCAATGTGCCGCGTGTGTTCTCGCTGGCCTGGGTGGCGTCGGCCATGCTTGCAGCCATCTCCGGGATCATCGTGGGCTCGATTGGTGGCATTTCGTCGAGCATGGGCGTGTTCGGTCTGTCGGTGCTGGTGGTGGTCATCGTGGGCGGGCTCGACAGCGTGCTGGGCGCGCTCGTCGGCGGGATTCTCATCGGCCTCATCGAGGCGCTGGCTGGGGCCTACCTGGGCGGCGAATACAAGCTGCTGGCCACGTTCATCGTGCTGGTTGCGGTGCTTCTCGTCCGTCCCTACGGTCTGTTTGGCACGCACGAGATCGAAAGGCTCTAGAGCATGCGCATCGGAACCCTCAAAGAAACCTACATCGCCGACGCCGCGGTGTTCGACTCGCGCACGCAGAAGGTGTGGCTGGCCGTGGGCGCCGCGCTGCTGGTGCTGTTCCCGTTCATGGCCAGCGACTACTGGCTCTACCTGGCCTGCCTCGTCAGCATCAACGTGGCCAGTGCCACGGGGCTCAACATCCTCACGGGCTACACGGGGCTGGTGAGCCTGGGCCAAGCCGCCTTCATGGGCCTGGGGGCCTACACCGTGGCCGTGCTGGAAACACGTGTGGGCACACCGTTCATCCTGAACCTGCTGGCGGGCGGCTTCGTCGCCATGCTGGGCGGGCTCATCGTGGGCATCCCCTCGCTGCGCGTCAAAGGGCTGTATCTGGCCATTGCCACCATTGCCGCATCGTTCATCGCGCACTTCATCTTTGCCAACTGGAAGTTTACCGGCGGCACCGGCGGGCTCAGCGTGCCACCTGCCAAGCTGTTTGGCATGTCGCTGGAGACCTCGTTCCACCTGTACTGGCTCATCGTGCCCGTCACGATCCTCATGCTGCTGGGCGCGGCCAACCTGTTTCGCACGCGCGTGGGCCGCGCCTTTATCGCCATCCGCGACCGCGATATTTCCGCCGAGGTGCTGGGCATTCCGTTGCTGCGCTACAAGCTGCTGTCGTTTGGCCTGTCGTCGTTCTATGCAGGCGTGGCGGGCGGGCTGTGGGCGTACTTCTTTCGGGTGGTCACGCCCGAAAGTTTTCCGCTGCTCATGTCCATCTTCTTCCTCGCAGCCATCATCGTCGGCGGCATGGGCTCCATTCTGGGCGGCATCCTGGGTGCCGTGTTCATGACCATGGTGCCCGAGCTGCTCAAGCTGGTGGTGGGCCTGCTGCCGGGGGGCAACGAGCTGACGGTGTTCCTCTCTCCCGTGCGCACCGTGATCTTTGGTCTGCTCATCATCGGTTTTCTCGTCTTCGAGCCCCATGGCCTGGCCGAAGTGTGGCGGCGAATCCGCCGTTTCTTCCATCTCTGGCCTTTCAGAAACTAAATCAACAGGAGACAACCATGGATACACAACGCACTTCCATTCAGCGCCGCAACCTCTTGCTCGGTGTCGCAGGCGCGGCCGCACTCACCAGCCCGCTGTCGGTGCTCGCTCAAGGCGCTGAAGACATCGTCATCGGCGGCTCCATCCCGCTCACCGGAGTGTTTGCCTTTGCAGGCGTGGGCATCAACGCGGGCATTGGCGACTACGTGAAGATGGTCAACGACGCGGGCGGCATCAAGGGCCGCAAGCTCAAGTACGTGCCTGAAGACACGGGCTACAAGGTCGACGTCTCGGTGGCGGCCTACAAGAAGATCACCAGCCAGAACAAGGTGAACCTGTACTACGGCGACTCCACGGGCTTTTCCAAAACCATCAACCCTGAACTGGACCGCGCGGGCACCACGCTGATGGCCGGGGCGTCGTTTGCATCCGAACTCAACGACCCCGTCAAGTACCCGAACCAGTTCCTCGTGGGCCCCGACTACACGGAGATGTTCGGCATCCTGCTCAAGCACATTGCCAAGGAAAAGCCAGGTGCCAAGGTGGCCTTCGTGTATTCGGACTCCGAATTCGGCCGCGACCCGATTGAGAAAAGCGAAGCCGCAGCGAAGGCGCTCGGCCTGTCGGTGCCGGTCAAGATCATGACGCCCGCAGGCAGCGTGGATGTGTCGGGCGAGGTCATCAAGCTGCGCCGCGCAGCGCCCGACTACACCATCTTCCACGGCTACATCCTGGCACCCATCCCTGAGTTCATCACCCAGGGCAAGCAGCAGGGCATGACCAGCAAGTGGATGGGTACCTTCTGGACCATGGACAGCTCCACCGTGATGAAGATGGGCCCGGACGGCGACGGCTTCATGGGCGTGATGCCCTACCGCTACTACTACGACACAGAGAAGGCGCCCATGCTGGAGAAGATCCGCGCGCTGCGGCCGGAGTACCAGAGCACGGCCTACATCCAGGGCTTCCTCGCCGCCATGTTGTTCACCGAGGCGGCCAAGCGCACGCTGGATGCGGGCAAACCCCTCGACGGCAAAAACCTCAAGGCCGCGCTCAACAGCATCAAGGACTTCGACACGGGCGGTTTGATCGGCGTGCCAATCACCATCAGCGGCAACTCGATTCCCGTGGGCCGCGTTTATCGCGCCGACATGAAGGCGCAAAAAATGGTCGCCGCCTCCGACTGGATCAAGCTCTGACCCTGCCTGTGCCATGACCCAGCCAACCCCGGCCAACGTCCTCGAAGTCAACAACATCGAGGTCATCTACAACAAGGTGGTGCAGGCACTGCGCGGCCTGTCGCTGGCCGTGCCACGTGGGCAGATCGTCGCGCTGCTGGGCAGCAACGGGGCGGGCAAATCGACCACGCTCAAGGCGGTGTCGGGTCTGCTGGCGCTGGAGGACGGCACGGTGGAGAGCGGCAGCATCCACTTCAACGGCCAGCCCACGGCGGCGCTCGCGCCGCAGCAGCTTGTGCGCCACGGCCTGAGCCATGTCATGGAAGGCCGCCGCGTGTTTGAAGACCTCACGGTCGAAGAGAACCTGGTGGCCGCCACCTACGCGCTCACCGGTCGCAAGGGTGCGACGCCTGACTTCGACCTGGTCTACAGCTACTTCCCGCGCCTGCACGAGCGGCGCAAGGGCCTGGCGGGGTATCTGTCTGGCGGTGAGCAGCAGATGCTGGCCATCGGCCGTGCGCTCATCGCGCAGCCGCAGCTCATCCTGCTCGACGAGCCCTCGCTGGGCCTGTCCCCGAAGCTGGTGGAGGACATCTTCACCATCATCGCGCGCATCAACACCGAGCGTGGCACCAGCATGCTGCTGGTCGAGCAGAACGCCACCGTGGCCCTGGCCGTGGCGCACCGGGGCTACATCATGGAGAACGGCAAGATCGTGATCGACGGCACGGCCGAACGCCTAGCCAACGACCCCGATGTGCGGGAGTTCTACTTGGGCATGGGTGGTGGTGGCGAAGCGAAAAGCTTCAAGGACATCAAACACTACAAGCGCAGAAAGCGTTGGTTGTCATGAGCCGGATCCACGAGCCCCTCGCCCCTCGCGGGAGAGGGGGTGGGGAGAGGGGGCGGCAACCGGCGCTGCGCCCGCATCGACCACTCTCTCTCCCCGGCCCTCTCCCACGAGGGGCGAGGGAGCCACATCGGCCCATCTCACCGGCTTTGGGCGGCGCGTTGCGCCATGGACGACTGACATGAATCTCTCCGACCTCACCCTACCCCAGATGCTGCGCGAACGCGCGCGCACCGACGCGCAGCGCATCGCCATCCGGCAAAAGGACTTCGGCATCTGGAAGCCCTTTACCTGGGCGCGCTACTACGAGCGCGCCAGCCACTTCGGCCTGGGCCTCAAGGCGCTGGGCCTGCCTACAGGCGGACATGTGGGCGTGATCTCCGAGAACCGCATCGAATGGGTGCTGGCCCAGATGGGCGCAGGCCTGGTGGGCGCGGTGACCGTGGGCGTGTACCCCACCAGCCCCACCAACGAAGTGGCCTATGTGGTGGGCCATGCCGACATCGAGATCATGGTCTGCGAAGACCAGGAACAGACCGACAAGCTGCTGGCCGCGCTGCCCGAACTGCCGCGCCTCAAAAAGATCGTGGTCATGGAAACCAAGGGCCTGCGCAGCTTTGCACCTGAGGTGCGGCAGTTCATCGCCACCTTTGACGAGGTGGAACAACTGGGCGCGGCATCGGGCCAGCAGGCGGTCATCGACGATGCCCTGGCGCGCCAGACGCTCCATGACGTGGGCTTGATGATCTACACCTCGGGCTCCACCGGCAAGCCCAAGGGCGCGATGATTTCGTACCGCAACATCCGGGGTGTGGTGCCCGGCATCGTGGACCGGCTGGGGCTGAACGCAGATACCACGCACCTGTCGTACCTGCCGCTGTGCCACGTGGCCGAGCAGATGCTGACCAGCTTTGTGCCCGTGTACGTGGGTTCGCAGGTGAACTTTGGTGAATCCATCCGCACCGTGCAGGAAGACCTGCGCGAAGTCGCACCCACCATGTTCCTCGGCGTGCCACGCATCTGGGAAAAGATGCACGCCGCCATCAGCATCAAGCTGCAGGAGACCGGAGGCCTGCGCCGCGCACTCTTTCACACGGCCTACAAAGCCTGCCAGCCGCTGGCTGAGAAACCCCGCGCGCGCTGGAGCATCGGCGACATGTTCACCTACACCGCCTGCTACTGGCTGGTGTTCCGTGCGCTGCAAAACTTCATCGGCCTGCGCGAAGCCCAGGTGGCGCTCACCGGCGCCGCACCCATCCCGCCTGACGTGGTGCGATTCTTTCGCGTGCTGGGCGTGCCGCTGGTCGAGGTCTACGGCCTGACCGAATCCACCGGCATGGTCACCGGCCACCGGCTCCAGGACGTGGTGGTGGGCACCGTGGGCGTGCCCACGAGCGGCGTGGAATGGCGCATTGCCAAGAATGACGGCGAGCTGGGCGGCGAGTTCCAGATCAAGGGCGACATGGTGTTTGCGGGCTACTACAAGAACCCCGAGGCCACGGCCACGAGCATTGTGGATGGCTGGCTGCACACCGGCGACGTGGTGCGCCTGGTGGACGGCCAGATCAAAATCGTGGACCGCTTGAAGGACATCATGATCACCGCGGGCGGCAAGAACCTCACGCCGTCCGAGATCGAGAACACGATGAAGGGCAGCCCCTTCATCAAGGAATGTGTCATCGTGGCCGAGGCCCGCAAATTCGTCGGTGCGTTGGTGATGATCGACTACGAGACCGTGGGCAAATGGGCCGAAGCGCGGCGCATTCCGTTCACGCACTTTCGCTCGCTGGTGGAGCACCCCGAGGTACGCAGCCTTATCGACACCGAAATCAACACCGGCAACCAGCGCCTGGCGCAGGTGTCGCAGATCCGCAAGTTCCACCTGCTCACCAAAGAGCTGGACCATGACGACGGCGAAGTGACCGCCACGATGAAGGTGCGCCGCTCGAGCATTTACAAGACGTATGCGGCCGAGATCGAGGCGCTGTATCTCTAGCTCTCGGGTTCACCATTCTCCGATCAGATCGCTATCAAAACAGGAGCTATCAGCGCTTTAACAATAAGCGCTAGAGGCCAATTTGACATGAATAACACCGCCCCCCTGCTGCTGGAGCGCGACGGCCCCATCGCCACCCTGCGCTTCAATCGGCCCGAGGCCCTCAACGCCATCGACGTGCCCATGGCCAACGCCTTCCTCGCCGCCGTGCAGACCATCGCCGCCGACCCCGGTGTACGCGCCGTGGTGCTGTGTGGCAATGGCAAGGGCTTCATGGCGGGTGGCGACCTGGCCACCTTGCGGGCCAACCCGGTGCAGGGGGCCATCGACATCCTCACCCCCCTGAACGCCGCGCTGCCCCTGCTGGCACAGATGAACGCACCCGTCATCGCCCAGGTGCACGGCGTGGCGGCGGGCGCGGGCCTGAGCCTGCTGCTCATGGCCGACTACGTCCTGATGGCCGAAGGCACCCGCCTGAACCTGGCCTATATCAACCTGGGCACCAGCTGCGACGTGGGCGCATCGTGGGCGCTGCCCCGCGTGGTGGGCCTGCGCAAGGCGCTGGAGATTGCGCTGCTGGGCGAAGCCTTCACCGCCGACGATGCGCTGCGCCTGGGGCTCGTCAACCGCGTGGTGCCTGCAGCCGAACTGGAGACGGCCACCGCCGCCCTGGCCCAGCGCTTGGCCGCCGGGCCCACCGTGGCCTACGGCGCCATGAAGCGGCTGATGCGCGAGTCGATGGACCGCACCCTGCCCGAGCAGCTGGCTGCGGAGAAAGAAGCCTTTGTGCGCTGCGCGGACACCGAGGACTTTCGTGCGGGGGTGGAGGCTTTTCACCAGCGCCAACCCGCGCACTTTGCCGGGCGCTGAACGCCCCCGCCCCCTTCCGCTATCCCTGTCTTTTCACTTGTTCATTCATTCAACACTGCACGGGCGGGCCTTCCGCGCTGGTGGCGATATGTATTGGGGGTGGCAGTGGTGTTAGAGCCGGTGTAACGCCACCCCACAACCAACATGCGGCGTCAGGTGGTTGCCGCATACAGGGCGGCACATCCAATGAACAGAAACACGGGCCATGCCAGATGCCTGCCGCGTGATATGGCCGCGGTGATGGCGGCCGTCAACAAAAACGTGATGGCAACCACCAGCGACAGTCGCTGAAACGAAACCGCCTGCTGGGCCAGCAAGAAAAGAATCGCCGCGAAGCCCCACCACGCCACGGTAGTGATGTGCCAAGCGAACCGCAGCGTGCGGGCCGTAAATTCTGTGCTCCCGAAAAGCTTTGGCAGATCGTTACGACGGAACAGCCGGGCAAGGATGTAGCGCTCGCCAAGATAAGAATGGGCAATGCCCACGGCGATTGCAAGGAACGCGGCAATGTGAAGGAGTGTGGTCATTTAAAAAAAGCAGGCCCGGGCGCAACCCCCACCGCACGGGCTTTCATCCTCAAAGCCATTAAAACGGTGCCGACTCCGGATCTGTATCCACCGGCACCTCTTTAGGCCCCGTCACCACACCACCGCCAGCGCTCTTGCGCGCAGGGGCGGATGGTACGGACGGGGCGGTCGAAGGCACCTTGGGCACGCCGGGCGCGGCAACACCGTCTGCAGCCACCGCTTGCGCCGCGCTGGCCACGCCGCTTTCCGCTTCGCCGCCCAGCGCCCCGATCAGGTCGGGAATCAGCTTGACCAGCTCACCCGTGGCAATCGCCACATCGGTGTCAAAACCGCCGTCGTCCGCCTTGGTGCCTTCAAACACCGTGTCCAGAAACGACACCTTCTTGATCTGCAGCCCTTCGGTCAGCATGAACGACACCCGGTCGTCCCAGGTCAGGGCCAGCTTGGTGGGCAGCTTGCCGGCATCGATGTGGGCTTGCACTTCTTCGATGTCGAGCGGGTGGCGGGCATAACGGACCACGGCTTTTTCTTCGCTGGCGCTTTTGAGTTCGCATTCTCGGTCGACCGTGAAGCCCACGGGCGGCTCTTGTTCCTTGAGCCAGTGCGACATCGCGGCTTGCGGGCTGGTCTGGGTGTTGATGAGGGACACCGACAGCCCCGGCAACGCTTCGACCAGCAAGGTCACCACCTCATCCGCGCGGCCCTGGCTGGAGGTGTCCAGCACCAGCAGGCGCGATGTGGTGTCGATCCACACCCACATAGACCCTTGTTTGGTGAACGCCATGGGCAGCAGGTCGAGCTTGGCCTCGTCTTTGAGCTCCTTGCTTTCCTTCTTGCCGGGCTTGCGGCCGGTTTCTTGTTCGATGCGTTCCGCCTTTTCCTTCACGCGGCGGGCCAGCACGCTGCCGGGCAACACCTTGGATTCGACCATGAAGCGCAGGATCCACTGGCCGCCGACGGACTCTGCCAAAGGGCCGTGTTGGTCGCCGCGCGGTGGCACCCAACCCAGGGATTTTTCTTGCGTGGCGCCACATTCCAGAAAAGGCACCTTGGCCAGGGCTTCTTCTACTTGCGTCAGTTCGACCTGCCATTGCGGGGCAATGCGGTACACGATCATGTTCTTGAACACGGAAAACCTTTTGTTGGGGTCGTTGGTGGTGGGGGCGGCTGGCTGGGCTGCAGTGCGCAGACAAACAGACAGACCCGGAACACGCCATTGTCGGGGGTCACCAGCGAAGGCCCTGTGGCCGCTGTGACTCGATGCAGCTCAAGGCACTGTATTCACTATCATTTATGTAGCTATAAGCGCTTATCCAATAAGCGCTAAAGGCCATTTTTATCAAAATATTTGGCCCGCACACCCACAGCTTCTTGTCACAACTTTACACACCCACATTCAACAGGCACGGCGGCGATACATGCGGGGCGGACACTGACTCTCAATCGCCGGGACAACCGTTCTAGCGAGTTGTTTGTTCAACCCCTGTGAAAGGACTCACACCATGGCTTTCCATTTCCACCGCCGTTTTGCCGCCACCGCTGTTCTGGCCGCCCTGGCCCTGCCCGTGCTGGCCCAGCAACCCCCCGCCGCATCCAGCGCCCCCACGGCGGCTGCCACGGCCCAGGATAGCCGCCACCAGGCCGGTGAACGCCACCACAGCCACAAAGGCGGCGGCAAGCACCACGGCCACCGTGCCGAGCACCGCGCCAAGCACCTGGCGGCCCTCAAAAGCGATCTCAAGCTGACCGCTGCGCAAGAACCCGCCTGGACCAGCTTCACCACGTCCATGCAACCCGGCGAGCGCACCGCGCGCCTGGACCGCAAAGACATGCACAAGCTGACCACCCCTGAGCGCATTGACCGCATGCGGGCCCTGCGTGCCCAGCACGCCGCCGAGGCCGACCGCCGTGGCGAGGTCACCAAGACCTTCTACGCGGCCCTGACGCCCGAGCAGCAAAAAACGTTTGATGCCAAGGCCCACCGAGGCGGTCACCGCATGGGCGGCATGAAGCGTGGTGAAGGCGGCGGTGAAGGTCGCCATGGCCACCACCACGGCAAACAACGCGGTGGCGCCGAAGGCAAACCGGCAGCACCGGCACCGGCCCAGTAAACCAAGCCACACGCCAAGCCACAAGCACCCTCACCCAGTGCTTAACCCCCAGGCCCGGAGTTCTTTGATGGACTCCGGACTTTTTTGCGTCGGGTTCCCAGCCGCAAGCGGGAGATTTGTGGATAACTCTGGTGACAGTTCTGGCACAACCGGGTAGTTATCCACACAAAAAGGCCCAAGCCCAAAGTTGTTGTCTGCGAGCCCCGCGTTTTGTGCAGGCCGCCACACATACTTTGCAGCAACGTAAACCCGCGCCAACATTGAACAAAAATGGCTTGTCCACAGAAAAACGGCTGCTCTACTACTACTGCTATTTATATATATAAAGCTATAGAAGAATAACCAGAACCCAAAACCCGGGCCTGGAAAACGGGCTGTGGACGATGGGCGGTCGACGATTGCGCCGTCGACCAGTTGCTGAATTCAAGGAATGGGCACAGTTGCCACCATGCACAGGACACCCAAGATGACGGACAGGTGCGCACAAGCAGTGGCCTTGTTGAGAAATTTGCTATAAATAAATGAGCTATAAGCGCTTGATGGATAAGCGCTAGAGGCAATTTTTGATCAAAATTCTTCAGCAAAACACCCCGGTGGGTAAAACTGGGGATAGTTTTGGCACAACCCATGGGTTATCCACAGAAAAGGGTAACGACCTGGTTTTGTCCCCGTTGGGATGACAGCGGCAAAAGGGATGGGTGCACAGGGTTCTGGCGCGCGCAAGTGCGTGATGCACAAGGCAAAAAGCCAGTTGTCCACACAAAACCTGGCCCTCTACTACTACGACTATGTATATATAGAAAACATAAGAAGAAGACAGAGGAAAACTTCTGCGCCCTGAATGCGAGGTTTTGGGGGGTGGGAGTTTTGGGTGGGCGCCGGACCATTGGTGTGCAAACGTGAGCCAGGAGAGACAGGAAAAGCAGTGGCGCGGCGGCGCGAGCCCAGCAAATCCGCACCAAAGTGCCGGGACATGCCCTCACCAACTGGGCACAGAGCCCGTGCAGGCGAAAAAAAACCGCAGGCAATGGCTGCGGTGGAGGTGAGCAATCGGGGCGCTTTAACGCCCGCTGGCGTGAATCGACCGGCGCTTAAGCAGCCGCTGGGCGCAGGAAGGCCTCCAGAAGGTCCACGGACAGGGGGCGGCTGAAGAGGTAGCCCTGGTAGAGCAGGCACCCTGCGCGGGCCAGCAGCTCGCGTTGCTCGGGCGTCTCGACCCCTTCGGCAATCACTTCGAGGCCCAGGTTGCGCGACAGGCCGATGATGGTTTCCACAATCGCGGCGTCGTTGGGGTCGGTCAGCAGGTCGCGCACAAAACTCTGGTCGATCTTGAGCTGGTCGAGCGGCATGCGTTTGAGGTAGCTCAGGCTCGAATAACCCGTGCCAAAGTCGTCCAGCGAAAACCCCACGCCATAGGAGCGCAGGGCCGTCATGGTGGCGATGGTGGTTTCCATGTCTTCCACCAGCAGGCTTTCGGTCAGCTCCAGCTTGAGCTG
>NZ_JBKBTV010000058.1:0-30489 GCF_046291265.1 Acidovorax sp. | reverse complement strand
AGTGGCGCGTGCGGCGAGGGCGGGGGTGGTGTACGACATGAAGAGGCGCAGTGTACCTGACGGTGCAGGGCCCGCGTCAAGCCCGCGCGGTGTGGTGTGTAGCGTGCAAGCGCTGCGTGGTTTGGTGGTGAGGGGTCTACACACTCAGGGCCCTGCGAGTGCAAATGCTATCAATTCCATAGCTGTTGGCGCTTGCTGGAAGAGCGGTAGCGGCCTATTTGTCTCAAAATGTCTGCACACCCAGCTGCGCCATCAGCTCCATCGCTCCCGCCGGAGCCCGCTCCTTCGCGCCGTTGATGAAGTACACGAACACGTCGCGCGGCCGCTCGCCGCCCGTCCACGCGCGCACGCCATCCGCCCACTGCGCGATCGCTTCTGGCGTGTAGCCGGTGGGCACGTCGGCCTGGCTGCGCATCAGCCGCAGGTAGGCAAAGTCCGCTTGCGCATCGGCAATGGCGGGGAACTTCTCCGAATCGGTGTGCACCGGCACGCACCCGTACTGGCGTGCCAGTGCGATGAAGTCGGGGGTGGCAAAGCTCTCGTGCCGCACATCGAGCACATGCCGCAGGCGGCGGCCGTCCACTGCCTGGGGCAGCAATGCGAGGAAGGCTTCGAAGTCTCCGGGATCAAACGGCTTTGTCGGCATGAACTGCCAGACGATGGGCCCGAGCTTGTCCTTCAGCTCGGAGATTCCGCTTTCCACAAACCGCGTGATCGAGTCGCCCGCCTCCGCCAGCACGCGGCGGTTCGTCGCAAAGCGGTTGGCCTTGAGCGAGAACATGAAGCCCTCAGGCGTCTCGCTGTGCCACTTGGCAAACGTCTGCGGCTTGAAGGTGCTGTAGTAGGTGCCGTTGACTTCGATGGCGGTGAGCTGGCGGCTGGCGTATTGCAGCTCTTTGCTGTGCGCCAGGCCCGCGGGGTAGAAGTGGTCGCGCCAGGGCTCGAAGGTCCAGCCGCCGATGCCGATGCGGATCTGCGGGCCGCTGCTGCCACTGTCTGCGTTGGTGCTGATACTGCTGCTGTCCACGGCGTTCCCCCTCATGAATCCACGGAAGGGCCACTGTAGCAGCGGCCTGCAGCGCAGCGCTACGGCTGCGGGCCGGGCAGCTCCACCCGCGCCTCCAGCCCATCGCCATCATCGCGCGGCCCCAGCACCAGCCGGCCGCCCAGCGCCTGGGCCAGCTCGTTCGCAATGGCCAGGCCCAGCCCGGTGCCGCCGGTGCCGCGGTTGCGCGAGTCTTCCAGCCGCACGTAGGGCTGCAGCACGGCGGCCAGGTCGGCTTGCGGAATGCCCGGGCCCCGGTCCAGCACGCGCAGTAGCCACCCGCCGCCGCTGGCGGTGTGCAGGCTCACCTCCGCCGCGCCCGCAAACTTGAGTGCGTTGTCCACCAGGTTGCACACCAGCCGCCGCAGGGCCTGCGGGCGCGTGTCGCAGATGCCCGGGTCTGCGTGCAGCAGCAACACAGGCATGCCTGCATCGGCGTAGTCGAACGCAATGCTCTGCAGCAGCGCGTGCAGGTCCACGCGCTGCAGGGGCTCCTGGGCGGCCTGGGACGAGCGCGCGTAGGCAATGCCCTCCTCCACCAGCGACTGCATCTCGGCCAGGTCCGCGTGCAGCTTGCCCTGCAGCACGGTGTCGTCCAGCAGGTCGGCGCGCAGGCGCAAACGCGTGATGGGCGTTTGCAGGTCGTGCGAGACGGCGGCCAGGATGCGCATGCGCTCTTCAAGGTGCGCCTGGATGCGGTGCTGCATGCGGTTGAAGGCCTGGGCCGCGCGCTGCACCTCGCGCGGGCCATCCTCGGCCAGGGGCACGGCGGCGCGGTCTGCGCCCAGCGCATCGGCTGCATCGGCCAGTGCGCGCAAGGGCCGCGTGGCTGCGCGCACGGCCCAGGCGCACAGGCCCACCAGCAGCGCCAGCTGCAGCGCCAGCGCACCCAGCACCCAGGGCGAGACCTGCAGCCGGGGCTCGTCCATGTCCACGGCCAGCGGCGTGCCGTCGGCCAGCTGCAGCTGCAGGCGCAGCTCGGTGCCGGGTATGTGGGGGTCGATCACTCGCACCGTTTGCCCGGGCGGCAGCGTGGCCCCCACGGCGCCTGCGATCAGGCGGGCCAGGTCAGACGGGTCCTCGGGTGCATCGAGCGGCGCGGTCAGCGCAAACCGGTAGTTGCGGCGTGCCAGCCGGTCCACCCACTGCGCGCGCTCTGCGGCGGGCAGGCGGTCCAGCATGGCCATGGAGCTGGCCACGTCGCTCGCCAGGTACGCCACCATGGCGCGGCGCATGGTCATGCTGCGCTCGGTGATGGCGAGCACGAAGGTCAGCGCATGCGCTAGTGCCAGGCCCAGCGCCAGCACCAGCAGGATGCGCCCGAACAGCGAACGGGGCCACCAGCGCAGCGTCATGCGGCTGCCTCCCTGGAGGTTGTCGCGGGCAACACGTCGGCGCAGAACACGTAGCCCTCGTTGCGCACCGTTTTGATGTAGCGCGAGCCGCGTGCGCCATCGCCGAGACGCTGGCGTACGCGGCTGACCAGCAGGTCGATGGAGCGGTCGAACACATCGGCGTCACGCCCCTGTGTGAGCTGCAGCAGCTGGTCGCGCGTGAGGATGCGCTGCGGGTGGTCCAGCAGCACGCGCAGCAGCCGGTATTCGGCGCCCGACAGCGCCACCACCGCACCCGTGGCATCGAGCAGATGGCGCGCCGTGGTGTCCAGCCGCCAGTCGCCGAATGCGAGGTGGCGCGCGGGCTCGGCCACCGCCAGGTTGGGCGGCAGCATGCGCGTGCGCCGCAGCACCGCGTGGATGCGCGCCAGCAGCTCGCGCGCGGCAAAGGGCTTGGTCAAGTAGTCGTCCGCGCCCAGCTCCAGGCCCAGGATGCGGTCCGCCTCGTCGCTGCGTGCGGTGAGCATGATGATGGGCAGCGGCGGCGCGCCGGGGCTGCGCAGCTCGCGGCACAGCGCGATGCCATCGGTGCCGGGCAGCATCAGGTCCAGCACTAGCAGGTCGATGCGCTGCGTGGCCAGCACCTCGCGCATCTGCCGCCCATCGGCCGCCACGCTCACCTGCAGGCCCTGGCGCTGCAGGTATTCGGCCGCCAGCTCGCGGATGCCCGCGTCGTCATCGACGATCAGGACGTGGTCTTCGGTGGGCGTGCTCATGGGTGGTGATTCTCCGGGGTTTGCCCTGCGTGTGGCGGCGGCGCGGCGGGCCGTATGTATCTGAACTTGTCTGGCGGCGCAGCAGACACGCACGCATACCAAAAGACCTTGCCAGGAAATATCACCGATACGTGCGCTGGCTTCAATGCAGTCTTCCTGAACTTCACGAGGACTTGTCATGAAATCATCCATCGTCCTGGCCGCCGCTGCGCTGGCCCTGGGCCTGGCGCACACCGCCAGCGCGCAAGAAGCTGCCACTGCGACGCAGGCTGCATCGGCGCCGCACCCCAAGGCGCCGCTGGGCCGCTGGATCACTGAAAGTGGAAACCTGGAGGTGGACATTGCTCCCTGTCCCACTAGCGCTAATGCCACCGCCAGTGCGAACACCGGCAGCAGCAGCGGCATCAGCACCCTCTGCGGCAAGGTGGTGCGTGTGCTGGCCAACCGATCAATGAGTGCACCGGGTACCGACATGGCCGCGGCCGACGCACGGCCCGCGCTGGGCATGACGATGCTGTCGGGCCTGCGCGACAGCGGCAGTGGCGAGTACCAAGGCGAGATTTACAACCGCGAGAACGCCAAGACCTACCGCGCCACGCTCACACCCGCCGAGCCCGACCAGTTGCTGGTGCGCGCGTATGTCGGCATTCCGCTGTTCGGCAAGACACAGGTGTGGCGCCGCCCGGCCGCAGAGCGCGGAGGCGTGCAATGAGCATGGTCGCCACCTCGCCCTGGCTGGCTGTGGCCGCCGGCATGCTGACCGTGGGCGCGCCCTGCGTGCTGCCCATGCTGCCGGTGGTGCTGGGCGCGTCGGTGGCGGGTGGCCTAGCGCAGCGCACGCGCCCTCTGTTCATCGCACTGGGCTTTGCGCTGTCGTTTGCAGCCGTGGCGCTGCTGTTCAGCAGCTTCACGCAGGTGCTGGGCGTGTCGCCGGAGGGCTTGCGCCGGTTTGCCGCCGTGATGCTGCTGGTGTTTGGGGTGCTCATGGTGTGGCCAAAACCCTTCCAGTGGCTGAGCCAACAAGCGAGTGGCGTGCTCAACCGCGCGGCCGGCGTGGGGCTGGGCTCATCGGCCGGCAACTGGGGCGGGCTGCTGCTGGGGCTGAGCCTGGGTGCGGTGTGGACGCCCTGCGCCGGGCCGGTGCTCGCGTCCATCCTCACGCTCATCGCCACCGAGCCGCCCGGGGTCAGCACGGCCGTGCTGCTGCTCGCGTATTCCACCGGCGCCGCACTGCCCATGCTGGCCATTGCTTACGGCGGCCAGGCCGCGGCCAGCCATGTGCGCCGCATCTCGCGCCATGCGCACCGCGTGCAGCAGGTTTTTGGGGTGGTGGTCATCGCCGTCGCGCTGGCCATGCTGCTGGAGGTGGATGGGCAGGTCACGGTCTGGCTGTCGCAGTTCTATCCCTCGGGTTCTGGCGGGCTGTAAGTGGCCCGCAGCAAGGAGTTTTCACCATGACATCGCACCCCTCTTCACCGTTTTCGTTTCAGCGCCGCACGTTCCTGTCATCTGCGGCCTCCGTGGCCGCTGCGGTGGCGGCACCCGCACTCGTCCACGCAGTAGGCCCCGCCGTCCAGGCCGCCACGCTGCCCGACTTTGGCGCGGCGCCCGAGTTCACCGGCATCGAGCGCTGGCTCAACTCCGAGCCCCTCACCCTGGCCCAGCTGCGCGGCCGCGTGGTGCTGGTGGACTTCTGGACGTACGCCTGCATCAACTGCATACGCACCCTGCCCCACGTGAACCGCTGGGCCGAGCTGTACACGCCCCAGGGCCTCACGGTGGTGGGCGTGCACACGCCGGAGTTTCCGTTCGAGCGCACCACACGCAACGTCGAGGTCGCCATGCGCCGCCACGGCGTGAAGCACCCCGTGGCGCAGGACAACCGCTACGGCACCTGGAAGGCCTACAGCAACCAGTATTGGCCTGCGGCCTACCTCATCGATGCGCAGGGCCGCATTCGCTACAAGCACTTCGGTGAAGGCGAGTACGACCGCACCGAGGCGGTGATCCGCGCGCTGCTGGCGGCGCGGGGCTAGGCCTGCCGAATCAATCGTTAATCCATTTTTTCCCCATCGTTTCTCCGCCCTTTCCCTACTCACCTTTGCAGGACGTTTTCACCATGCCGTACCCCCGCCTTCAATTCGCCCTGGTCTCGCTCGCCGCGGCCGCTGCCGCCCTCTGCATGGCCGCTACCAGCCATGCCCAGGCACCGCAACTGCCACCACCCGACGCCACCCACCCCGCCACACTGCAACTCATGCAGGGCTTTCCGCCGCCACCCGACAAAGTCGTGCGCCTGGCCAACATCCTCAAATACCCCAACGTGCGCTGGGCCGCGCACCACCTGCGCGAGCTGGGGCCCACGGCGGCCGTGTGGCGTGGCGCAGGCGCGCCCAGCGCATTGCCCGCGGCAGCCCGCCCGCTGGACGATGCCCTGCCCGTGCCAGACGGCAAGGGCGGCACCACCACGTTGGCCGACTGGCAAAAATCTACCTACACCGACGGCCTGCTGGTGCTGCACCGTGGCCAGGTGGTGTACGAGCGCCACCACATCGGCATGCAGCCGCACCAGCCGCATGTGCTGTGGTCCATGAGCAAGTCGCTCACCGGCCTGCTGGCCACCGAACTCATCCAGGAAGGCGTGATCGACCCGAAAGCGCTGATTCCCCGCTACCTGCCCGAGCTGGCTACCAGCGCCTGGGCCGATGCCACGGTGCAGCAGACCCTGGACATGACCACCGGCGTGCAATATGCCGAGAACTTTGCCGACCCCACCTCCGGCGTCTTTCAGTACCTGGCTGCCGCAGGCCTGCAGCCCGCGCCGCCCGGCAGCAGCGCCGCCAAAAGCATGGCCGAGTTCCTGCCCACGTTGAAGAAAGAAGGGGAGCACGGCACCGCGTTTGCGTACAAGTCGGTGGACACGGAAGTACTGGGCTGGCTGCTGCAGCGCGTGACCGGTAAGAGCTACGCCACGCTGCTGTCCGAGCGCCTCTGGTCGCGTCTGGGCGCGCAGGAGGATGCGTATGTGTTTGCCGACGCCAATGGCGGCCAGTCCACCAGCGTGGGCGTGAACGCCACGCTGCGCGACCTGGGCCGTTTGGCAGAGATGTTGCGTGCGAATGGCCGCTACAACGGCCAGCAGATCGTCTCACCCGCCACCATTGCCGAGCTGCGCAAGGGCGCTGACCCGGCGAAGTTCAGCAAGGCCCCGGGCACCGCCATGCGCGCGGGCTACTCGTACCATAACCAGTGGTGGGTGCCCCACGATGCCGACGGCACCTACGAGGCCAAGGGTTTGATGGGCCAGCACATCCACATCAACCCGATGGCGGAGCTCGTGGTGGTCAAGCTCTCGACACACCCTGTGCCCAACACGGCCTTCACGCATGCGGTGGACCGGCAGGCGTTTGCTGCGCTGGCAGCGGCGGTGCGGGCGCGCTGAGCGAAGAATGATGGCACCGTGGTGTGCCCGGTGCCAGTGCACGCCGCGTTAGTTACTTCACCAGCGTGGCGGTCAGCGTGATCTCTGGCACCGAGGCCAGTGCCTTCGACAGCGGGCAATTGGCCTTGGCATCCGCCGCCAGCTTCTGAAATACGGCGTCGTCCATGCCAGGCACCTTGGCGGTGAGCGTGAGGGCAATGCGGTCAATCACAAAACCATCACCTTCCTTGCTGAGCCGCACGCTGGCCGTGGTGTCGATCGTCTCGGTGGCGATGCCAGCTTTCTCAGCGGCAAAGGAAAATGCCATGGTGAAACAGGCGGCGTGTGCAGCGCCCACGATCTCTTCGGGGTTGGTGCCCTTGCGGTCGTCGCCAAAGCGGCTGGAAAAACCGTAGGGGTACTTGTCTAGCGCGCCGGTCTCGGTGCTGATCTGGCCTTGGCCGGACTTGCCGGCACCTTCCCAATGGACGCTGGCTTTCTTTTCGGACATGGTGTGACTCCTTGTGGTGGTTGAGGGAACTGGCCATCTCAACACGCCCTTCTGCGTCGACATGTGGGACTCCATCGCATGGCGCTGTCCCATTGCCCGCCCTGCCATGAAATCTCGGCGCAGTTCACATGAGGCAATTCCGTAGTAACTGCTGACTCTGCAATGCCTTAGCCCCCTAAATCGTGGGAGAGATGGACAAGCCAGCCTGTCGCCTGTGCACGTTGATGGCCTACAAGCGTCTCTGCATGGCGTTGGGATCATGGGGCTTCGCAATTTTCCAGTCACTACTTTTAGGAGACGCGCCATGAACCAAGATCTCAACCATCCCGATGCGGATCGCAATCCCGACCCCATTACCAACGCACCCGGTGCGCATCCCATTGGCACCGGCATCGGCGCCGCAGGCGGTGCCGTTACCGGAGCCGCAGCAGGGAGCCTTGCTGGCCCTGTAGGCACCGCAGTGGGTGCTGTCGTGGGCGCGGTGGTCGGCGGATTGGCCGGAAAGGGTGCCGCAGAAGCGGTCAACCCCACCGTAGAAGACGCCCACTGGCGTGACACCTATGTGAAAGAGCCCTACTACTCCGATGCCTACACCTACGACGACTACGCACCCGCGTATCGGTCCGGGTACCAAAGCGTGCTGGATGGCCGGGCAGACTGGAACGCAGCCCGAACCGACCTGCAACACCGCTGGGAGGCAGATCGCCAAACCAGTCGATTGAACTGGCTTGACGCCGAACCCGCCGCAAAAGCAGCATGGGAGCGTGCAGACCGCATTTGGAAGCAAACCAAGCAAGAGTGACGAAGAATTTCCCGCCAGTCGGGAACCGCCACAGTCACGAAGGAGTTGATGTTTGACTGGGGCTTCAGCGATGAACATCGCCCACATCCACTAACTTCGCTCAGGTGTTGTGGGCAGCCGAGATACGCGCCATGCGGATCGCATCAAACGGGCACCGTACCGCGCATAGGGCGCAGCCTGTGCAGGCTGTCGCGTCGTGCAATTGCGCCCGTTTGGGGCCCCATGGCTCCGCCCCTTGCACCTGCAGCGACAGTACATGTGGCGGGCACACCGCCACGCACCAGCCGCAGCCCGTGCAGCGGTCGGTGTCGATGTCGGGCAGCGCTTTGCGTGTAGCGTTCATGGCGCGAGGAGGGATTGGCAATCCACAGAGCGGGGTGCGTCGAGCAAGATGCGTTGCGACCCGCTTCTGCACAGCTTAGCGCGGGGCAACTTGAAGGTCGACCGCTGCAGCGTTGGCGACGCGGCTTACCGTTGTGGCCAGCGATACAGTTCGGCCATGCCCGACAACGTCACCCCCACCACCACCCTGACCCAACACCTCCTCATCCGTGGCAATGTGCAGGGCGTGAGCTACCGCTGGTCCATGGTGCAGGCTGCTCAGCAGCGTGGTCTGCGGGGCTGGGTGCGCAACCGCCACGACGGTTGCGTCGAGGCCTTGGTCACCGGCCCGGCGGATGCGGTGCAATCGCTTGTTGAATGGGCTCACCAAGGCCCGCCCCACGCGAGGGTGAATCGGGTGGAAGTCACAAGCGTTCCGGCGCCTTCATAGCCGCTCACAGACTTTGCGCAACGCGAAACGGTGTAGACCACCCTTCCCGTCCCGTCAACGGCCCTCGAATGCGGCAGGCGCGCACTGGTTACGCAATGGCCAAAGGATCGGATAGGGACTCAGCCCTTGCGCTGCAGGTCCCGCGCGCCATACGCACAGTACCCTGGCTTGGGGCTCTTCTTCTGCGGGTGCAGGCGGCAGGTTTCGGGTCGCTGTTCATACACCGTGCACCGCCGTGTTTTTGGGTCCAGAAAGTTGCAATCCCCACTCGCCCGCCGCGCCATCGTGAAGATTGCGTTCTTGTGATTGAAATGGTCAATCAACCGTGCCTTCTGCAGCCGCTTGGCGATGTGCCGCGGCTCGTCGTGTTCGGCCTCGAACGGATCTACCAAGCCCAGTCGCACCAGGTCCGACATGTGCACCTCCAGCGGCATCGTGCAGCAGTTGGCCGCGCAGGTGTCACAAAGGCCTGCACGGTAGCGGGTCCAGGTGTCTAGACGGTCGACGTCGACGATGGAGATGGGGGAACGCATGGGGAACTGGATTGACGCGGGCAGTAATTTTGCGTGCAACTAAGAAAAGCTGGCGCGATAGGTGACGGGATCCAGGCCGCAGTGTTGGTCCAGTGCGCCTTTCAAGGAGAACAAGTGTGGGGTTTGCCGAAACTCAAACAGGCGGCAGAGCGTGAAATCAGTGCCCGCGTCACGAGAGAAATGCAATTCGTTCTGGGATATGAAGAACGGCGTTTCCTTGCCAAACGCGGTCGTCTTTACTTCAATGAATCGCTCGCGACCATTCGCGTCAAAAGACAGGATGTCGTAGCCAAGGCCATCGCCCTTTGTTTGCGAAACATGTTCTACCCGATCAGCGAGTTCACTCTTGCCCATGTGAACCAATCGCCACTGTTCATACCGAAATACAAATTCTTCGCCTGCTTGGCCTAGAGAGAGATTGCGGGACTCGATCGCTAAATAGTCGCGTTTGATGGGCGTACGGGCGTAGTGCGGGCTTGCTTCGGAAACGCTGTGGCGCTTCGCGGGAGGTTCTGTCTCGACTTTCGAGAAATCAATAATCTCTGGAGGTACCGCGGGCTGCTGTGCAGCTGCGAGGGCCAGCGAATCCATTGCGGAGGAACGGACAACTTGCTGCTCTACTACTTCATACAGTAGCCGCTGATAGTTGGCTCGTGGTTGATAACCGCGGATATACGGACAGCCTAGATTGATCAGCACAGCACTGATATTGCAGTGCTTGAATTCAACCGAACCAGCGGAGCGTCCATTGAGCTTTTCAAGCAAGACGCGACGGTGTGCTGCCTTACTGTAGGCTTGGCCTGCTAGTTCGAGACTGAGCATCTTGAGGTAGTCGGCAACCACGGCCTCAACCTCGATCCGAGCCCAGTCCATGGCTGGTTCAACCAAGTCGGCTATCGATCTACGTCAAACGTCGATATTCCCCGCCCGCAGCGCATTCGTCTCAATAAAGTCTCTGCGCGGCTCCACCTCATCCCCCATCAGCATCGTGAACACGCGGTCTGCCTCAATCGCATCGTCGATCTGCACGCGCAACAGGCGGCGCACGTTGGGGTCCATCGTGGTTTCCCACAGCTGCTCGGGGTTCATTTCGCCCAGGCCCTTGTAGCGCTGGCGGCTGGTGGTGCGTTCGGCTTCCGAGATCAGCCACTTCATGGCCACACGGAAGTCGCCCACTTTTTCTTCCTTGGCTTTTTCGCCTTCGCCGCGCGTCACCTTGGCGCCCTCGCTCAGCAGGCCACGGAAGGTTTCGGCGGCTTCGGCCAGGGCGGCGTAGTCGGCGCCATGCACAAAGTCTTGCGTGATGACGCTGCTCTTGATGTTGCCGTGGTGGCGGCGGCTGATGCGCAGCAGGGGTTTGTCGGTGCGCACGTCAAACTCGCCAGCCACTTCGGCGGGGGCGCCGGTGGAGTTCAGTTCGCGCAGCTTGGCCTGCAGGGCCACGGCGCTGGTTTCTGCTTCGGCCACGGTGTCTAGCTTGAGGCTCACGCCGTCGGCAATGGCGCGCAGGGCTTCGGGGTCCATGAAGTTGCCCAGACGGGCGATGACGCTTTCAGCGATCTGGTGCTTGCGCGCCAATTCGGTCAGTGTGTCGCCGCTCAGGGTTTGCGGGTTGGCACCGCCGGTGGTCACGCTGGCGTGGTTCAGCGCAATGCGCAGCAAGAAGCCGTCGAGTGCGGGGGCGTCCTTCAGGTACAGCTCTTCTTTGCCCGCCTTCACCTTGTACAGCGGTGGCTGCGCAATGTAGATGTGGCCGCGTTCGACCAACTCAGGCATCTGGCGGTAGAAGAAGGTCAGCAGCAGGGTGCGGATGTGGGCGCCGTCAACGTCGGCGTCGGTCATGATGATGATGCGGTGGTAGCGCAGCTTGGCCACGTCAAAGTCATCGCCACCCGTCGTGCCACCGGCCTTGCCGATGCCGGTGCCCAGGGCGGTGATCAGCGTCAAGATTTCGTTGCTGGTCAGCAGCTTTTCGTAGCGGGCTTTTTCCACGTTCAGGATCTTGCCGCGCAGGGGCAGGATGGCCTGGAATTTGCGGTCGCGGCCCTGCTTGGCAGAGCCACCGGCGGAGTCACCCTCGACGATGTAGATCTCGCACTGCGCTGGGTCTTTTTCCTGGCAGTCGGCCAGCTTGCCGGGCAGGCCCATGCCGTCGAGCACCCCTTTTCTGCGGGTCATCTCCCGAGCTTTTCGGGCGGCTTCGCGGGCGCGGGCGGCCTCGACGATCTTGCCGCAGATGATCTTGGCGTCGGCCGGGCGCTCCTGCAGGTAGTCGGTCAGCAGCTTGCCCACGATGTCTTCCACGGGGGCGCGCACTTCGCTCGACACCAGCTTGTCCTTGGTCTGGCTGCTGAACTTGGGCTCGGGCACCTTCACGCTCAAGACGCAGCACAGGCCTTCGCGCATGTCGTCGCCGGTGACCTCGACCTTGGCCTTCTTGGCGAACTCGTGCTCTTCGATGTATTTGTTGATGACGCGCGTCATCGCGGCGCGCAGGCCGGTCAGGTGGGTGCCGCCGTCACGCTGTGGGATGTTGTTGGTAAAGCAGAGGACTTGCTCGCTGTACGCGCTGTTCCACTGCATGGCCACTTCCACGCCGATGTGCGTGCCGGGGATGCCGCCATACGTTTCGGCGGGGCGCTCGCCTGCGGCGTAGAACGACGTGGGGTGCAGAACGGTTTTGCCCTTGTTGATGAACTCCACAAAGCCGCGCACACCACCGGCGCCCGAGAAGTCGTCTTCCTTGCCTGTGCGCTCGTCCTTGAGGCGAATGCGCACGCCGTTGTTCAAAAACGAGAGTTCACGCAGGCGCTTGGCCAGGATCTCGTAGTGGAAGTCGTTGTTCTCTTTGAAGATCTCGGTATCGGGCAGAAAGTGCACTTCGGTGCCGCGCTTGTCGGTGTCGTCCAGCACCTGCATGGGCGAGACTTCGACGCCGTTCACGGTTTCGACAATGCGGTTCTGCACAAAGCCCTTGCTGAACTCCAGCACATGGACCTTGCCTTCGCGGCGCACCGTCAGGCGCAGCATTTTGCTGAGCGCGTTCACGCAGCTCACGCCCACGCCGTGCAGGCCGCCCGAGACCTTGTAGCTGTTCTGGTTGAATTTGCCGCCCGCATGCAGTTCGGTCAGTGCAATTTCGGCCGCCGAGCGCTTGGGCTCGTGTTTGTCGTCCATCTTCACGCCGGTCGGAATGCCCCGGCCGTTGTCGGTGACGCTGATGGAGTTGTCGCTGTGGATGGTGACCACGATGTCATCGCAGTGGCCGGCCAGTGCTTCGTCGATGGAGTTGTCCACCACCTCGAACACCAAGTGGTGCAGGCCAGTGCCGTCGCTCGTGTCGCCGATGTACATGCCGGGGCGCTTGCGCACGGCCTCCAGGCCTTCGAGGATGGTGATCGCGCCTTCGCCGTAGCCTTCGCTCGCGCCCGCCTGGTTGGTGTCGATTTTGTTGACGGTGGGCTCAACATGGCCGGAGACGCCGCTGGATTCGGGCTCGGAAGGAATGTTGTCAACGGTCATGGTGGGCCTTGGAATCCGTGGAAACCGGGGTTTCCAATGTGTCAATATGGGTCAAATTGGGCTCTAGCGCTTATCCTATAAGCGCTAGCAGCTATCAATACTGTAGTGGCCGTGGTCAGGCGGTGCAGTGAAGCGGGTGACCGCCTCAAATGCGCATCGGCATGACCACGTACTTGAAACTCTCGTTTTCGGGGATGGTCAGCAGCGCAGAGCTGTTGCCGTCCGACAGCTCCACCTTCACCATGTCCTGGCCCATGTTGGCCAGGGCGTCGATGAGGTAGGTCACGTTGAAGCCGATCTCGATAGTGTCGCCACCGTAGTCGATGTCGAGCTCGTCCACGGCCTCTTCCTGCTCGGCGTTGTTCGATGCCACGCGCAGCGTGCCGGGCTCCAGGTTCAGGCGCACGCCCTTGAACTTGTCGCTGGTCATGATGGCCGTGCGCTGCAGGCTGGCCAGCAGCGGGGCGCGGCCCAAGGTGATGCTGTTCTTGTGGTTCTTGGGGATCACGCGGTTGTAGTCAGGGAACTTGCCCTCGACCAGCTTGGTGACGAACTCCATGCCGCCAAAGGTGAACTTGGCCTGGTTGTTGGCGAACTGCATCTCAATGTGGGGCTGGTTCTCGCCGCCCGCGTCGGACAGCAGGCGCTGCAGCTCGATCACGGTCTTGCGCGGCAGGATGACTTCCTGCTTGGGCACTTCCACATCGAGCGTGGCGCTGGCAAAGGCCAGGCGGTGGCCGTCGGTGGCTACGAGGCTCAGTTGCTTGCCCTCGGCCACGAACAGGATGCCGTTGAGGTAGTAGCGAATGTCCTGCACGGCCATGGCAAACGACACTTGGCCCAGCAGGTCCTTCAATGTCTTTTGCGGCACGGCAAACACGGGGCCGAAGGCGGCCGATTCTTGCACCAGCGGGAAGTCTTCTGCGGGCAGGCTTTGCAGCGTGAAGCGGCTCTTGCCGCCTTTCAGGATCAACTTGGACTGGGCCGACTCCAGGCTCACGGTCTGGTCGCCGGGCATGGTTTTCAGGATGTCGATCAGCTTGCGGGCGCCCACCGTGGTGGTGAAGTCGCCGGTGTCGCCACCCAATTCGGCCGTGGTGCGGATCTGGATTTCGAGGTCGCTGGTCGTCAGCTGCAGGGCGTTGCCCGTCTTGCGGATCAGCACATTGGCCAGGATGGGCAGCGTGTGGCGGCGCTCCACAATGCCAGCCACGGACTGGAGTACCGCGAGAACCTTATCTTGTGTTGCCTTCAGGACGATCATGTCATCAACCTCTTGTGGTTTTTGGGACGGTGCGTGGACAGCGGCACAGATCATGCCTCCCCTTGCTGCACAACCCGTCATTTTGCCCTTTTACAGGGCGGATTCTGTTCGGGGCATTTACCACCCGTTTTCAGCCCTTGAGCGTCTGCTCCAGCACGTGAAGTTGCTGGTTCAATTCGGTCAGTTGCTGGCGCTCCCCCGAGATCTTGCGCACGGCATGCAAAACGGTGGTGTGGTCGCGCCCGCCAAACAATTCTCCGATCTCGGGAAGACTCTTTTGCGTCAGTTCCTTGGCCAGGTACATCGCAATCTGGCGTGGCCGGGCAATGCTGGCCGGTCGCTTCTTGCTGTACATGTCGGCGACCTTGATCTTGTAATAGTCGGCCACCGTCTTCTGGATGTTTTCCACACTGATCTGCCGGTTCTGGATCGACAACAGGTCGCGCAGCGCCTCGCGGGCCAGCTGGATGGAGATTTCCTTCTGGTTGAAGCGCGAATACGCCAGGATCTTGCGCAGCGCGCCTTCGAGCTCGCGCACGTTGGAGCGCACGTTCTTGGCGACGAAGAAAGCGACTTCCTCGGGCATCTCGGTACCTTCGACGCGGGCCTTGTTGATCAAAATGGCCACGCGCATTTCCAGCTCAGGCGGCTCAATCGCCACGGTCAGGCCCGAGTCAAAACGCGACACCAAGCGCTCGTGGATGTTGGCCAGGCCCTTCGGATAGGTGTCCGATGTCATCACGATGTGCGACTTCTTGGCCAGCAGGGCTTCAAACGCGTTGAAAAATTCTTCCTGCGTGCGGTCCTTGTTGGCAAAGAACTGAACGTCATCGATCAGCAGCAGATCGAGCGAGTGGTAACGCTCCTTGAATTCATCAAAGGTACGCCGTTGGTACGCCTTAACCACATCCGACACAAACTGCTCGGCATGGATGTAGAGAACTTTGGCGTCGGGCTTGTCTTGCAGCAGCCGATTACCCACAGCGTGCACCAGATGCGTTTTGCCCAGGCCCACGCCGCCGTAGATGAACAGCGGGTTGTACAGATGCCCGGGCATGCCCGCCACGTGCATGGCCGCCGAGCGCGCCATGCGGTTGGCCGTGCCTTCCACCAGCGTCTCAAACGTAAGGCCCGCGTTCAGCCGGTTGCGAAAGGCGCCAGCGGATGTTTCATCATTGCTGCTGGACTGCGATTCGGACGGTGCTGCGGTGTTGGATTGTTCCGATGCTGCCGGGCGAGCGTAAGTACGGACAACGGATTCCCGCTGAGCGAGTGCTAACTCCAGTGTCACGGGTTGGCCGTACAGGCCTTCGAGCAGTGCGGCAATGCGGCCTGCATACTGCGCCCGGATCCAGTCGAGCTTGAAGCGGTTACCCACCAGCACGGTGACTTTGGAAAAGTCTTCGGCCACCTGGGCAATCAGGGGCTTGATCCAGGTGTTGAACTGCTGTTCAGGGAGGTCTTGCGCCAGTTGCTCTACGCAGGCTTGCCACAGGCCCTGACCGGCATCTGACCCGGGCGAAGGAAGGGGGCTGCGGGAGGATTCCTCGGTCATTTCAATGGGATTCTTTTTGTGGATAGGAGGAACGGGCCTGGGCCGCGGATTGTAGCTTGTCAAATAGTTATCCACAATTTGAAAACCGAGGCTGTGGGGAAGTTTTGCGTTGGAATAGTGGCCGCTGCAACGCGTTCGGATGCCCGCAAAGCGAGCGTGGATGGCCCACATTCGGGTCGAGGCAGGGGTGGGAAAGTGGCTGTCAGATAGGCCTGCCAGTCAAAAGGCATTGCCAGCAACAGCCAAGCCTGCGATAATTTTCGGTTTCCCTGAATGTGTTCAGGGTGATTTGACCCGGCGCGCCGAAATTTGTGCCCCGTAGGTCTGCTGCCAAGGCGCTGTTTTACAGCCTGCGGTTGTGCGGATTGCAGGGGTTTCAAGCGCAGCGTCCGAAACTGAACCTCAAGGAATAGCATCATGAAACGTACTTATCAGCCCTCCAAGACGCGCCGCGCACGCACCCACGGTTTCCTCGTCCGCATGAAGACCCGCGGTGGCCGTGCCGTGATCAACGCACGCCGCGCCAAGGGCCGCAAGCGCCTGGCCGTCTAAGGCCGTTACGGTTTACGGCCTGCTCCCCGCCTGTTCCCGGTTTGTACCGCCAGGTTCCAAACGGGGCGCTTGCATGCACAGGCTGAAAACCCGTCCGCAGTTCCAGGCAGCCATGGCGGGAGGCACTGTCTCCCGCACGGCGCATTTTGCGCTGCACCGTCTGGTGCTGGACGCCGGTGGCGCTGCCACTGACAGCCAGTCAACCGGTGCGGCTGTTGCTACTGCACCCACAGGGCCCGGCTCCTTGCCATCAACGCAAGGGCCGCAGGCCCTGTTTGTCGTGCAGGGTGTCTGGCTGGGGGCCATGGTTCCCAAGCGCTGGGCGCGCCGCGCCGTGACACGCAACACCATCAAGCGACAGATCTACACCGTGGGCGCCACGTTTGAGGCCAAGCTGCCGCAGGCCGCCCACGTGGTGCGCTTGCGTACAGCGTTTGACCGCAAGCAGTTTGTCAGTGCCACGTCGGACCAGCTCAAGCTGGCGGTGCGTGCAGAGCTGCTGCAGCTCTTCGGCCATGCCGCGCGCCGATCTGGCGTTGCTGCCACAAGCCCGGCTGCGGCCGTGCTGGCAGTGGCCGATACGGCGGCGCCATGACGGTCATGCAGCGCCTGCTGGTGGGTGTGGTCAAGGGCTACCGGTTGTTCCTCAGCCCCTGGTTGGGGTCGTCGTGCCGGTTTGAGCCCACCTGCTCGGTCTATTCGCTGCAAGCACTGGAACAGCATGGCGCTGCAGCGGGCAGCTATCTCACGGTGCGCAGGCTGGTACGCTGCCACCCCTGGTGTGACGGGGGCCATGACCCGGTTCCGCAACAATTGCCGCGCAGCATGCGGCTTTTCTCGCGGTTTTCCCCTTCCACCACCCCATCCAACTCACCAAAGAAGTCTTCATGAACGACATTCGCCGCACCATCCTGTGGGTGATTTTTGGCTTTTCCATGGTTCTGCTGTGGGACAAGTGGCAACTGCACAACGGCAAACAGGCCACGTTTTTCCCGACCACGCCTGCGGTCACCGCACCGGCCGCTGCCAGCGCAGCGTCCAGCGCCACGGGCCCTGCCAGTGTTCCAGCGTCCAGCGTCCCCGTTGCTGCCGCCGCTGCCACCCAAGGTGCCTCCGCCGTGCCGGGCCAGCCTGCCCCGGCCGCAGCCCCCGCTGCGCGCGAGCGTGTCGAGGTCAAGACCGATCTGTACCGCCTGGTCTTTGACAGCGAAGGCGGCTCGCTCACCCATGCCGAGTTGCTCCAGCACATCGACATGGCGGAAAAGACCCGCAACTTCCTGCTGCTGGACGAGAGCGCGCAGCGCGTCTACGTGGCGCAGACGGGTTTGATTGGCGGAAGCTTCCCCACCCACAAGACCTTGATGACCGTGGTGCCCGGCCCGCGTGAGCTTCAGGACGGCCAGAACGAGATTTCGGTGCGCTTCGAGTCGCCCGAGCAGGGCGGCCTGAAGCTGGTCAAGACCTGGACCATCAAGCGTGGCGCGTACGATATTGCCGTCAAGCACGAAGTGGTCAACACCAGCAGCGCGGCGGTGTCGCCCCAGCTGTACCTGCAACTGGTGCGTGACGGCAACAAGCCACCGGGCGAGTCGTCGTTCTATTCCACCTTCACCGGCCCCGCGGTTTACACCGAAGCCAAGAAGTACCAGAAGGTCGAGTTCAAGGACATCGAGAGCGGCAAGGTCGACATCCCCAAAGATTCGCCCAACGGTTATGTGGCCATGGCGCAGCATTACTTTGCGACCGCGTGGTTGCTGGCGGACGGTGTGCAGCGCGAGCTGTTCACGCGCAAGGTGGACACCAATCTGTACTCGGTGGGCATGCTCACGTCGCTGGGCAGCATGGAGCCCGGTACCAGCAAGACCATCGACGCCCGCTTGTTTGCAGGCCCGCAGGTCGAAACGATGATGGAAAAGTTGTACCCCGGCCTTGAACTGGTCAAGGACTACGGCTGGCTCACCATCTTGTCCAAGCCGCTGTACTGGTTGCTGGACCAGCTGCACAAGATCTTGAACAACTGGGGCTGGTCCATCGTGGCGCTGGTGCTGCTGCTCAAGATCGCGTTTTACTGGCTCAATGCCAAGGCGTACTCCAGCATGGCCAAGATGAAGGCCATCAACCCCAAGATCATGGAGATGCGCGAGCGCCTGAAGGACAAACCACAGCAGATGCAGCAGGAGATGATGCGCATCTACCGCGAGGAAAAGGTCAACCCCATGGGCGGCTGCTTCCCCATCATGATCCAGATCCCCGTGTTCATTGCGCTGTACTGGGTGCTGCTGTCCAGCGTCGAAATGCGCAACGCGCCCTGGATCGGCTGGATCCACGACCTGTCCACCCCTGACCCGTACTTCATCCTGCCGCTCTTGATGACCGTCAGCTCGCTGCTGCAAACGGCGCTGAACCCCGCGCCACCCGACCCGCTGCAGGCCAAGATGATGTGGTTCATGCCGCTGATCTTCAGCGTGATGTTCTTCTTCTTCCCGGCCGGCCTGGTGCTGTACTGGTTGACCAACAACATCTTGTCGATTGCGCAGCAGTGGCTCATCAACACCCGCATGGGCGTGCCACCGCAGTTCAATCTGCCCACGTTCAAGTGATCGGCATCCGGCGGATTGCTATTGAAATAGAAGCTGCTTGCGCTTGATTTCATTGACTTTCAGATATAAATCTATCTGAAACTGAGGATTGACAAGCGCTACCAGCTCCTGATATTGGAGCAAACCGCCCATGCTGCCCCGCCACGCAGACCCCATCGCCGCCATCGCCACCGCCCCCGGTCGCGGTGGCGTTGGCATTGTGCGCATCTCGGGCAAAGGGCTGGCGCCCCTGGTGCAGGTGCTGTGCGGTCGGGCGTTGCGCCCGCGCGAGGCGACTTACCTGCCCTTTCGCGATGCGGCAGGGCAGGCCATCGACCAAGGGCTGGCGCTGCACTTTCCGGCGCCCCATTCGTACACCGGCGAAGACGTGCTGGAGTTACAGGCCCACGGCGGCCCTGTGGTGCTGCAGCTGCTGCTGGCGCGCTGCCTGGAGGCTGGCAACGCCATCGATGCCGCCACGGGGCGGCCCTGCCTGCCGGGTCTGCGCGTAGCGCAACCGGGCGAGTTCACCGAACGAGCGTTCCTCAACGACAAGATCGATCTGGCCCAGGCCGAGGCGATTGCCGACCTGATCGACGCCAGCACCGAGGCCGCGGCGCGCAGCGCCAGCCGGTCGCTGACGGGCGCGTTTTCTGCCGAAATCCATGGCCTGCGCGATGCACTCATCCACCTGCGCATGCTTGTCGAGGCCACGCTGGATTTTCCTGAAGAAGAAATCGACTTCTTGCGCAAAGCCGACGCGCGCGGACAGCTATTGAATTTGCAGCAAACGCTGGGTTCGGTCATGCAGCGAGCCCGCCAAGGCGCCTTGCTGCGCGAAGGTATCAAGGTTGTCATTGCGGGTCAGCCCAACGCGGGCAAAAGCTCGTTGCTCAATGCGCTGGCGGGCGCCGAACTGGCCATCGTCACGCCGATTGCGGGCACCACGCGCGACAAGGTGCAGCAGACCATCCAGATCGAGGGGGTGCCGCTGCACATCATCGACACCGCCGGGCTGCGGGACAGTGACGATGAAGTGGAGCGCATTGGCATCTCCCGCGCGTGGGACGAAATTGCTGCGGCGGACGTCGTGCTGTTCCTGCACGACCTGTCGCGTGCGGATGCTACTGAATACATAGCTGCTGACGCAGGCATAGAAAGCGCTCTGGGCCAAAAACTGCCCAAAACCGTTTCCATCATCGATGTCTGGAACAAGCTCGACTGCGCAGCCACGTCGGCGGTGTCAGCGTCAGCGTCGGAATCGTCCGCACCGTCACCCCATGCGCCACCCCGCCCTCAGGTGCGCCTGTCGGCCCGCACTGGCGAAGGCCTGGAGGGCCTGCGGCGCATCTTGCTGCAGGTGGCGGGCTGGCAGTCTGCACCCGAAGGCGTCTACATTGCCCGCGCCCGCCATGTCGAGGCCCTGCAGGCCGTGGCCGCGCACCTGCAGGAAGCATCGGACCAGCTGCTGGCTCAGGGCCCCGCGCTGGATTTGCTGGCCGAAGAACTGCGCTTGGCGCAGAACGCGCTCAACACCATCACGGGCGAGTTCTCGTCGGACGACCTGCTGGGGGTGATCTTCTCCAGCTTCTGCATCGGAAAGTAGCTACCGCTGGTCCGCATATGTTGTAAACGGACGTAAACAGCGCTTGTGTCCAACCTGTAACAAGGGTACTTTCGGCGCACCATGAACGTTTCCCTGCCCGTAGCTTCCAAAGTCGACCTGCACGGTCTGATCGACGCCATCGCACAGGCCAGTGCCGACGACAGCATGACCAACCCCCTGACGCCAGCGCAGTGGGACGTGCTCTCCTCCTATTTGCTGCCGGTGGTTTTGCCCACCGGGCAAGTTCTTTTCTCCCAAGGCGCCACCGACCGCACCCTGTATCTCGTCGAGAGCGGCAGCCTCAGCGTGCACTACCAGGACGAAAAAGAGCGCCTGCGGCTGGCCATCGTTGGCCCGGGCTCTGTGATTGGTGAAGGGGCCTTTTTCTCGCACCGCACGCGCAGCGCCACAGTGCAGGCCAGCGCGCCCTGCAAGCTGTGGAGCCTGACCGCCATTCGCTACACCGAACTTGCCAACCGGCAGCCCGCGATTGCGCTCGGTCTGGTGATGGCCGCTGGATCCGTGCTGGCCAAGCGTCTGGGCAACCGCCGCCGCCGTGTTGCGGCCACCTGACAGGCGGTAGATGGCCGGGGTTACCCGGCTTTCTACGGGGCCGAGTCGGCAGTGCCGCGCGGTACACTCGTTTTGAGTCTTCCCCTGGCGCCGTCCGAAGAAAGCAAGCCATGTCCCTGTTCAGTTGGTTCAGCCGCAAACCTGCACCCCCCAAGCCACGTGCCGCGGCCGAACCGTCCGGTTTGTTGAATGCCGACGCCACGGTGCCATTCACCCCGGGCCGCCCGGGCAATCCGCTGGGCCAAACCTTGCCCCCCGAACACGCGGCCAACCGCAAAAACGAGCGCATGGAGCGCCGTGAACTGCTGTACACCGTGGTGCGCGACGCGATGGTGCGTGCGGGTGTGCTGTCGGCCAGCTACAAATTCAAGGTGTTGTCGCTGGACCAGCGGGGCCGCCAGTTTCTGGTGATGATGGACCTCGCGCGCGAATACGGCGGCGAGACCGTCCGCCTGAGCGAGATCGAAGCACTCATTGCCCAGACCGCAAAGACCCGCTACGACATTCTGGTGACCGCCGTGTACTGGCGCATCAACGACCACGTGGCGGTGGGAATTCCCCAAAAAGGCATTGCGCCCCTGGGCGCCAGCCTGCCGCTGCAGGCCGCAGCGCCCACCGCTGCTGCCCGGCGCCCGCCGCTCGCGGCAGCCTCAGCGCCTGCCGCACCGGCCACGCCTGCAGCCGCCACCGCTCCTGTGCGCCCAGCGGCACCCGCCTCCACAGCATCCATCCGGCCTGCGGCAGGTGTGACGGCGCCCGCACCGCTGGCGCCGTTGTCCCGTCCGGTGGCGGCCTCGGCTCCGGCGGCCGCACCAAAGCCAGCGCCCCGATTTGAGCCGATTGAAGCTGACGAAGTGGCCGCTTTCAAACGCGCGCTGGCCAACGCAGCAGGCACCTCGACGGCCGCTGCGCCCGCAGCGGTTGCCAAGCCGGGTGTTCCGGTGCGCTCAGGGCCTTTGCTGCCCCCGTCCGTGTCCACCGGCTTTGAGGACACGGAAATGCCAGGCGCCGACGGCGCCGCACCCGACCTGGGCAGCACCCAGTACGGCGAGCTTCACTGATCGCTCAGTCGCTGCGAGGTGGCGGCGCGGCGGTGGGTTTTCAGTGGCCTGCGAAGTCCACCAGTGTGAAGAGCGAGAGGCCAGACTCGCGCAACCGGTCTGATCCGCCCAGCTCGGGCAGGTCCACAATCGCGGCGCCTTCGGTCACGGTGGCGCCCAGTTTCTCCAGCAGCTTTTTGCCTGCCATCATCGTGCCGCCTGTGGCAATCAGATCATCAATCAGCAACACCCGGTCGCCCGCCTTGACGGCGTCGGTGTGCAGCTCCACCGTAGCGCTGCCGTATTCCAGCTCGTAGGTCTCCTCCACCGTCGTGAAGGGCAGCTTGCCCTTTTTGCGGATGGGAACAAACCCCACGTTCAATTCATAGGCCACCACGGCACCCAGAATGAAACCGCGGGCATCCAGCCCCGCCACCACATCGGGGCGCAGCGCCTTGTCCATGTAGCGGTGCACAAACGCGTCAATCAACACCCGGAACACCTTGGGGTCCTGCAGCAAGGGCGTGATGTCCCGAAACTGGACGCCCGGTGCGGGCCAGTCGGGCACTGTGCGGATGTGCTGGCGCAGGTAGTCGTTGACGCTGAGGGCTTGCATGGGCTGGGGCATGGCAGGTGTTGGGTGTGCAGCAGATGGGACCATCGCGCGGCCAGAGGTTCGGCCACGCTGCGAGTGCGCTTCGGGTGCGCCAAAGGCGCGCAAAGGGCACGAGTGTAATCAGCCACCTCCCTTTTTGTGACCTTTTGACACACCTCAGCCCCAGCACCCCATAATCAATCTTTGTTTCCCCCTCCCCGCGCGCGCGCTCTTCAAAGGCGCGCTTACCAAGAGCGAAGATCGGCCCATGCCCATCTCAGTCCTGCTGATCGAAAGTGACCAACACCATGCGCAAGCCGTGGTGGATGCATTGGTGGACCCGTGGTCGGGATGGCAGGTGGAGGTGGCAGTGTCTCTGGCGCAGGCCCGTGAGCAATTGGCGCAGGGTCGAACCGACATCGTGCTGGCGGCCCAGCGCATGGTGGACGGTTCGGCATTTGACCTGCTGGAGGCGCTGCAAGGCGTACCGGCCATGATCGTGGTGCGGGCGGGTGCAGAAACCCATGCCGCCCAGGCCATGCGCCACGGTTTTGATGACTTTGCGGTGCAGGACCCGGCGCTGGACTATCTGCTCACGTTGCCCGCGCAAATCGACGCGGTGCTGGAGCGCCACTCCAGCGCCCGTGCGCGCTCGGCCGCCGAGGCCATGCTCACCCGCCAGCACCGTTTGCTGCAGTCGATATCCCGCGCCCAAGCCATGTTCATTGCCAGTTCGGGTCCCCGGGCTGCGTTCGAGGCGCTGCTGGAGGAGCTGATGTCGCTCACGCAGAGTGCATTCGGCATCGTGGGCCAGGTGCAGCGCGCGGACGACGGGCACGCCTACCTGCGTGTGCACGCCATGACCGACATCAGCTGGGACGATGCTTCGCGCGCCCTGTATGCACAACATGCCGAAGAGGGCATGGTTTTTGACAACCCCCGGTCGCTGGTGGGTGCGGCCCTGCTGTCGGGCGAGCCCGTCATCAGCAACGACGCCAGCCATGACGCGCGCGGTGCGGGCATTCCCCGCGGTCACCCACCGCTCCTGACCTACCTGGGCCTGCCCATCCACGCGGCGGGAGAGCTGGTGGCCATGGTGGGTCTGGCCAATTGCCCCGACGGTTACACGGCGGCGGATGTGCAGTTTTTGCAACCGTTGCTGAACACGGTGGGCCAACTGGAGATGGCCCGCCGCGCCGAGTTGGCGCGCTGCGCGGTCGAGGCGGAGCTGGCCAGCACCAGCGCCCTGCTGGCCGACAAAACCCGCGCGCTGGAGGGCACGCTGGCCAGCGTGGCGCAAGGCATCACCAATGTGGATGCCGAGGGGCGCATCTGTGTCTACAACCGGCGGTATCTGGAGTTGCTGGATCTGCCGGAAGCGCTGCTTGCCACCAAGCCCAGGGTGGACGAAATGGTTCGGTTTCAAACCGAGCGGGGGGATCTGGGCCCAGACTTTCAGCTCTTCGAGCCGTCTGTGCGCGGCTTGGTCGCGATGGAATATGCCGCCCACGGGGGCGCCCTCACCATGCCCGATGTGTACGTGCGGCGTACCCGGGCGGGGCGCTTCCTGGAGGTCCGAACCTGCGCCCTGGAGCAGGGCGGCATGGTGCGGACCTTCACCGACGTCACCGACTACCTCAGCACGGTGGAGGCCCTGCGCTTGAGCGAGGCGCGGTGGCGCAGCCTGACCCACCTGTCGTCCGACTGGTACTGGGAACAAGACGCGCAATTCCGGTTTGTGCGGCTCGACGGCAACCCCGAGCGCGCCACCGGTGTGCCCGACGAGCTGCACTACGGCCTCACCCGTTGGGAGCTGCCCGATACCTTTGTCAGCGAAGGCCAGTGGCGCGAGCACCGCGCGCAGCTGGAGGCGCACCAGGTCTTTCACGATTTCGAGATGCAGCGCAAAGCCGAGGACGGGACCCCCGTCTGGGTGTCGATCAGCGGCGAACCCATTTTTGATGAAGACGGGCAGTTCGCCGGGTACCGCGGGGTGGCGCGGGACATCTCCGAACGCAAGAAGGCCGAGGCCGAGATCCAGCGCCTGGCGTTCTACGATGAACTCACCGGGCTGCCCAACCGGCGCCTGTTGATGGATCGACTGGAACGCGCCGTGACGGCCTGCACGCGCGGGAGCGGCCATGGCGCGCTGCTGTTCCTGGATCTCGACAACTTCAAGGGCATCAACGACACCATGGGGCACGAGTGGGGCGACCGGCTGCTGGTGCAAGTGGGCGCCCGCCTCGGCGTGTGCGTGCGCGCCAGCGACACCGTGGCGCGGCTGGGTGGTGATGAGTTTGTGGTGGTCATTTTGGGCCTGCATGCAGAGGCCGCAGAAGCAGCTGCCGAAGCCGAGGCCGTGGCCCAGAAGGTGTTGATGTCGTTGAATCAGCCTTATCTGGTGGATGGCACCGAAATGCACAGCACCCCCAGCATCGGGATCGCGTTGTTCCGCGACGCGCAGCAGCCGGGGCACGAGCTGCTCAAGCGCGCGGACCTGGCCATGTACCAGGCCAAAGCACAGGGGCGCAACACGCTGTGCTTCTTTGATCCGGCCATGCAGGCCGCCGCGTCCGCGCGGTCGGTGCTGGAGGGCGATATCCGCCAGGGCCTGCAGCGCCAAGAGTTTGTGCTGCATTACCAACCCGTGGTCGACGAGTCAGGGCAGGTGCTGGGCGCCGAGGCCCTGGTGCGGTGGAACCACCCCCTGCGTGGCATGGTGCCGCCGGGTGAGTTCATCCCGCTGGCCGAGCAGACGGGGCTGATTTTGCCCCTCGGTCGCCAGGTGCTGGCGATGGCCTGTGCCCAGTTGGCGCGATGGGCGCTGGCGCCGCTGACGGCGGGCTGGACGGTGGCGGTGAACGTGAGTGCGCAGGAGTTTCGCCAGCCCGACTTTGTGCAGCAGGTTCTGTCTGTGGTGCGCGACGCGGGGGCGGACCCGCGCCAGCTCAAGCTCGAACTCACCGAAAGCCTGCTGCTGCACGATGTGGAGGACAGCATCCTCAAGATGCAGGCCCTGCGCACGCTGGGCATGGGGTTTTCGCTGGACGACTTTGGCACGGGCTACTCGTCGCTGAGCTACCTCAAACGCCTGCCCCTGGACCAGCTCAAGATCGACCAGAGTTTTGTGCGCGACGTGCTCACCGACCCCAACGACGCCACCATTGCCTGCACCATCATCACCCTGGCCCGCAGCCTGGGGCTGGACGTGGTGGCCGAAGGGGTAGAGACCGAAGGGCAGCGCGCATTCCTGCTGCGCAACGGATGCCGACAGTTCCAGGGCTATTTGTTCGGGCGGCCAGGTCCGGCGGAGCGTCTTGGTAAGCTATCAAAAATATAGCTATCAGCGCTTGATGGATAAGCGCTAGAGCCATAATTCACTCAAATTCCAGCGCTAACTTCAGCAGTGGCACGCGCTAGGCGAGAGATGCCAAGCAAGGGCCGCCCCGCAGCGAGGGCATCGTTCCCCCTTCCCGGAGCGCGTAGCGCGTAGAGAGAAGGGGCTGAGGGCCGCGGCTCCAAGCCTGCCTGCGCAGGCTTGGACGGCCTGAAGAGCTGCCGCCTCCGGCGGCCAGCACCGAGCGGTGTGCGCCTCAGGGAGATGCACCCTGCCTACCCACGCAACAGCTTGTCCTCCGCCAGCGACAGCGCGGCCGGGTGGCCCGAGAGCACCAGGGTGTCGCCTTCTGCCAACCGCGCATCGTCCTCCGCAGCGCTCAGGTGGCCATTGCCACGCCGCAGGTTCACCACCCGCACGCCAAGGGTGGACAGCGCAAGCTGGCCCAGGCTTTGGCCCAGAGCGGTAGCGCCTGGGGGCAGGTTGATGGTGGACAAGCGCTCCTGATCGCGTTCGTTCACCGTGTCGTCGTCGGCACCATGGAAGTACCCGCGCAGCAGGTTGTAGCGGGCATCGCGCTGGTCTTGCACCAGCCGCAGCACGCGGCGCATGGGCACACCCACCAGCGCCAGGGCGTGGCTGGCCAGCATGAGCGAGCCCTCAATCGCCTCGGGCACCACTTCGGTGGCACCGGCCGCCTGCAGTTTGTCCAGGTGCAGGTCGTCCTGCGTGCGCACCACCACCGGCACCTGCGGCGCGTGGGACCGCGTGTTGGCAAGCACCTTCAGCGCGGCGGGCACGTCGATGTAGGTAATGGCCACGGCGCTGGCACGCACCAGGCCTGCCGCCATCAGCGCCTGCAGCCGGGTGGCGTCGCCATACACCACCGAATCGCCGGCCGCAGCCGCCTGGCGCACGCGGTCCGGGTCCAGGTCGAGCGCCATGTAGGGGATGCCTTCATGCTCCAGCATGCGCGCCAGGTTCTGGCCGCAGCGGCCGTAGCCGCAGATGATCACGTGCTTGCTGGTGTTGATGGACTTGCGTGCGATGGAGGTCATCTGCAGCGACTGCTGCAGCCAGTCGCTGGCCACCAGCTTCATCACGATGCGGTTGCTGTACATGATGAGAAACGGCGTGGCCAGCATCGACAGCACCATGGCCGCGAGGATGGGGTTCATGAGCGCTGGTTGCACCAGTCCGTTGCTTTGGGTGAGCGACAGCAGCACAAAACCGAACTCGCCCGCCTGCGCCAGGTACAGCCCCGTGCGCAGCGCCACCCCGGTGGTCGCGCCCATGCTGCGCGCCAGCACCAGAATAATCACCAGTTTGACCAGCAGCGGCACCGTCAGCAGCGCCAGCACCAGCCCCCAGCGGTCCACCAGGATGTGCCAGTCCAGCATCATGCCGATGGTGATGAAAAACAGCCCCAGCAGCACGTCGTGAAATGGGCGGATGTCCGTGCCCACTTGGTGGCGGTATTCCGTCTCGGACACCAGAACACCCGCAATGAAGGCACCCAGCGCCAGGCTCAGCCCCGCCAGCTCGGTCAGCCACGCCAGGCCCAACGTGATCAGCAGCAGGTTGAGCATGAACAGCTCCTCGCTCTTGCGCCGCGCCACCAGCGTGAGCCACCAGCGCATGAACCGCTGCCCGCCGGTCAGCAGCAGGCCCACCAGCACCGTGGCCTTGATCAGCGCCCAGCCCAGCGAGGTCAGCAACTGGTCGGGGGACGAGCTGAGCGCCGGGATGAGCACCAGCAAAGGCACCACAGCCAGGTCCTGGAACAGCAGAATGCCCATCACGCGCCGGCCGTGCTGGCTTTCCAGCTCGGCACGCTCGGCCATCAGCTTGACGACAATGGCGGTGCTGCTCAAGGCCATGACCCCCGACAGCGCCAGCGCCGTCTGCCAGCCCATGTCCCACACGCCGCCCACCCAGCGCGACAGTAGCAGCGCCGCGCCTGTGACCACCGCCATGGTCAGCACCACCTGCATCAGCCCCAGGCCAAACACCAGCTTGCGCATGGCGCGCAGCTTGGGCAGGCTGAATTCGAGCCCGATGGCAAACATCAGAAACACCACCCCAAACTCGCCCAGGTGCCGCACGCCTTCCGAGTTCTGCGCCAAGGCCAGCGCATGCGGGCCAATCAGCACCCCGGCGGCAAGGTAGCCCAGCATGGGTGGCAGCTTGAGGCTGCGGCACACCACCACGCCCAGAACTGCGGCCAGCAGATAAAGCAGAGTCAGGGCAAGGGAAGACATGGCGTCGATGCTATCCGAGCCCTGCGTCAGGAGCACGGTCATTTCTGCCGCACGCCTTGCCCTGCTGCAAGCGGCGGCCAAAAACATCACATGCGGTTGGCGCATGCCCGGTCGATAGAATCGCCGGATGACTCCCGCCCCCGCCGCGCTGCCCCCTTTTGACGCTGAACAGGCCCTGCGCCTGGCCCGCGAAACCTTTGACATCGAAGCTGCAGCCGTCCTGGGGCTCAAAACCCGTGTGGGCGACTCGTTCGCCAACGCAGTGCAGGCCATTTTGGCGGTGCGTGGCCGGGTGGTGGTGATGGGCATCGGCAAAAGCGGCCACATCGGCCGCAAGATCGCCGCCACACTGGCGTCGACGGGCACACCGGCCATGTTTGTGCATCCGGCGGAGGCGAGCCATGGCGATCTGGGCATGATCAAGTCCATCGACCTGGTGCTGGCGCTGTCCAACAGCGGCGAGGTCGATGAAGTGACCACCTTGCTCCCGGTGATCAAGCGCCTGGGGGCCACGCTGGTGGCCATCACGGGCCGTCCGCAGTCCACCCTGGCCCAGCATGCCGACATCGTGCTCGACAGCAGCGTTGAGCGCGAAGCCTGCCCCCTGCAGCTGGCCCCCACCGCAAGCACCACGGCGCAGTTGGCGCTGGGCGACGCGCTGGCGGTGGCGTTGCTGGACGCGCGGGGGTTTCGCCCCGAGGACTTCGCCCGCTCCCACCCCGGTGGCGCGCTGGGCCGCCGTCTGCTGACCCATGTTCGAGACGTGATGCGCACGGGCACCGCCATCCCGCGCGTGGGGCCCGACGCATCTTTCAGCGACCTGATGCGCGAGATGAGCGCCAAGGGGCTCGGGGCCTCGGCCATCGTCGACGCAGCCGGGCAGGTGCTGGGCATCTTCACCGACGGGGATCTGCGCCGCCGTATCGAAGCAGGCGCCGACCTCCGGTCGGCCACGGCCAGTCAGGTCATGCACGCCAGCCCGCGCCGCATCGCCCCTGAAGCGCTGGCGGTGGACGCCGCCGAGCTGATGGAAGCCCACGCCATTACCAGTGTGCTGGTGGTGGATGCAGCGGGCGTGCTGAGCGGCGTCGTGCACATTGGTGACCTGATGCGCGCGAAGGTGATATGACACACCCCGTGCTGCAATTCCCACCAGAGCTGCTGCTGCGCGCCCAGGGCGTGCGCGTGGCTTTTTTCGATGTAGATGGTGTGCTGACCGATGGCAGCCTGTATTTCAGCGAGTCGGGCGAAACGATCAAGCGCTTCAATACGCTGGACGGCCATGGCCTCAAGTTGCTGCAGAAGGCGGGCATCACGCCTGCGGTGATCACGGGGCGTGATTCGGCACCGCTGCGCGTGCGGCTCAAAGCCCTGGGCGTGGAACACGCCGTGTTTGGCACCGAGGACAAGCGCCCGGCGGCTGAAAAGATCCTGGCGACCCTGGGCCTGGACTGGGCGCAGGCGTCCGCCATGGGCGACGACTGGCCCGATCTTCCCGTCATGCGCCGCAGCGCGTTCGCCTGTGCCCCCGCCAATGCCCAGGCAGAGGTCCGCCATGCGGCGCACTTCATCACGCAGGCCCGCGGCGGCGACGGCGCTGCACGCGAGCTGTGCGACTTGCTGCTGATGGCCACAGGCCGTTATGCGACTTTGCTGGCGGACTACACCGCATGATCCGCAGAATCCGCCAAGGCTGGGAGCAGGTGTCGCTGTATCTGCCCGTGATGCTGATGGGTCTGCTGGCGTTGGGCACCTGGTGGCTGGTGCGCAATGCGCCCATGCCGCAACTGCCCACCATCGAGCGCCCGCTGGGGCACCAGCCCGATTACTTTATGAAGACCTTCTCGGTCAAGAGCTTTGACGCCGCTGGCCGCCTGCAAAGCGAAGTGCAGGGTGAGGTCGCACGGCATTACCCCGACACCGACACGCTGGAGATCGACAAGGTCAACATGCGTTCGGTCAGCCCTGAAGGCCGCCGTACCGTCGCAACGGCCAACCGCGCGTTGACCAATGCCGACGGCACCGAGGTGCAACTGTTTGGCAACGCCATCGTCACGCGCGAGCCTGTGCCCGCCAAGGCCGGGACACCCGCCCAACCCCGCCTGGAGTTTCGCGGCGAGTTTCTGCATGCGTTCACCAACACCGAGCGGGTGCGGTCGGACCAGCCGGTCACACTGACCCGGGGTGAAGACCGTTTCACGGCAGATGGCATGGACTACGACAACCTCGACCAGGTGCTGCAGTTGCGCGGACGTGTACGGGGTGTGCTGTTGCCCGGCGCGGCAAAGTAGCCTGCCCGTTGTGCTGTGCTGTTCCGCCCAGCCCCTTGTGTCCCTCTGCCGGAGCCTGAATGACCCCACCCCGTGCCTTCATCACCGGAGCGTCCAGCGGCATCGGCCAGGCGCTGGCCT
>NZ_JBKBTV010000057.1:0-32219 GCF_046291265.1 Acidovorax sp. | reverse complement strand
CCTTGGCCCCGGGGGGCGGCGCCGGCGGCGTGCCTTCAGGCGACGCAGCACCACCCCACCCATGACTGCGGACTTTCTCTCACCTTCGCTGGCCATCGCACTGTCGGCTTACGCCCTGGGTGTTGCGAGCCCCGGGCCAAGCAACATGGCCATCATGGCCACCGCCATGTCCCAAGGCCGCAGGCAGGCCATGGCGTTGGCGGCAGGTGTGGTTTGCGGTTCGCTCGCCTGGGGCCTGGCGGCGGCACTGGGCTTGTCAGCCTTCATGCTCACCTACTCATGGACCATGGTCTTGCTCAAGCTGCTGGGCGGAGCCTACTTGCTGTACCTGTCCTGGAAAGCAGCGCGCTCCGCGTGGGCGCCCCACACACCAACGCAGTCAGCTCAGATTGAAGCAGCCTCCAACGCGCGGGCGTTCGCCAATGGCCTGGGTATGCACATCACCAACCCCAAGGCCATCTTCGTCTGGCTTTCTATCGTCGCTCTGGCGCTCCCGCCTGGCTCACGCCAGGGGCATGCGTTTGCGGTGGTGGCGTCCTGCGCGGCGCTGGGGGCGTGTGTATTCTTTGGGTATGCCATCGCGTTTTCTACAACGGTGGCGCGCTCTGCATATCTGAAAACCCAACGGTGGTTCAACGCGACTTTGTCGGCCGTTTTTGCGTATGCGGGTTTACGGTTGTTGATGTCTCGCGATGTGAGCTGACTCAGCGCTGGGGGCTGCGAAAGCAGCATTTTTCTGAGGCGATTCGGCACTGAGGCTGTGCCGGGTGTGCTGCTACATGATGACTTCACGCAGCTTGTTGGTCGGAATAGTTGGGCTTCAGCGATCAACCACTGCCGGTACATCAAAGTTATAGTCCCGACCGAAACGGCATGCCGCGTTTGTTGGAATTTTTATACCTGTGCCTTTGCCCAGCAGTTTGTCCGAAATCCCAAGCTGCAAGCCTATTCCAGGAGAGATTAGTGCCCAGAATATCCGTACAGTCCAGCATGTTTCGCAGGGTTGCATCTCGTTAGGTATAGATGAAAGATTTTTTCAGTCATGTAGCTCCGAGCGTTATTTGTGGCTTTGTTCTTGGTCTGCTATCCGCAAATATCTATGTGGCTATGCTTATTTCATTTAGTGTTCAGTATTACTTCATCCGTCAGAGCAGCAATAGGGAAAAAGAGGATGGAACTGACTTGGGGACGATGCTTGGACTATCCACTATTTTTTATTTGCCAGCGGCATTTATCGGTTATGTCATTGGAAAATCGCTTTTATCCTAACCCGGGAGTCAAACCGATCCGCCCACTGCGGGTGTCTTACTTTGGCCGTTGGAAATCATGAACTCCACCGCAATTCAGATACTTCTGGCATTAGAGAAGCACGGTGAGCTTACTCTGGAAGAGATATCAAAAATAATTCCAAAAATTCATGGAGATCATCGGGATTTTTATGTGTTAGCCAGCTTGATTAAGAGGGGGCTTGTAGATGACCCATGGATACCAGATGAGAAAACCAATCAATCGTCGGGACATGCATCAAAGGAACAATTGCTGGCTTGGAAGCTCTTCGCTATGAGTAATGCGGAAAAATCAGCCTCATACAAGAATCACAGCTACTCTATTCATGGCAATGGAGAAACACTTAAAGGTCAAATATTTTCCATGTCTGGGCTAGGTGAAATTGCAATTAGCGAAGCAAGAACTAAAAGATTTGATAGAGCTTTCTCAATCGGCTCAGGAATTCTCATAGGTATAGTTGTTGCACTAGCTGCTGTGCTTATTGAACGCTATGCAAAGAGCCTCTGACTCGCCACTCAAGCCGACCCGCCTTCGGCGGTCGGCTTAGTTATTTCGTTGAGTTTTACAGGAGACACCACATGGCGCTTGAATGGAAATACGTGATCGACGGAGTGGACTGGGAAGAACTGTCGGCGTTGTATCGCGCAGCTCCGCTTGGCGATAAAAATGCGGAGCATCTTCGGAAGGTCTTTTCTAACAGCATGTTCACGTGCTTCGTATACGACGACACCACGCTCGTTGCTGTGGGAAGAGCACTGGCTGATGGTTGCGACTGCTCGTACATCTGCGATATTGCCGTCCTCCCAGGCTATCAAGGTACGGGGCTCGGTAAGCAAGTGGTGATCCATCTTGTCGAGGCATCACAAGGGCACAAGAAGATCATCCTGTACGCGGTTCCTGGAAAAGAGCCGTTCTATCGGAAGTTCGGTTTCCTCCGCATGAAGACTGCGATGGCTGTCTTTGAGAATCGGCAACAACAGATAGAACGGGGTTACCTTGCTGACGACTAGCCCTCCCATCGAGCTGACATGCCCGGCAAGCCGGGTCACGCCTCTCATCTCAATCGTTTAGGCCGCACGATCATGAACATTCGAATACCTGATCATCTGAGTGGTTTCTGGAATGCGTTTGCCAAGGCCACCGGTGGCGTGGATGCTGCCCGCTTCTACGAGGTGTGCATCTTTGGCGACAGTGAGGAACTGGCAAATGAACTTGCCGAACTTGTGCTTAGCGGCACCGAGCGCGCAACAGCGGGATCAGTCTGGTCCTGCGAAGCAGAGGGAAGGCGAATTCCCGTATCGGGCGACCTCAGTATCGTCACCAACTGGTCGGGCGAGCCGCTGTGCATCATTGAAACTGAAGCGGTCGAGGTCTTACCGTTCAGCGAAGTCAGCTCCGAGTTCGCCGCCACGGAAGGAGAAGGGGATGGTTCGTTGTCGTTCTGGCGAGAGGCTCATCGACAGTACTTCACGCGAGAATGCGCCCGAGCAGGCCGCGAGTTTGCTGAAAGCATGCTCGTTGCCTGCGAGCGGTTCAAGGTGGTCTACCGTACTTCAACCAATGCGGCCTAACGGGTCGCTCAAGTGGGCGTCTCGCGGCAAGCCACGGTCCGCCGCATAGATTCAACGTTAAGCATCAACCATGCGCATCGTCCTCGCGTCGCTCCTCTTGGCAACGCAGCTTGTTCCGGCACGCGCGACTTCTTGGGAAGACCCACTTGATCCGATAGTCATTGCTACCGAGGCGGTTGCATCGAAACAGAAGCCTGTACTTCGCGTGCTGCACGAGAACGGACCAGGAAGCTGGCAGCTTTACGACGGTGGACCATTGAGAGGCAAGCCTGTTGTTCTGCCTAAGGCAATCGCCCTGGAGCTTGATCCGTCGCTGAAAGGATTGATTGATCTTCCGGTAGGCTGGGAAGCAACTCGCAAGGCTCCATCTGACGCATGGTCCCGGCGGAAAGCAAAGTGACGATGTTTAAACTGGTCGGCAACGCGGACGGGTCGAGGCTGTCTCCATAGCGTTCCATGGCTTCGACAGACGCAGCCCGAACGGACACGGGCAGATCCGAGGTATGTAGATTTCAAGCCAAATAGGCCTCTAGCGCTTGATATATAAGCGCTAGCAGCTATCAAAAAATGAGTTCCCCCTCCACCCTCTATCTGGCAAGAACCCTGGGGCCATTAACTGCAAATTACCCCACGCGGCCTACACTCCCGCCCATGACGACCCTCTTGGTTTGCACTTTTGCCGCCCTGACAGCACTGCTCCACGCAGCGGCTTGCGCGCGAGCGGTGGCCAAGAAAAACGCGCGTCGTCAGCTGACGCCAGCACATTCCTAAGCCCGGCGGCACCCCTCTCCTCATCCCCTGTTAGCGCCACCATCCACCGCCGGGCACCAGCCTCGCGCGGTCGCGGCCGTTCTGTTTTCGCAGGGCGACAGCCGCATTTGATGGAGTGCTTTTTATGCATGCAGCAGTTGTTGTTGATGTTGATGTTGATGTTGTGGTTCACGGCGAGCGCACGCTCACCGATCTGGACTATTCGCGCCTGACCAAGCTGGTCAACCGGCAATTTCCCCCTGTTCTGGACGATCTGCTGGCCAATGCAGATGTCACCAGCTCGCGCACGGTGCAGGCCAATGTGGTCACCATGTATTCGCGCGTGGAGCTGGTGGATGTGCACACCCACAGGCGCCAGGTGCTGACGGTTTGCTACCCGCAGGATGCCGAGCCTGCAGCGGGTTTTATCTCGGTGCTGTCGCCGGTGGGCATCAGCCTGCTGGGCCTGCGGACCGGGGATGTGGCCAAGTGGCACACGCCACACGGTGAAGAGTGCGCGGCCGTCGTGGAGAGCATTCAGTTCCAGCCCGAGGCCACCGGCGACTACCTCACGTAGCCACAAACCTGCGGCCCGCCACGGGCCGCGCCCACCATCTCTGTCACCCACCCGGCGCCGTCTTTTCTGCAGGGGCCGCCGCTGCATGGGTGCGCGCTGTTCAAAACCAAAGGACGTTTTGCAATGACCCCTCGTTCCATCCTCGCCGTCACCGATTTCTCCCAGCAAGGAGGCCACGCGCTCGCGCGGGCTGCGCTGCTGTACGCTGAGCACCGTGCGCCGCTGACGCTCGTTTATTTGGCCCACCCTGGTGAGGCACGCCGCCGGATGCGGCTGTGCGCCTGTCGCACCACGCGCTGCAGCTCCGGCAGCGGCACCATATTCATGTCCACGCGGCAACGCGCATCGACTTCTCGGCGGTAGACATTGCCCGCGAGGCGGCGGCTGTTGACCTGGTGGTGTGGGGCATGGCGCCGGAGCGGGGACTGCGCGCGTGGTTCTGCCTGCACCCGACCCTCCAGATGCTTCGCTCCTGCCCGCGCCCCGTGATCGTGGTGCGCAATGGTGCTGACCAGCCGTACCAAAGCCTAGTGGTGGCGGTGGATTTTTCGGAGGTGTCGCACCGGTTGGTCGAGCTGGGCTTTGCGCTGCATCCCACGGCGCGGGTCGAGCTGTTTCATGCCATCAGCACGGTCAACGAGGGCAAGCTTCGGTATGCCGAAGTGTCCGAGCGGGCCATTCAGACCTACCGGGAGGAGTGCCGACGCCATGCGCAAACCCGGATGTTCACGCTGACCGATTCGTACGACGCCCGGCGCAACCGGCTGTCGTCTTCCCTCCGTCGGGGCGACCCTGCCCGGCAGGTGGTGGTGCAGCAGCAGAACACGGCGGCGGATCTGATCGTGGTGGGCAAGCACCCGGCCTCCGCGCTGTCTGACCTGGTGTTTGAGAGCGTGGCGCAACGCATCGTGCGCCAGGCGCGCGCGGATGTGCTGGTAGTGCCGCACAACGTGGAACGCGCGTCCCGCGCTTTGGCCCGCCAGCGTCTCGCCACCGATTTACCTGTGCGCCGCGTGAAGGCGGGGGCGCCGCGCCCGCCGAGTTATCCCAATCCGGCGGCTGTGCCCGGTGGCGCATAGCCGCGCTCCGGGCTGTGGTGGGCCTGTGGTGCACGGCGGGCAATGCGGAAAATACGGGAAATGGGGCGCCTATGCCGCTTTGGCCAACTGCGTTGCGTACCGGCTAGCGGGCCGTGCCAGCCCCAGGTTCTCGCGCAGCGTTTTGCCTTCGTACTGTGTGCGGAACAGGCCACGCCGCTGCAGCTCGGGCACCACCAGGTCCACAAACTCGTTGAGCGACTCGGGCAGCACGGGCGGCATCACGTTGAAGCCATCGGCGGCGCCGTTTTCAAACCATTCCTGCATGCGGTCGGCAATGGTCTCGGGCGTGCCCACCACCACCCAGTGGCCGCGCGCACCGGCCAGGTATTCATAGAGCTGGCGCACGGTGTATTTCTCGCGCCGGGCCAGTTCCAGCACCACGTGGGCGCGGCTGTTGATGCCCTTGGGCGGCTCGGGGATGTACGGCGGCGGGGCATCCAGGTTCCACTTCGATAGGTCTTCGCCGGGCCAGAAGGGCGTCAACGTGGCCAGGCCCACGCTGGGGTGGATCAGCGCCTGCAGCTCGGCCCACTTGGCCTGGGCTTCTTCGTCGGTGCGGCCAATCACTGGGGAGATGCCCGGCAGCACCAGCAACTCTTCGGGCTGTCGGCCGTATTTGGCCATGCGGCCTTTCACGTCTTTGTAGAAGGCCTGCGCTTCGGCCAGGCTGGTCCAGGCGGTAAAGATGGCTTCGGCCGTGGCGGCGGCCAGTTCCTTGCCGTCTTCGGACGAGCCGGCCTGCACGATGACGGGATGGCCCTGCGCCGAGCGTTCGATGTTCAGCGGCCCCTGCACCTTGAGGTGCTTGCCCACATGGTTCAGTGCGTGCAGCTTATCCGGGTCGAAGTAGATGCCCGAGGCCTGGTCGCGCACCAGGGCGTCGTCGTCAAAGCTGTCCCACAGGCCCTTGACCACGTCCACAAACTCGTGGGCGCGCTCGTAGCGCGTGGCGGGGTCGGGGTGGGTGTCGAGGCCAAAGTTGCCGTAGACGTTTTCGGCGCTGGTCGTCACCACGTTCCAGGCGGCGCGGCCCTTGCTGATGTGGTCGAGCGATGCAAACTTGCGTGCCAGCAGGTACGGGTCTTCGTAGGTAGTGGACGCGGTGGCCACAAAGCCGATGTGCTTGGTGACGGCCGACAGCGCAGCCCACAGCGTGACGGGCTCGAAGTGCGAAATGCGGCCCTGACGGCTGAAGGACTCGCGGTCGCCCTTGTGCCACACGCCGGGGCTGTCGGCAACGAACACCTGGTCGAACAGGCCGCGCTCTGCCGTTTGCGCCACCTCGATGTAGTGGTCGATATTGACGCCGGAATCAACCTGCGAGCCGGGATGGCGCCAGGCCGCAACGTGGTGGCCCGTGGCCATGATGAAGGCGCCCAGGCGCAGTTTTTTTTGTGCTTGTTGTTGGGTCATGTTGGTGTCCAGAGGTTTGTTTGCATTGCTCGCAGCCTGCGAAACCGGCACGGCCAGGGCGAGGGCACCCGTGGAACCGGCTTTGCCGGGCCAAGGGGTGCGTCCCCCTGGGGGGATGGCGCCGCAGGCGACTCAGGGGGGGGTTAGTCCGTCACTGTGATCCGGTGCAGCTTGCGGTGCTGCGGGAAGAAGTCGCCCACGGCGTAGTGCTGGGTGGACCGGTTGTCCCACACCGCCAGCGTGCCCTCTTGCCAGCGCAGGCGGGCCTGGAACTCGGGAACCTGGGGCAGTGCAAACAGCTGGGTCAGCAGGGCGTCGCTCTGCACGCGGGGCAGGCCCTTGATGTGGCTGGTGAAGGTGGAGTTCACGTACAGGATCTTCTTGCCCGTGATGGGGTGCACGCGCACCACCGGGTGCTCCACCGGCGGGTACTTGGCACGCGCTTCGCGCAGTTGGTCACCGGTGGCGTCCTTGGCAAGCAGGTATTCCGTCCAGCCACTGATCTCCCAGGTGTGCACGGCGGTGAGTGTTTCCAGGTAGGCCTGGAATGCGGGCGGCAGGCTGGCGTAGGCAGCTGTCAGGCTGGCCCACAACGTGTCGCCGCCGCTGGCAGGAACCACCTGCGCATACAGGCTAGTGCCCAGCGGCGGCTGCTCGCGCCAGGTGATGTCGGCATGCCAGTTGCTCGACGCCTTGGGGCGGTCGGCGGTGCTCTCCACGATCTCGATCTCGGGGTGTTGGTCCAGCCGGGGGAAGAACGCCTTGACCTCGGCCACGTTGCCAAAAGATCGGGTGAAGTCCACCTGCTGCGGTGGGGTGATGTGCTGGTCGCGAAAGAACAGCACCTCATGCACGGCCAGTGCCTGGCGCAGCTCGGCCTGCGTGGCGGCGTCCAGCGGCTGGCGCAGGTCCAGGTCGTGGATGACGGCGCCGATGGTGGGGGTGTAGGGCTCTACCGCAAAGCGGGTGAACGTGGGATGCAAGTCGTTGATCTTGGACATGGCGTTGCTTTCTGAAAACGGGGGTGATGAAAGAGAACTGCCCCGCCATTGGGACAGCCCCCACGCAGCCCATCAACGAAGCAGTTCGCATATGCATAGTCGGAAAACCGCGCGCGCCACCAGGCCGCGTCACCCCGGCTTGTGCACATTTCGATATCTGTTTTTGGTCGTTGGCCCTGGTGCCTTGCTTGCCTAGAGTTGCCACCAGTGCACGCCGCTGATGGCGCGTGCAAACCGTTCTGACAACACGCACGAAAGGCCAACACATGAAAAACACGCGATGGAAAAAAGCGCTCACCCGAGCTGCGGCGGCGGCAGGCGCCGCATTGGGGCTGGGCTTGTCCCTGGGTCTTTGGGCCGGAGGCGCAGCAGCGCAGGCGCCCGAGCCGCTGAAGGTGATCCGCATTGGCATTGCCACAGGCGGGGTGGGCAGCGACCCGGTGCGCCACGGCGGCACGTCGGCCGCGCTGGCCTATACCGACGGTGCGCTGGAAGAGGAATTCAAGAAAGACGGCGTGAAGGTGCAATGGACCTTCTTCAAGGGCGCAGGCCCCGCCGTGAACGAGGCCCTGGTTAACAAGCAGCTTGACTTTGCCTGGCAGGGCGACCTGCCTTCCATCGTGCACCGCGCTAGCGACGTGAAGACCAAGGTCATTCTGGGCAGCGGGGTGCGCGGCGGGCTGTACCTGGCAGTGCCGCCCGATTCAAACATCCGGCGTCTGGAAGATCTCAAGGGCCGCAAGGTGGCGGTATTCAAGGGCACCAACCTGCACCTGGCTGCCGTGCGCGCCTTGGCCGACAAGGGCCTGAGCGAACGCGACGTGAAACTGGTCAATCTGGATTTCCCCAGCGCGGACGCCGCGCTCATTGGCAAGGACGTGGACGCGGCCTTCGGCTACGTGGGCTTGTTCCGCTTGCGCGACCAGGGCTTGGCCAAGGTGGTCTGGTCCGCCGCTGAAGACTCGTACAAGTACACGCGCCAGACGGCACTGCTGGTGACCGACGACTTTGCCGCGCGCCACCCGAAGGTGGTGGAGCGGGTGGTCAAGACGGTGGTGCAGTACGCCCACAAATACTCCGACGAGAACCGCCGCGCCGAGCTGTTTGCGCAATGGGGCAAAGCCGAGTATGCCGAGAAGGTCTGGCGCGAGGACTTCATCGGCCAGCCGCTGCGCGTGCGCCTGTCGCCGCTGCTCGACCCGTTCCTGGTGGCGCGCTACAAGGACGCGGCGGACGAGGCCTACAAGCTCAAGCTGATCCGAAAGAAGCCCGAGATCGATAGCTGGTTTGACCGCCGCTACCTCGATGCCGCGCTCAAGGAACTCAAGCTCGAAAGCTACTGGCCCGTGTATGGAGCCAATGGAACGCCGGCAGCACTCTGACTTTGCAGGACCTGGGGGGCGCGTGAGGCGCTTTGATAACCCGCCCGCACCCGTTGCGTGGCGGGTTTTTTTTTGGGGCCGGCACATCGCCTTCGATATACCGCCCCCAAGCAGTGCTCATGCCGTAAACATCTTTGTCATTGCATATGAGTATTAACTATTTATGTTTATAACAAACGTGTTTTACATTCCATTTGGTTGTTAAGAGCCTGCATGTGGGCACGTCCCGACGGCCTGCAGGCAGGTTTGTAGAAATAAGAAAGGATTTTCCCGATGACAACCCCGTTGTTGAATGCCACTGCCCAAGGCGGCGGCGCAGCGGCATTGCCGACGCCAGCACAGCACGCAACAGTGCCGCCGCAGCGCAGCAAAGCTGGCCCATGGAATTGGAGCTGGCGCTGGTTGTGGGCCTGGCCTTTTCCGCTGGCGCTGCTGGCCGTGTGGCAACTTTCCGCCGTGCTGGGCTGGGTGCCCGAGCAGGTGCTGCCGCCCCCAGCCGCGGTGTTCAAGGTGTTTGGCGAGCTGCTGGCCAGTGGCGAGCTGTGGGACCACCTCACCATCAGCATGGTCCGCGTGTTTGCGGGCTTTGGCATCGGCCTGGCGTTGGGCCTGCTGCTGGGGGGCGCCATGGGCCTGTCTCCCACGTTCCGCGACTATGTGTTTCCGCTGTTCAAGGCCTTCAGCCAGGTGCCGGTGATTGGCTGGCTGCCGCTGCTGATCCTGGTGGTGGGCATCGACGAGGGACTCAAGTTTTTGCTGATCGCCAAGGCGGCGCTGGTGCCGGTGGCGATCAACACCTGCCAGGGCATTCAGAACGTGCCCAACCGCCTGGTGGAGGTGGCGCGCGTGTATGGCTTCACGCGCTGGCAGATGCTGCGCAAGGTGGTGTTTCCGGCGGCCACGGCGCCCATCTGGAACGGCGTGCGCTACGGCCTCACGCATGCGTGGCTGGCGCTGGTGGTGGTGGAGCTGCTGGCGTCGTCTGAGGGCATCGGGTTTCTCATCGTCTACGGCCGCCAGCTTTTTCAGCTGGACGTGGTGCTGGCCGCGGTGCTGGCCGTGGGCATCGTGGGTTTTGTGATCGACAAATTGCTGGCCACGTCCGAAGCGTGGTTGCTGCGCTGGCGCAAGCCAGGTCTTTGAGCGGGGTGTGCAGATGTCTTCCTTGAACGTGCCATTGAACGTTTTTCAAAGGGTGCCGCAGCGCCTGCGCGGCTGGGTGCTGCCCGCGCTCATCCTGACGGTGTGGTGGGCGGCGGTGGAGTGGGGCGGCTCGACCTCGCCCTTGCTTGTGTCGCCGCTGGCCGTGTGGCAGCGCGGCGTGGGCCAGGTGGCCAGCGGCGAGTTGTGGGTGGCGCTGTCGGCCAGCCTGTGGCGCATGGGCTGGGGGTTTGTGATCGGCTCCAGCGTCGGACTGGCGGTGGGCGCTTTGCTGGGCTGGTCACGCTGGGCTGAGCGGCTGGTGGGCCCCACGTTCCACACGCTCAAACAGATATCCCTGTTTGCGTGGATTCCGATGCTGTCGATGTGGTTTGGCCTGGGCGACGCGGCCAAGATTGCCTTCGTGGCCATGGCCGCGTTCTTCCCGGTGGTGCTCAACACCTTTGAGGGCCTGCGCAGCGTGCCGCGTGAATACCTGGAGGTGGCCCGTGTGTACGAGTTCAGCGTGTGGCAAACGTTGCGCCGCGTGGTGGCGCCTGCGGCCGCGCCCTCGCTTTTCACGGGCATCCAGCTGTCGCTCATCTACACCTGGCTGGCCACCCTGGGCGCCGAGTACCTGCTGGCATCGGGCAAGGGCATCGGCAACACGCTGATCGACGGGCGCGAGCACTTCTGGATGGACCTGGTGCTGTTTGGCGTGGTGGTGGTGGGCCTGGTGGGCTTTGTCTTGAACTGGGTATTGACCGTTCTGGAAAAGCGCTTGCTCGCCTGGCGCGACCGCACCGGAGCGCGGTATTGATGCCCCCTGCGTCGCTGCGCGACATCCCCCTCAGGGGGACGCCCCCAGGGGCCTGGCAGAGCCAGTTCCCCGGCGGCACTCGCCTCGGCCGCGCCAGTTTCGAACCATAGCCAAGAACAACGTCATTTGAAGAGGAAACACACACCATGGCACATGCCGGCACCCTGGCCATTCGCGGCCTGAACAAGCAGTACGAGGTCAAGGGCGAAGCGCTGCCCGTGCTGCAGGACATCCATCTCACCATCGAACCCGGCGAGTTCGTGAGCATCGTGGGCTCAAGCGGTTGCGGAAAATCCACGCTGCTGCGCCTGGTCATTGGCCTGGAGGGTGACTACCAGGGCGAGATATTGCTCAACGGCGAGCGCATCGTGGGCACCAGCCTCAACCGGGGCATCGTGTTTCAGGAGCATCGCCTCTTCCCCTGGCTCACGGTCGAGAAGAACGTGGCGCTGGGCCTGCTCAACTCCAGCCTGACTGAAGGCCAGCAGCGCGCCACGGTGCGCGAGCACATCGCCCTGGTGGGCCTGCAAGGCTTTGAGACGGCTTACCCGCACCAGCTGTCGGGCGGCATGTCGCAGCGTGTGGCGATTGCGCGGGCGCTGGTCAACCGGCCCGACATCCTGCTGCTGGACGAACCCTTTGGCGCGCTCGACGCCATGACCCGCGCCCATCTGCAGCAGGAGCTGCACCGAATTTGGCAGCAAGAGGGCATCACCATGATCCTGGTGACCCACGACGTGGAGGAGGCCGTGTACCTGGGCGACCGCGTGGTGGTGATGGAGCCGCGCCCGGGCCGCATCCGCCGCACCGTGCCCGTGGACTTGCCCCACCCGCGCGAGCGCACCTCGTACGCGTTCACCGCCGTCAAAGACAGCGTGCTCAAGGAATTTTCTGGCCACCCCGCAGCCGACCTGGCCGAGCCTCCCTTGAGGCGTGGCGAGCACATCCCGCCCGCCTCGCAATGGCAGTTTGCCGTTTGATGTTGACCCAGTTTTTCCCTGACCCCAGAGCTTCCCATGACACCACACACTCCCGGTTTTCACTCCACACGCCGCTCCCTTCTGCTCACCGGCGCGGCCGCGCTGGCCTCCCCCATGGTGCTGCGCGCGCAGGCCCCGGCCAAGGTCATCCGTATCGGCTCGCCCGATCTGGGCACGGCGGGCAAACCATCGCCGGGCGGCAGCGTGTTTGCTGTGCTGCAGGCCAACAAGTGGCTCGAAGAAGAGTTCGCCAAGGACGGCATCAAGATCGAGTGGAACTTCTTTCGTGGCGCAGGCCCGGCAGTGCACGAGGCGCTGTCGGCCAAGCAGCTCGATGTCGTGTCGCTGGGCGACCTGGCCGCCGTCATTGGCCGCGCGCGCGGCCCCCACCCGCTTCATCGCGGCCACCGGCCGGGGCAGCAACAGCTACCTGGCCACGGCGCCGGGCGTGAGCATCAAGACCGTGGCCGACCTCAAAGGCAAGAAGGTCACCGTGCTCAAGGGCACGGCCTACCAGCGCACGTTTGACAACCTGCTGGCCACAGCGGGCCTCACCGAGAAGGACGTGAAGCTCATCAACATGGACTGGCCTACCTCCAAGGCGGCTGTGGTGGCCGGGCAGATCGATGCCACGTTTGGCGGCTCGGACCTGTTCCTGCTCAAGGGGCAGGGCGCCACCATTGCGCTCAGCACCAAGGGGCGCGGGCCGGACTACACCATCAACTCGGGCATTCTGGCCACCGAGGATTTCGCCACCCAGCAGCCTCAGTTGGCCCAGGGCTTGGTGCGCCAGCTGGTGCGCGCGGCGCACTGGGCCTCGCAAGAAGCCAACCGCGATGCGCTCATCAAGCTGTATGCCGACAACAGCGGCAACCCCGAGCTGTCGTTCCGCGAGGAGCTGGCGGGCGACAACTTGAACGCGCGCTACTCGCCGCTGCTCGACGAGGGTTTCATCGCCGGTTACCAGGGCGTGCTGGATGATGGTGTGAAGCTGGGGCTGATCCGCCAGCCCTTTGACGTGAAGGCCTGGTTTCAGCCCACGTTCGTGCAGCAGGCGGTCAAGGACCTCCAACTGGAAAAGCAGTGGCGCGAGACCGATGCCGCCGGCAAGGCCAAGGCGGCTGCATGAGCACCACTATCACCGCTGACACCGCAGGGCAGGCGCCCAACATCGTTTTCATCCTGGCCGACGACCTGGGCTGGGCCGACCTGAGCGTGTACGGCCAGACGGACTTCAGCACCCCGCAGCTGGATGCGCTGGCGGGCGAGGGCGTGCGCTTCACGCAGGCCTATGCCAACTCGGCCGTGTGCTCGGCCACACGCTTTGCGCTCATCACCGGGCGCTACCAGTACCGCCTGCGCGGCGGGCTGGAGGAACCCCTGGTGCGCAAGGCCCACGTGCATGGCCTGCCGCCCGAGCACCCCACGCTGCCGTCGCTGCTGCGTGACGCAGGCTATGACACCGCGCTAATCGGTAAATGGCACCTGGGCAGCCTGCCCACGTTCGGTCCGCTCAAGAGCGGCTACGACCGATTTTTTGGCAACTACGGCGGCGCCATCGACTACTTCACGCACAAGCCTGGCGTGGGCGACGCCGTGGCGCGCGATTTGTACGAAGGCGAAGTGCCGGTGGAGCGTGTGGGCTACTACACGCAGCTGCTGGCCGACGAAGCGTCTAGCTGGGTGCGCAGCCGCGACACGCAAAAGCCCTTCTTCCTGTCGCTGCACTTCACCGCGCCGCACTGGCCCTGGGTCGGGCCAGAGGACGAAGACATCTCGCTGGGCCTCAAAGACCTCTTTCACTACGACGGCGGCAACCTGCAGACCTACGCTCGCATGGTGCGCTCGCTCGACAAGGCGGTGGGCCAGGTGCTGCAGGCGCTCCAGGACCAGGGCATTGCCGACAACACCATCGTCGTATTCACCAGCGACAACGGCGGTGAGCGCTTTTCCAAGACCTGGCCCTTCACCGGTCAGAAGACCGAGCTGCTCGAAGGCGGCATCCGCGTGCCCACCTTGCTGCGCTGGCCTGCACGCATTGCACCGCAGGTGAGCGATCAGGTCACGGCCACCATGGACTGGCTGCCCACGCTGCTGGCTGCGGCTGGCGTGGCGCCCAGCGCGGACTACCCACCCGACGGCGAGAACATCCTGCCCGTGCTGCAGGGCCAGACCCCTGTGCACCCGCGCACCCTGTTCTGGCGCTACAAGGCGCAGCGCCAGTGCGCCGTGCGTGAGGGCCGCTTCAAGTACCTCCGTATCAACGACAACGAGTTTCTGTTCGACGTGAAAGACGACACGCTGGAGCGCGCCAACCTGCGGCACAAGCACCCCGAGGTGTTCGAGCGCCTGCGCACTGCGTGGGAGCAGTGGAACGCGCAGTTCCTGCCCATCACCGATGAAGTCATCACGCATGGCCTGTCGCCCGACATCCAGGCCGACCGCTACGTGCCGGACCTGAGCCAGCGCGGCATGTAGGCCGGCTGCCTTTGGTCACCTCGATCTTTTGTCATTTTTTTTCTACCCAGGAGAACTTCACCATGTCCATCCAGGCCATCAATGTGCGCAACCAGTTCAAAGGCAAAGTGCGCGAGATCATTCGCGGCGTCGTCGTCTCCGAGGTCGACGTTGAGACCCCGTGGGGCGTCGTCACCTCGGTCATCACCACCCGTTCGGTGGACGACCTCGGCCTCATCGTCGGCTCTGACGTAGTGGCGCTGGTCAAGGCCACCGAAGTGTCGATTGCCAAGCTCTGAGCGAATATTTTGTACAAAAAATGGCTGTAGCGCTTATCTATAAAGCGCTGATAGCTACTGAAATAGTAGCAAATTCTGCCAGGGCACCATGAATTTTCAGCAACTGCGCTCCGTGCGCGAAGCCGCGCGGCGTAACTTCAATCTGACCGAGGTGGCGAACATGCTGCACACCTCGCAGCCCGGCGTGAGCCGCCAGATCCGTGAACTGGAGGAGGAACTGGGTGTGGAGATCTTTGTGCGTGCTGGCAAGCGCCTTACGGGTCTTACGCCGCCCGGCGAGGCGCTGCTGCCCACGGTGGAGCGTCTGCTGCTGGAGGCCGATAACCTGCGGCGCGCGGGGCAGGACTTCAGCGACAGCGCCACCGGCCGCCTGTCGGTGGCGGCCACGCACTCGCAGGCGCGCTACGCGCTGCCCCAGGTGGTGCGTGACTTTCGCGCCTTGTTTCCCAAGGTATCGCTGCACCTGCACCAGGGCTCACCGCGCCAGGTGGCCGAGATGCTGATGAGCGGCGAGGCCGACATCGGCGTGGCCACCGAGGCGCTGGCAGGCTACAACGGGCTCGTCACGCTGCCGTGCTACCGCTGGACGCACAGCATCGTCGTGCCACCGGGGCACCCGCTGCTCGACCACCACAGCCCCGTGACCCTGGAGCAGCTGGCCGTCCACCCCATCATCACCTACGAGTTGGGCTACACCGGCCGCGCACACATCGACGCGGCGTTTGCGCGCGAGGGCATCGCCCCCGACATCGTGCTCACCGCCATGGACGCAGACGTGATCAAGACCTATGTGGAGTTGGGCATGGGCGTGGGCATCGTCGCCTCGATCGCGGTGGACGCCGAGCGCGACCGCCACCTGCGCCTCATCGACGCAGGCCACCTGTTCGAGGTCAACCTCACCCGCCTGGGTTTGCGCAAGGGGGCCTGGCTGCGGGGTTACGCGTACCACTTCATCGAGAGTTTTGTGCCTACGCTTACACGAGAGGCCGTGGAAAAGACGGTGCAGCAGGCCAGCCGTGGTGTGCTGGGCGCAGCAGAAATCCCCGGCCCTTGACCGGGTAAGTCCGCGTTTTGGAAGCGTTTGGCAGCAGCGCAGTTTTCCGATCACCGCGCCATGCGTACGTCGAGGATCAACTCCAGTAGCTTGGCGAACTGCCGCTCATTCACCCACCTGTACCTGGCGGCGCCCCGCGAGCGGCGCTGCCGCTGTTGCGGCGCTGGCGTGCTGAGGTCTGGGCTTCCGCCTGCCGGTGCAATGCATTGCGCAGCGCCGTTGCCGCCACGCCCAGGGCGCGGTCGGTTCTGCGGGCCAGATAGGTCTGCACCTGCGCCACGCCTTGCGGGCCGAGGGCGGTGGCGGCCAGGGGCACCAGTTGTTTGTCGGCCAGCTCGCGCTCAACTGCCCACTGCGGCAGGCGGCCCCAGCCGACTCCGGCCACGATGAGCGCGTGTTTGGCGTCTTGTGTGCCTACCCGCAGCGTCTGGGGTGACAGCACCCCGAAGTCTCTTCCCTCTGACAGCGCCGTGGGGTCTTCCAACACGATCTGCAGGTGGTCGGCCAGGTCGATGCCGGTGAGGGACTTGCGGCGCCGGGCCAGGGGGTGGGTGCGTGCGGCCACGGCCAGGATGGGCACGGACTGCAGCGCCTCGGTTTCGATGCGCGGGTCCAGAAAATCTTCGCCCGCCATGATGGCCAGATCGCAGCGTTTGTCGCGCAGGGCCTGCAGCGGGCCGCCCAGCGGTTCAAGGGTCAGGCGCAGGCGCACCGACGGGTGGGTGTCGCGCAAGTCCTTCAGCGCAGCGGCCATCAGGGGCAGGGGGTAGAGCGTGTCGACCACCAGCGACAGCTCAATCTCCACCCCTTCGCCCAGGCCCCTGGCGCGCGCCCGCATGAAATCCACTTTCAGCAGCACGGCATGGGCGTCTTCCAGCAGGGCTTCGCCCGCAGCGGTCAGCGTGGGGCGGTGGCCACTGCGGTCAAACAGGCGCACGTCCAGCTGCGTCTCCAGGTTGGCGATGGCGTGGCTGACCGCCGACTGCGCGCGCAGCAGGCGTGTGGCCCCTGCGCGAAAGCTGCCTGCCTCGGCCACGGTGACAAACATGCGAATTTGATCGAGGGTGAGGGCGTCGAGCATTGATCGATCTGGTAGATCAGGTTGGTCGATATTTTATGGCTTACGCAGATTGGTCCTAGTGCAGATACTGCCTTCATTCCCACCCCATGAGGTTTGCGCCATGACCAAGGTTCTCGTTCTTTACTACTCGTCTTACGGCCACATCGAAACCATGGCCACTGCCGTGGCCGAGGGCGCCCGCAGCCTGGGAGGCGGCGTCGAGGCCACCGTCAAACGCGTGCCAGAGCTGGTGCCCGAGTCTGTGTCGCGCAAGGCGGGCTACCAACTGGCGCACGGCGTGCCCGTGGCCTCGGTCGATGAGTTGCCGGGCTACGACGCCATCGTGCTGGGCACGCCCACGCGCTTTGGCAGCATGGCCGCGCAGATGAAGAACTTTCTCGACCAGGCCGGTGGCCTGTGGGCCCGCGATGCGCTGGTGGGCAAGGTGGGCAGCGTGTTCACCTCGACCGGCAGCCAGCACGGCGGGCAGGAGTCGACCATTCTCTCGACCCACACCGTGCTGCTGCACTTGGGCATGGTGGTGGTGGGTCTGCCCTACACCTTCAAAGGGCAGATGCGCATGGATGAGATCACCGGTGGATCGCCCTACGGCGCGTCGACCTTGGCCGATGACGGGCAAGGCGGTGACCGGCAGCCCAGTAAAAACGAGCTGGACGCAGCCCGGTACCAAGGCCGACACGTCGCACGTTTGGCGCGGGCGATCGGGCTTGCGCAGGGCGTGGCATGAGCCGCGTTGGCTTGCCTTTGGCGCTGCCGCTGACCGACTGGCGTGCCGTGTGGGTGGTGGTGGCCGCTGGTGTGGTGTCGGCCTTGCACCTGGGCAAGGTGGCCATCGCAGGCCCGCAACTGCAGGCTGAGCTGGGCTTGAGCCTGGGCATGCTGGGGGGCTTGGGCGCCACGTTTGCGGTGTTGGGTGCGCTGGGCGGTGTGATGGCGGGCTCGGTGGTTGCACGTGCGGGGGACCGCCGCATGCTGGTTAGCGGGCTGTTGGCCACCGTGCTGGGTGCGGCCATGGCAATGCCCACCGATAGCTTTGTGGTTCTGCTGGCATCGCGTGTGGTGGAAGGGCTGGGGTTCTTGCTCATCACCGTGGCCGGGCCCACGGTGCTGGGCCGCCTGGTGCGCGCGGCAGACCGCAATGGCGCGATGGCCCTGTGGAGTTGTTTCATGCCCGCTGGCATGGCGCTGGCCATGCTTACCGGGCCGTGGTGGGGCGATTGGCGCAACCTGTGGGCCGCAGGCGCGGTGGTGGCTGGCTTGACAGCGGCGGTGGTGGTGTACGCGGTGCCGCGGGCCCCGGCCGGGGCGGATGGCCCCCAGCAGCCGGTGCGCATGGCCGAAGTCTGGCTGCCCGCGCCACTGGCCCTGGCCGCGACCTTTTTGCTTTACAGCCTGATGTTCTTCGCGCTTTTCAGCTTTTTGCCGGTGTTGCTGCAGCAACGCATGCAAGTGGGGGCCGCAGCGGTGGGCTTGCTGGCAGCGTTGGCCAGTGCGGTCAACATGGTGGGCAACCTTGCCGCTGGCGTGTTGCTGAAGAAGATGACGCGCGAGGCCCTTTGCACGGGTGCGGCCATCACCATGGCGCTGTGTGCCGTGGGCATCTTCCTGCCCGTGCTGGGCCCGGAGGCGGCTTTTGTGTTGTGCCTGGTGTTCTCTGCCGTGGGCGGTCTCATTCCGGCCAGCCTGCTGTCGTCGGTGGCACAAATCACCGCGACCCCCGCACAGGCTGCGTTGGCGGTAGGGCTGCTGATGCAGGGCAGCAACCTGGGCCAGGCGCTGGGGCCCGTGCTGGTGGGCAGTGCTGTAGATCGCCACGGCTGGCCCGCCGCAGCGGCCTGGGTGGTCGCCACGGCCCTGTTGATGGCGTGGACGGTGCGGTGGCGCCCTGGCAGCAGGGGCATTCGCTGATGCGGGTTGGCACAGCGGCCGGGCAGACCGTGCGCAGGGCTGCTATGCCAATGCAGTGTGTGCGTCGTACTCGTTGTGCGCGCCCAGCGGCACCACACACAGCGTGACGCCGTCCAGCGTCAGCACCAGGCCCAGCTGGCCGCCCATTTGCACAACCCCACAGTGGGTTGCGGGGTGCGCGGCCCCACGTTGCGCTGATGCGGCTTGGGCGGTTGCCGCGCGGGCACCCTGCAGCGCGCGGATCGGAGGCTGGCGCAGCATGGCCCACAGCGTTTGCGGGTCTCGCAGCTGCAAAGATTGCAGGTACAGGCGCAAGACGGTTTCTGCGCTTTGCTCCCCTTCGGGTTGAGATGGATGCATAGACCCATCACGCGTTTGCCGCAGCCGCAACAGTGCGCGGCGCAACTGCTGGCGGCTTGCCGCTTCGGACTTGCCCGCGGCCTGTGCGATCTCGGCATGGCTGGCCTCGAACACCTCGTGCAACAGCACCGCAGCCCCGTCCTCGGGTGCCAGGCAGGCCGCCAACAGGCGCAGGGCACGGGTGGCTTCTTGCGTCAGCGCCACATCGGATTCGGCCGAGGGCGCGGCAGAGGCGGTATCGCTGGCATGCATGTCTGCCACCCACTGCTGCATCCACTGGCGCCTGCGCAGCCGGTCGATGGCCAGGTTGCGCACCACCGTCAGCAGCCAGGCTTGGGCGGCGTTCAGCTCAAGCTGCTCGGCCTCCAGCGCTCGGACATACGCATCCTGCACGGCATCTTCGGCGTCGGCCGGGCCCAGCAGGCGGGTGGCTGCGCGCACCAGGCGGTGGCGGTCAGCGTCAATCAGGGCCAAGGGGCGCAGGGGGCGGTCATTTTGCATTTTGAAATCTTGCCACAGCCGCTTGTGCGGGCCGATGTCACGAAAACCGCGCCCCGTTCGTCATGGCAGCTCACACACAAGGACTCTCACCACCATGGACACCCCAGACACCACCCCGCCCACCAGCGCCCCCGAGCCGCGCACCTCTTACCTGGAGGAAAAGGCGTTCAAGTCACGTACCTTGTTGATCTTTGGCTCTGTGACGGACGCGATGGCGGCCGACGTCACGCGTCGCCTGATTGCGCTGGACGCCGACAGCGCGGACTCCATTGACATCCTGGTCAGCTCGCCCGGCGGCCATCTCGAATCCGGCGATGCCATCCACGACATCGTGCGTTTCATTGCCGCGCCGGTGAACATGATTGGCACGGGCTGGGTGGGCAGCGCCGCCACCCACCTGTATCTGGCAGCACCCCGCGAGCGGCGCTACTGCCTGCCCAACACGCGGTTCCTGATTCACCAGCCCAGCGGTGGGTCGGGTGGTCCGGCCAGCGACATCGCCATCCAGGCCCGCGAAATCGTCAAGGCCCGCGAGCGCATTGCCCGCACCATCGCGCGCGAGACCGGCAAGTCGCTGGAAGAGGTGCTGCTGGACATCGAACGCGACCGGTGGCTGTCTGCCGAGGAAGCGGTGGAATATGGGTTGGTGTCGCGCATCATTGAACGCAAGACAGAGCTGAAGACGGCCTGAGCCGGACACACCGCTGCGTACATCCACTGATATAGAAATCAAGTCAACTTGCATGATGAGGTACCGGCCTCAGGCAGACCGTTCGCCCTGAGGTTCTGTCGAAGGGCTGTTCGCAAACGCGCCCTGGCTTCGACAAGCTCAGCCTGAACGGTTTGGGGCAAAACGCAGGCATGGTGAAGATCAAGTCAAATTTGCCTGATTGGGTACCAGCCTCAAACAGACCGTTCGCCCTGAGCCCGTCGAAGGGCTGTTCGCAAACGCGCCTTGGCTTCGACAAGCTCAGCCTGAACGGTTTGGGGCAAAACGCAGGCATGGTGAAGATCAAGCCAAATTTGCCTGATTGGGTGCCAGCCTCAGATAGACCGTTCGCCCTGAGCCCGTCGAAGGGCTGTTCGCAAAAAGCGCCCTGGCTTCGAAAAGCTCAGCCCGAACGGTTTGGGGCAAAACGGAGGGATGGAGAAAATCAAGCTAAATTGGCCTCTAGCGCTTGATAGATAAGCGCTAGTAGCTATTAATTTGATACCAATTCGTCTCCGTCAACCCGTCCGCCCCAGCGCCTTGATCGCCGCGGACAAAGACACCGCCGCCTGGTCATACCCCTGCCATGGGCCATTGCCGGTGCGCAGCCTGCGGCCCACTGTCTGCACCGTCCAATGCGCGCCGCTGGTGACCCTGCCCAGCTCGTCCCACGCCACGGGCACCGACACGCCCATGCCCGGGCGCGCGCGGGCGGTCCAGGCGCTGGCGGTGGTGGCGCCCAGGCCGTTGCGCAGGTAGTCCGCAAAAATCTTGCCCACCCGGTTCTTCGGCCCACTTTTGGCCACAAACCGTTGTGGGATGGTGCGGGCCAGATGCTGGACCACCGCGTGGCTGAAATCCTTGACCGTGTCCCAGTCGTGCAGGCGCTTGATGGGCACCACGATGTGCAGCCCTTTGCCGCCGCTGGTTTTCAAAAACGCGGGCAGCTCCAGCTCGGTCAGCATCAGGTGCACCAGGGTGGCCGCCTCCTGCACGTGTTCCCACACCACGCCTTCACCGGGGTCCAGGTCAAAGGTGATGCGGTCGGGCCGCGCGATCTTGTCCTTGCGGGTGTTCCAGGTATGAAACTCCACCGTGTTCATCTGCGCTGCAGACAACAAACCCTCGGGGCTGACGACCTCCAGCAGCGGCGGGTGGGCTGGGTAAAGCGCCTGGGCCAGCTGCCGCACCCCGACCACACGCCCCGCATCCCAGTGCTTCTGAAAGAAAAGCTCGCCTTCGACCCCGTCGGGCGCGCGCACCAGCGACGTTGGCCGCGCCTTGAGGTGCGGCAGCATCAGCGGCGCCACGGTGGCGTAGTAGCGCACGAGATCGAGTTTGGTGAGCCCGGTGGATGCGTCGATGACGCGGTCTGCATTGGACACCCGCACGCTGCCCACTTCAGAGTCTTGGGGGGCGGGCTTTGTTTTTGCCTTGGTCTTCATGGGCTGGGGTGTTTCTTTTCGGATGGCCTTGGGCGGCTTGTCGCTGCGCAGTCCTTTGAACACCGCGTGGCGGACGCGGCCCTCCTGGGTCCACTCGGCAAAGGCGACCTCGGCCATCAACTGGGGCCGCACCCAATGGGCCTTTTTGTCGATGGCTTGTGGATTTGCAAATGGACTTTTGGCCACCTGGAGTTGGTGCAACTGGCCGTGCAGATCCACCAGCAGCTTCTGGCTGAACCCCGTGCCGACGTTGCCCGCATATTGCAAGCCGCCGTCCGGGTCGTGTACGCCCAGCAGCAACGACCCCAGCCCCGTGCGCGAACCTTGGGGGTCGGTGTAGCCACCAATCACAAACTCCTGGCGATGGGTGCATTTGAGCTTGATCCAGTCACCGCTGCGGCGTGACACGTAGGCACCGTCTTTGCGTTTGCCGATCACGCCTTCAAACCCCAGTTGGCAGGCCGATGAAATCAGGTCCGACGGAACCGCCTCAAACGCTGCGCTGAAGCGGATGCGATCTGATGAAGACGATTGCACCAAGGCTTCAAGCCGCTCTCTGCGCTCTACGAGGGGGAGGCCACGCAGGTCGTGCCCGTCGGCATACGGCAGGTCAAACACATAAAAAACCAGTGCGTCCGTGGCTTCGCCGTCAAACGCGTTTTGCAGCGCCTGAAAGTCCGGAATGCCCTGTGCATCGGGCATCAGCACCTCGCCGTCGATCCATCCGGATGTCAAGGGAAAGCTCTCAATGGCTTGTGCCAGCCGGGGCATCTTGGCGGTCCAGTCGTTGCCATTGCGGGTGAACAGGCGCGCCGAGCCGTTCTCCAGCCGCGCCAGTAACCGGTACCCGTCAAATTTCAGCTCCCAGATCCAATCATCAGCCTCTGCAGGCGGGCCATCCACCAGCGTGGCGAGCTGGGGGGCGAGCATGTGGGGCAGGGGGGCGACGGGCGTGTCAGGGGGCGCCGTGGATTTGGTGGCCGACTTGGCACGGCGGGGCGTTGTGGTCGCTTGTTTCTTGGTTGGCGTTATGGCCCGGGCCTGCTTGGGTGGGTACGAGGGCGATGGCGGGGATAGCGGGGGGATGGCAGCCACGCTGTCGGGCATTTCATCCACCACGCTGAACTCGTCTGCAGGCCGCTCCAGCCCGTCGCGCTCCTTGATCAACAGCCAGGGCGGCTGGCGCTCATCCCCGCGACCGTGCATTCGCACCAAGGTCCAGTGCCCTTGCAGCTTGTGCCCGTGCAATCTGAACTTGAGCTTGCCGGTGCGATAGCCTTCCGCTGCGTCCCCCAGTGGCTCCCAAAAACCGCGGTCCCAGATGATCACGCGCCCCGCACCGTACTGTTTGGGCGGGATCTGGCCTTCAAAGTTGTTGTACGAAATCGGGTGGTCTTCCACCTGCACGGACATGCGTTTGTCCGCCGGGTCAAAACTGGGCCCCTTGGGCACGGCCCAGCTTTTCATGGTGCCGTCTATCTCCAGTCGCAGGTCATAGTGCAGGCGGCTGGCCCAGTGCTTCTGGATCACAAACTGCAGCGCTTCAACACCTGGCGCCCCACCGTCTGCCGGTTCGGGCGTGATGGCAAAGTTGCGTTTCTTTTGATAGGGGGCGAGTGTGTCCTTCATGGCCAAAACCGGTGGCTATGCGGCGCGGCGGGTGGGTTTTTTGGCCGCGGGTTTGGGAGCCTTGGCCGGTGCTGCGGTTTTGCTTTTGGCCTTGACCTTGGGTGTGGGCTTTTTCGCGGCAGCGCGTTTGGAGGGCGCTGTTGGCAGGCGCGTCACCGTGGCAGTTTTGCTTTTGGTAGGGGCCTTGTCTGCCGCCCCGGTCGCCGCTTTGCTGGCCGAATTGTTCGATGATTTGTTCGCCGATTTGCCTGCCGCGTTGCTGGGCGTCTTGCCCTCCAGGCTTCGCTTCAGCAGGGACGTGAGGTCCAGCACCTCGGCCCCCGTCGACACGGCCGGGCCGCTCTCCACCTTGGCAACGTCCGCAATGTCCCCGGCGGACGCTTTTTGTTCGACCAATTGGTTGATCTGGTCGGCAAACGAGTTGCGAAAGTTGTCGGCATCCCACGACTGCGTCATGTCTTCAATCAGCTGAACCGCCATGGTCATCTCGGCGTCCTTGATACCCGCCGCCTTGGCGTCCAGCGGTGGCAGGTTCAACTGCTCGAACGACCGGATCTCGCCGCCCCAGCGCAGCAGGTTCAGGATGAGCGCTCTGCCGCACGGGATCAACACCGCCAGGTGCTGCTTGGTCTGAATGACCACCTTGGCCACACCCACTTTGTTGCTCTTGCGCAGGGCTTCTCGCAGCAGCGCATAGACCTTTTCGCCGCGCTTGAGTGGGGCGGTGTAGTAAGGCCGCTCCAGGTACACAAACGGAATCTCGTCCGCGTCCAGAAACGCCTCGATCTCGATGGTTTGGGTGACCTTGGGGAACGCGGTGGCTATCTCCTCAGGCGACAACACCACGTAGCGCCCGTCTTCGTATTCCACGCCCTTCACGATGTCAGTGCTGGCGATTTCTTTGCCAGTGACCTTGTTGATGCGCTTGTAGCCCACCGGCTGCATCGACCGCTTGTCGAGCCAGTCAAAGTCAATGCCGGTGCTGGCGGTGGCCGAATACAACCCGACCGGGATGTGCACCAGCCCGAAACTGATGGCGCCTTTCCACATCGTGCGGGTGGATGTGGGCGCTTGACCTTGATCTTCTGCCATGGCAAAACTCCGTAACGGGCGCAGTTATTGAGAGGCCAAGTATTGGCGCACCTTGTCGGCAGATGGGCCGACGGCCGCCACCGCTTCTCTCAATTCCATTTCAGTGACGCCCAGGCTGTTGGTCCAGTCGCGCACCTCGTAATGTTCGTTCAGGCTGATGAGGTTTCTGTCTTGAACCACTTCGGTTTTGTCGTCGCTCATGGCCAACTCCTTGAAAAGACTCCAACGTAGTGCGGCGCCCGCGTGAGCGATGTAGGACAACCCCAAGCCCTGCGGTAGGGCTGGTATCAAACCGGTCTATCAGGCTCTTGTCGCGTCAAGCCGAAAAAGCGCGCTGGACAAATTCTTTGGTTGCCACCAGCCCGGCAGGGGTCCAGTGCAGTGCGGGCGACATGGCGCGAATCAGCAGCTCGCGCTGCTCGGCAAGGGGCAGGGCGGGCAGTTGCTCCCGCAACAGGGTCAGGTCCGTGTCCAACCATTGGTGCTCGTTGCTCGCCGGGCTGGTGATGCCGTTGGCAAGCCGCAGCCGTTCGGCCGCGCGAAAGCTGACCGGGCGGCGCGGCACCTGGGCGACCGTGTCTGCCCCTTGCGCTGCACCGGTGGCCTCAAACGACGCGCCGTCCACACTCGCTTCGCCCCGAATCCAGTCGTGAATCACCTGCAACTCGTACGGCGAAAACACGCCGAACATCTCTGCCCGCTCACCCTGCAGCAGGTTCCAGAACCGGCTTTCGGTGGCGGGCTGGTTCTTTTTGATCCAGCCCGCCTGCTCCAAGGCCGCCAGAAAGGCCGGTACGTCCTTCGGGTTCGCCAACCAGTCATTCACCTTGCGCCCAGCCACCTTGCAAAAGTCCGAGTGGGCGCCGTGTCCGGCAGGCGCCTTGTGGGCCAAGATGCGCACCACCTCGTTGTCGATGTTGAAGCCCCGAACCACGTCCAGCGAACCCACACCCAGGTTGCCCAGCTTGGCACCCGCGCGCACCCTGCGCCAGTATTCACCCCCGTCGTCCATGCGCGGTGCGGCGTCAATAGCGGCCTGGCACGCGCGGCGGGCGTGGCCCGTGTCGGCGTTGTCTACCGTCACATGCAACGTGAAGTAGTACGGATCAATGCCCAGTTCGTTCAGTTCATACGCAGAAATCAGCAGGTGCAGTGGCAGCTGCTCGTAGGCCAGGTTAAAGCCCACAATCTCTGGCAGAAACTCTTGCGCGTTCCACCCCAGCGCCAGCTGGATCAGGCCTTGCTCATAGTGCGCATCCGGCAGGTCATCCACCGGATCCAGGCCATAGCGCGCCAGCAACCCGCGGTACAGCGTGACATGGTTCTTGTCCGCATCGCCATTGCCCAGCTCTTCCAGATAGGTCACCACCAGGTCTGACAGGCGCGGGTTGTCTGCATAGGCGCACAGGCCATACAACCACGAGCCATCCACCAGCTTGGTCGGCGCGACCTGGCGCAGAAAGTACAGCGCGTGGGCACGGTTGACAAAATACTTGCGCGGAGCGCCGCTCTGGCGCGACTGGAGATAGCTTTGGTACTTGTCATGCACCGCCCGCATGTTGGCTTCCATCCATGCCATCAGGTCGGCGCCACTGCGGGGCAGGTCGTCCACGCCGAACGCGCTGTCGCGCAACGCATCCCGCAAAAAGTCGGCCGCAGCGGCACGTTGCGGGTCGGTGGGGATGCCGTTGACCAGCGGTTCGTACAGCGAGCGCAAGGGGCTGGGGCGCTGCGGGGCGAGTTGCCTGGCAACGCGCATGGGTGAAGGTTGTGTGTGGGTGCGGTGCGGTGGGGCTTTGAGGATGGCAGACATGGGGTGGGTGAAGTGGAGCAATGCCTTAAGGATGGCGACCCCTGCTTCATCGCCCCATCGGGCTGATGCCCATGCCAGCGTGGGCGGTCTCCTACGGCGAGGGCTTGCGCACCACCAGCGACACTGCTGCGATGCGGTCCACGCCCGCATAGGCCGGGCTCTGTAATTCCTCGCCAAACACATCGGGGTCGATCTCTTCGTACGTCCAGTCACCGCCATGGGTGGCCAGGTGGGCGCGCAAGGCGTCACCTAACGGATCCACACCGTTCACGATGGCCGAGCCGGTGTACAGCACCAGCCGCCCGCCCGGCGACAGGCGCGGGAAGCCCTCGCGCAGGATGCGAAGGGAAAGCCCCTCCCCCCATTGCCCGCCGCCGTGGCGGTACAGGCGCTCGGCGCCGTCGTTCAGGTACGGCGGGTTGGCAACGATGAGGTCAAAGTCCCCCTCCAGCCCGTGGAAAAGGTCTGACTGAGTGAAACGAACACCCGCCACCCCTGCGACGGCAACGCTTGCTTGGGCAAACTGCAACGCCGTGGCGCTGATGTCCGACAGCACAAGCTCGGCGGCCGCAGGCCCCGCGCACTTCGCCGCCACCAGCCCGCCTGCACCGGTGCCACACCCCACATCGAGCAGGCGCGATTGCGGTGCCAGCGGCTGGGTGCGCAGCTCGCGCCGAATCAATGCGGCAAACCGGTAGGTATCGGGGCCGAAAAAAACCGATTCACTCTGCACGGTGGGGAAGGCTGAGTGCGGAAGCATCAGGTCGCCCAGTGTGGAGAACCGCACTGCAGAGCGAAAGCGCCCGCCTTCGCAGGTCTCCAGCAGGTCTGCACCCTGCATCACATCCAGCATGTCCGCGGGTAACAGGCGCGGCTCAAACGGCAGACTCCAGCCAAACACATCCCTCAGTCCTGCTGCTGCCGTGGGGCGGTTGTGCAGCACGGCCGCGTGCGTGGCGGGGGTCACCGTGACAAACGCATAACGCTGCGACTGGAGCCACCGGCCAATGTCTGCCAGGGCGCGGGTTGTGGTGGCGGTGTCGCCACCGTTGGAATATGGCGCGGGCTTTAACATCGGGACTCGCAAGGTAGCGTTCAACAGCCGTGAACAACCCGGTCGATGGTGAAGCCCCATGCGCCCCCTGCACCGTAGGACGGTACCGCTTACCTGTGCGGTGGCGGGCGGCCGGAGTCTGGTGGGTCATTCTCTCGACGGGCCAATTCATGTTCAGGAATGCAGGGTAGTGATCGCGACTGGCCAGACGCGACTCCCCTGCACCGGTTGTGGAATTGCGTATTTGTTACCGGGGTCGGGGCACTTTGGTTACCACAATGCACCTTCTGTCACGCGTTGAGGAGTGAAAGCATGCCCTTTGAATACCTGCGAGAGATCGCGCAAGCCGAGCTGCCGCTGACGGTGGACCAGGAAGCCAACATCGACAAACTCCGTGTCCTGCGCGCTGCAGACCTGGTCTCGGTCATGCTGCCCAGCGCCACGTCTGAAACCCAAAAGTTTGCACGGGTCCTGGCGATCACGCCCAAAGGACGCCAGATGCTCTCCGAGGATTTGGAGCGTTTGGGGTAAGGCTTTTGAGGGTTGTCTGTGCCGAGCTTCTCAGCGCGCGGCGTGACACGCCCGATCTATCGCGGCTGATGGGCCACCGCCCCACCTTGTTTGGCCGGCTTCGGCAAGCTGGCCTTGTCTTTCACCCTGTCTCCTGCCCAATCGTGGCGCGGTGACAAGGGGAAGTCCGTGATGGACAGAAACGTCTCCAGCGGCAGCAGCACGGCCCGCTGACGCATGCCGCTTTTTCTTGGCAATTTTCTTTTCATACCGACCGTCCTTCCACGAAGTTGGGGCAACGGATACGGTAAGGCAGCGCAGCAGCGGCCACCGGTAGGGTGTGGCCGCACCGGTTTGTAGTCCTGCCTGCGTCGCCCAAACGGGTGGGCTTACTTCGGATGCCTGGAGCAGAGCCCAATCATCGCCACAGCCTCAGGAGACGGTGAAAGTGCCTATCTGGAACTTTGGCACGTTGAGGACTTGTCGCTGTCGAGCCGCCCCCTCTCCCCAACCCTCTCCCACGAGGAAAGAGGGGGCGTAATGTGCTTTCTGAGGTTTATAAAAAAATTTGAGCCAAATTGGCCTCTAGCGCTTGATGGATAAGCGCTACCAGCTATCAATTTGATACCTTTCGATGCCCGGCAACATCACCGCGGCAGGCAGCCGATAAACCCCTTCGGCCCCATCGCAGACACATCTGCCAGCGTCAGCGCCACGGTGGTGTCGTTGTGCCCCGGAATCTTGGTCAGCAGTTGTCCGTTCTGCCAGCGCCATGTTTTGCCATCAAAGCTGTAGACAAAGGTGTGCGTGCGGTTGGACAGCAGGTGTGCAGGCGTCAGGGTGACAGCCTCGGCGGCGGCCTGGGTGGTGGCGGTGGCCTGGGCTTCGTTGTCCTTCACCACGATCTTGCCGACATAGGGCGTCACCGGCGATTCGGTGCGGCTCAGCTCGGGCTTCAGCAGGGCGGGGCTGTAGCCGGTTTTGGTCCATTCGCCGCTGCCGCCGGGGCGCACGTGGGGTGCTCTGTCGGCCAGAAACTGCGTGCACGACGTCACCAGTGCATCAAACCCTGCCTGCGCGGGGCCGCTGGTTTCAGGCTTGCTGCAGCCCAGCAGGGGCATGAGCGACACAACCAGCGTGGCGGCAATCAGGGGGCGCAGGGGGAAGGGCATGTTCATCAGGTACTAGCGTGGGCTGGGCTGGGGCATTGTGTGCCGAGGGGTGGGGCGCCGGGCTTGACGGAGATCAAGCCGCATCAATTCTGAGAAGCGGCATCCAACGCGGTTGTGTTCCCTTGGTACCAGCGTTCTTGCGCGGCAGCGTCCGTCAGCGCAACCAGCACAGCCGCATTCAGCTCGTGCGCGCTGGCGGGCAACTGCACATCGCGATAGGCCAGTGCGGTGCCCGCCATCAGCGCCTCGGCATCGAGCAACAGGCGCAGGTTTTGCGGAATCTCGGGCGCTTGCGTGGCGCAGTGCTGTACCGACAGCGAATGCGCCTTGCGGCAGGCGGCGGGGCGCACGCTGTAGATGGCGCAGCGGTCGTCTACCAAAAAGCTGCAGGGCTGGCGCGCGGCACTGTTTTTGGCATGGGTGATGTGTTGGCGCAGGCGGGCGGTCACGTCATCCAGGTTGTCCGCTGGCTGAGTGGCGAGGTGCTGCGCAATGCGAAACACCTCGGGTTCCGTCGCCTCCACCCGCACGTGGCAACAGTGGGCGCAGCCCGCCTTGCAGTCGGGCACCGGGCCCGCGGCTGCGGCTTGGGCGGCCACGGTGTCCAGGCTGCGGTGCAGTTGCGCGGTGAAGGCGATGGCTTCGGTGGCACCGGGTGCGCGCTGCAATGCGCGGGTGGCAAGCCCCCGCACCCGGGCAATGGATTCTTCAAAAGCAGATTGTTCGTCGGCAGACAGCATGAGACGCCTTATACCGCCTTGCTATATTGACCGGCTTTGCCACCCACCGAGATTCGCCCCCATGACCGAGCCCATTCGCCTTACCCAATACAGCCACGGCGCCGGTTGTGGCTGCAAGATCAGCCCGAAGGTGCTGGACGTGATTCTGGCGGGCAGCGGCTCGCAAACGCTGGACCCGCGCCTGTGGGTGGGCAACACGTCGCGCGACGACGCTGCGGTGTACGCGTTGGATAGCGAACGCGGCGTGGTGTCCACCACCGACTTTTTCATGCCCATCGTCGATGACCCGTATGACTTTGGCCGCATTGCCGCCACCAATGCCATCAGCGACATCTACGCCATGGGCGCCGACCCGTTGATGGCCATTGCGATATTGGGCTGGCCCGTCAACGTGCTGCCGCCCGAGGTGGCCCGCGACGTGGTGCGCGGTGGGCGGGCCGCGTGTGATGCAGCCGGCATCCCGCTGGCAGGCGGGCACTCCATCGACGCGCCCGAGCCCATCTTTGGACTGGCTGTGACCGGCGTGGTGGACAAGCGGCACCTCAAGCGCAACGACACAGCCACCGCGGGCTGTCGCCTGTACCTCACCAAGCCGCTGGGCATCGGCATCCTCACCACCGCCGAGAAAAAGTCCAAACTTCGACCCGAAGACGTGGGCCTGGCGCGCGACTGGATGTGCACGTTGAACACCCCCGGCAGCCGCTTTGGCAAGCTGCCCGGCGTGGCCGCCATGACCGACGTGACCGGCTTTGGCCTGCTGGGCCACCTGGTGGAGATGGCCGACGGCAGCGGGCTGACCGCGCAGATCGACTACGCCGCGGTGCCGCGCCTGGCGGGCGTGTCGCACTACCTGGCCGAAGGCTGTGCGCCCGGCGGCACGCTGCGCAACTTTGACAGCTACGGCGACAAAATCGCCCCGCTGGCGCACGAAGAACACAAGCTGCTGCTCTGCGACCCGCAAACCAGCGGCGGCCTGCTGGTGGCGGTAACGCCCGAGGGCGATGCGGAGTTTCTGGCGGTCGCTGCCGAGCTGGGGCTGGCGTTGCAGCCCGTTGGGCAGATGACAGCGCGACAGCACTTCGCTGTGGAAGTGCGCTGACAACGATGCGTGACAACTTCACCGACTTCGCGCACATCTTTCTGAACGATGTGCCCCTGATGGACGTGCGCGCGCCGGTGGAGTTTGCGCAGGGCGCGTTCCCTAACACTGTCAACCTGCCGTTGATGAACGACAGCGAGCGCCAGCAGGTGGGCACCTGCTACAAGCAGCAAGGCCAGCAGGCCGCCATCGCGCTGGGCCACCAGCTGGTGTCCGGGCGCACTAAACAAGACCGCATCGAGGCCTGGGCTGCGTTTGCCCAGGCGCATGCGCAGCACGGGGTGCTGTACTGCTTTCGCGGCGGGCTGCGGTCGCAGATTGTTCAGCAGTGGCTGCAAACCGAGGCGGGCATTGCCTACCCGCGCGTCATCGGTGGCTACAAGGCCATGCGCACTTTTTTGCTCAACACCACCGAGGCTGCCGCTGCCGAGTGCGGGTTCTATGTGTTGAGCGGCCTCACGGGAACCGGCAAGACAGAAGTGCTGGCCCAGCTGGCCCATGGGCTGGACCTGGAAGGCCATGCCAACCACCGCGGCTCCAGCTTTGGCAGCCGCGTCACCGGCCAGCCCGCGCAGATCGATTTTGAGAACCGACTGGCCATCGACATCTTGAAAAAACGCGCCGCAGGGCACCGCACCCTGGTGGTGGAAGACGAAGGGCGACACGTGGGCAAATGCTCGGTACCGCTGCCGCTGCGCCAGCGGCTGGAGCAGGTGCCTATCGTCTGCCTGACGGACGATTTTGAACGCCGGGTTGAACGCATCTTGCAGGACTATGTGGTGCTGCAATGTGCTGCGTTTGTGGCAGTGCACGGGCCCGTGGTGGGTGCTGACATGTTTGCTGCCCGCTTGCTGGAGAGCCTTGACAAATTGGCTAAGCGGCTGGGCGGCAGCTTGCACCAGAGTTTGCGCGACGTGATGCAACGCGCGCTGGCGCTGCAGAAAGACACGGGCGCTGTGGACCTGCACTGTGACTGGATCAGCGTGTTGATGCGGCAGTATTACGACCCGATGTATGCGTTTCAGCGCAGCTGCCGGGCCGAGCGCATTGTGTTTGAGGGGGACGAGGCTGCGGTGCTGGGCTACCTTCGCGAGCGGTCTGCGGGCGTTTCGCGTTGAGCTTATCGAAGTCTGTGCGTTACACCCACCGCTTGGCTGAGCCTGCTCGAAGCGTTGGCGCCACGCGCAACCGTTCGGGCTGAGCTTGTTGAAGCCGGGGTTCGCGGACTGCGTGGGCCGCATGCCTGTCCGCAGGGCGGGAGCCGGGGTGTGCGCC
>NZ_JBKBTV010000056.1:0-33116 GCF_046291265.1 Acidovorax sp. | reverse complement strand
GGCCTTTTTTCGTTGGTGCTCAGCCCAAGACGGGCCGCTCGTACACCATCAGTCGCCCTTTGTAGGCGGCCACTTTGCCAAGGGCGGGCTGGTCCAGGCGTTCTTCCACCACCTCAAACCGGTGGGCGGCCATCTGTTTGTGAAAAGTGGTGCGGTTGCCCCGGTTGGGGTCCACGATCCAGATCTGTGCGCCGCTGGCGGCGTGGCGGTCCAGAAAGCTGGCCAGGGTCGCCCGGGCGTCGCGTTCGTACAGCACGTCGCTGCCCACGATGAGATCGAAATGGCCTTGTACCGCGCTCTCCAACTCCTCCGTCTTCCCATTGGTCTGCACCTCGGGGCCCGCCTCTCCCTGCGCGCCCCACTGGCCGGTGCAGTATTTGAGCGGCGTCATGCCGTTCAGGCGCACGTTTTCTTGCAGAAACTGCCGGGCCAGCGGATGGCAGTCGCTGGCGGTGATGTCGATGCCGCGGCGGTGGCACACCAGGCTGGCCAGCCCCAGGCCACAGCCAATTTCCAGCACCCGTTCACCGACCAGTAGCGGACGGCTGGCCATGCGCTGCGCCAGGTGGGCTGCCGAGGGCCACAGCAAGCCAAACAATGGCCAGGTGGCAGAGGAAATTCCCAGGGCTTCGGCCTCGCCCAGCGGATCATGGAATTGTTGTTTGTCCAGCAGCGAGCGGATGATGAGGTCGGCTGCGCCGACGACGGCGACGTCTTCTTGTTTGGTGAGGTAGCCAGGCATGGCTCGGGCGTGAAGCCCTTTCAAGAGCTGCCTCTAGGGACCCCGGAATGATGGGTGAGGGCGCGAGTATGCGCTTTGCGGGTGGTGCTGCCTTGCCGCCAGCTGCATTCAGCGGCGGGCCATGGCCAGCGCAGGCGGGCAACTTCGGCGGCCCGGGTATCGTCCGGGTATTGCTATAGTCGCGCGCACACCGGACGGCACACTGCAGTGCCTCCCCAATCAACCCCAAGGAATTCCCATGGCCTCTGGCAGCCTGCTTGCCCTGTTGGACGATATCGCCACCATCCTCGATGACGTGGCCCTCATGACCAAAGTTGCGGCCAAAAAGAGTGCGGCCATGGCGGACGATGTGTCGGTGATGACCAAGGTCGCAGCCCAGAAAACCGCGGGGGTTCTGGGGGATGACCTGGCGCTCAACGCCCAGCAGGTTTCTGGGGTGCGCGCTGACCGCGAGATACCGGTGGTGTGGGCCGTGTGCAAAGGCTCGGCCATCAACAAGCTCATTCTGGTGCCCGCCGCGCTGCTGATCGGCACGTTTGCGCCGTGGGCGGTGACTCCGCTGCTGATGGTGGGCGGTGCCTTTTTGTGTTTTGAAGGGTTCGAAAAAATCGCCCACAAGTTCTTGCATGCACCGCATGAGGACGCCGCCGAGCACGAAAGCCGGGTTTTGGCCAATGCCAACCCGGCTGTGGATTTGGTGGCTTTCGAAAAAGACAAGATCAAGGGCGCCGTGCGCACCGACTTCATCCTGTCGGCAGAAATCATTGCCATCACCTTGGGCACAGTGGCCACAGCGCCTTTTGCGCAGCAAGTGGCCGTGTTGTCGAGCATTGCGCTCATCATGACGGTGGGCGTGTACGGGCTGGTGGCGGGCATTGTCAAGCTGGACGACCTGGGCCTGTGGCTCAACAGCAAGGCCAGCAGCGTGGCGCGCGCCATTGGCTCCGGCATTCTGCGGGCGGCGCCCTGGCTCATGAAGGGCCTGTCGATTGCGGGCACCGCGGCAATGTTCTTGGTGGGCGGCGGGATTTTGGTGCACGGTGTGCCAGCCGTTCACCACTGGGTCGAGGCTGCGGGTGCGGCGTCTGCGCAGTGGCCCGTGGGCCCGCTGTGGGAGGTGCTGGTCCCCAACCTGCTGAACGCGGTGGTGGGCATTGTGGTGGGTGGTTTGGTGTTGGCTGGCGTGATGCTGATAAAGCGCCTGCGCGGCAAGTCCACCGCCCACTGACACTGGTGGGCAATCCTTGATGTAGATCCAAGGGTTAATACCAAGGGTTTGCGTTAGGGCAAGGCCGGTAGGTGACCGCAGCGGTTCAATGCATGCACGGGGGTCGTCCCCGTCCAACCGATGCGAAATCACCATGAAAAAAAATCTGCTGGCTGTCGCCGTTCTGTGTGCCCTGACGTCCGGCGCTGCCCTGGCGCAACAGGCTGAAGGCCCCTGGATGGTCCGTGCACGTGCGGTGCACTTGAACAGCGCCAACAAGGACAGCACGCCGCTGGGCCTGACCATCAACGACAAGACGCTTCCTGAAGTCGATATCACGTACTTCTTCAACAAGAACGTGGCAGCCGAATTGATCCTTACGGTGCCGCAAAAGCAGACTCTGAGCGCTTCGGGCACGGCCATTGGTTCGCTCAAGCACCTGCCGCCTGCACTTTTGCTGCAGTACCACTTTGATGCACCCGGCTTCAAGCCTTATGTGGGTGCGGGCCTGAACTACACACGGTTCTCCAGCGTGAAGCTGCCCGCTGGTGTGGACATCGACCGCAACAGCTTCGGCCCCGCGCTGCAGGTGGGCGTAGACATTCCGCTGGCCAAGAACCTGTACCTCAACTTCGACGTGAAGAAGGTCTATATCAAAACCGATGTCACGGCGGGTGGCGCCAAGCTGGGCACTTTCAAGGTCGATCCCGTTCTGGTGGGCTTGGGGCTGGGCTGGCGGTTCTGAGCCCATTGGGCTCGTAGCGAGCGTTCTTCCAAGGCAAAGGGGCTGGCGTTTGCGCCAGCCCCTTTTTTATTGGACCGGCCGGGATGCGCTTGGCAGCGTCACATCCCGCCCCCACATGCGCTCCCACAACCACGGCAGGGCGGTGGCCAGGTCTGGCCGCTGCCATTGCTGGGTGGTGATGTGTCGACCCGCCGCGATCTGTGCCGCGGGGCCCAGATTGAAGTGGAAGGTGTAGGTGGGTTCGTTGCCCATGCGCAGGTCGGTAATGAAGACTTCACCGCCTGCTTCAGACATCTTGAAGAACCCGTGGCTGAAACGCGCCACGCGGTCCACCAAGGGACTGGCCTGATGTTGGGTGTACAGGTCTGCACCGCGCGGGTGTTGGGTCCACCGCACGGGCCGACCGCCGTCCATTAGGGAGGTGTAGCCCTCGTAATAGTGGGTGGGCGTGACCGCCAACGCGCGCCACAACAGCGTGTTGAAAGGCGCTGGTGTGACCAGCAGCTGGTGGGGCTGCAGGTGGGGTTCAGGCGGAGACGCCATGATCTGGTTCACGGCCTGGTGCTGGGCCACCACACTCCACGCCAGGTAGACCGTGCTCACCCCCAGCCCGGTGCGGGCCCAGGCCAGACCGCGACTGCGGCGCAACAGCAATGCGGCCAAGACGCCCACCAGCAGCGGCACGGTGTACAGCGGGTCGATGATGAACACGCTGCCCACCGCATAGGGGAAGTTGGTGAAAGGCAGCAGCAACTGCGTGCCGTACACCGTCATCCAGTCCAGCAGCGGGTGTGTGATGAGCGCCAGCCACAGTGCCAGCCACCAGCGGGTGAGCAGGTGGGGCTCCCCGTGCAGGCGCGACACCGCCCACGCCAGCGGCACCGACAGCGCGGTCAGATAGAACAGCGAATGGCTCTCGGACCGGTGCAGCACCATGTTCAAAATGGCGTCTCCGTGGTTGATGAGCGCATCCAGATCGGGCAGTGTGCCCGCGATGCCGCCCCACAGCGCGGCTTTCCAAAGGGCGGTACGGCGCCCCAGGGTGGAGATGGCAACAGCGGCGCCCAGTACCAGTTGACTGACGGAATCCATGGATAAAAAGGTAGTTGGTTGTGGGGAGCTAGGTCAAGGCGGGAGGAGGATGACAGAGCGATGACGGCTTGCGATGCAGCGATTTACAGCATGCGTCGCGCCAGCGGCGCCCAAAGGTGCGTCGTAGTGGGTTGCCAACCTTGCATTCAAGCCTGCACCACCAACGCAAACTCCGCCCGCGGTCCATCGCTGGACGGGGTGAACGGCACGGTCAACGCAGCGCGGCCCGCCTCGCTCAGGTTGTTCCATAAAAAGTCGCGCGCATTGCCGGGGTCGCCTGCGACATACATCTGGGTGGTCAGCAGCTCGCGCTGCGGCAGGCGCACCTTGAAGTGGATGTGGGGCGTGCGGCCCGTGTAGGGTGCCGGGCGGATGGTGCGAAACCGGTAGCGGCCATCGCGGCCCAAGGTCACCCGGCCAAAGCCCTGAAAACTGGGGGCCGCCTTGTTGCCATCCCCCGGATGGTGGTAGCGCCCGTCGGCATCACATTGCCAGATTTCCACCACGCCGCCGGCCAGGGGCACGCCCGCCGTGTCGGTTACCCGGCCCTCTACCCACACGGGTTGGCCCTGGGCGTATTGCAGCGTGCCATTGCGCAGCAGATCGCCATCGCTGTCAGCCGGCAGCGCCACAGGGTAGTAAGGCCCCTCGGTCTGGCGCGGGGTGGGCAACAGGCGCGCCTGCGCCAGTGCCGGGTGCACCAGCGCAGGTGCTGCCACCCACGCGGCGCCCCACAGGGAGCGCTGCAACACAGTGCGCCGCGTTCCACTGGTAGTGCTGGTGCCGTTGGTAGCGCGGTGGCTGGGGATGGCCCGGGTCAGATCCGGGCACGTGTTGCAAGCTGGCGGTGGGATGGGACGGGGCATCGTTCACTCCTGCAAAACGGGGTTGGAGCTTGGGCATCGGGCAAAGTGCCGTCCATGCTGCGATTGGATGGGAGCGCGCGGGGAGGGCGGCAGCGGGCAATGATCGCACTGGCTCGCGCGCCGCGCCTGGTTGTCGCCGCAACAGGCGGCGGCAGAGAGGGGTTTTTTGGCAGAGAAGCGAATGAAATGGGGCGTTGAAGTCCCGGCCAGGGGTTTTGGGACTTGACCTACACACGGATCCCCCGGGTCGTCGCACAATGGCCGGATGGCGGCGGGGCGCGGTGCCCATGCCTGAACCCGCGGCCCGCCGCGCCAGACGCTTCAACCATCCATGCCATTGACCCGCCACACTGACCACACAGACATCACGCAGGGGCTGAGCCAAAGCCCCGCCAGCATCTCCCCCAAGTATTTTTACGACCAGCAGGGGTCACGCCTGTTCGAGGCCATCACCCAGCTGCCCGAGTATTACCCCACCCGCACCGAAAACGCCCTCATGCAGCAGCATGCGACCGACATTGCGCGTTCGGTCGGCACGGGGCGCACGCTGATCGAGCTGGGCGCGGGCAGTTGCCAAAAGGCCCGCACGCTGTGCCAGCTGGTACAGCCTGCGTGTTTTGTGGGGGTGGACATTTCGGCCGACTATTTGCAAGAGGCCGTGGCGGCTCTGAGCGACGACTTGCCGTGGCTGGACGCACGTGCCGTGGGCGGCGACATGACCCAGGGCGTGCAGTTGCCCGCAGACATTCCCCGCACAGGGCGCCTGGTGTTCTACCCGGGCTCGTCCATTGGCAACTTTGACCCTCCGCATGCGCTGGCGTTGCTGGCGCACATGCGCGAGCTGATCGACGATGACGGCGGCCTGCTGATCGGCATCGACCTGCCCAAGGACGTGACGGTGCTGGAAGCCGCCTACGACGACGCAGCGGGTGTGACGGCCGAGTTCAATCGCAATGTGCTGCGCCACGTCAACCGCCTGATCGGCAGCGACTTTGATGTGGCGCAGTGGCAGCACCGCGCGTTTTTCAATGCCGACGCGTCACGCATCGAGATGCACCTGGAGGCACTGGCCGATGCGCAGGTGCGCTGGCCGGGCGGCGGGCGCGCGTTTGAACAAGGCGAGCGCATCCACACCGAAAACAGCTACAAATACCCGCTGCCCGTGTTCATCGACATGCTGGCGCGCGCGGGTTTTGCACAGGCCGAGGCATGGACCGATGAGCGGGGCTGGTTTGCCGTGGTGCATGCCAGGCCTTGAGGATTGCCCATGCCAATGACCGCCCCCGCACCCCTGTTTGCCCCTGAACTGCTGGCCCGCTTTCACGCCGTGCGCAGCCGTTCGGTGGCTCTGGTGGCGCCCCTGTCGGCAGAAGACTGCGCGGCGCAGTCCATGCCCGATGCCAGCCCGGCCAAATGGCACCTGGCCCACACCACCTGGTTTTTTGAAACCTTTGTGCTGGAAGCGCACGAGCCGGGCTTTGCGCCATTTCAACCCGCGTTCCGGGTGCTGTTCAACTCGTACTACAACGGCGTGGGCGCCAAACACCCGCGCCCGCAGCGTGGCCTGCTCACGCGCCCCGCGCTGGATGAAGTGCTGGCCTACCGCGCCAATGTGGATGCGCGCATGGCGCGGCTGTTGCCCACCGTGCTGAACAACCCGGCGCTGTGTGCCTTGATCGAGCTGGGTCTTCAGCACGAGCAACAGCACCAGGAGTTGCTGGTCACCGATGTCAAGCACCTGCTGTCGTGCAACCCGCTGTGGCCCGCCTACCAGCAGACTGCCTTGGTGATGCCTGCGGCGCCTTCTGCGCTGGCGTGGCAATCTTTTGAGAACGGCCTGACTGACATTGGCCACGAAGGCGGCGGTTTCGCGTTTGACAATGAAAGCCCGCGCCACCGCGTGTACCTGCACCCCTACGCGCTGGCTTCGCGCCTGGTCACCAACGCTGAAATGGCCGCATTTGTAGAGGGTGGCGGCTACCAGAACCCCGCCCTGTGGCTGGCAGAAGGCTGGGACTGGCGCACAGCACAAGGCCTGGAGCACCCGCTTTACTGGCAACGGGTGGACGGCGCCTGGCACGCGTTCACCTTGACCGGCCTGCAGCCGCTGGACGGCGCGCAGCCCGCTGTGCACCTGTCGTACTACGAAGCCGATGCCTACGCCCGCTGGATGGGCGCCCGCCTGCCCACCGAAGCCGAGTGGGAGCACGCCGCGCAACAGGCCCTGGGCGTGCCGCCCAATTCGTCATACCCCGCAGCCGAAGTGATGGCCGACCCAGACACCCCGGAGATGGTCCAGTGGTTTGGCGCGGCCTGGCAGTGGACACAGTCCAGCTACGCGGCCTACCCGGGCTTTCGCGTGGCGGATGGGGCAGTGGGCGAATACAACGGCAAGTTCATGGTCAACCAGTACGTACTGCGCGGCAGCTCCAGCGCCACCCCGCCGGGGCATGAGCGCATCACCTACCGCAACTTCTTTCCGGCCACGGCGCGCTGGCAGTTCACGGGCATCCGGCTGGCGCGGAATCTGTAGGGCGGAAAGCGAGCAGCTGCACCCGCTTGCTGGAGTCTGCTGTTGGTGATTTATAAAAATGATAGCTACTAGCGCTTGATGGATAAGCGCTAGAGGCCTAAAACATCTAAATATTTTCACTCACGAGGTTCTGCGGGCTGCTTGCATGTGCTCAGGCTGCAGGTTCGTCTGGGCGACCTTGTATCTGGTGGTTGCGACGCCAGGCTTTTTCCACCTCAACCACTACCAGCACCACCAGCGCCGCCGCAATACAAATGCCCAGTTCGCCCAGACTCAGCGGCGCGGTTTTGAAGATGGGGTTGAGCCAGGGTACATAAATGGTGGCCATCTGCAGTCCAAACGTCAGCGCCACGGCGCCCAGCAACGGGCGATTGCTCAGCAGGCCCAGGCGCCAGATGGACTCCGATTCAGAGCGGATGGCGAGCACGTGTGCCATCTGCGCCAGCGTGAGCACGGTGAACACCATGGTCTGCCAGTGCGCGTGGCCGGTGTGTATTGCCCAGGCCTGCACGCCCAGGCACAGCCCGCCAATGAGCAGGCCCACGCCCAGAATGTGCTGCCACATGCCGTGGGCAAACAGGCTCTCGGTGGGCGCGCGGGGCGGGCGCTGCATGATGCCGCGCTCGGCCGGTTCGGCCGCCAGCGCCAGTCCAGGCAGGCCGTCGGTCACCAGGTTGACCCACAGGATGTGGATGGGCAGCAGCGGGATGGGCAGCAGCAGCAGCGGGGCCAGAAAGATCGTCCAGACCTCGCCCGAGTTACCCGTCATCGCATAGCGCACAAACTTGCGGATGTTGTCGTAAATGCGGCGGCCTTCGCGCACGGCGGCGACGATGGTGGCGAAGTTGTCGTCCAGCAGCACCAGGCTGGATGCCTCGCGCGCCACGTCGGTGCCGCCCTTGCCCATGGCAATTCCGATGTCGGCGCGCTTCAGGGCCGGGGCATCGTTCACGCCGTCGCCTGTCATGGCCACAAAGTGGCCTTGGGCCTGCAGCGCTTCGACGATGCGGATCTTCTGCGCCGGGTCCACACGGGCGTAGACCTGCACGTGCTCCACACGGGCGCGCAAGCTGGCGTCGTCCAGGGTGGCCAAGTCGGCACCGGTCAGCACGGGAGCCTCGGCGCTCGCCACGATGCCCAGGCGGTGCGCAATGGCGCGTGCGGTGGCGGGATGGTCGCCGGTGATCATCACCGGCGTGATGCCCGCGCTGATGCAGTCGCGCACAGCCGCCTGGGCCTCGGCGCGGGGTGGGTCGATGAGGGCGATCAGGCCCAGCAGCTCCAGCTGGTTTTCTACCGCGTCGATGTGGTTGGTGTCGGGCAGGCGCGTGTGGCTGCGGCGGGCCAGGGCCAGCACGCGCAGGCCCTGCGCGGCGAGCGTGTTGGCGATGGCCAGCACGGCGGTGGGGTCGAGCGTTGTCGTGCCTTCAGGGCTCCAGGTGCCAGTGCAGCGGGAAAGCACGGATTCCGGCGCGCCCTTGGTGTAGGCCACAAAGCCGTGGGCATCGCGGTGAAACGTGGTCATGCGCTTGCGGTCGGAGTCAAAGGGCTGCTCTTGCACACGGGGCTGGGTGGTGTCCAGCTGGGCCTTGTCCAGACCGCCCGCGTGCGCGGCCAGTACCAGCGCGGTTTCGGTGGGGTCGCCCTGCCAGTGGGTGCCGGGTTGTCCGCCATCGTCTTTGGCCTGGAGCGTAGCGTCATTGCACAGCGCGGCGGCGCGCAGGGCCTCGGCGTGGGTGGGGCCGGGCAGGGGGTCGCCGGGCACCCAGCGCACGCCGTGGGCGATCAGCAGCTCGGCGTGCATGCGGTTTTGGGTGAGGGTGCCGGTCTTGTCCGAACAGATGGTGGTGACCGAGCCCAGCGTTTCGACCGACGGCAATCTGCGCACCAGCGCGTTCACCGCCACCATGCGGCGTGCGCCCAGGGCCAGCAACACGGTCACCACGGCAGGCAGCGCCTCGGGGATGGCGGCCACGGCCAGGCTGATGGCGGTCAGAGCCATCAGCAACGGGGGTTCGCCGCGCAACACGCCCACCCCAAAAATCACGACACAGATGCCCAGCACCGCAATGGCCAGGCGCTTGCCGAATGCGGCCAGGCGCAACTGCAGCGGGGTGCTGCGGTCAGTGGTGTCCAGCAGCGATGCCACCTTGCCCAGTTGGGTGTGCATGCCGGTGGCCACCACCAGCCCACGCGCCCGGCCGTGGGTGGCCGTGGTGCCCTTGAAGGCCATGTTGGTCTGGTCGCCCAAAGCGCCCACGTCGGGGGCGGCCAGTGCCCCGGTCTGTTTGGCCACCGTGACGGATTCGCCGGTGAGAGCAGATTCATCCACCTGCAGTTGTGCAATCTCGATCAGCCGCAGGTCGGCCGGGATCTGGTTGCCTGCCTCCAGCAGCACGATGTCGCCCGGCACGAGCACGCTGGTGGGTACCACCTGCACCGTGCCGTTGCGCAGCACGGTGGCGTGCGCCGCTGCGAGCTGCCGCAGCGCGGCCATGGCCTGGTCGGCGCGCCAGGCCTGCACAAAACCGATCACCGCGTTGAGCACCACGATGACCAGGATCACCAGCGTGTCGGTCAGCTCACCCACCAGACCCGAGATGACGGCCGCGCCCAGCAGCACCAGCACCATGAAATCTTGGAACTGCTCGGCCAGCAGATGCACCCAGGTGCGGCCCTGCGTCGCTACCAGCTCGTTGGCGCCGTGGGTGGCACTGCGGCGCAGGGCTTCGTCGGCATGCAGACCCGCATCGGGGTCGACGCCGTGGGCCTGTGCGACCGCATCAGTGGGGTGCAGGTGGGGGGAGTTGGCAGGGGACATGCGGCAATCCGGTGGGCGGCGGCCGCATGCGGGGCCGTCAGGAGGCGCTGTGCGGCCGGGCTTTGTAGAAGGTGAGGGGTGTTTCCTTGGCCTGGTTCAGCACCTGGCGCTTGATCTTGCCCACCACATGCATTTCACAGGGCTTGCAATCAAAGCGCAAGGTCAGCTTCTCCTTGCCATTGATCAACATCAAGGGTTCGGCTTTGATCGTGCCCTGCACGCCCGTCACGCCCTTAGCCTGTTTGGGGCACAGGCTCATCGAAAAGCGCACACAGTGTTTGGTGATCATGAGGCTGACTTCGCCTTCTTCCTCGTGCGCCTCATAGGCTGCATCGATCACCTTCACGCCGTGGCGCACATAAAAGTCGTGCGCCTTGTGGTTGAACACGTTGCCCAGAAAGCTCAGCGTGTCGTCGGGGTAGGGCGCGGGCGGTTCGACGGGAGTGGCGCGCTGCAGGCGCTCGAAGTTGCGCGCGCGGTTCGCTTCCAAGTCGGCCAGCGCGTCGCGGCGCAGCGCGTTGAGCACGGAGGCGGGCACAAACCAGGGCTCGGACAGCAACAGTGCAATGTCGTGCACCGCAAAGATGCTGGTGCCAAAGCGGCCCAATTGCTCGCGCAGGCTGGCCTCGGCCTTGGCGGTGTCGGTGGCTGCCTGGTGGGTGTGCTGCACGTCGGCGCAGCCCACATTGCCGTCTTCGTCCGTCAGCATCAGGCTGAAGCCAGTAGGCGTCTCGCTCAGGTGCACCCACAGGCCGATGCGGCGGTCGCTGGATTTTTTCTCCAGCGTGCGCACCCAGTCCATGTCGCGGTTGCGGTTGACTTCGGTGCCCTTGCGCAGGTCCTTGAAACCCTCCATCGGGTCTTTGGGGTACACGCGCCACTGACCCACGCTGCGGGACGAAACCGGCTCGGCCACGTTGATGGCCATGCCGATCAGCTCCTTGTGCAAGTCGTAGTAGCACAGGCCGTCGCCGTTGTGCAGCACGGTGGCGGGGTCGCTCACTTCCAGCTCCACAAAGTCAGGGCCCACCTTGGTCACCCAGCCGATGGCCTGGCCGGGGTTCTTGGGGCTGTCAAAGGCGCCGATGTCTTCCTTACGACCGGTCACGAAGTAGTCGGTGAACTCGCGGTTGAAGTTCTGCAACGGGTCGGGCGTGAAGGTGAAGGTGGTGGCGCCGCTGGACGAGCGCGACAGCGGCCGGCCCGCGCTCTCGCGCTCTTCCAGGATCTCGTCGATGAGCGTGCGGTAGTGGGCGGTGATGTTCTTCACGTAGCCCATGTCCTTGTAGCGCCCCTCGATCTTGAAGCTGCGCACGCCGGCGTCGATGAGCGCGCGCAGGTTGTCGCTCTGGTTGTTGTCCTTCATGGAGAGCACATGCTTGTCGTGTGCAATGAAGCGGCCCTGCGCATCGGTGACCTGGTAGGGCAGGCGGCAGGCCTGGCTGCAGTCGCCGCGGTTGGCGCTGCGGCCTGTCTGCGCATGGCTGATGTTGCACTGGCCGCTGTAGGCTACACACAGTGCGCCGTGGATGAAGAACTCGATGTTGGCGCGGCCCGGCGCATCCACCGGCCCCAGCGCCTTGTGCACGGCGGCGATCTGCTGGACCGTCAGCTCGCGCGCCAGCACGATCTGCGACAGGCCCGCGTCCTGCAGAAAGCGCGCTTTCTCGGGTGTGCGGATGTCGGTCTGTGTGCTGGCGTGCAGTTGGATGGGCGGCAGATCGATTTCGAGCAGGCCCATGTCCTGGATGATGAGGGCGTCGGCTCCGGCCTTGTACACCTGCCAGGCCATCTGGCGCGCGGCCTCCAGCTCGTCGTCGCGCAGGATGGTGTTCAGGGTAATGAAGATGCGGCTGTTGAAGCGGTGCGCGTGTTTCACCAGGCGCTCGATGTCCCGGATGTCGTTGCCCGCGCTGGCGCGTGCGCCAAACGCGGGGCCGCCGATGTAGACGGCGTCTGCGCCGTGGTTGATCGCTTCGATGCCAATGTCGGCGTCGCGCGCGGGCGAGAGCAGTTCGAGCTGGTGGGGCAAGAGAGACATGGGGCGTGATTATTCCAGCGCGCCCCGCAGCATGGAGTGCGGATTAAAAGTTTCAGAGCACCCCAAGTTCCATTAGCCACTTTAATGACTCGGCAAATTGCTAAGTTTGCATAGCAGTTTGCGGAATGGAACGGCTTTGGTGGCTAGGATGCGAGCCTCGCAATGCCCCAAGTTGGTGCGTTGTGGATTTGCTTTCACCGAATCTGGAGACTTTTACCGTGCTGCGTCCTTCTTCGACATTTCGTTTTTCGTTGTCTACCGCTGCTGTATTGGCGGCCTGCTCGCTGGCCGCTGCCAGCGCCACCGCCCAGGACGTGCAAACCGTCAAGATCGCCCACGCGGGCCCTGTGTCCGGCGGCATCGCCCACATCGGCAAGGACACCGAAAACGGCGTGCGCCTGGCGATTGACGACCTCAACGCCCAGAACCTCGTCATCGGCGGCAAGAAGATCAAGTTCGAAATTGCGGCCGAAGACGACGCAGGCGACCCGCGCCAGGCCACAGCCGTGGCGCAAAAGCTGTGCGACCAGAAGGTGGCAGGCGTGGTGGGGCACCTGCAGTCGGGCACGTCGATCCCGGCATCGGCCGTTTACGCCAAGTGCGATCTGCCGCACATCACGGCGTCGGCCTCCAACCCTGATCTGACCAAGCCCGGCCACAAGACCACCTTTCGCCTGATTGCCAACGACAACGCGCTGGGCGCGGCGCTGGCGCTGTTTGGCGCCGACCACCTCAAACTCAAGAGCGTGGCCATCATTGATGACCGCACGGCCTATGGCCAGGGCGTGGCCTCGGTGTTCAAGGCCACGGCGCAACAAAAGGGCTTGAAAGTGGTGGCGGAGGAGTTCACCAACGACAAGGCCACCGACTTTATGGCCATCCTCACGTCCATCAAGAACAAGAAGCCTGACGCGATCTTCTACGGCGGCCTGGATGCCCAGGCCGGCCCCATGCTGCGCCAGATGGAACAGCTGGGCTTGGGCAACGTGAAGTATTTCGGCGGCGACGCGCTGTGCACCGAAAAGCTGCCCGAGTTGTCGGGCAAGACACCGGCCCTGAAGAACGTGACCTGCGCCACGGGCGGCGCGTCGGTCGACAAGATGCAGGGCGGCGCTGACTGGAAGAAGCGCTACGACGCCAAGTTTCCGGGCCAGTTCCAGATCTACAGCCCGTATGCCTATGACGCGGCGATGGTGTTGGCCGACGCGATGAAGCGCGCCAATTCAGTAGACCCCAAAGTGTTTGGCCCCTTGATCGCCAAGACCGAATACAAGGGCGTGACGGCCAACATTGCCTTCACCGCCAAGGGTGAGCTGACGACACCCGCTGTGACGCTGTACACCTTCAAGGACGGCAGCCGCGTGGCGTTGAACTGACGCTGTCTCTGCTGCGTTGCTTCCGACGGCCGCCTGGGGCGGCCGTTTTCATTGATACAGTCAGCCCGTAGCAAATGGGCCGTGGCGCCCGGCAAGGAGCAAAAACATGCGTGCAATGTTTGGTTTGGTCGGGCTGGTGGTGGCGCTGGCTGTGGTGGGCGTGCTGGTGAAAAAACAGATGTCTGCCACGCGCACTGCGGTGCCCGCACTGCAGACAGCCCCGGGCGCTGCCGCTCCCGCATCCGCACCCACTGGATCGGTCCGTGACCAGAGCCAACAGGTGCAGCAGCAGGTCAAGCAGCAGATGGACGCCTTGATGCAGCAGGCCCGCCCCATGCCGGATGAAGGCAAATAAATATTGGTCAAATTGGCCTCTGGCGCTTATCCATAAAGCGCTACCAGCTATCAATTGAGTAGTAATGACCGCTGACGACGATACGCACTGGATGCGCCTGGCCCTGGCCGAGGCGCAAGCTGCCGCCAGCGCTGGCGAGGTGCCCGTGGGCGCCATCGTGGTCAAGGACGGCCAGATCATCGCCACGGGCCGCAACGCCCCGGTCGAAGGCCACGACCCCACGGCCCATGCCGAGATCGTGGCCCTGCGCGCGGCATCGCAGCGGTTGGGCAACTACCGTCTGGACGGCTGCAGCCTGTACGTCACGCTGGAACCCTGCGCCATGTGCAGCGGCGCCATGCTGCATGCGCGGTTGGCGCGTGTGGTGTACGGCGCGGCAGAGCCCAAAACGGGTGCGGCGGGTTCGGTGCTTAACCTGTTTGGGCATGCCGAACTGAACCACCAGACGGAGGTGTTGGGTGGGGTGCTGGCGGAAGAATGTGGCGCCCTGCTGAGCGATTTTTTTCGCCAGCGCCGTCACCAACAGCGCGCCGAGGCCCTGGCCCGCCACCCTTTGCGCGACGACGCCTTGCGCTCGCCCGATGCGGCGTTTGCCACGTTGCCCGGCTACCCGTGGGCGCCCCACTACATCAGCGACTTGCCCGCCCTGGCGGGCTTGCGCTTACACACCCTCGACGAAGGCCCCCGGAATGCTTCACGCACCTGGCTGTGCCTGCACGGCAATCCTGCCTGGAGCTATCTGTACCGGCGCATGCTGCCCCCATTTTTGGCAGCGGGCGATCGCGTGGTGGCGCCCGACCTGATCGGCTTTGGCAAAAGCGACAAGCCCAAGAAAGAGGGCGTGCACCAGTTTGACTGGCACCGGCAGACGCTGCTGGAGTTGATCGACCGGCTGGATCTGCGCAACACCGTGTTGGTGGTGCAGGACTGGGGCGGGATTCTGGGCTTGACCCTGCCCATGGCGATGCCAGAGCGTTTTGACGGCTTGCTGGTGATGAACACGTTGCTGACGACAGGCGATGCGCCGTTGCCCGCCGGGTTTGTCGATTGGCGTGCGATGTGCCGCGACAAGCCGCTGTTTGGAGTAGGGCGCCTGCTGGCGCGCGGCAACCCGCACCTGACCGAAGCCGAGTGCGCGGCCTACGACGCGCCTTTTCCTGATCGCGGCTACCGTGCCGCCCTGCGGGCGTTTCCCGAACGCGTGCCAGCCGCCACGGATGACCCCGGCGCCGCCTTGTCGCGTGAGGCCCGCCATTTCTGGCAGCACCAGTGGCAGGGCCGCAGCCTGATGGTGGTGGGCGCGCAAGACCCCGTGCTGGGCCTGCCTACGATGCGGGCGCTGCAGCAGGTGATCCGCGGTTGTCCGGAGCCGGTGGTGCTGCCCCAGGCGGGCCACTTTGTGCAGGAGCACGGCGAGGCCATTGCCGCACAGGCTGTGGAATACTTCGCGCACTGACATCCGGCCGGGTGCTTTCGCATCCAGCGCCGGTCATCCCCCTGTTTATGGAGCAGGCCCCCGGCGGGCCTGAGCGCTTTGCACGACCACCATCACGACCATTCCCAGTGCGACCACGACCATGGTCCCAAACACATCTATATCTATTCGCCCTCCAGCGCCGTACGCGACAAGGCGGCCTTCAAGCGCGGCATTGCCCGGCTCAAGGCGCAGGGCCATGAGGTGGAGGTGGACGAGGATGCGCTGGCCACGCACACCCGCTTTGCGGGCGATGACGCCACCCGCCTTGCCGCCATTCACCGCGCTGCGGCCAGCGGCGCCGACGTGGCGTTGATCTCGCGCGGGGGCTATGGCCTGTCACGCATCCTGCCGGGCATCCGCTACAAGGCGGTGGCCAAGGCGATTGAAAAGGGCATGCACTTTGTGGGCGTGAGCGACTTCACCGCCTTTCAGCTGGCCGTGATGGCCAAGACCGGTGCCACCACTTGGGCGGGTCCGTCGCTCGGGGCGGACTTTGGTGTGAAGGGCGAACCCGACGACATCATGGAAGCGTGTTTTGACGACCTGCTGACCGGCCACGGCGAAGGCACCGGCTGGCGCATGAACAAGGAGCAGCCCAACGCGGCCACGGGCAAGCCCGCCGTGCCCAATGTCTATGTGAAAAGCGCCACGCTGTGGGGTGGCAACCTGGCGGTGCTGGCATCGCTGGTGGGCACGCCGTATTTGCCCCAGATCAAGGCAGGCGTGCTGTTCATCGAAGACGTGCACGAACACCCTTACCGCATCGAACGCATGCTCACCCAATTGCTGCATGCAGGCGTGCTGGCCCAGCAGAAGGCAGTGGTGCTGGGGCAGTTCACCAACTACATGCTGGCGCCGCATGACAAGGGCTACAAACTGCAGTCGGTGGTGGACTGGCTGCGCACCCAGATCAAGGCGCCGGTGCTGACCAACCTGCCGTTCGGGCATGTCGAGACCAAGGTGTTGTTGCCCGTGGGCGCCACGGTGTCATTGTCTGTAGAGGAGCGCGATGCGCTGATCTACTGGGGTCACCAGCACTGACCGACTGAGGGGAGTGACCGAAGTGCCGCGCACGCGTCAGAGGTGCACGTGCTGCATCAGCGGCGCGCGCAGCGAGAGCGGCAGTTGGCCCTGAAACAACGGGGTGACATGGTCCAGAACCCTTTGCGCATCGGCCTGGCCCCGCAGGGGAATCAGCGTGTTGAACAGGTCAGTGCGCAGGTACCACAAGGCTTCGATGTCACCTGCATACCGCAGCCGCATGTTCATGCGGGCCACCTCGCACCCGGACACGCCTGCCAGACATTGCAGCATGACGCGGCGAATGTCCTCCAGCCCCTGGTCGCGCACCCACGCCGTCGAAGACGGTTTGTCACGGCCTAGCAGGTCGTGCAGGCTGTTGCGGATGTTGGGCTTGTTCCAGCGCATGGAGTGGTGCAATGCTGAATTTGTAACAGGGTCGGCCAAGTTAAGCGGGAGCGAGCATTGGCACAAGAGGCGTGCTCCTGAATTTGCATAAAGACAACACGCAAAAGCCGTTTGTTGCCAAGTTTTACTGGTTTAGCGGCAGAGATCGAGTAGACGAACGGCATTTCTTTGCCAAACATCCGCAAAGAATTGTTGACGCTTTAGAACGTGCGTCTCCATTCGGCTTGCACTAAACTCGTTCGCATGTTGTTACCCACAGGCCTCCGTTCATGAGTGTGTTGTCAACGGTGGTTTTTGCGGACATATCGGGCAGCACCTCGTTGTACGAAACGCTGGGCAACGAGCGCGCCACCGAGGCCGTGACCCAAGTCACCCAGTGGATCAGCGATTCCGTCGAGTCTCATGGCGGGCGCGTGGTCAAGAAGCTGGGGGATGGCGTGCTGGGCATTTTTGGCGATGCCTCCAGCGCTGTAACGGCCATGACGGCCATGCTCCGGCAGCACCAGGCCCGGCTGGATCGGTGGCCCCAGCCGCTGCGCATGGACATTCGGGTGGGTGTCGCCAGCGGCGATGTGGTGGACGTGGACGGCGATTGTTATGGCGATGCCGTCAACGTAGCGTCCCGCCTGTGCGAGCGTGCAGGCCCCGCCGAAATCTGGGCCACCGAGACCGCCGTGCTGCTGGCAGGCGCCGCACCCGATGTCTGGTACCGCAAGCTCGGCATGATGGAAATTCGGGGCAAAACCGAGCTGCTGATGCTGTACCAGGTGGAGTGGCGCGAGAACGAAGCACCCGACTCCCTCACGATGCAGGCGGGCCTGATCAGCAGTTTTGCGCCAGCAGATCCCATCCTGGGGCAGATCCAGTTTTCATGGCATGGCGTGGACATGTCGTTCACCTCGTCCGATGCCCCCGTCCATGTGGGCCGGGCCACCGACGCAGAGCTGTGCATCAACGATCCCCGGGTGTCGCGCCTGCATGCGCGCATCGACTGGCGCAACAGCGGTTTTGTGCTGACCGACATGAGCAGCTTTGGCACCTGGGTGCGTTTTGATGGCAGCGATTCACCGGTGCGGCTGCGTCGGGACGCCTGCATTTTGCACGGCACGGGCCAGATTGCGCTGGGCGTTTCGTTCAAAGAACCCAGCGCGCCCGTGATGAACTTTCATGTGGCGGGTAGCCGCGTACACCTGGGCTGAGGCCTTGCGCTGAGCGTAGGCGCTGTGCGCTGCGTGTAGTAACGCCGGGGGGGGCGGCTCGTCACCCTTGGCCTTATTGCGCCGCAACCCGGCCCGGGCCTTGGAACCAACAACACAACAACACAACAGGAGACACACAACATGGCGTGGATGAAGCGGACAGCCGTTGGGCTGGTGGTGGCGGTGCTGCTGGCGGGCACGGGCGCTGCGGTGTACGTGCAGCGCAGCTTTGCGGTGGTGGACGGCAAGCTCAGTGTGGCGGGCTTGCGCGATGTGGTGCGTGTGCAGCGCGACGGCGCGGACGTGACCCACATCCGCGCCCAAACCCCGCAAGACGTCTGGTTTGCCATGGGGTTTGTGCATGCGCAGGAGCGTACCTGGCAGCTGGAGTTCAACCGCCGTGTGATGCACGGACAGTTGTCCGAGGTGTTTGGCGAGGCCACGGTCGAGACCGACAAACTCATGCGCTCGCTGGACATCATGGGCACGGCGCGCCGCCAATACGCAGGCCTGCCGCTGTATGCCAAAGAAGCCTTGCAGGCGTATAGCCAGGGCATTCATGCTTTTCACAAAGACCGCCCGCAGGCGCTGTCGCCCGAGTTCCATGTGCTGGGCGTCAAGCCCGGTGGCGACGCGGGTGCGGTCTGGGAGCCCGAAGACATCGTGGGTTGGGCGCTGATGATGGCGCTGGATTTGGGTGGCAACTGGGGCAACGAGTTTGCGCGCTTGTCGGTTGCGAAGACCCTGGACACCGACCGCCTGTGGCAGCTGATGCCGCCGTACCCTGGCGAGCCGCCTGCGGCATCGGCGGATCTGGCTGCGCTGTACCGCCAGTTAGGGGTGTACCGCGCCAATGGATCGGGAGCGTCTGCTGGTGCCCCGGGGGGCGTGGACCCGGTAGCGCAGACCTCGCCAGATGCTGCGCACCGCGACGGGCCTTTGTCCCGGCAGATCAGCGCGGGCATGCTCGCCTGGTCCGATGAACTCACCCGCAACGCGGGCACCAACGACGGCAAGGGCAGCAACAACTGGGTGCTGGCGGGCACCCGCACGGTCAGCGGCAAGCCGCTGCTGGCCAACGACCCGCACCTGGGCCTGTCTGCGCCTGCCATCTGGTACTTTGCCGGCATGCAGTCGCCCGCGGGCAAGGCGTCTGACGGAACACCCATTGGTGCCATCGACGCGGTGGGCGCCACCTTGCCCGGCCTGCCGTTTGTGGTGCTGGGGCGCACCGACCGCGTGGCCTGGGGCTTTACCAACACCGGCCCCGATGTACAGGACTTGTACCTGGAGCAGATCAACCCCACCGATGCCTCGCAGTACCGCACGCATGAAGGCTGGGCCCCGTTCACGGTGCGCACCGAGACCATTCGTGTCAAAGGCGCTGCGGATGTGGTGCTGCAGGCGCGCAGCACCCGGCATGGACCGGTGCTGAGCGACGCGCAAAAGGTACATGCCGATGTGCTGGACCTGGGCAAATACGTGCTGGCGCTGCGCTGGAGCGCGCTGGACGCCGACAACCAGACGGTGCTGGCCGGGCTGCAAACCAACCAGGCCAAGACAGTGGACGAGCTGTTCCAGGCGCTGTCGCACTACCACTCGCCCATGCAAAGCGTGGTGGCGGCCGACGACCAGGGCAACATCCGCTTCAAGGCCGTGGGCCGTGTGCCGCTGCGGGATGCCGCCAACGACATCCGCGGTGTGGCGCCGTCACCCGGCTGGGAGGCGCGTTACGACTGGAAGGGCTGGTTGCCATACGACCAGACTCCTGAGGACAACGGCGCCAAGGGCTGGGTGGCCACCGCCAACCAACGCATCACGGCGCCCGATTTCGCGCACTACCTCACGCAGGACTGGGCGCTGCCCTACCGCTATGAGCGCATTGCTCAACTGATTGAAGCGACCGAAAAGCACGACGCCCAGAGCATGCAGGCCATCCACAGCGACGTGACGTCGCTCGCCACGCGCCGCCTGTTGCCGCATCTGCTGCAGGCGCAATCCACACATCCACTCGCCGCGGCTGCACAGGCGCAGCTCAAGGGATTTGACGGCGTGATGGACGCGAACACCGCCGCGCCGCTGGTGTTTGCGGCATGGACGGATGAACTGGCCCGCGGCCTGATCATTCCGCGCATCGGCGAAGAGCGGTTTACGGCGACCTACGGCAAACGCGACTACCGCGCCGGCATCGAAGGCATGCTGGAGCGCAACGACACTTGGTGGTGCCAGGCAACCACCTGCGCCGACCAATCCGCCGCAGCCCTGGGCCGCGCGCTGGACCGCCTGCAGGCCGCTTACGGTGCGGACCCGGCCCAATGGCGTTGGGGCGCGGCCCACCCGGCGCTCAGCGCACACCGTCCGTTTGGCAATGTGGCCGCGCTGGCCCGGTTCTTTGATGTGAGCGTGCCATCGCATGGCGACTCTTACACCGTCAATGTGGGTCAGTACAACGCAGGTGAGGCCAAGGGCCCCTTTGTGAACCGGCACGCGGCATCGCTGCGCGCGGTGTACGACCTGGCGGACCTGGAGCAGTCACGTTTTATCTACCAGACCGGGCAAAGCGGCTTGGTGTTTTCCCCCCGCTACCGCGACATGAGCACCACTTGGGCCCAGACCGGCTACCGCGCCCTTCAGCGCCAGCCCGCCCGCTGGGCGCATGAGCTGACGCTGGCACCCGCAACCCCCTGAACCCTGAGAAACCGTGATGACGATGCAATTTGTCCCCTTGTTTGAAGTGACACGCGGTGACTTGGTGGAGTGCCAGCACTGGGGTGCGGTGGCCGTGGCCAACCGGGATGGCAAGGTGCTGGCCCGGGTCGGCGACCCGTACACGGTCACCTTCACGCGCTCCACCATCAAGGCTTTTCAGGCGCTGCCGTTCATGCAGTCGGGTGGTGCCAGCGCGTTGGGATGGGGCGCGGCCGACCTGGCGTTGCTATGCGCCAGTCACAACGGCGAGCCCATGCATGTAGAACAGGTGGATCGCATGCTGGGCAGCGTGGACCTGACGTACAAAGCCTTGCGCTGCGGTTGCCATGTGCCCATGTTTGCGGCCATGGGCTTGCCGGGGCTGGAGCTTCCCGCGGGGTTTGTGGCGGACGAGCGCCACAACAACTGCAGTGGCAAACACGCAGGTTTTGCAGCGTATTGCGTGCTGCAGGGGCTGCCGCAGGATGACCACCTGGCGCCCGACCATCCGCTGCAGGTGGCCATCCGTGACCGCGTGGCCCAGGCTGTGGGGATGTCGCCGCAGGATTTGGCGGCGGGCACCGATGGGTGTTCCGCGCCCAACTACGCCATGCCGCTGGCCCATCTGGCGCGGGGTTATGCGCGCCTGGCCGGTGGCGCGCCCGACACCGATCTGGACGAGAGCCTGACCCAGTTGGCCGACGCGATGGTGTCCCGCCCGGAGCTGGGCTCGGGCACAGGTCGGCACGACCAGGATTTCATGCGCGTCGGTCGGGGCGACTGGGTGTCCAAAACTGGCGCCGATGGCGTGCAGGTGGTGGGCAGCCGCAGCCGCGGCGAGGCGTTTGCGCTCAAGATCATGGACGGCAATATGGTGGCGCAGGTGGCCGCGGCGGTCGAGGTGATGGACCAGCTGGGCTGGCTGGACGGCGCCCAGCGCGAGGCCTTGGCACGCCGCAGGGCGCCTGACATAGTCAACGCGCGCGGCCTACGGGTGGGCGGGCGGCGGGCGGTGTTTACGCTGCAGCGTGCAGGGGTGTGAGGTCGGGTACCGATTGCGCGCACCTGCGTGCACCTGGGCTCACGACACAGGCAATTCACAATCTCCGCGATGGATGTCGGTAAAATATAAGCAAAAAGTGCCTCTGGCGCTTTACTGGTAAGCGCTAGCAGCTATAAATACAGTAGCAAATGGCTCTGTATCAGGCAACACATACACCACGCCCGGGGCCTTGCCCAACAGCGGGGCGATGAGCTGGTTGTAGAACGCTTCGGGCGCGTTCACGCAGCCGTAGCTGATGCGCTTGTCGCGGGCGCCCGGGCTGGCCAATCGCTGCAGCCTGCGCTCTGAAGCGCTCACGCTGCGCACCCGGTGCAGCGATACCGCGGAGTCGTAGTCAATCCACACAATGTCATCCCCGCGCAAGTTGCGGCCGGGTTCGGTCACAAAACGACCCGCGGGCGTGGTGCGCTCTTCTGGCCGGATTTGCGACAGGGGCCGGGTGCCAATGTCGGGCGCCGACCGGTCGCCAAGGGCCGCGCCCAGCAACACCGGCGCGCTGCCCAGCCATTGCCCGCGCGCCGAAAACACGTGGATGCGTGCCGCGGGTTTGTCGATGACGGCAAACGGCATGCCCCGGTGGTCTGCGGTGTCTATGGCCCAGCGCACCAGTTTTTGGGTGTTGGTCGATGCCTCGGCGGGTGGCCAGGTATCGGTTGCAACAGCCCCGGTCCCAGGGCTTGCATGGGCAGCGGGTGTGAACAAGGCACTGCACACAGTGGCTGCAGCACCTGCCATCAGGCGGCGGCGCAACGGGTTGAACTGCGTGGATGAGGGGGAGGGGCGGAGGGTGCGGGTCACGGTGTGAGTGGGGAGATCGGCAGGTGGAGCCATCGTACCGGTTTGCGGTGGCGGCCAATGCCCCCAATAATGCCCATACCCGCGACTACGGCGGAGCCCTGTGCTCCGAACCCGCCATGTTTGATCGCCTCCGCAAAGCCCTCCACCCCTCGGGCGGTTCGTCTGCCGCCAAGCCGGTCTCCAACCAGGAGGTGGCGCGCTGGGCCGCGGCGCAGCAGCTTGCCATCGTGGTGCAGGCCACCGAAGGACATTTTGATCTGGGCGGCGAACTGAGCGGCCATGCATGGCGGCTGGAATCTGGAACCGCCACACGCGACTATGTGCGAGGCTTTGAGCTGCGCGGCCGCGCCGACATGGGCGCCGACCCCGACGCGGCGGTGATGGTGCTTAATCGCCCCTTGCAGGAGGCCCTGGAGGGCAACGCCTACAACGCCATCACCGACACGCTGCAGACCACGGTCGACGCCAGCCTGCCCGAAGAAATGCGCTGGCTCGCCATGTATGAGGAAGTGACCTGGCCTGAACTGCCCACATCCTTTCGGCGCCACTTTGCCGTGGTGGCCGAGCGCATCGAACCCGCGCAGCGGTGGATCCACGCACCCGTGGTGTCGCAGCTACTCAACATTGTGGAAGGTGAGGGCGGTGCCGCGCGGGCCGAATCACCCCTGCTGTTGATGCTGGCGCGGGGCAAGGTCTACCTGCGCATGGAACACACGCGGCGCAGCCTGCCAGAGATCGCCCAGGCTACGCAGCTGCTGCTGGCTGCGGCGCAAGGCGCCTTGCAGAACCTCCCCCCGCCGCAGCTGTCGCGGGGGCCGGATTCGGCCTGAGCTAAGAGCCTGTGGGCCTTGCAACTGGCGCGCGTAACGCCAGTGCCACCGTGGAACTGGCTCGGCCAGGCCACTGGTGGCGTCCCCCTCAGGGGGAAGGCGCGTAGCGCCTCAGGGGGAGCTATTAACTACCACGCGTGATCGGCACGCCCGCATCGCGGCCGTAGGTGCCGTACTTGCCCAGCTCCCACTTGGCAATCGCATTGCGGTGCACTTCGTCCGGGCCGTCTGCAAAGCGCAGCGTGCGTGCATTGGCATAGGCCGATGCGAGCGGGAAGTCGTCGCACATGCCGCCGCCGCCATGCACCTGCATGGCCCAGTCAATCACCTGGCAGGCCATGCTCGGGGCCACCACCTTGATCATGGCGATTTCGGTCTTGGCGACCTTGTTACCCGCCACGTCCATCAGCCACGCGGCCTTCAGGGTCAGCAGGCGGGCCATGTCGATCTTGCAGCGCGCTTCGGCAATGCGTTCTTGCGTCACGGTCTGCTGGGCCACACTTTTGCCGAAGGCGATGCGCGAACTGGCGCGCTTGCACATCAGTTCCAGCGCGCGTTCGGCCAGGCCGATCAGTCGCATGCAGTGGTGAATGCGGCCAGGGCCAAGGCGGCCTTGGGCGATTTCGAACCCGCGGCCTTCGCCCAGCAGAATGTTGGTGACCGGCACGCGCACGTTCTCAAACGTCATTTCCACGTGGCCGTGGGGCGCGTCGTCGTAGCCCAGCACATTGAGCGGACGGATGATGGTGATGCCCTTGGCGTCAGCCGGTACCAGCACCATGCTTTGCTGCGAATGGCGGGGCGCGTCGGGGTCGGTTTTGCCCATGGTGATGAACACGGAGCAGCGCGGGTCGGCCGCGCCGGAGATCCACCATTTGCGGCCGTTGATGACATAGTCGTCACCATCGCGTTCGATGCGGGTTTCGATGTTGGTGGCGTCGCTGGAGGCCACGTCGGGTTCGGTCATCGCAAAGGCCGAGCGGATCTTGCCTTCGAGCAGGGGCTTGAGCCAGCGAGCCTTGTTGGCATCGTCACCATAGCGGGCGATGGTTTCCATGTTGCCGGTGTCGGGCGCGGAGCAGTTGAACACCTCGCTGGACCATGGCACACGGCCCATGATTTCAGCCAGCGGTGCGTATTCCTGGTTGGTCAGGCCTGCGCCGTCGTAACCCGAGGCCGCAGCGCTGTCGACGGGCAAGAACAGGTTCCACAAGCCCGCAGCTTGCGCCTTGGGTTTCAGATTTTCAATGGTGTTGAGCGCCGTCCAGCGTTTGCCCGCCACCGTATTGGCCGCCAACTCGTTTTTGTACGAAACCTCGCTGGGGTAGATGTGGTCGTCCATGAACTGAAGCAGCTTGGCCTGCAGTTCCTTGGTCTTGGGGGAGTAATCAAAGTCCATGGGGGTCTCCGTCTAAAAATCAGGGGTGTCGTTGTGCGGGGCGCAGCTTCAGCCGCGTTGCGCGAACGACCAGGCCAGTTGCGCCATGGGCCGCGCGGTGTCGCCGGAGGCCTTGGCCTGTGCGCTGGAGGCCGTGCCTGCCTCCACGCGTTTGGCAATGCCTTGCAGAATGGCCGCGATGCGGAACATGTTGTAGGCCAGGTAAAAGTTCCAGTCCGCACGCAGTGCCTCGGGCGTGGTGATGCCGGTGCGTTCGCAGTAGGCGCGGATATAGCTGTCTTCGTCCGGGATGCCCAACGCCACCAGGTCCTGGCCCGCAATGCCGCGGCCCATCGCTGCGGGGATGTGCCAGCTCATGCAGTGGTAGCTGAAGTCGGCCAAGGGGTGACCCAGCGTGGACAGTTCCCAGTCCAGCACGGCGATAACGCGCGGCTCGGTGGGGTGGAACATGAGGTTGTCCAGCCGGTAATCACCGTGCACGATGGACACATGGCCTTCGTCGCGCGCGCTGGCGGGCATGTGGGCGGGTAACCACTCCATGAGCCGGTCCATCTCGTCGATGGGCTGCGTGACCGACGCTATGTATTGCTTGCTCCAGCGGCCAATCTGGCGGTCGAAGTAGTTGCCGGGTTTGCCATAGCTGGCAAGACCCCGGTCTGCAAATTTGACGGTATGCAACGCGGCAATCACGCGGTTCATCTCGTTGTAGATGGCGCCGCGCTCGGATGGCGACATGCCCGGCAGAGACTGGTCCCACAACACGCGGCCCTGCATGCATTCCATGATGTAGAAGGCGCGGCCAATGACAGATTCGTCCTCGCACAGCACGTGCATGCGGGGTACGGGCACGTCGGTGCCATACAGACCACTCATCACTGCAAACTCGCGCTCGATCGCGTGGGCCGAGTGCAAGAGCTTGGCGACCGGCCCGGGTTTGGACCGCATGACATAGCTCATCGACGGAGTGATGAGCTTGTACGTGGGGTTGGACTGCCCCCCTTTGAACATTTCTACCGTCAGTGGCCCGACAAACCCTTGCATGTTCTGCGCGAGCCAGGCGGTCAGCGCATCGATGTCAAAAGCATGCTGATCGGAAACAGGTCGGGTGCCTACGAAGTGGTCGAAATTGCTCATGGAGGGGTGCAGGTGTTTCAGTTGTCGGTTTCAGCAATGCGCATGAGGGCGTCGCGGTCTCGCACCACCAGGCCGCCCGGTTCGATGCGGATGGCGTCCTCGCGCTCCATGGCCTTGAGTTCCTGGTTCACCCGCTGGCGCGATGCGCCCAGCAGTTGCGCCAGCTCTTCTTGCGCCAGTTGCAGTCCGATGCGCATCTCGCTTCCATCCGACAGGCTGGGTATGCCGTAGCTGCGCACCAGGTGCACCAGTTGCTTGGCCAGCCGCGCCCGCAAGGGCAGGGTGTTGAGGTCTTCCACCAAGCCGTACAGCTGGCGAATGCGCCGCGCATGCAGCCGCAGCATGGCTTCGTAGAACTCCACGTGCGCGGCAAGAATTTTCTTGAAATCCGCTTTGGCCACACACAGGATGGTGGTGTCGCCATGCGCATAAGCGTCGTGCGTGCGCCGGTCCCCATCGAAGATCGCCACATCGCCGAACCAGATGCCGGGCTCCACATACGTCAGCGTGATCTGCTTGCCCGAGATGGACGTGGAGCTCACCCGCACTGCGCCCCGGGCGCACGCAATCCACTCCTCGGGCGGATCGCCGCGTGCGGCGATGAGGCCGCCGTCCTTGTAGCGTTTGACGTATGCACATCGGAGGATGTCGTGGCGTAGTGAAGGTGAGAGTGATGAAAACCAGCGACCTGAGTTGATCGCTTCACGTTCTTCGATAGTAAGAATCGGGTCGTCCATGGCCTGTCTTTTGGGTGACTAGTAACAGGCCCATTGTCACGTCAGGGACCGCGATTCAGCCTCAGGGTTGTCACCTGCGTGTCTGCGCGTTGTCCATGCAAAAGGCCCTGGGCGCTGTGGGCAGCGCGCAGGGCCTTGAATGTGGGGCGATGTGAGGTGCTCGATATCACCTCGGGGCGGGCTACTCGTAGCGGGGTACGCGCTTGTCGAGAAAGGCGGATATGCCCGCGCCGCCGTTGGCGTGGTGCAGGTTCTTCACGAAGTGATTGCGCTCCTGCCCCAGGTGCTGCGTGAGGCTGTTGTGCGGGGCCTCTGCCAGCAATTCCTTGATGCTTGCCAGGGCGTTTGGTGCGCGCGCATTGAGCTGCTCGGCCAAGGCCAGTGCGGCTTCCAGGGCTTGGCCCGAATCGGCCAGGCGGTTGACCACCCCCATTGCGTGCAGGCGCTCTGCCCCTATGCGGTCACCACACATGAGGATCTCGGTGGCCAACTGGCGGGGCAGGGCATGCGCCAGGCTCCAGCTGGCGCCGCCGTCAGGCGACAGTGCCACGTTGCTGTAGGCCATCACAAACACCGCGTTGCGTGCCGACACGATGAAGTCGCAGGACAGCGCCAGCGAGAAGCCTGCGCCTGCGGCTGCGCCTTCTACCGCCGCAATCACGGGTTTGGGGTAGGTGCGGATGGTTTCGATCCAGTTGTGCAGCCCTTCGATGCTTTGGGCCTGCACCTCTGGCGCCTCCTGGCGGTTGGCCAGCAGGCGCTGCAGGTTGCCACCCGAGCAGAACATCCCGTCGGCACCGGTGATGATCACGCTGCGAATGTCTGCGCTGCTTTCGGCCCCACCCAAGGCCTCCACGCCCGCCGCATACATCGCTGGATCAATCGCGTTGCGCCGCTCCGGGTTGCGGAGGGTCAGGATCAGGGTCTGGCCCTGGCTGGTGCTGAGGAGTTCTGCGGGCATCTTGTCTCCGGGTAAAGGGTTCAGACGGCTGTTGTCGGGTTTTTACGGGGCTACGCATCGTCCGCAGCGTATCGAACAGGGCGCAGCCCAAGCCAAGGCAGCCGTGCAAGGGCCGCCAAGCTGCGCAGCCGCGTTTCACTTGCGTGCACTGGCTGCGTCCCTCTTCCCGAATTGCGCAGCAATTCGAGAGAAGGGGGAAGGCGCGAAGCGACTCAGGGGGATGTGCCGAATCAATCAGTCTTCTTCGACGTGCGTGAGGCTCAGGCCGATGGCACCGCGGCGGCGCAACCAGGGGCTGGGGCGGTAGCGCGTGTCGCCATAGACGGTCTGCATGTTGAACAGCACTTCGAGGATGTTGGTCGGGCCCCACCGGTCGCCCATGGCCAGTGGGCCCAGGGGATAGCCCAGGCCCAGCGTGACCGCTGTTTCCAGATCGCGCGGGCTGCAGATGCCTTGTTGGCAGATGTCGCTGGCAATGTTCACGATGGTGGCCACCACCCGTTGGGTGACAAACCCGCCGCTGTCGCGGATCACGCTCACGGGTTTGCCATCGCGCGCAAACAGGGCATGTGCCGCGTTGCGGATGTCCACCCGCGTGGCGGGGTTGGTGGCCAGCACGCGGCGCTTGGTGGCCGCGTCGTCAATCAGCATGTCGATGCCGATGGTGCGGGCGGGGTCCAGCCGTTCGACGACGGCCACGGTGGTGATATCGAAACCAAGCGGCGCCACCAGGGTCAGCGCATGGGGCGACGGCGACTGCCCGGTCTCTACGGTGGCGCCCAGGTCCTTGAGCAATTGGTACAGCTCGGCGCGCCGTGCGGCGCGGGGAGAGACCCACACCGGAGGGATGTTCTCCACCACAGGCACGGGAGCTTCGGGGGGCACCTGCGCCACACCTTCGGCGTAGCGGTAAAAGCCTTCGCCCACCTTTTTGCCCAACACGCCACCTGCCAGGCGCTGCGCGGTGATCACGCTGGGCCGAAAACGGGGTTCGTCGTAATACTGGCGGTAGATGGCCTCCATCACGGGGTGTGATACGTCCAGGGCGGTCAGGTCCATCAGCTCAAAGGGGCCCAGTTTGAAGCCCACCTGGTCGCGCAGGATGCGGTCGATGGTGGCAAAGTCGGCCACACCTTCGCCCACGATGCGCAGGGCCTCGGTGCCAAAGCCACGGCCCGCGTGGTTGACGATGAACCCGGGGGTGTCTTGCGCCTGCACCGGGGTGTGCCCCATTTGTCGGGTGTAGGCGGCCAGATCGGCACAGATGGCGGGGTTGGTTTTGAGGCCAGCGATCACCTCCACCACCTTCATCAGAGGCACCGGATTGAAGAAGTGAAATCCGGCCAGGCGATCAGGGTGCTTGAGCGCTGCACCGATTGCGGTGACGGAAAGCGACGAGGTATTGGTTGCGAGCACCGCTTCTCGGCGGACCACGGATTCGAGTTGCGAGAACAATGTCTGCTTGGCATCCAGACGCTCCACGATGGCCTCGATGACGAGATCGCAGTGGGCAAGGTCGTTCACCGTTTCCACAGGATGGAGGTTGGCCCCCCACGCGTTGGCCTGGGCTTCGTCAATGCGGCCTTTGGCGACCAGCTTGGCCCATTGCTCTTGCAGTGCAGATTGGGCGATGGCAGCGGCACCGGGGTTGGCGTCCAGCAGAAAAACCTGGCTTCCAGCCTGGGCTGCAATTTGTGCAATGCCCCGGCCCATGGCGCCTGTGCCCACGATGGCGATGTTGGGATACTGAATTTTCATAGCGTCATTATGGCTGTGGCCTTGGGCGGGACTTATGTGCAAGAATCTCCGCAACCAAAACCAGAACATATTGTGAATATCCGTAACACCATTTTTGGGACCGGTTTGTGGGTGGTTGCTACTGGAGCCTCTGCGCTGTCGCTGGGTGGTAGCAGGGGTGCGGTAGTGCTGGGCGCCCCCGTCGATCTGACCTTTGAGGTGCAGCCTGACACCGGATCGGATGTGGCTTCGTCGTGTGTTGTGGCTTCGCTGGTGTCGGGTGACACCCCCATTGGCGACAGCAGGGTGCGTGTAACACCCGTTCCCGAAATGCGCGGCCGGGCATCTGCGGTGCGGGTACAGGCTGCTGTGGCGGTCGATGAGCCGGTGCTCACCGTCACGCTGACGGCGGGCTGCACTGGCAAAACCACGCGGACCTATACCTTTCTCTCAGAGCTGCCTGCAGCGCTTGCGCGGTCTGCATCGCCAGTGGACGTGACGCGCCTGCCGCCGGCTGCCAACGGCGCGCTCGGCCCTGCGCTTGCGCCCCGGGTGACACAGTCGGACCCAGCGGGTGCGCCGGTGACGCCGCGATCGGCATCGGCCCCTTCCACGCCACCGCCTGCCCGGGTGCAACCACAGGCGCGTCCGCCTGTTCGCCCCTCTGCACGGCCCAGTGCTGCACCTAAACCAGCGGTCGCTGCGCCCCAGCCCGCTGTGCGCTCCCGCCTTGTGGTGGAACCTCTGGATACCTGGCTCGACAGCCCGGTGGCCTTGCGGTCCTCGCAGGAGCTGTTGGCCGCTCCGTCCGACCAACCCTCGGCGCAGCGCGACGAAGCGGCTGCGCTGTGGAAGTCACTCAACGCGCAGCCCCAGGATGTCCAACAGGACAGTGACCGCCTGAAGAAACTGGAAGCCGACGCAGCAACCTTGAAGGCGCAGGCCGATCGAGACCGTGCGGCCGCGGTGCAACTGCAGCAACAGCTGGCGCGTGCCGAGCAAGAGCGGTTCCCGGCCATGGTGGTCTATGTGCTGGGTGGTTTGCTTTTGCTGGCACTGTTGGTGGCGGCATGGACATGGGCTCGCCTGCGCAAAGCGTCCGAAAAAGCGGTGCAGGCATGGCGTGACTCTGTGGCGCTGGGGAACCGCGAGGCTGTGGCTGCCCATGACGCCGCCATGGGCCTGTCGCCCCATCCCGGCGACACGTGGATGTCGTCGGACGCGCAGCCCACACCCTCGGGGATGGTGCCGATTTCGGCGCCGGTGCCGGTGCACGAGCGTTTTGTGTCCACATCCCCTGCCGTCAGCGGGGCTGCGGCGTTGACACCCACGACCGTGTCCCCACCCGCCACCCCATTGGCACCGCCTCGGCCGCCCGCTGCCGTCCCGGTGTCGGCGTCGGCATCCGCGTCAGCTTCGGCTTTGCACATCGTCAATCCTGAGGAGCTGTTCGACGTTCAGCAGCAGGCGGAATTTTTTGTGTCCGTGGGGGAGCACCAGCAAGCCATTGAGGTGCTCAGAAAACACATCGCCCAGCACCGGGAGACCTCGCCCCTGGCGTACCTGGAGCTGTTGCGGCTGTATCACACCCTGAGCCGGGTGGACGAGTTCACGCAGTTGCGCAAGCAGTTCATGCTGTCTTTCAACGCCCAGGTGCCGGAGTTCACGGGTTTCCACCGCACGGGTCGCATGCTCTACCACTACACGGATTCGCTGGCAGACATCGAAGCCGAATGGACCTCGCCAAACGTGCTGTTGCTGCTGGAAAAGCTGCTGTTCCGGCGCACCGGCGCAGAAGCTGTAGAGCCGTTTGACATGGCGGCCTATGACGACCTGCTGCTGCTGCTGTCCATTGCGCAGACCACGCCCGCCAGCGCGCGCGGCGAGCCTGCGCCACGCAAACGCACCACGCCGCTGGCACCGCCGCGGACAGAAACACTCGTGGCAGAACCCACAGCGACGCCCTTGGTGGGCAGAAGAAAAGAGGATCTGCCGCTGGACTCCCTCGCCGCCAGCCTGGAGTTTGACTTTGACCTTGTCCCTGCGCAGGTGGCCGAGTCCATGAAGGGCACCACCGCGCCGGCAGTGCTGGACCCTCTCACCACGCGCGGCATGCCGCTGGACCTCGACCTGTCTGAGGCCGAGGCAACGCCCCACCTCACGCTCGGTGATCTGCCCGCGGTGCCCGTCACTTCTCCGCCCGCTGCGGGGCAGGCGGTGGGGTTTGGCATGGACAACGATCTGGTGGAGCTGCGTCTTGAGCTGGAACAGCGCAAGACGGAACCCAAGTAGCCATCGCGCTCGGACGTGACAATTTCGGGCTCCCTGGGTTACCCCAATCGCGCACCCGCGCTCAATCCGTTCTAGGCTCTTGCGTGGCGCGGCTTCTTGTTTAGCGCCCTGTTGCAGGCTCCATCTGGCGCATCAACTGCGCAGCCGAGGCTTCAGGGTCAGGCGCGTTGACCAAAGCGCGCACCACTGCGATCGACCCCACACCGGTCGCCAACACCTGTGCAAACTGTTCGCCCCCAATGCCGCCAATGGCAACTTGGGGGTAGTGACGCAGCAAACGCGCGTACACCCCCAGCCGGCCCACACCCTGCGGCGCGGTTGCCATCTTCTTGAGCGTGGTCGGGTACACGGCGCCCATGGCGATATAGCTCGGCCCCACGGCATCTGCGCGCACCATTTCGGCATACCCGTGGGTGCTGACACCCAGGCGCAGGCCCGATGAGCGCAGGATTTGAAGTTCATTCGCACTCAGCGCGTCCAGATCTTCCTGGCCGAGGTGGATGCCGTAGGCACCCGCGGCAATGGCTGCTTGCCAATGGTCATTGATGAACAACAGCGCGTCGGTGCCTTGCACCGCTTGCACGGCTTCGTTAATTTCCTGCTCGACGGCAGTTGCGTCGGTGGACTTGAAGCGCAGTTGCACCGTGGGGACACCCGCGCGGGCCATGCGGCCCACCCAGGCTGCATCCGGCAACACGGCGTACAGGCCCAGTTGCTGCGGGCACGGTGCAAAGGCCTGCGCACGTGGCACCGGTTGCAGGCCAAAGTCTTCGGGTTGATCAGGCCACTGCACTGATTCAAAGGTGCCGGTGCGCAGCGATTGCGCTTGCCAGGCCTGAGCCAGACACTCTGCGTCGTGCGCGATGAAGCCCAAGGTGCTGCAGGCCTTCAATGCGGCCAGGTAGACCGGTTCGTGGGATGTCGGGGCAGGGGCCTGCACTGCCCCAAAGCCCGCAAACGTGGCCGCATGGTGCGCAACCATGGCCTGCGCCATGGCGTCGCTGTCGTGGGTATCGTTGGTATCGTGGGTGTTATGCATTGGCGTGGTGCCAGAAAGGGGTGCCCAGCACGGGGGTGCTGGGCTGGGCTGCATCTTGTGCCGACATGGCGCCCGCGTGGCGGGCCGCCCGACCCGCGTTGACCGCATCGGCAAACGCACCAGCCATGGCGACAGGGTCTTGTGCCAGAGCCACGGCGGTGTTCAGCAGCACGCCGTCATAGCCCCATTCCATCACCTGGCACGCGTGGGATGGCAGGCCCAGGCCCGCATCCACCAGCATGGGCACATCCAGGCGCTCGCGCAGCATTTGCAAGGCATACGGGTTGACAGGGCCGCGGCCTGTGCCGATGGGGGCTGCCCAGGGCATCACGGCCTGGCAGCCCACGTCTACCAGGCGCTGGCATAGCACCAGGTCTTCGGTGCAGTAGGGCAGCACCTGAAAACCTTCCTTGATCAGGTGTTCCGCCGCGCCCACCAGGTTCAGGGTATCGGGCTGCAGGGTGTAGTCGTCACCAATCAGCTCCAGTTTGATCCAGGGCGTGTTGAACACCTCACGCGCCATCTGCGCGGTGGTGATGGCTTCCTGCACGCTGTG
>NZ_JBKBTV010000055.1:0-33218 GCF_046291265.1 Acidovorax sp. | reverse complement strand
TACCCCCGCGGCCACCTGAGCACGCGCAGGTGGCCGTTTCGGCAGCCACCTGGTGATCGCTCTCTCTTCTCCCCCAAGACGAATTGAATGAAACCCAGCTCTGGCAGCTGGGTTTTTTTGTTTGTTCGTTAGCCGGAGAAGTCCATGTTCCGCGATCCCGTCCAGTCCCTAGAGCCTCATCAACCGTTGCATGCCGCCGCTGTGGCCATGCGCCCTCTGCGCGTGGGCATGATTGGCATTGGCACCGTGGGCGCAGGCACCTTTCGGGTGCTGGCGCGCAACCAGGCGCTGATTGCCGGGCGCGCCGGGCGGGGCATTGAAATGGTGGTGGTGGCGGCCCGCAACCTGGCGCGCGCCGCCAGTGTGGTGGGCACGGATGTGGCGTTGACCAACGACCCGATGCTGGTGGCCACCCACCCCGATGTGGACGTGGTAGTGGAAGTGGCCGGTGGCACCGGTCCCGCACGCGAATGGGTGCTGGCCGCCATCGCGGCAGGCAAACACGTGGTCACGGCCAACAAGGCGCTGCTGGCCACACATGGCAACGAGATTTTTGCCGCCGCACGCCAGCACGGCGTGGCCGTCGCCTACGAAGGCGCGGTGGCCGTCAGCATCCCCATCGTGAAGGCGCTGCGCGAGGGCCTGACGGCCAACCGCATCGAATGGGTGGCGGGCATCATCAACGGCACCACCAATTTCATTCTGAGCAAGATGCGCGATGAAGGTGTGGGCTTTGCCGAGGCGCTGGCCCAGGCCCAGGCGCTGGGCTATGCCGAGGCAGACCCGACGTTTGACATCGAGGGCATCGACGCCGCGCACAAGATCACGCTGCTGGCCGCCAATGCGTTTGGCATGCCCGTGCGTTTTGCCGATGCGCAGATCGAGGGCATCACCCGCCTGCAGAGGCTGGACGTGGCCTGTGCCGAGCAGCTGGGCTACCGCATCAAGCTGCTGGGTGTGGCGCGGCGCCGCACAGGCAGTGGCGTGGACGGTGTGGAGCTGCGCGTGCAGCCCGCGCTGGTGCCGACCACGCACCTGATGGCGCATGTGAACGGGTCGATGAACGGCATCATGGTCAAGGGCGATGCGGCAGGCGTGACGATGTACTACGGCGCGGGCGCGGGGTCGGAGCAAACCGCATCGGCCGTGATTGCGGACCTGGTGGACGTGGCGCGGCTTGATGGCACTTCGGCCGCCCAACGGGTGCCGCACCTGGGCTTTCATGCGCACGCGGTGGACGACCGCCTGGCCGTGCTGCCACGCGCTGCCGTGTGCACGCGCCACTACCTGCGTGTGCCCGTGCACAGCGCCCAGCAGATCAAAGCCGTGGGCGCCTGGCTGGCCGCTCAGCACGTGCCGGTGCTGCAGGTAGCGCTGGCGCATGAGAAAGCGTTGCCCGCAGGCAGCGGCCCGCAGGTGCTGGTGCTGACCGACGCCGTGGCGCAGTCCACCGTGGACCTGGCCTTGGTTGCACTGGCAGCGCACCCTGCGGTGGCGGGGCCGGTGGTGACGCTGCGGGTGGAGCTGCTGGAGGGGTGAAGCTGCCCGAACGGGGTGGATGCTTCAAAGCATCAGAAATAGCGTCAAAACAGGCTCTGGTCCCGTAGGTCGGTTTAGCGCAGCTTAATCCGACGCCACTGCTGCGTGCCCTATGGGCGTCGGGTTAAGCCCTTGCGGGCTAACCCGACCTACGGGGGCTATCGGTCAACTCAACGACCGTTCACGCTGAGCCTGCCGAAGCGCGGCGCACGGCTTCGACGGGCTCAGCCCGAACGGGTTTGGATGATTTGATCGAGGGGCGGAAATAGTGGTCAAAATAGGCTCTAGCGCTTATCCAATAAGCGCTAGTAGCTATGAAATTTGATTCATCGCAGCGCCTCAATCACACCGCCCGCACCAGCGCCGCCATGTCCGCCGCCGCCGGTGTGCCCTCCGCCATCAGCCCGTGCACCACACCCGCGCGGTCAGTGTCGGTGCGGTTCTGGCTCACCTTCCAGATGCCTTCCCAGCGGTCCACGGGCAGTTCGATGCCAACGATGGCGCGCAGCAGTTTGTCGATGTAGTCGGGCGGGGCGTCGTCCAGCCGCCAGGGGGCGGCGCGGTGGGCTTCGTGGCGCTCGCTCAGGGTGTGCAGGATGTGGCGCAGGCGCACCGGGTCATCCACCGCGCAGAGCGTGCCGTGGGCGTGCACGGCGGCGTAGTTCCAGGTGGGCACCTGTTTGCCGTCGATGGCTTTGGACGGGTACCACGAGGGCGACACATAGGCCTGCGGGCCATGGAACACGGCCACGGCCTGCTGGGGCAGCAGGGGCCAGACGCTGTTGGCGCGGGCCACGTGGCCGATGAGCGTGCCGTGGGCACCTCGATCCGGGTCCAGATAAAGCGGGATGTGGTTGGCGTGCAAGGCGCCTTCGTGGGCGATCACCAGCGTAGCCAGCGGCTGCGTGCGCACCAGGGCCTGCAAGGTGGTGGCGTCGGTCACCTGAAACTGCCGGTTGGGGTTGGCCATGTCAGCTCCCTTCCACTTCCAGCACGGGCGCGCAGTCGATCTGCGTCTTGACCGAGTTGGCCAGAAAGCAGGCCGCGTGCGCCTGGTGGTGCAGTTGGGTCAACGCGGCTTCGCTCGGCGCGTGGGCTGCGTCAAACACGGTGACGGGGCGCAGCTGCACGTGGCTGACGACCAGGCGGCCCAACGTGTCCTTGGCCATGGTGCCCACGGCCGCGTCGGTGTAGCGGTTCACGCGCAGGCCGGCGCGGCAGGCGAAGTCCAGAAACCACAGCATGTGGCAGCTCGACAGCGCCGCCACGTAGGCCTCCTCGGGGTCGACGGCGGCGGCATCGGAGTAGGGCAGGGGCACCACATGTGGCGACGACGAGGCGGCCACGGTGGCACCACCGTCAAAGTGCCAGACGTGAGCGCGGCCGTAGCGCTTGTCCAGAAAGTCGTCGTTGCCACGGTTCCAGGTAATGGTGGCGGTGTGCTTTGCCATGGGTGGGTGCTTTCAACAGGAGCGGCGCTTGCGCGGTCCGCATGTTTCTAAAATGGTCCTTCAGTTTATGAATGCATCCACGCATTGAAGGGGCCAATTCGTGCCAATTGCCAGAACCAATCCCCCCGGCACGCTGCGCCAGCGGGTGTATGAGCAACTGCGCAGCGCCATTGAGCAGGGCCGCCTGCGCGCGGGCACCCGCCTGTCGCCGTCGCGCGAGCATGCCAGCAGCCTGGGTGTGTCGCGCAACACCGTGTTGTGGGCCGTGCAGCGCCTGCAGGCCGAGGGCTATATCGAAGCGCGTGTGGGCGACGGCACCTATGTGTCGCAAGCCGCAGCGGCCACGGCAGCGCCCGCGCAGGGTCTAGTGGCGCCGCCCCGGGGACTGTCGCGGCGCGGGCAGCTCATTGCCGAGACGGCCGCGCGCTGGCGCCCGCCGCATGTGGCGGCACGCGCGTTTCGCATCGGCGCGCCCGAGGTGGCAACGTTTCCCTTTGCGCTGTGGGACCGCCTGGCACGCCAGGCCACGCCCCGCCAGCGCAGCGCCCGCGCGCAATACCTGGACCCTGCGGGCGAGCCCGCACTGCGCCAGGCGATTGCACTGTGGTTGTGGGCCTCGCGCGGCATCCGCTGCGATGCGGCGCAGGTGGTGGTGTGCTCGGGCTCGCAGCAGGGCATTGATCTGATCGCGCGGCTGCTGCTGGATGTGGGCGACGAGGTGCTGGTGGAAGACCCCGGCTATCCCGGCATCCGCGCCAGTCTGCTCGGGCATGGCGCGGTGGCGCGGCCGGTGCACATGGATGCAGACGGCATGCGCATCGACGACGCCGCCACGCGCTGGCCCGCTGCGCGCATGGCGGTGGTCACGCCCACGCACCAGTTCCCCACGGGGGTGGGCATGGGTCTGGTGCGGCGGCAGGCGCTGCTGCACTGGGCCCGCGCACACGACGCCTGGGTGGTGGAAGACGACTACGACGGCGAGTTTCAGTACGGCGGCGCGGCCCAGCGCGTGCCCGCGCTGTGCAGCCTGCCGGGGTCCGAGCGGGTGCTGTACGTGGGCACGTTTTCTAAAACGCTGCACCCCGGGCTGCGCCTGGGTTTTGTGGTGGTGCCGCCTGCGCTGGTGGAGGCCTTTGCCATGGCCCGCGCCATCACCGACCGGCATGCCCCCGGCGATGCACAGGCCGTGCTGGCGCGCTTCATTGCCGAGGGGCACCTGCTGCGCCACCTGCGGCAGATGCGCGAGCTGTACCAGACGCGCCAGCAGGTGCTGATCAACGCCCTGGCAGACGCCACCGATGGCGCGGTACAACTGCGGCCCAGCGACCGGGGCATGCACCTGCTGCACGAGGCCCCCACGGGCACCGACGACGAAAGCCCCAGCCGCAAGGCCTTGGAGGCGGGCGTCATGTTGGCGCCGCTGTCGCGGTATGCCATGCAGTCGCCGCGCAGGGGCTGGCTGCTGGGCTACGCGGGGTTTGAGGCGGCCGAGCTGGCCGCTGCGGCGCGCGTCGTGGGGCCGTTGCTACTGCGCTGAAACGGTATTTCAGCCGCTGGTGCCGTGGGCGTTAGGGGAGCGGCGTCAACACCCTCAGCGCTGCGCCGTGGGAATGCCCAGCGGTGTGGTCACGGCATCGCCGGTGCTGTGTGCGGGCTGGGGCTTGTCCACCGCGGTGCGCCACCAGTGGTTGGACAGCGCCGGGGCGCGGATGTCCAGCCGCTCGCCCATGATGGGCGCCACCAGCGGCACAGCCGCGTCGGCAGCCAGCGTGGTGATGCGCTCAAAAGGCTCCGTCCACGGGTGCAAGGCCAGATCAAACGTGCCGTTGTGGATGGGCATGAGGTGGCGACCTTTCACATCCTGGTGGGCCTTCAGGCTTTCGTGCGGCTGCATGTGGATGTCGGGCCATTGCGCGTCGTAGGCGCCGGTCTCGATCATCGTCAGGTCGAACGGGCCATACCGCTCGCCAATGGCCTTGAAGCCGTCAAAGTAGCCCGTGTCACCGCTGAAGAAGATGCGCACCTGGGCAGCGCCTTCCCCCGCCATCAGCACCCACGACGCCCACAGCGTGCGGTTGCCGTCCGAGAGGCCGCGTCCCGAGAAATGCTGCGCGGGTGTGGCCACCAGGCGCAGCCCCTCGATGGTGGTGCCCTGCCACCAATCGAACTGCTGCACCTTGGCCGCGGGCACGCCCCAGGCGATGAGCCGGTCACCCACGCCCAGTGGCGCCACAAAGTGGGCCACCTTGGGTGCCAGTTGCTGGATGGCGTCGTAGTCCAGATGGTCGTAGTGGTCGTGCGACAGAATCACGCCCGTGATGGCAGGCAGGTCGTCCATGGCAATGGGCGGCGCATGAAACCGCTTGGGCCCCAGAAACTGGAACGGCGACGCGCGCTCGGAAAACACCGGGTCGGTCAGCCAGAACTTGCCCCCGATCTTGAGCAACATGGTGGAATGCCCCAGGCGCCACAGGCTCAGGTCGGGGGCGGCCAGCAGATCGGCCTGCGACAGCGCCTGCACCGGCAGGGGCTGGCTGGGCACGGTATCGGCCGGCTTGCCAGTGGCAAAGCGCCAGAAGATGGCCGCCGTCTTGAAAAAGCCCGGCTGCTCGCGCGGAGCGGTGTTGTGGAACTTGCCCTCAGCGTGCTGGGGCGAGCTGGTGTACGAGGTGGCCGGCAAAGCGGCACAGGAGAGGATGCTGTAGGCCATGGCAATGAGTACGGTGGTGAAAACAAGAATGCGGGTGCGGGGCTTGTGGCGGAACATGGCGTGCTCTTTTCTAAAAGTGCACTGCACAGTGTAGTTCACTTTTTAGAAAAGTAAACTGCGCGGTGTAAAATGACCCCCATGAGCGTTGTTCCCCCACCGTCCCGACTGACCGACCGCAAGCGCGATGCCATCGTGCAGGCCGCCATTGCGGAGTTTCGCGAGCATGGCTTCAACGGCACCAGCATGGACCGCGTGGCCGCCGCCGCAGAGGTGTCGAAACGCACGGTGTACAACCACTTTCCCAGCAAGGAAGAGCTGTTTGAGGCCATCCTGGGGCAACTGTGGGAGCGCAGCCAGTCGCTGGCCGATGTGCCCTACGACGCGGGCCGCCCGCTGCGCGAACAACTGCTCGACCTGCTGGGGCAGAAGATGCAACTGCTCGGCGATGCCAGCTTTATCGACTTGTCGCGCGTGGCCATGGCCGAAATGATGCACAGCCCCGAGCGCGCCCAGGCGATGGTGGCGCGCCTGTCCGAGAAGGAAGAAGGCTTGCCCCGATGGATCCGCGCTGCCCAGCAAGGCAACGCGCTGCGGGCGGGTGTGGACCCGCAGTACGCGGCCAACCAGTTGCACGGCATGGTCAAGTCATTCGCCTTCTGGCCCCAGCTGGCCATGGGGCGACCCCCACTGACCGCCCCAGAGCAGCAGCAGGTGCTGGCCGATGCGGTGGACATGTTTCTGGGCTTCTACGCCATGGCACCGGGGAAACCCGGGCGCAAAAAACAGCCGCAGTAGCTGCAACAAGCGCGCCGCACAGACCGTTGCCACCTCTCATCTCTTTCTCTTCTTTTCTTTCTCATCGCACTTCGCCATGCCTGTATCTCCCTACCTCCAGACCCACCCGGTCATCGAAGACGGCGTTTTCATCCACGACTCTGCCCAGGTCATCGGCGACGTCACCCTGGGCGCCGACAGCTCGGTGTGGTGCAACGCGGTGCTGCGCGGTGACGTGAACCGCATCACAGTCGGCATCTGCAGCAACGTGCAGGACCTGACCATGGGCCACGTGTCCCACCGCAACGCCAATAAGCCCGAGGGCTCGCCGCTGGTCATCGGCGACTACGTGACCGTGGGGCACTCGGTCATCCTGCACGGCTGCCGCATCGGTAATGAATGCCTCATCGGCATGGGCTCCATCGTGATGGACGACGCGGTGATCGAAGACCGTGTGATGCTGGGCGCGGGCAGCCTGGTTTCACCCGGCAAGGTGCTGGAGAGCGGCTACCTGTACATCGGCCGCCCAGCGGTGCGCCAGCGTGCGCTGACCGATGCGGAGATCGCGTACCTGAAGTATTCGGCCGAACACTATGTGCGGGTGAAGAACAACTACTTGGCGGGTACGCCCGAGGCGGCTGTAATCCAACTCGCGCCACCCGCCAGTAAGGGATAAGGCTGGGCCGGGATAATCGGGGGTTCCACGATCCCCCTGCGGCGGCACCGCATCGCCCACTATCTACACCATGTCCGCCGTCGCCCCATCCACCTCACCGCTGCGCGTTCTCTCCGTCATCCCCCCGATGACGCAGCTGAACACGCCGTACCCGTCCACCGCGTACCTCACTGGCTTTTTGCGCTCGCGCGGCGTGGCAGCCGAACAGGAGGACCTGGCGCTGGCGCTGGTCTTGCAGCTGCTCTCGCCCGACGGCCTGAAGGCCGTGGCCGCCAAGGTGGACGCACTGCCCGCCAAAAAACATAGCCCCGCCGTGCAGAGCTTTGCCGCGCAGAAGGACCGCTACCTCGCCACCATCGGCCCTGCCATTGCCTTTTTGCAGGGCCGCGACAGCACGCTGGCGCACCGCATTGCAGGCCGCAACTACCTGCCCGAGGGCCCACGTTTTGCCACGCTGGATGTGTATGTGGACGACGAGGGCGGCGACCCGCTGGGCTGGGCATTCGGAGCCCTGGGCTTGCACGACAAGGCCAAACATCTGGCCACGCTGTATTTGAACGACCTGGCCGATGTGCTGCGCGATGCGGTGGACGAGCGCTTTGAGTTTGTGCGTTATGCCGAATCGCTGGCAGGCAGCCAGCCCACGTTTGATCCCCTGGCCAGCGCGCTGGCCGCGCCACCCACGCTGGTGGACGACATGCTGCTGCAGCTCACGCACGCGGCCGTGGACCGCCATGGACCCGACGTGGTTTTGTTGTCCGTGCCGTTCCCTGGCTCGGTGTATGCGGCGTTTCGCATCGCGCAGGCCATCAAGGCGCGGCACCCCCACATCGTCACGGTGCTGGGCGGCGGTTTTGTGAACACCGAACTGCGTGAGCTGGCCGACCCCCGCGTGTTTGACCACTTCGACTACGTGACGCTGGACGCGGGCGAGCGCCCGCTGCTGGCGCTTCTGGAGCATGTGCGCGGCGAACGCGGCCGCCAGCGGCTGGTGCGCACCTTTGTGCGTGGTGATAACGGCGCCGTGCAGTACATCAACATGATGGAAGCCGACATCGCCTTTGCCGAGGTGGGCACCCCCACCTGGGACGGCCTCCCGCTGGACCGCTACCTGTCGCTACTGGACATGCTCAACCCCATGCACCGCCTGTGGAGCGATGGCCGCTGGAACAAGCTGACCGTCGCGCACGGCTGCTACTGGAAGAAGTGCAGCTTCTGCGACGTGAGCCTGGACTACATCAGCCGTTACGAGGGCGCCAGCGCCGAAGTGCTGGCCGACCGCATCGAGCAAATCGTGCGCGAAACGGGGCAGACCGGCTTTCACTTTGTGGACGAGGCCGCACCGCCCAAGGCGCTGAAAGCGCTGGCCACCGAGCTGATCGCGCGCAACGCGGGCATCAGCTGGTGGGGCAATGTGCGGTTTGAAAAAACCTTCACCCCCGACCTGGCCGAGCTGATGGCCGACAGTGGCTGCATTGCGATTTCGGGCGGGCTCGAAGTGGCCTCCGACCGTCTGCTCACCCTCATGAAAAAAGGCGTGTCGGTGGACCAGGTGGCGCGCGTGACACGGGCGTTCACCGACGCGGGCATCCTGGTGCATGCGTACCTGATGTACGGCTTTCCAACGCAGACGGTGCAGGACACGGTGGACGCGCTCGAATACGTGCGCCAGCTGTTTGCCAATGGCTGCATCCAGAGCGGGTTCTTTCACCGCTTTGCCTGTACGGTGCATTCCCCCGTGGGCAAGAACCCCGAGGAGTACGGCGTAACGCTGGCGCCCCTGCCACCGGGTGACTTTGCCAAGAACGACGTGGCCTTCATCGACCCCACGGGCGTGGACCACGATGCGCTGGGCGGCGCGCTCAAGAAGGCCATCTACAACTACATGCACGGCATCGGGCTTGAAGAAGACGTGCGCAGCTGGTTCCCGTTCAAGGTGCCCAAGACGACGGTGCGGCGCGACCGGATTGAGCGGGCGCTGCGCGAGCGGGGGTGAGGGCTGGCCTTGCAGAGGATCCCACCTGCGCTGTAGTTCGTAGGTGCAGATTTCAGCTTGTCACATTACTTGCAATGTACAAACAAGAATCAATTTTTTCTGCAGGGCGACGTCACTAACATGCCCCGATGCCAAAAATTACACCCGAGGGTATCTTCGTTGATGGACGGGTCATCGTGCGTCGCTATCTCAACCTCGAACACGGTCCAATCAGCACAGTAGTAGCAATTGTGCTGCACCAGACGGACTCGTCTACCGCCCAGCAAACGTTCAATAGCTATGCGCGAAGTCCCCATGGCGCCCACTTTCTTATCGACAAGAACGGGCAGATTTACCAGACAGCAAGCCTCTTGACGCGTTGTCAGCACGTCGGAAGACACATCCGGTCAAGATGCCTTGAGATTGACAAACCATCCTGCGATAGCGTGGCCATGGCGCGGATACAGGCAATGTCTTGGTCTAATCACTTGCGGGCGCTGGATGCACACGAACGCGCCAAACCGTACCCGCAGCGCTTTCCTATCAACGGGGATTCCATTGGGATTGAAATCGTAGGTCGCAGCATTGACGACAAAAAGTACGAAGCGGTGACTTCGGAGCAAAACAACTCCTTGCAGTGGCTTACAGGGGCGCTCTATTCGCACTTTTCCATATCCAGCAAAGATGTGTACAAACATCCCCAGGTTTCCTACAAGAACCCTGGAGAAGCTGCATCCGCCATTCCGAAATGAAGCGGTGGTACGCGGTCGCGGTCGCCTTACTTGCGGCATTGGTAGTGGTCTTTTTCGCGTCCATTTTTGAGGCCAGAATTTTGGTGGGCACGACCGATTTCTCTACGTCTGAGCCGACCACTTGCAGAGCTTCGGACGTGGACCTTTCATTCACGGATGTCAGTCATTTTTTTCAAGTTGCCCAAGAAGTTGAAAGTCATGTCATACACGACGACTACGACCTAGCTCCTTGTTACCTGAGAGGATCAATGATTCACCGTCTAGAGCACTGTGAATGGAAGCTCCGGCCAGAATTCATCGGCACGCTTCAATGCGGTCGCTCGTTTCGATATCTGGTGGATCAGGTGAAGCACTCGGCCACAAAGAGTAGTAACGAGTAGCGACCCAAACAACAATCAATCGGCGCGCTTTTGCTTCTGATACGCCTTGTCTGCTGGCGGCCCCCGGTCGGTGTCCTGCAGGCCACGCTTCACATCTTTGTAGGCCTGCTCCATCTGCGCATCGGGTTCGCCGTCGGTCATGTCCACCGACTGGTCGCGCTCGTGCGGCAGACGGGCTTCGGGCCCACTCAGGTCTTCAGGTCCGCTGCCGGGCTGCGGCTGGGGCTGCGTGGTGTTCACGCGCCGCTCGGTGCGGGCGGGCACGGGAGCGGAGGGGATGATCTCCTCTTCCGTGCGGGGGGCGGTGGGGGTCGTTTTCATGCGGGGCCTTGGTATGCAACGTAAAGTCCCTCCACCCTAACGCCGCCGGCCGCCCCGTGCTGTAGGCCCAGTCCCTGCGCCGCTGCGGGCGTGCGGAGCCTGCTGTCACCAGAACAACCACCGCTCCAGCGCATTGACCACGATGATCACGATCAAGCCGATCAAGAAGAGGATCGCCTTGCGGCGCGCCCGCGCACTCACCACCAGCTTGTAGACCGTGTACGCGGCGAGCGTGCCCGCAAAAGGCGCCACGATGGCGGCCCCGGACAGGACAATGGCCACGAGCTTGCCCCAGCCGTCGGTCCCGCCCGTTGTCCAGATGGCATGCAAATACATCGCGCTCGGAATGGCCAGGCCCAACCACAGCACCCCGGACGCCACCGCCACGCTGACGTGGTGCGCGAGCAGGCCATAAAGCACCAAGGCGCCCACCACCCCGCACAAGAACATCAGCCGCTTGAGCCAGAACGGCAGCGGCGCGTCAGCGCGGCGGGAAGCCTTGGCTGCATCAGCCGCCTTCTTGCCCGCTGTGGCGGCGGCCGCTGCCGCCGCCTGGGCACGTTGTTGTTGCTTCTCGGTGGATTCACGGGCGCCGCGCAGAAAGTCGTCCACCGCCGGGTTGTCCACCTGACCCAGGATCCGGCCCGTGCGCGACAAGGCCTGGTCGTGCTGGGGCAGCTCTGTCTGCAGCGCCGCCCCCTGGCTGAACCACTCCCCCATCTGCGCCAGCCAGCTGACGCCGGGCGGCGGCAGCCCAAAACCACCCTCGGCCGCGCGGCACAGGTAATGCTGCGTGCTTTGCGGCGGGATGAGTTGCTGCGTGCTGTAGCGGGGCAAATAGCATTGCATCAGCGGCGCCGCCGTCTGCTGGCCGGGGTGGCCCAGGCGCAGCGCAAATTCCGGCAAGGGCACGGGCTCCCCCAACCCATTGCGCACGCCCAACCAAAGATAGAGGCCCCGAGGACGCCCATCTTTGGCGCGGTGCACCCAGAAGCCGGGGCCTTCTTGCGCAATGTCTGCGCCCAGGGCGTCAAGCTCGGACGGGAGTGGGGCGCTGGGGCCGTCCATGTCCCATTGCGGCCGCAGCTGCGTTTTCAGGATAGAGGGCCACACCCTCCGCGCGCGGCGCTGCAAGTCGTCCGCATCGACCTCGCGCCCGTGAGCGATGGCAGCTTCGATGGTGCGGCCAGCCTGCGCTGGCCGCCCTTCCAGGGCAAGCAGCCATTCGTCGAGCAAAGCAAGCCGCAAATAGAGCGCATCGGCCCCTTGTCCCTGGGCCTCCGCCGCGCGCGCCCAGGCGTACCGGTCGGGCTGCTGCGGTACCAGCTCCTGCGCCAGAAATCGCTGGCGCGTTGGGCTGTCAGCCTGGGCAGCCGACGAAGCAGCTTGTTGTGCCCACGCGCCAGACGCACCCATCAGGCACAGCAGTACCACGAACCCCAGCGTCCGCAGCAAGTTGCGTTGCACATTTTTCGCCCAGCCAGGAACAAAGCTTGCCCTTGCCCATGACCTGCCGCACAGCAGCGAACCGCAGTTCAGCGCATATCCCCTCGCATTTCCCCCCTGCATCTTTGCTCTCCTATAGCTGTGCGGGGATTTTCTTTCACGGCTGCCTTGAGGACCAGCCCGCTGATCGGCCATCAGGCACAGCTCACACAGGCGAACGCTGGGTGTGGATGGCAAAGGGCTGGCAACGATCTATCAGTGAGCAGGCCTTGCAGCGCAAGGCTGCTTGTTCTGACTCTGACCCCAGCGGTGGGGGCAGTTGCGTCATCAACGACGGGCGGCTCCTGGTGAGAGGGTGTGAGTGAAGTTACGCGGTGCCCTACGCTTTCTTGGACGGCTTGTCGACCTGCGTCGGTTTCGCGGTCTTGACGGCCTTGACTGCCTTCGCCGCCTTGGGCAACTTCGGCACCTTCGGCACTGCGGGCGGCAGGTAGTTGGCGCCGGTCACCACGGACTTGCCGGTTTGGCTCTCCAGCTGGTTGCGGGCCTGGCGCGCGATGCGGCCCCCGGTGGCTGCAGCGGTCTTGTTCTCGGCCATGCCAGTGGCCTGCACGCTTTCGGCAATCTGGCGCGTGGAGAGTTCCGCCAGGGCGGTAAAGATCAGCTCGGCCTCGCTCATATGGTCGCGCAGGTTGTGGCTGGTCAGACCCTTCCTACCCTTGTGCTGAGCCACGCTCAGGCCTGACCATTCTTGGTGAATGATGTTGGTGAGGATGGCAAACTCACTGCCCGCCTTGATGTCGTGCTCGCTCCAGTAGTCGGTGAGCTTGTTGCGGGTTTCCTGCCCGGTCATGCGCTGCTGGATCCACTTGTCGCTGCGGCCATGCTGCTGCCAGGTCTGGCGGGCGCGGTCCAATGACAAGGCCGGGTCGGCCAGTTCCTGCATGCGCTCGTAGCCCACCTTCGCTAGCCAGAGCTTGATGGGCTCGGCCTTGGGGCTGGGGATGGATTGCACCAGGCGCAAGAGGGTTTCAGCGGTGGCTACGTCGGTCAAACGCTGCTTGCCATCGGCTGCGGGCATTTTCAACTGGTGACAAGCTGTCACCAGTTGACTGCCTTCATTGCCAAGCCGACGCTTGAGCTGATTCCAATACTTGCGGGCTGTCAGGTCGTCGGACTGTTGTGTCAGCACCTGCACCACGTCGATCACAGAGAACCACCAGGTTTCCGTGCCCTCGTCGTACACACGGCGGATAGGCTGACCATCGAATTCTGCGGGCAGGGTTTTCATGGGCGTTCCAGCATTGTTTTCATGATATTACTGTATAAATCACCAGCTTACCCATTCATCCGGCCCACTAGATGCTACATAATAGATAGCTTACAGCGCTTATCTATCAAGCGCTACAGCCCATTTTTATCCAATGTCCTCCCCAGATTGGGCCGCCCAGGCCCTGCAGTCGTTTGATGCGGTAGTGCAGGCCACGCCGGGCTTTCGCAGCCGCGCCGGGCAGCGGCTGATGGCCGAGCAGGTGGCGCGCACGTTCAGCAGCGCCACGCTGGGCAAGGTAGATGAAGAGGGCGGCGAGCCCGCGCCCACGCGCGCTATCGCTGTCATCCAGGCGGGCACGGGCGTGGGCAAATCGCTGGCCTACTGCGCGCCCGCCATTGCACTGGCGCTGTCGCGCGGTACGCGGGTGCTGATCTCTACGGCCACCGTGGCGCTGCAGGAGCAGTTGGTCAACAAGGACCTGCCCGCGCTGGCAGCACTGATGCCCCAGCCCTTCAAGTTTGCGCTGGCCAAGGGGCGTGGGCGCTATGTGTGCAAGCTCAAGCTCGACCGGCTGGCGGGCACGGGCGAGGCCGAGGGAGAAGGCGAGGGCGACGACGACCTGTTTGCCGAGGAAGAAGCCGCCGCCCGCGCCAAGCGCCCCCGGCACGAGACGGAGGCGCGCATCCAGTTTTATTCAACGATGGCGCAGACGTTATCGAAAGGTGCGTGGGACGGCGACCGCGACAGTCTGGAAACCCCGCCCGAGCCCGAGGTGTGGAGCCCCGTGGCGGCCGAGGGCGCGTCGTGCACCGGCAAACACTGCCCTGCCTTCAGCCAGTGCACCTACTACGACAAGCGCAAGGAGCTGGTGGGCGCGCAAGTGATCGTGGCCAACCACGATTTGCTGCTGTCGTCGCTGGGCGCGCGCGTGCTGCCCGAGCTGGACAACTGCCTGCTGATCCTGGACGAAGCCCACCACCTGCCCGCCACGGCACTGCAGCAGTTTGCGTGCAGCATGGACCTGTCGCGCATCACCTGGATCGAGCGCTTGTCGAGCCGGGGCCTGCGCATTGGCGCGCTGCTGGAGGTGGAGGAGATTGCCGACATCCCCAAACATTCAGCCCAGCTGCGGCAAACGCTTCAGGATCTGGCCCGCATCGTGATGGATGTGTATGGCGCCGCGCTCAAAAGCCAGAAGGACACCTGGGGCCCGGCGCGTGTGCGCGTGCCACGGGGTGAGCTGCCCGAGCAACTGGTTGCACCCCTGGGCATGTTGGCTGCCAGCGCCGATGGTTTCCTAGAGGCGTTGCGCGCCATCAGCAAAGCCCTGCGCGCCGAAATGCGCGAGAAGCCCGAGGAGGCCAAGCGCCTGTCCACGCTGTACGCGCAGATCGGCATGCTGGCGCCGCGCCTGGAAGAGCTGCACGCCACCGCACAACTGCTGCTGCAGGATGCGCCCCAAGGCGCCGACCGCAGCTTTGTGCCCGCCGCCAAATGGTTCACGCTGGAGGTGGATGGCGACTTCATCGTGGTCAAGGCGCACGCCAGCCCCATCCTGCCCGGCACCACGCTGCGCAACCACCTGTGGAGCGCGGTGCGCGGGGCGGTGCTGACATCGGCCACGTTGACCAGCTGCGGCAATTTTGAATTTTTCCTGCGTGAAGCGGGCCTGCATGGCGACGACGCGGCCACGTCGCTGGAGGTGGCCAGCCCCTTCAACTACGCCGCACAAGGCACGCTGATTTCCGCCGAAACCCACGCCGACCCCAAGAACGCCGCGCAGTTCACCGCCGAGATGGTCGATGCGCTGCTGCACGACATTGCGCGCGTGGAATACGGCGCGCTGGTGCTATTCACCTCGCGCGATCAGATGCGCCAAGCTGTGGATGCGCTGCCCACCGCCATGCGCAGCGTGGTGCTGGTGCAGAACGCGCTACCGCGCACGCAACTGCTCAAGCGCCACCGCGAGCGCGTGGACAACGGCGAGCCCTCAGTCATCTTTGGCATGCAGTCGTTTGGCGAAGGACTGGATTTGCCCGGCCGCCTGTGCGAATCGGTCTTCATCACCAAGCTGCCCTTTGCCCCGCCCGACGACCCGGTGGGCGAGGCCCGCGCCGAATGGCTGCGTGCCGTGGGGCGTGACCCATTCAGCGAACTGGTGGTGCCCGCCACCGCCATCCGCCTGGCGCAGTGGGTGGGCCGCGCGATCCGCACCGAAGAAGACCAGGCGCATGTGTATTGCTACGACAAGCGCCTGACGCGCACCAGTTATGGCCAACGGTTGTTAAAAGGGCTGCCGCCGTTTGCGCTGGAGCAACGCGCGCCGCTGTGACCGCGCGAATCTGCGCATGAAATCTCTTCAAGACCATTGCAAACGATCTGCCGGCGCTCGAAACGGCAGTGCTCCGCGCGCTCGCCGACGCATAGCGCTTAGCCGCTAGGGCCTTTGTCAGACATCCCCCCACGCCCATGCGGCCTGGGGGACGACGCCGCCGAACGCCTGAGAAACCTACAGTGAAGCTATCCGTCCCTCTCACTGGAGCCTCCATGCAACACGACACCGCCGCCCACGAAACCTTGTGGAAACTCATCAAGGACATCCGGTTTGGGATGCTGACCCACAGCACGTCGACCGGCATGCTGCATGCGCACCCGCTCACCACGCAGAACCGCAAGTTTGATGAACAAAGTGAGCTGTACTTTTTTATCTCCAAATCTGGCGAACTCTACGAGCGCTTGCTGACCGATGGAGAGGTCAACGTGTCTTATGCCAACCCGGACGATGACAGCTACGTATCTCTGTCGGGTCAGGCCCGTTTTGTGGACGACCGCGGTCAAAAAGAGGCGCTGTGGTCGCCCATGGCCAAAGCGTGGTTCCCGGGCGGTGTGTCCGACCCTGATCTTGCATTGCTGGTCGTGCGCATCCGCCACGCCGAGTATTGGGATGTCGACGAAAGCAAGATGGTGCAGATCTTCAAGATGGCCAAGGCCGCCATCACCGGCGAGCAACCGCGCGATTTGGGTGAACACAAAGAGTTGACCCTGTACTGAAGCAGCTGTGACTCGGTGCCGCATCTCTCGTGTGATGGGGCGCATGGTCGGTGCGCCCCAACGTGGGGCGCGCGTGGCGCAGGGGTCAACACCTGCCGCACGCAGTTCAAAAAATATGAGTGAAATTGGTCTTCAGCGCTTATTCAACAAGCACTAGTAGCTACACATTTAATAGCAATCGCATACAAAAAGAGCCCACGGGCTCTTTTTCTTTTGGCCTCGCCCTTGATTTGCGACTGAATACATCAAATTGCCATCCATACGCCATCCACATGGATGTTTTTTGGAGTTTCATTGATGAGCAACATCATCCCCATCGCCCCGCGAAGCAAGGTTCCCGAGTCTGAAAAAGTCACCATCAACCTGGGCTTTGTCGACCTGGGGCACATCGATCTGCTGGTGTCTGAAGGCTTTTACGCCAACCGCACCGACTTCATCCGCACCGCCATCCGCAACCAGCTGACCGCGCAGAACGACGCCGTCCGCCAGGTGGTGGCCCGCAAGATGCTTGTGCTGGGGCTGCAACGTTTTGGCCGGGCCGAGCTGGAGGCCGTGTTGGCGGCCGGCCAGGCGCTGGAGATCCGGGTACTGGGCCTGGCCAGCATCGACGAGGACGTGCCGCCCGCATTGGCGCAGGCCACCATTGCTTCGGTGACGGTGCTGGGCGCGTTCCATGCCAGCGCAGAGGTCAAAGCCGCGCTGGCGGGGCGCATGCACTGAATCTACACGGCCCCCAGCGGGCCACCGGCGTGCGCGCCCACAACCAAGGAGTCCCCATGGACTGGAACATCAACCTCAAGCAACTGATGGGCGAAGCCACCCAACTGGTGCGCAGCGGCCACCTGGCCGATGCGACGCGGACCCTGCAGCAGGCCCTGGGCGGCGCTGTGGCGCGCCACAGCAGCCCACCGACACCCGCCAGCGCGGACACCGCCCTGCCTAGCGACCTAAACCCCGCCCCTGCCAACGCCCCACTGTGGCGCCGCTTTGGCGCAAAGGCCGACGTTGAAGACGTGATCGTCGTCGACCGCAGCCAACCCGGTTCGCCCCCAAAAGCCGCCCACCCACAGGCAGAACCGCCCGGCAGCTTTGCGCGCATCGCCTTCACCCACCCGGGCACCCGGCACAACCCGCACCACTACCACCTGTATGTGCCCCCAGGTGCCGCCGCCGGTGCACCCATGCCCTTGGTGCTGATGCTGCACGGCTGCACGCAGAACCCCGAAGACTTTGCCACCGGCACCGGCATGAACGCGGCCGCTGCGCCCGCCAACGCGCTGGTGCTGTACCCCGAGCAACCCCACAGCGCCAACCCCAACGGTTGCTGGAACTGGTTTCGCCCCGGCGACCAGCACCGGGACGGCGGCGAGCCTGCATTGCTGGTGGCCATGGTGCGGGACGTGATGGCGCGCCACGCGGTCGATACGCAACGCGTGTACGTGGCGGGCCTGTCGGCGGGCGGCGCCATGGCCGCACTGCTGGGGCGTGAATACCCCGACCTGTTTGCCGCCATGGGCGTGCACTCTGGCCTGCAAGCGGGCGCGGCACACAACGTGATGGGCGCGCTGTCGGCGATGAAGAACGGGGCCAAACCGGGCGCTGCCGCGCACCGCGCAGCCTCCGCCCACGCTGCTGACGCGCCCGCTTTACCGCCCCCACCCACCATCGTGTTCCATGGCGATGCGGACCCCACCGTGCACGCCCACAACGGCGAGCAGTTGATCCAGGCCACGCTCAGCGCCCTGGCCTCAGCCCCCGGCGGCGCACCAGCCACCGTGAAGACCGTGCAGCAGGGCCAGTCGGCCAGCGGGCAGGGCTATACCCGCACCGTGTATTCACTGGCGGGCGGCGCAGACACCGAAAGCAAGCCGCCCCGCCCCGCCGTGGCAGAACACTGGGTGCTGCATGGCGCAGGCCACGCGTGGGCCGGTGGCAACGCGGGGGGCAGCCACACCGACCCACGCGGCGTGAACGCCACGCAGGAGATGCTGCGGTTTTTTCTGGAGCATCCGCGGGACTGACTCCGCGAAGCCAGGGCTGCCGCAACGCAAGGTCTTTGATGATTTCCTCAGACCCCGGCACCACCCGGGCCAGTGGCTGCAACAGTGGTGACGTGTTGGCGCAACTGCTGCGCCAACGCTTGCTGCGCGGGGGTGGCGGCGGCCAGCACACCGTGGTGCGAGCGCAGCGGCACAATCCTTCTTTTGTGCTCACACCTCCCCATGCCCCCCATCGCCGTCATCGACTTTGAAACCACCGGCATCTCGCCCGGCCAGGGCGCGCGTGCGACCGAAGTGGCGATCGTGCTGCTCGAAAAAGGGCAGGTGGTGGACCGGTTCCAGAGCCTGATGAAAACGGGAGCGTGGATACCGTCGTTCATCACGCAGCTCACCGGCATCACCAACGCGATGGTGAACGCGGCGCCCGATGCAGCGGGGGTGATGGCGGACGCGGCGCGTTTTGTGGGCGATGCGCCCATGGTGGCGCACAACGCGTCGTTTGACAGCAAGTTCTGGCAGGCCGAGCTGGCCCTGGCCGACCTGCCTGCACCCCACCCGTTTGCGTGCACGGTGCTGCTGTCGCGGCGGCTGTACCCGCAGGCGCCCAGCCACAAGCTGGGGACGCTGGTGGACTTTCACGGCCTGCCGCGCACCGGCCAGGCCCACCGGGCGCTGGCCGATGCGGAGATGGCGGCCGCGCTGCTGGCGCGCATGCAGCATGACCTGCGCACGCGCTGGCGTGTGGCCGAGCCGAGCTATGCGCTGTTGCAAACGCTGCAGCGCTGCGCCAAGCCCAAAGTGGGGGCGCTGCTGGCGCAGCATGCTGCGGTTGCGGTGGTGTGAGCGCGCTGGCCCAAGAAGCGGCACCGATCACTATCAAATTGATAGCTACTAGCGCTTGATGAATAAGCGCTAGAGGCACTTTTGACTCAAAATTTCAGCAGATTCCCGGCATACTCGCTGCTGGCACGGTGTACGAACCCTATCGCGCAGCTGCCAAAACAAGACGCACATCACGCCCCCCGATGAAAGGCTTTGCCATGTTGTTTCTGGTTCTTGGATTGGTGCTGTTTCTGGGCGTGCATTCGGTGCGCATCGTGGCCGATGGCTGGCGCACGCAGACCTTGGCGCGTTGGGGCGAGATGCCGTGGAAGGGCTTGTATTCGGTGGTGTCTGCCGTGGGCCTGGGGCTCATCATCTGGGGCTATGGCCTGGCGCGGCAGCAGCCCGTGGTGCTGTGGGTGCCGCCCATCGGCATGCGGCACGCGGCGGCGCTGCTGACGTTGATTGCTTTTGTTTTGCTGGCTGCCACCTATGTGCCGCGCAACGCCCTCAAGGCCCGGCTGCACCACCCCATGGTGCTGGGCGTAAAGGTGTGGGCACTGGCGCATCTGTTGTCCAACGGCAACCTGGCCGATGTGCTGCTGTTTGGCAGCTTCTTGCTGTGGGCGGTGCTGAGTTTTCGCGCTGCACGCCAGCGCGACCGGGCACAGAACACGGTGTATGCGCCCGGCACGGCCGCGGGCACGGGCCTGGCCGTGGTGGTGGGGGCTGTGGCGTGGGTCGGTTTTGCCTTCTGGGCGCATGCCTGGCTGATCGGTGTGGCGCCCCTGGGGCGATAGGGGCATGGCGGAGTGCTGCGGGAGCAAATCCCGGAGAATCCGCGCTTCCCGTTTTTTCTTTCGTTTCTTCGTTTCTCCTCCTGCTTGCCTGACCAAGAGCCCTTCGCATGACCGACGCCACCCCTGCCTCCACTTCCTCCATCACCCCGCCACCTTTGCCTGACCACCTGTCGGTAGACCCCCGCAGCCCGCACCATGTGGCCGAGGTCTTCCAGCACGACATCGGCATCCGCTTTAACGGCAAGGACCGCACCGATGTCGAGGAATACTGCGTCAGCGAAGGCTGGGTCAAGGTGCCTGCGGGCAAAACCGTGGACCGCAAGGGCCAGCCGCTGATGATCAAGCTCAAGGGCAAGGTCGAAGCGTTCTACAAATAAGCCCGCCTGCGCCCCGTGAGCCCGGACACTGCCCACTGGCTGGTCTACTGCGACGGCAGCGCCGTGCCCAACCCCGGGCGCATGGGGCTGGGCGCGGTGCTGGTGGGGCCCGACGGCGTGACGCAGCACCACATCTCAGAAGCGACCACCTTCACCGGCTGCAACAACGAAGCCGAGCTGCGCGCGCTGCTCGCGGCCCTGCAATGGCTGGCGCGGCGGGTGGCCGCAACGTCCACTGCCGTGCGTGTCATCAGCGACAGCAGCGTGTTGGTAGCGCAACTGGGCGCGCACGCTGCCCCGCCCATTGCGCGGCTTGCGCCGCTGTTTGACGAGGCGCGCGGCGCGCTGCAGCAGTTTGCGCACATCGACCTGCAATGGGTGCCGCGCCACCGCAATGGCGCAGCCGATACCCTGGCGCGCGCGGCTCTGGGCCTGGCGCCCAAGGTGGCAACGCCACAGGGTCAGAAGGTCAAAAGACCCAAGCGGCGCTGACTCTGCCCCATCCCACCGCAGAGCCACCGGCGGGCTGGGATGCCTGTTCATTGCGCGCGCGCTCGGGCCAGCAGCAAGGCCTTTTCCTGCACGTTGCGCGTCAGGCTGGCGGCCCGCTCAAACTCCGCCCGCGCTTCGCTTTGGCGACCCAGCTTGGCCAGCAGATCGCCCCGCACGCTGGGCAACCAGTGGTAGTGGCGCAAACTGGGTTCTGCGGCCAGTTCATCCACCAGGGCCAGCGCTGCCGCAGGCCCCAGCGCCATGCCCACGGCCACGGCGCGGTTGAGCGCCACAACGGGGGAGGGCGCCACCTGCAGCAGCGCGTCGTACAGCGCGACGATGTGGTGCCAGTCGGTGTCCTGTGCGCGGCGCGCACGTGCGTGGCAGGCGGCAATCGCCCCTTGCAGCGCATACGGACCCCAGGCGTGGCCTGCGCGGGCCAACTGCTCGGCCTGGTCCAGCGCGGCCAGGCCCCGGCGCACCAGCAAAGCGTCCCACCGCGCGCGGTCCTGGTCCATCAGCAGCACCGGCTGGCCCTGCGCGTTGGTGCGTGCGGGCAGGCGCGAGGCCTGGATCTCCAGCAGCGCGACCAGGCCTTGCACCTCGGGCTCGTCAGGCACCAGGCTGGCCAACACGCGCACCAGGCGCTGGGCCTCGCCACACAGCGCGGGGCGCATCCAGTCGTCGCCCGCCGTGGCGGCATAACCTTCGTTGAAGATGAGGTAGATCACTTCGAGGACCGAGGCCAGGCGCGGCGCGCGCTCTGCAGCGCTGGGCACTTCAAAGGGCACATGCGCGGCCGTGAGGCTGCGCTTGGCGCGCACGATGCGCTGGGCAACGGTGGGCTCGGGCACGAGGAAGGCCCGCGCGATTTCGACGGTGGTCAGGCCGCCCAGCAACCGCAGCGTCAGCGCCACGCGAGCCTCGGTGGGCAGCACGGGGTGGCAGGCGGTGAAGATCAGGCGCAGTAAATCGTCGCCGATGTCGTCCTGCTGCGCATCCATGAGGGTGTCCACCACGTCGGGGGCGTACTGTGCTTGCAGCGCGTCCAAATCCCATCCCAGCGCCTCGTTCTCGCGCTGGTGCAGCGCCCGCTGGCGCAGGTGGTCGATGGCGCGGCGCTTGGCCGTGGTCATCAGCCACGCGGCCGGGTTGGCGGGCAGGCCGGTGGCGGGCCAGTGCTCCAGCGCCGCCACCAGCGCGTCCTGCGCCAGCTCTTCGGCGCGGCCCACGTCCCGCGTCATGCGCGCCACGCTGGCGATGATGCGCGCGGCCTCGATGCGCCATACCGAGTCGATGGTGCGGTGCAAGGCATCGCGGTTGGGCAGGGCAGCGGCGTTCACAGAGTTCAGTTGGTGCTTCTCAGCCCAGGGCCTTGCTGGCGTCTTGCATGTGCACAAACTCCCAGGTGTGGCCGTCCAGGTCGTCAAACGTCTGCGAGTACATGAAGCCGAGGTCTTGCGCCGGGCGCGGCGTGGTGCCGCCTGCGGCCACGGCCTTGGTCGCGAGCGCATCCACTTCTTCTCGGCTGTCGCACGAGAAGCACACCAGCACCTCGGACGTGGTGCGTGCGTCGGCAATCGTTTTGCTGGTGAAGGTGGCGTAAAAGTCCTTGACCAGCAGCATCACGAACAGGTTCTCGCCCACCACCAGGCATGCGCCCTGGTCGTTGCTGAACTCGGGGTTGAAGTCATAACCCAGCGCCCGAAAAAACGCCTGCGAGCGGGCCATGTTGTCGATGGGCAGGTTCACGAAGATTTGCTTGTGCATGAAAAACTCCTGAGGGATGAAACGGTAAGGGGAAATGTGGGTTTCGCAAAATGCGCCGCGCAGGCATCCATCAGCCGGCGGGCTTTTGCACCACGGCCTGCAGGTTGGCCAGGCCGTCCTCAAAGTCCTGCCCCACCATGCGGTCCATGTTGAAGACCAAATGTGCAATCTTGGCCACATACGGCACCGGGCCGTGCATGGCCCAGGTCACGCGCGTGGCGCCTGCACCTTCAGGCTGCAACGTGAATTCCACCTGGTTGTGGGCTTCGAACGGGGCCACAAAATCAAGCTTCATCGCCACGCGCGCCGGGGCCGTGGCGTCCACAATTTCCATGCTGCCGGTGCCCACCTTGTCGCCCTGCCACGCATATCGCGCGCCGGGACCGGATGTGGTTGCGCTGTACTCGCCCTTGGCGGCGGGGTCTTTGCGTTCGTACGGGTTCCAGGTGTTGAACTGGCGCAGGTCGTGAATGAGCCCGTACACGCGCTCGGGCGGGGCGGAGATGACGCGGCTGCGTTCCACGCGGAAGGTATCGGGCCGGGTGGCGGCAAAGGCCAGGAAGAGCCCCAGCGCCGCCAGCAGTACCAGCGCAATGGTCTTGATCATGGTGGTGTGTCCTCAACAGGCAAATAAACAAAGCCAAAAGCCGCGATCAGCCGCGCATGGCTTCGAGGTTGTGGAATGTCTCCACCCCTTCGACGCCCGCAAAGTCCTCCATCTCGAACAGCTGGCGCACTTCGATCTCGGCCTCCAGCCCTTCGCCGCGCGGATTGGGAAAGCGGCGCGTCCATTCCAGCGCTTCATCGCGGCTGCGCACCTGGATCAGGGTGTAGCCCGCGATCAGTTCCTTGGTTTCAGTAAAAGGCCCGTCGGTCACGGTGCGGCCGCTGCCGCTGTAGCGCACGCGCCAGCCTTGCGAGGTGGGTTTGAGGCCGCTGCCGTCCAACAGCACGCCCGCATGGGCGAGTTCCTCGTGGTAGCGGGCCATCTCGGCCATGAGGGGAGCGGTGGGCATGTTGCCTTGCTCGGATTCGACCGTGGCTTTGACGATGATCATGAATCGCATGGGGGTCTCCTGGTTCGGACGGGGAGGCGCAGCGGATCTGCGGCTCTCACCCCCTACGACGAACAGGCCACCGCCAGATCGACAAACCCGGCCAAAAAAAGCGGAACCCCCCGCTTGGTGCTCTTTCTTGCCGTCAACTTGGCGGTGCGGCGTCGGGCCCAAAAAACACCTCGGCAAGCCCCGCATGCCGCGGTTGCGGGACGCAGGCAGCGCGCTGGCGCTACCTAACCCTTTCAGTCGACCGCGCCGTGGTAGCAGGGCGCCACTTCACGCACCTCGATGGTGGCCCACTCGGCGGCCGGGCAGTCGCGGGCGATGGCCACGGCCTCTTCGCGCGTGGCGCAGTCCAGCAGGAAAAAGCCGCCCACCATTTCTTTCGTCTCGGCAAACGGGCCATCCACCAGTCGGGCCTGGCCCTCGCGCACCTGCAGGCGCACAGCCTGGTCGGTGGAGGCCAGCGACTCGGTGGCACGCAGCAAGCCGCGGGCCTTCAGCCCGTCACCAAACTCCACCATACGCGCATAGGCCTCTTGCCCGCCAACCAGCCCGCGCTCGGCACGCTGGCCGTGGGGTTCCATGATGAGCAGCATGTAGGGCATGACAGGGTCTCCGGATGAAGGAAATGGGGTGGCGGCACGGCGACAGGCGCCATCCTATCAGCAGCGTTTACTACTATTTTTATAGCTATTAGCGCTTATGTACCAAGCGCTAGAGGCACTTTTCACCTAAATTCTTGCGCGCTGCAGCAAGCCTGTGCTATCTTTGGCCCCCTATGCAACGCAGCATGCTCCTACCCACCCTATCGCTAAGCCTACTAGTGCTTGGCCGGGGTCTGCCTGCGTTCGCCACCGTTGCCTGATCCGCTCAGCGCAACACCTGATTTCCCCCTGACCCCGGCCCGCGAACCAGCCCTTGCACACGCAAGGGGCTGCAGGGGATGTCACACGTTTTGTTCTCTTCATTTCGTCTGACCCGTGCACCGCGCATTTATTCCAGCGCACCGCACACACCATTCGTGGAGCCTCTCATGATTGCCAAGCCCGCTACCAAATACCAGCCCATCGCCGCGGTCCCACTCACCGACCGCCAGTGGCCCAACCGCAGCATCACCCGCGCGCCCGTGTGGCTCTCCACCGACCTGCGCGACGGCAACCAGGCGCTGTTCGAGCCGATGAACGGCGAGCGCAAGATGAAGCTCTTTCACGAGCTGGTGCGCATCGGCTTCAAGGAGATCGAGGTCGGCTTTCCGGCCGCGTCGCAGACCGACTTCGACTTTGTGCGCCGCCTCATCGACGAGAACCTGATCCCCGATGACGTGACCATCATGGTCATGACGCAGTCGCGCGAAGACCTGATCGCTCGAACTGTCGAAGCAGTGAAAGATGCGCCCCGCGCCATCGTGCACCTGTACAACGCCACCGCGCCCGCCTGGCGGCGCATCGTGTTCGGCATGAACGTGACGCAGGTGATGCAGCTCATCGCGCACCATGTGGGCTACTTGAAGCAGCTCACCGATGCGCAGCCCGCCACGCAGTGGACGTTGCAGTACTCGCCCGAAACCTTCAGCGCCACCGAGCTCGACGTGTCGCTCAAGGCCTGCCAGACGGCCATCGCAGCCTGGAACGCCGGCCCCGGCCGCCCCATCATCATCAACCTGCCCACCACGGTGGAGAACGCCACGCCCAACGTGTTCGCCGACCAGATCGAGTGGATGGACAGGCGCCTGTCGCCACGCGAGCACATCGTGCTGTCGGTGCATCCGCACAACGACCGCGGCACCGGCGTGGCCGCGGCCGAGCTGGCAATGATGGCCGGTGCCGACCGCGTGGAAGGCTGCCTCTTTGGCAACGGCGAGCGCTGCGGCAACGTGGACATCGTGACGCTGGCGCTCAACATGTACACGCAGGGCGTGCACCCGAACCTCGACTTTTCGGACATCACCTCGGTGGCGCGCATCGCCGAGGAATGCACCTCGCTGCCGGTGCACCCGCGCCACCCTTACGCGGGCGACCTGGTGTTCACCGCGTTCTCGGGCTCGCACCAGGATGCGATCAAGAAGGGCTTTGCCGCGCAGGACCCCAACGCGCTGTGGGAGGTGCCGTACTTGCCCATCGACCCGGCGGACCTGGGCCGCACGTACGACAGCGTGATCCGCGTGAACAGCCAGTCGGGCAAGGGCGGCATCGCCTTCTTGCTCGAACGCGAGCGCGGCGTGGTGATGCCCCGCCGCATGCAGGTGGAGTTCAGCGCCGTGGTGCAACGGCAAACGGATGCGAGCGAAGGCGAGATGAGCGGCGAGGCGCTGTGGGACCTGTTCCAGACCACGTACCTCAAAGCGCCTGCACACGCCGCCATCACCTGCCACAGCCACAAGCTCGATGAAGACGGGCAGGGCATCGAACTGGACGTGACCATCGACGGCACGCGCCAGCATTTGCGCGGCCAGGGCAACGGGCCGATTGCCGCCACGGTGGATGCCCTCGGCCTGCCGCTGCGCGTGGACCACTACGAAGAACGCGCCACCGGCACCGGCGCCAACGCCCAGGCGCTGGCCATCGTGGAAGCGGCCATGGACGGCGTGGCGGGCTCCACCTTCGGCGCAGGTGCCAGCCACAACATCGTCACGGCGTCGGTGTTGGCCATCGTGAGCGTGGCCAACCGGTTGCTGCTGCGGCGCCAGGGCGTCGAGGTCGCAGCGGTGGCGTGAGTGAGCCCAAGTGTTGTAAAAAAGATAGCTGCCAGCGCTTGATACATAAGCGCTGGCAGCATATTTGACCAATATCCCCAGAGCACGAACGGGGTCAACGCATGCAGCGGGCCCCATCCGTTACCCTTCGGCCCATGCGCGTTTTTCACAGCCTGACTTTTGCCGCCTGCACCGCCGCCCTGTTGGTGCTGAGCGGTTGTGGCACCTCACGGCCCCCGTCACCGTCGTCGCCATCTTCCTCAGCGCCCACCCGCACCACCCCACCCCTGACTGCGGACCAGGCGCACGACATCGCCATCCACGCGCTGGGCCTGGTGGGCACGCCGTACCGTTACGGCGGCAACACCCCGGAATCGGGTTTTGACTGCAGCGGGCTGATTGGTTATGTGTACCGCAACCAGGTGGGCACGCCGCCGCCGCGCACCGTGGCGCAACTCAACAACTGGGGATATCGCATCGACGGCAAGGAGCTGCGCACTGGCGATCTGGTGGTGTTCGGCACCGGGCGCCAGCCCAACCATGCGGGCATCTATGTGGGTGAGGGGCGGTTTGTGCATGCGCCCTCCACGGGCGGCACGGTGCGACTCGACCATTTGCAGTCGCGCCACTGGGCGCGGCAGAACGCGGCGTTCCGCAGACCCTGAATTCGGACACCCCCCTGAGGCGCTGCGCGCCTTCCCCTTGCTCTGCGTCTCTCGCGTGGGGCACGCCAGTATTTGACGACGTGCACTGAATCATCCTCTGCTGAACGGTGACCGCGCCACGCGACAATCGGGCCCACCATGACCCACGCACACCGCTCCGCCAACCCCATCTCCACCCACGACACGACGCGCATTGACGACACGCGCATCAAGGCCGTGCGCCCGCTGATCACGCCTGCGCTGCTGCAGGAGTGGCTGCCTACACCAGACGCTGCGCAGACCTTGGTCGAAACCAGCCGCGCCGCGATCTCTCGCATCCTGCACGGCCAGGACGACCGGCTCATCGTGGTGGTGGGGCCATGCTCCATCCACGACCATGGCCAGGCGATGGAGTACGCGCACCAGCTGAAAACCCAGGCCGATGCGCTACAGGCCGATCTGCTCATCGTGATGCGTGTGTATTTTGAAAAGCCACGCACCACCGTCGGCTGGAAGGGCTACATCAACGACCCGCACCTGGATGGAAGTTTTGCCATCAACGAGGGGCTGGAACTGGCGCGCCAGTTGCTGCTGGATGTGCTGGCCGTCGGCCTGCCGGTGGGCACCGAGTTTCTCGACCTTTTGTCCCCGCAGTTCATCAGCGACCTGGTGAGCTGGGGCGCGATTGGCGCGCGCACCACCGAGAGCCAGAGCCACCGCCAGCTGGCCAGCGGGCTGAGCTGCCCCGTGGGTTTCAAGAACGGGACGGACGGTGGCGTGAAGGTGGCGAGCGACGCCATTCAGGCGGCGCAGGCTTCGCATGCCTTCATGGGCATGACCAAGATGGGCCAGGCCGCTATTTTTGAGACCCGCGGCAACCAGGACTGCCATGTGATTTTGCGGGGCGGCAAGCAGCCCAACTATCAAAAAGCCGATGTCGATGCCACCTGTGCGGTGCTGAAGGCGGCGGGCCTGCGCGAGCAAGTGATGATTGACGTGAGCCATGCCAACAGCAGCAAGCAGCACCAGCGCCAGATCACCGTGGCGGACGATGTGGCCCAGCAGATTACATCGGGTGACGCGCGCATCACGGGCCTGATGATCGAAAGCCATTTGCAGGAAGGCCGCCAGGACATCGTGTCCGGCCAGCCGCTGCAGCATGGCGTGTCGGTGACAGACGCGTGTATCAGCCTGGCGCAGACGGTGCCGGTGCTGGAGGGCTTGGCGGCAGCAGTGCGCGCACGCCGCGCGCTCGCCAAATAAGCTCTGGCATCGCGACCGGCGCCCGGGCTCAGCGCGCGCCGCCGGTCGCGTCGATATTGCGTGCGGTGCCCAGCAGCGTGGCGCACAGCGTTTCCTGCCCGTGGCTGTCCACGGCAAACACATCAGATGCGCAGACCGTGAGCAGACGCCCCGCGTCCACCACACGCCCGCGGGCGCGCAGGCACTCGCCTTTGGCAGGCGCCACAATTTTCAGGGTGGCGTCCACCGTGGCGTTGACCCAGCCCGGCGGCAACACGCTGCCTGCGGCTGCGACGGCGGCAAAGTCGGCAATGGCAAACACAGCGGTGGCCTGCAACTGGCCCGGGCGAAAGCTGAAGGCTTCCCTCACCGGGATTTCCATTTCGACCTGACCCGGCTGCACGCTGACAAAACGCAGTCCCAATGTCCGGGCCATGGGCATGGCCAGAACAAGGGCCTGCAAGGCGTCGAGCTGCGGGGTGGGCAACGCAGAAGAAGCAGGGGATGAAGAGAACGTCATGGGCGGTGTCTCGGTGGGGTGGTGGAAAGAGCGCTGCGTGATCCTGCGGGCGATGCCGGACAACCGAGGTCTGGCGGGCGCGTTCAGAGATCTGCAGGCCCCCACACTAGCAAGCCTCGTGTTGTGCGACGGTTGCCTGCGCGACTCCAGCCGGTTGATTGGGGGCAAACCCGCACAGGGTGTCTCGGCAGCGCAAGGCTGCGCGGTGTAGCATTGCCTTCTTAATGTTGTGGTCCTGGCCCTTTTGCCCTACAACCGCGGTGCTGCTGATCGGCACACACCGCCTTACTGCCCGATTCCCTTGTTGTTGTTGCTGTTGTTGACGCTGGCCCCTGCTTATTGCCTTGTCGTATGGACTGGGTCGAGCCTGTGCGCGCCGACGGGCATAACCGGCCCCACAGGCGCCTGACAAACATGCCGCCAGCGCAAGCCCCTGCAGAAGCCGCACGGCTTCACGCACTCCAGTCTTACGCGATCCTCGACACACCGGCCGAAGACGGCTTTGACCAACTGGCCACGCTGGCAGCCCGCTTGTGCCATTGCCCCATGGCCGTGGTCAACTTCATTGACAGCGAACGCCAGTGGTTCAAAGCAGCGGTGGGCGTGCCGTTTCAGGAGACAGAACGCGCCATTGCGTTTTGTGCCCATGCGCTGGACGGCAGCCGCGACGCCGTGGTGGTGCCCGACGCCACACAGCACCCCATCTTTGCCCACAACCCGATGGTGCTGGGCGATCCGCACATTCGTTTTTATGCCTGTGTGCCGCTGGTCAACCCCGATGGTTTTGCGCTGGGCACCCTGGCGGTGCTGGACACCGCGCCCCACGCGATGCTGCCCGAGCAGATCGAAAGCCTGAAAATTTTGGCGGGCCAGGCCATGGCCCAGCTGGAACTGCGCCGCCAGCAGCGCCTGTTGGCCCAGCTGGTGGAAGAGCGCAACCAGATGCACAACGAGATGCTGGCGCAAAGCGAGGCCTTGCGGGTGGCCGGGCAGATTGCCCGCATCGGCGGGTGGATTGTGGAACTGCCCAGCATGCAGCTAACCTGGTCGCAAGAGATTGCCGCCACTTACGGCCTCACGCGCCGCATGAGTTCGGTGATGCAGATCCTCGAACTTTACAAACCGATGTACCGGCCAACCTTGCAAAAGGCGTTTGACGACTGCATTCGCCTGGGCACAGCGTTTGATGTGGAAGCCGAAGTCATCATGCCCGGCGACCGCCACTTCTGGGTGCGCACCGCAGGCCAGGCCGCCCACAATGCCCAGGGCCAGATCATTCGCATACAGGGCGCCTTTCAGGACATCTCGGCCCAGCGGCTGGCCAACGAGGCGCGGCAGGTGAGTGAGGAGCGTTTTCACCTGGTGTCGCGCGCCACCGCCGATGCGGTGTGGGACTGGAACCTGCACACCGACGCCATGTGGTGGAACGAGGGCATGCAGAACCTGTTTGGTGTGCCACTGGAAGAGCTGCCGCACGACAGCACCTCGTGGACCCTGCGGCTGCACCCTGACGACAGCGATACCGTGCTGGACGACATCCACCGCGCGATTGAGGGCACCGACAACCACTGGTCTGCCGAATACCGCTTTCGCCGCAGCGATGGCACTTACGCTTGGGTGTTCGACCGCGGTTTTCTGATCCGTGACTTTGAAGGCAAGGCCGTGCGCATGGTGGGCGGCATGGCCGACATCAGTGCACAAAAGCTGGCGGACCTGGATGCGCAGCGCGACGCACTGAACCATGCCGATCTGCTGCGGGTGCAGCAGCGCATCTCATCGCTGGACATGCCCTTGCCCGAGGTGTTGCAGCTGGTGGCTGACACCGTGCTGCGCCAGACCAGCGCACGGGGCGCCATGGTGGAGCTGTTGGAGTCAGGGCAGTTGGTGGCACAGGCTTCGGCCGGCGACCATGTGCGCCCTGTGGGCAACATGCTGCCGGTGGACCAGAGCATTTTGTGGCCCGCCCTGCGCGAGGGGCGCACGGTGGTGTGCAACGACACCGAGGCCGAGGGCTGGGACATGGCGTCCATGCCCCACCGCCATGGGGTGCTGTCGGTGATGGCAGTGCCGCTGCGCGCAGGCGAGGCGGTGGTGGGTTCGCTCAAGGTCACTTCCGACAAGGTCAACGCATTTTCGCGCCGCGATGTGGCGCACCTGGAGATCCTCACCGAATCCCTGGGCGCCATGGTGCAGTTGCGGCATGTGGCCGGGCAGTTGCACGCGTCCGAGCTGCAATACCGCATGCTGTTTGACGAGCACCCGCACCCCATGTGGGTGTACGACAAGGAAACGCTGCGCCTGCAAGCCGTGAACCAGTCGATGGAAACGCACTACGGCTACACCGAGGCAGAGTTGCTGTCGATGCACATGACGGACCTGTGGCCTGCCGAACGGCGCGAAGCCATCCGGGAGCGCATTGAGGCCATTCCGATGGACCAGCGGAACAAGCCGGTCGTCAGCCGCCATATCAAAAAAGACGGCACGTTCATGGACGTGGAAATCACGGCGGGCAACACCAGCTTCAACGGGCGGCCCGCCCGCCAGGTGCTGGCCACCGATGTGACCGAACGCTTGCGCACCGAACGCGAACTGGCGCGCATGGGGCGTGCGCAGCGTTTGCTGAGCGCCTGCAACGAAACCCTGGTGCGCGCCACATCCGAGACGACATTGCTGCAGGCCATCTGCCAGATTGCGGTGGACATTGGCGGCTACCGCATGGGCTGGGTCGGTTTTGCGCTGGACGACGAACGCAAGTCCATCCAGCCCGTGGCCCACGCGGGCTACAACGAGAACTATCTCGATAACCTGCAGCTGAGCTGGTCCGCCGATGACCCCTACGGCCGCGGCCCGGCGGGCATGGCGGTGCGCTCGGGCAAGCCGGTGATCGTGCAGGACATCCGCACCGAGGGTGACTTTGCCGACTGGACCGAGCGCATGCTGGACAACGGTTTTCATGGCGTGATCTGCCTGCCCCTGCGGGACCGCGACCAGCACCGCACCTTTGGCCTGCTGTACCTGTATGCCCCCGACATCCTGCAGATCAGCCCCGAAGAAGCCGCGCTGCTGCAAGAGCTTTCCAACGACCTCGCCTTTGGCATCACCAGCCTGCGCGCGCACAAGTCGCAGCAGCGGCTGCAGGCCTCGGTGCTCAAGGTGGCGGCGGCGGTGTCGGCCAGCACCGGCACCGAATTTTTTGTGCAACTGGTGCGCAACATGGCAGACGCCCTGGGCGCCCAGGGCGGTTGTGTGGTGCGGCTGTTGCCGCAGGTCAAGGGCCAGCCTCCCCGCGTAGTCACGCTGGCAGCCGTGCTGGATGGGCAGATGCTGCCCAACGACGAATACACCCTGCAAGACACCCCCAGCTTCCAGCTGATGTCACAGCGCGAGTTTGTGGTGACTGAACGGGTGCAGCTGATGTACCCCCAGGCACCCATGCTGCGCCATGTGGGCGCACAGGGGTATGTGGGCCAGCAGCTGTGCAATGCCGACGGGGAGGTGGTAGGCATCGTTTTTGTGCTGTTTCGCCAGCCGGTGGACGAGACCGGTTTCATCACCTCGACCTTGCAGATTTTTGCGGCCCGGGCGTCGGCCGAAATCGACCGGCAACTGGCCGACACGCGCATCCGCCACCAGGCCTCGCTGCTGGACAAGGCGCAAGACGCCATTCTGGTGCGCGACCTGGAACACCGCATCATTTTCTGGAACAAAAGCGCCGAGCGCCTGTATGGCTGGTCGCAGCTGCAGGCGCTGGGCCAGTCGATCGAAACGCTGCTGTACGACGACCCCACCCACTTTCGCCACGCCACGCAGACGGTGCTGGACCATGGCGAGTGGACGGGCGAGATCGTGCAGCGCCACCGCGACGGCGGCTCCATCGAGGTGGAGGGGCGCTGGACATTGGTGTTGGGGGACGACGGCAAGCCGCAGTCGATCCTGGCCATCAACACCGACATCCGCCAGCGCAAGGCCAGCGAACGCGAAATCCAGCGCCTGGCGTTTTACGACGCACTCACCGGTTTGCCCAACCGCATGTTGCTGATGGACCGCATGGGCCAGGCGCTGGCCAATGCCCAGCGGCGCCAGTTGGGTGGTGCACTGTTGTTCATCGACCTCGACAACTTCAAGACCTTGAACGACACCCTGGGCCACGACCAGGGCGACTTGCTGCTGCAGCAGGTGGCGCAGCGGCTGAACACCTGCGTGCGCAGTGTGGACACGGTGGCGCGGCTCGGTGGCGACGAGTTTGTGGTGATGCTGGAAGAGCTGAGCCCCAAACCCCACGAACTGGCCCTGCACGCACGCGGTGTGGGCGAAAAAATCCTGTCCATGCTGGCCATGCCGTATGCCCTGGCGGCTTACCAGTACCGCAGCACACCCAGCATTGGCATTGCCCCCTTCACGGGCGAGCAGACCAGCGTGGGGGAACTGCTGAAACAAGCCGACCTGGCCA
>NZ_JBKBTV010000054.1:19872-35070 GCF_046291265.1 Acidovorax sp. | reverse complement strand
CCTGGGGGGATGGCGCGAAGCGACTCAGGGGGGCTTCACAATGCCGGATCGCGCAGTTCCCAGCGGATGGCGTCAATGGCCTTGAGCAACTCGGGCGACAACGTGGTACCCCACGCGTTCAGGTCTTCGTCCAATTGCGCCACCGACGTCACTCCGATGATGGTGCTGGCGACCTGCCACTTGGTATAGCAAAAGGCCAGCGCCATCTGCGTGGGGGTCATGCCGTTGTCGCGGGCCAGGGTGTTGTAGCGACGCGAGGCCTCCAGCGACTCAGGGCGGCCCCAGCGCTGCTTGCGCACCGATTCATACGACGAGATGCGCGCGCCTTGCGGGGCCGTAGGGCCGGTGATGCCGCTGTCGTCGTACTTACCCGTCAGCAGGCCAAAGCCCAAGGGCGAATAGGCCAACAGCGACACGTTCAGGCGGTGGCAGGTTTCGTCCAGCGCGTTTTCCCAGGTGCGGTTGATCAGGCAATAGGGGTTCTGCACTGTCGCCACCCGCGGCAAGCCATGCTGCTCGGCCAGGCGGACGAATTCGTGCACGCCATAGGGCGTCTCGTTAGACAGACCGATGTGGCGCACCTTGCCCGCCTTCACCAGCCCGGCAAGCGCTTCGAGCTGGGCATGGATCGGTGTCTCCGACGTTTCTTTGGCGGGGTCGTAATACAGGGCGCCAAAGGCAGGCACATGGCGCTCTGGCCAGTGGATTTGATAGAGATCGATCACGTCGGTCTGCAGGCGGCGCAGGCTGGCCTCGCACGACGCCACGATGTCGGCCGGTGCCATGCCCTTGCCCTCGCGCACCCACGGCATGCCGCGTGAGGGGCCAGCCACCTTGGTGGCCACCACCAGCTTCTCGCGGGCGCCGGGGTTTTTTGCAAACCAGTTGCCAATGATGGTTTCGGTGGCGCCAAAGGTTTCGGCCTTGGCGGGCACGGCATACATCTCGGCGGTGTCGATGAAGTTCACGCCGCGCTCCAGCGACCGGCTTAGGATGGCGTGCGAGTCGGTTTCATTGACCTGTTCGCCAAAAGTCATGGTGCCCAGGCAAATGGGGGTGACGTGCAGGTCGCTGTGACCGAGGGAAATCTTGTTCATGCAGGCAGGCTCCTTTGAGAAGCGGGCAAGTTTACGGGGGTGTTGAGTTTTGTGCAGGCGCTCGGCATGCAGCGCCGTGGTGCATCTGAACGATCCGCAGCAAAAACAGTGCCAAAACAGCCTCTAGCGTTTATTCATAAAGCGCTGATAGCTATCCTAAACATAGCAAACTCATGCCGATAAGCCCCACACCGTGCGCAGCAGCTGCAGTGTGGCCACGATGGCCGGGTCGTGCTCGGCCGCGCGCGGGTAGATGAAGCTCAACAGCGCCCCCACCCGGGCATGCGGCCAGATCACCACCTCGCCACGTTCGCTGGCGGGCAAGGCGACGTCCTCGCGCAGCAGCGACAGGCCCACGCCCGCGCGCACCAGGCTTTGCGGCAGCGAGACCTCGTCGGACTCGATCACCTGGTGCGGCGTAAGCCCCTGGCGCGCGAACATGTCGCGCATCAGCGTCTGCACATGGTGCAGTGGCGGCGCACCGATCCAGGGCATGGCAGCGATGTCGCGCCAGCCCGCATGCAGCACCTGCGGCGCCTGGCTGGCCGGCCCCGCAATGCGGTAGTGGATGGTCTGCAGCGCCAGCCCCATCACCTCGCGCGGGATGTTGGGGCCGATGTAGAAGGCGCCTTGCAGCAGCCCGGCCGCGACCTGCTCGCGCAGTTCCTCTGCAGGGCCGTTGCGCGTGCGGATCTCCAGCAGCGGCAGGCTGCGCACCAGCGCACCGAGCAGCGAGCCCAGGCGCAGGGTGTCGGGGTCGGCCACCGTGCCCAGGGTCAGCGAGCCGGTGACCTCGCCCTGCAGGTCACGCGCCTTGCCCAGCAGGTGCCCGGCGGCCGTGAGCACGTTCTCGGCATCGGACAGCAAGGCCTCGCCGGCCCGCGTGAGGCTGATGCGGCCGGGGCGCCGGTCGAACAAGGCCACGCCCAGTTCCTCTTCCAGCGCCTTGATCTGGGCGGTGATGGCCGGCTGGGTCAGGTGCAGGGCTTCGGCCGTGCGTGTCACGTGGCCGAGCTTGGCCGCCGTGACGAAGGCACGCAGTTGGTAGATCTCCATGCCGGTCAGGCCACGGAGAAGCAGAAGAAGAAAGGTTCAGGCATCGGGCTGCATTGTGGCGTGGTCACACCTTCTTACTGGTCCAGAAAGCGCACCTGCGTGGGCTCGATGCCCAGGCGTACCTCCGAGCCGGGCGCGAACATGGCCAGCCCGGCATAGTGCGGCTGGTCGGTGACCATGGCCACGTCGCCCACGCGCACCCGGTAGCGCGAGAACTCGCCCAGGAACTCGGCGCTCTCCACCAGCCCGTTGAGCCACAGGCGCGAGGCATCGACCTGCTCGTCGCGCACGCGGATGCTCACCTGGTGCGGGCGGAAGGCCAGGGCTGCAGCGCCCACGGCCGGCGGGTCGGCCGGCCGGGGCAGCGTGAGGTTGCCCAGGCCCTCCACGCGGAACACCAGCGTCTCGCCGCCCACTGACACCACCTGCCCCTCCAGCAGATTGGCCGTGCCCACGAAGCCCGCCACGAAGCGGTTGATGGGAAAGTCGTACAGCCCCGTGGCGGCACCCACCTGCTGCAGGATGCCCTTGTCGAGCACGGCCATGCGGTCGGCGGTGGTCATGGCCTCTTCCTGGTCGTGCGTCACGAAGATGGTGGTGAGACCTAGCTTGCGCTGCAGGTTCTTGAGCTCCTCGCGCATCTGCACGCGCAGCTGCTTGTCCAGGTTGGACAGGGGTTCGTCGAGCAGCAGCAGCTTGGGCTCGATGACCACGGTGCGCGCCAGCGCCACGCGCTGCTGCTGCCCACCCGAGAGCTGCCCGGGCCGGCGCTGACCGTAGTCAGAGAGCCCCACCAGCTCCAGCACCGCACCCACCTTGCGGCGGATGGCATCCTTGGTTTCGCGCCGCTCCACCAGGCCGAAGGCCACGTTGTCCCACACCGTCATGTGCGGCCACAGCGCGTAGTTCTGGAACACCATGCCCACGTTGCGCGCATGCGGCGGCGTGCCGGTGATGTCCTGCCCGTCCACCAGCAGCTCGCCGCGCTGGTGCTGATTGAAGCCTGCGATCAGGCGCAGCAGGGTCGACTTGCCCGAGCCCGAGGGGCCGAGCAGCGCGAAGAACTCGCCGGGTTCGATGCGCAGGTTGACATCGCGCAGCACTTCGGTGCTGCCATAGCTCAGGCTGATGTGCCGGGCGTCGAGAGAGACTTTGTTCATGTGCATGGAATGATCACCCCTGTTTGGCCTGCACCGTGGTGCGCGAGCGCTCCACGAAACGGTGCGAGAAATACGTGCCCAGCCCCACCACCACCACGGCCAGCACACCCAGCGCCGCGCCCGGGCCACGGCCCGAGATGCTCTGCATGTACAGGTAGATGCCGTAGCTCATGGGTGCCTGGCTTTGCGCCGACGAGAGCAAAATGGTGGCCGACAGCTCCACCGCCGCCGTGATGAAGCTGGTGACGAAGCCCGCGAGAATGCCGCCCATCATCAGCGGCACCATGATGCGGCGGATGGTGGACAGGCGCGATGCCCCCAGGCTCTGTGCCGCCTCTTCCAGCGATACATGCACCTGCTGCAGCGCCGCCATGCACGAGCGCAGCGCATACGGCAGGCGCCGCACGGCATAGGCCAGCATGATCAGCACCCAGGTGGTGACCACCGGCGTGTCGGTGAACGGCAGGTTCACGCCCTTGAACATGCGCAGGTAGCCAATGGCCAGCACCAGCCCGGGGATGGCCAGGGCCGCCGACGCCAGGTAGTCGAGCCAGCGGCGCGCCGGCAGCTGCGTGCGCAGGATCAGGTAGGCGATCGAGGTGCCGATCACCACGTCCAGCCCCGCCGCGATGAAGCAGTACAGCAGCGTGTTGCCTATCATCTGCTTGGAGTCGGTGAACACCGTGGCGTAGTGCTCCAGCGTGTAGGAATCAGGCAGCACCGAGAAGCTCCACACCTTGGAGAACGACATCAGCAAAATGCCGATGTGCGGCGCCAGCGTGACCAGCAGGACGAGCCCTATCCAGCCATAGGCCAGCACCGACTCCCAGGCCGACAGCCGCCTGCGCTGCAGCGAGCTGCCGCCCTTTTGCAGGGTGGCGTAGTCCTTGCCCTTCATCACGCGCGCGGCCATCCACAACGCGAGGATGGAGAACGCGATCATGATCACGCTGATCACATAGCCCAGCGGGTCGTCGATGCCCACCGAGGTGATGCGCAGGTAGGCCTGGGGCGCGAGCATGTTGGTCACGCCCATCACCAGCGGCGTGCCCAGGTCGTCGAACACCTTCACGAAGACCAGGGCCGCACCGGCCAGGTAGCCAGGCATGGCCAGTGGAAAGATCACCCGGCGGAACAGCCGCCAGCCGCGCGCGCCCAGGTTCAGGGCCGACTCTTCCATGGCCCCGTCGATGTTGCGCATGGACGCCACCAGGTTCAGCAGAATGAACGGAAAGTAGTGGATGCTCTCGACGAAGGTCACGCCCACCAGGCCATCCATGATGGGAATGGTGAAGCCGAAATACTCATTGAGCAGCAGGTTGAGGGACCCATTGCGCCCGAAGATCAGCTGCAGCGCCACCGCCCCGACGAAGGGCGGCATGATCAGCGGCAGCACGCCCAGCGTCTGGATCAGCAGCGCCCCGCGGAACTCGAAGCGCACCGTGAGGTAGGCCAGCGGCACGGCGATCAGGCTGGCAAAGAACACGCTCGCCAGCGATACCACGAGGCTGTTGAAGAACGACTCGCGGAACACCGACTGCTCGAAGAAGTTGGCGAAATGCCCAATGGTGAGCGCACCCGTTTCGTTGATGAAAGCGGTGTAGACCACCAGCCCCACCGGTATCAGCAGGAACAGCAGGAGGAAAGCCAGGATCAGCCCGAAGGCGACCCAGGGCCCCGCACCCGTGAGGGCATGCAGCAGACGGCGCGGACGGACCGCACCGGGCCCGGCGGCGCCGGGTTCGGAATAGACAGCAGACATGGTGGTGGCTTCCCGGCGCCCCTGCAGGGCGCCCAGTTGAAGGAGAGAGGGTGGAGGCCCCTACTTGGCCATGCCTTGCGCTTGCTGCGCCAAGCCCCGCGCGCGCTCGTAGTTCTCGCGCGACTTGGTGGCCCACAGCTGCTCCAGGCCCGTGAGCTGCTTGGAGACCTCAACGTCGCGCCGGTTCTTGCGGAACAGCGCCAGGAACTCCTCGTTCTTCACGTTGCTCTCGCCCACCAGTGCGGTGTAGGCCAGGCTGCGCGCCTGCTGCAGGAGTTCGGTGCCCTTGGCGTTGGGCTTGGCCTTCAAGGCCTTGTCCGCGTCGTGGATGGCGCGCGTGGCGGCCTGCAGCTCCTTCAGGCGAAAGGTCACCATCTGGTCGAACAGGCTGGTCACCACCTGGTAGCGGTTCTCCGACAGGTCGGCATCGAACTGCACCTTGGCGCGCTGCGCCACGTCCTGCGGCACCGGGTAGCCCGCAGGCGCCTTGAGGCTGCTGTAGGGCAGGATGGGCAGGCGGCTGATCTTGGGGTCGAACAGCAGTTGCTGGCCCTCGGTGGACATGCTGAAGGCCATGAACTTCCTGGCCTCATCGGTGTTCTTGCCGCCTGCGATCAGCGCGATGTTGGCCGGCACCACGGCGGTCATGGCCGGGTAGACGAAGTCCACCGGAAAGCCCGAGTACTTGCCCGCCAGGCCGAAGAAGTCGATCACGATGCCGATGCCATACTGGCCGTTGTTCACGCCATCGGGCACGGCAAAGCTGCGGTCGGTGACGGCGGCGGCGTTGCCCATCATGGCCAGCAACTGCGACCAGCCCTTGTCCCAGCCCTCGCCCTGCAGGATGGTCTCCACCGTGAGCTGGGTGGTGCCCGAGCGCGATGGCGAGGAGATCGCCACATGGCCGAAGTATTCAGGGCGCGTGAGGTCGGCCCACTCCTTGGGTGCGGGCAGCTTGTTGGCCTGCAGGTAGCGCGTGTTCCACATGATGCCGTAGCCCGCCAGCGCCTGGCCGTAGTACAGGCCCTGTGGGTCGTTGAGCGGGTAGTTGCCGATCTTGGCCGGCGCTGCGGGGTTCTTCGTGTCCGGCGCGGCCTGCAGCAGCTTGTTGCGCGCCAGCACCTCGAAGGCATCAGGGGCCGACGCCCACATGATGTCGGGCCGCTGGCCCTCGGGCAGCTCACGCACGTAGGCGATGGCCGCCGTGGTGTTCTTGTTCAGGATCTCGATCTTGATCCCCGGGTTCTTCGCCTCGAAGGCCTTCTGGTAGGCCGTGGTGAGTTCCTTGGGGAAGGAGGTAAGTACGGTCACGGTGCCCGCCTGGGCGCCCTGCACGAACAGACCTGCGGCCAGGGCCCCGGCACGAAGAATGCGCTGCATGCTTGTCTCCTTGATGTTCTAGTGGACCCAATGTAGGCGGGCGCAGCAACGGCGGCCAATCATTGTTTCTGATGCGGCACATCAGTCACAAGACCTGTCGGGTTATCACCTAGAACATCGAGACCTCGCGCGCTCAGCGCTCCATCAATCCATTCGAGGGCAGAGTCTCGTCGAGCAGCTTGCGCGCCGTCTCCACCCCCGCCACGGGCAGGCCCTTGGGGTCGAGCAAGCCCACCTGCACCAGCACGCTGGCCTGGTCCCAGTAGATGTGCTCGTGAAAGAGCTTGTCGCCGCGAAACTTCACCACCGCCAGCAGCGGTATCTCAACGCGCCGGCCCGTGGGCGCCACGCCGGGCAGCATCCACGGGATCTCTGTGGTGTGGGTGAAGCAAAACAGCATCTCGTCGACCACCTGCGTGGCCCCGACGGTGCGCGAGATCGGCGTGAGGCTGGTATCGGGCGGGTTGCTGTTGACGAAGTGGCGCGTGTAGAAATCATGCAGATGCCGGTGGCCCACGCCGCCCGTCATGGTGGGGATGTGGTTCACATAGGGCTCGGCCACCATGGTGGACATGGTGGCGTCCACGTCGCGCGTGGCGAACTCGTATTCGCAGTGCTTGTCCCACAGAGCGGACAGGTCGTAGTGCGGGCCCATTGCCCGCCGCAACGCGGCCACGCTGCGCTGGTGCGCCATGAGGGCCGATGGCTTGTGGAAATGGTCGCCGCCCACCCGCGCAAAAGCGTGGTCGGTGCCGGGGTAGACGTACAGCTCCACGTTCTCGCGGCCCGACAGGGCCTGCACGATGGCTTCGCGCGCGGGCGGCGGGCAAAAGCCGTCGAGCTCGGCGATGTGCAGCACCAGGCGGCACTGGATGTCTGCGGCCTCGGCTAGCGCGGCCTCGATGCCCACGCCGTAGTAGCCCACGGCCACGTCGGCATCGGTGCGGCACGCCGCCAGGTAGGCCAGCTTGCCGCCCAGGCAGAAGCCCAGCACACCCACCTTGCCGCCCTGCGTGCGGACTTCGGGGCGCGCACGCAGCGCTGAGATGGCCGTCTGCAGATCCTGCACGCCCTTGGCCTCGTCAAAGCCCTGGTAGAGACCAAAGGCGCGCGGCATGTCGCTGGCGGCGTCCAGCTCCACGGCGGGCTCCTGGCGCCAGAACAGGTCGGGCACCAGCACCACGTAGCCTTCCTCGGCGTAGTAGTCGGCCACGTCGCGCATGGTGGCGTTCACGCCGAAGATCTCCTGCGCCAGCACCAGCCCCGGGCCGCTGCCGCTGGCGGGGGTGGCAAGGTAGGCGCGAAAGCTGCCGCTGCCGTCTGCGGCGTCGAGCGTGGTCCATTGTCCTGGCATGGTGGGGGGTCCTTGTGGTATTGGGTTCGTAGGGGTCTCAGGAAGCGGTAGCACCGGGCACGGCCTGCGGCGCGCCAGCAGAGGTGGGTGCACCCGCATGCCGCGCCAGCAGTTGCCGCGTGACCACAGCATAGTCCGAGGGGTTCACCGGCTCCAGCCATTGCCTGAAGCGGGTGAGCGCGCCCAGGGGCAGCTCCATGTCCTGCAGCAGTTCGTCGATGTTGTGCACCGAGAACGGGATGATGTTGGTGCCCTTGGAGTGCTTTCCATCGGTGCGCTCTTCCATCCAGGCCAGGCGCCGGTCGATCTGCGCGTTCATCTGGTCCAGCAGTGGCAGCTGCAGCCCGCCGCGCAGGTGGTTGGCCAGCCACAACGCACCGATCTCGCAGTTGAGCTGGCTGAAGAACGAAGAGTTGTAGCCATTGAACGCCAGGCGCGGCATGCCCACCGGCAAAATGGAACGGTACAGCCGGAAGTTGCCGCGCGCATCGGTCACGCGCTGCAGCACGCTGCTGTCGAAGAAAGGCACCTGCTGGTGCCAGCCCGTGCCGCAGACCACGATGTCGGCGGGCACCGTCTCGCCAGTGCTCAACACGGCCTGGCCGGGCTGCAGCGTGCGGATGCTCACGCCCTTGCGCACGCCCAATTCGCCGGCAGCCACCTTCTCGTAGAAGCCATCGGTCACCAGGCTCACGGTGCTGCGGGCGATGGTTTCGAGCGGCGTGCCCGGGTGCAGGCCGATCTCGCGCAATTTGAGCTGGCGCGTGACCACCGACTCCACGCTGCCCAGCATGGAGTTGCGCACCGGCAGGCCCGGGCCGTGCAGGAATTTCTCGAAGCCCTTGGGCTCGATGTACTTGAACAGCGCCTCGCCCATGCGCGTGAGCAGCAGGAACTTGAAGTTCAGCACGTTCATGAACTTCTTCGGGATCTTCCAGATCAGTTGGCGCGCCAGCACCGTGGTGCTGGCGCTGTCGGCCGCGATGGCATTGGCCACGTCGCACGACGACTTGCCGTAGCCCACCACCAGCACATGCTTGCCGCGTGCATCGCCCGCGTCGTTGAACTGGCTGGTGTGGCAGACGCGCCCGCCGGCCGCCACGAAGGCATCCGCGCCCGGGTACTGCGGCACGGCCGGCTCGCTGAAGATGCCGTTGCACACCACCAGGTAGTCGAAGCGGTGCACCTCGGCCGGCAAGCCTCCGCCCTGGGCGGTCGCTGCGCGGCGCGCCTTCACGGTCCACACACCGGCCTCTTCGTCCAGCACCGCGCTCTCCACCGTGGTGGACATGCGCAGGTGCGGCACCAGTCCGAAGTGCTCGGCATACGACTGCAGGTAGGCCTGCACCTGCTGGCCCGAAGGCCACTCCGGGTAGCTGGCCGGCATCGGAAAATCCGACAGCGCATAGGTGGTACGCGGGTTCTGTGTGGTCAGGCCCGGGTAGCGGCGCGAGGCGGCCCAGACGCCACCCACGTCGGGCTCCTTCTCGAACACCGTCACCTCGAAGCCGAAGGCGCGCAGCACCTTGGCGGTGGAAAGGCCGGCAAAGCCGGCACCGATGATGCCTACGGTTCTGGTCATGGTGGCGCTCCTTCAGGACATGAGTTTGGGAATGGCAGGCTCATGCGACTCGGGCCCCATGGCCGAGTAGCCGCCGTCGCACGCATAGTCGGCACCGGTCACGAAACTGGCCATGTCCGAGCACAGGAAGAGCACCACGTTGGCCACCTCGGCCGGATCGCCCACGCGGCGCAGCAGGTGGAAGGGCGCGGCCACGCGGTCGGTCTTGGCACGGTCGCCGCCGGTGAGCTGGTCCATGATGGCCGACCAGGTCCAGCCGGGCGAAACGCTGTTCACGCGCACGCCCTCGCCCGCCAGGTCCATGGCCATGCTGCGCGTGAGCTGCACCATGGCCGCCTTGCCCACGGGGTACAGCCAGCGCCCCGTCTGCGCCACGCCCGAGGAGATGCTGGTGAAATTGACCACCGCCCCGCCCCCGACCTGCTGGAAGTGCGGGCGCACGGCCTTGAGCACCATCACCGCACTGACCAGGTTGACGTTGAGCGAGGCCAGCCAGTCCTCGCGCGGCGAGGCGATGCCGTCGTCCAGGTAGGAGCAGGCCAGGTTCACCAGGTAGTTCACCCCGCCGTGGCGGTCTGCAGCCAGGGCCACACAGGCGGCCACCTGGGCGTCATCGGTGATGTCGGTACGGCTGAACAGCACCCCGTCCCCCAGCTCGTCCGCCAGCGCCTGCCCGGCCTCGGCGTTGATGTCGGCCACCACCACCCGTACCCCAGCCTGGTGCAGCGCACGCACCACCCCGGCGCCGATGAGGGTGGCGCCCCCGGTCACGATCGCGCTCTTGCCGCGCATGCTGTCGAATCCCTGGACCATGCTGACTCCTGTGTTGTCCGAAACATGTTGCAGTGCATCAGCGGTAACACGCCGTCACATCCGCCCCGTGCACCCGGGTGCTAACGCTCTTGCGCAGCACCCGGGGCCTGCACAAGAATAGAAAGGCAGCCCGCGCATCCGCATCCCGAAAGCGCAGGGCGTATCCCGCAAACGCATGTTTTCGCGCCCCCTGCCGTGGCGTGTTTCGTGCTTGACCCAGAACCAACACCCCACCGGCCGAACCGCATGCACACCGCCCAGCAGAGCAGCACCGCGCACCCGCTACCGCTGGAGCGCTTTCGCCTATTCGACAGCCATGACCTGGACGAGGCGCGCGAGTTCGTGGGCCGCGTGTTCTGCCCGCACGAGCTGGCCACCCTGCACCGGGGCGCGCAGCTCGATGCCTGCCACCACAGCGTGCCCCTGCACCGCGATGCCAGCCTGAACTACGTGCAATACGGCCCGGCCGTGCGCATCGAGCCCGGCCACCTGGGCGGCTTCTACCTGCTGCAGATACCGCTGCGCGGTGGCGCCACCGTGCGTTGCGGCAGCCAGGCGGTGGAGTCGCATGCGCTCATGGCCTCGCTGCCCTCGCCCACCGAGCCACTGTCCATGCGTTGGCATGACGACAGCCCGCAGTTGATCGTCAAGATCGACCGCGAGGCGCTGCACGCGCGCCTGTCGGCCCTGCTGCAGGCGCCCGTTCAGCAACCGCTGGTGTTCGAGCTGGGGGTAGACCTGGCCAACCCGGCGCTCATGGGCATGGCCAGCTTCATTGCCTACCTGCGCTCGGCGGTGGAGACCAATGCCTTCCTGCTGGGCCACCCGGTGCTGGCCGAACAGGCCGAGAACCATTTGCTCACCAGCCTGCTGCTGTCCGCGCAGCACAACTATTCACAGGCCCTGGCGGCCGGCACGGCCATGCCGGGCAGCGCACCCGTGGTGCTGCCGCGCGTGGTCAAGCGCGCGCAGGAGTTCATGCACAGCCGGCTGGAGCTGCCCATCACCCTGGCCGAGGTGTGCGCGCATGTGGGCGTCAGCGCGCGTTCGCTGCAGCAGACCTTTGCACAGTGCACAGGCAAGAGCCCCATGGCCTTCCTGCGCGAGCTGCGGCTCGATGCCGCGTGCGCGGCACTGCAGCAGCCCTCCCTGGCAGAGCGTGCCCCGCAGGTCTCGGACATCGCCGCGCGCTACGGCTTCTTTCACCTGGGCCACTTTGCCGAGGGCTACCGCAAGCGCTTTGGCGAGACCCCGTCGGACACACGCCAGCGCCACGGCGAGCCCCACTGAGTCCGGCTCACCCCGGCTGCGCCACGAAGGCATCGGCAAAGAACGCCATGGGCCGCATGCCCGCCAGGTCAGCGAAGTCGCGCCGGGCCGCGTCCACCATGGCCGGGGCACCGCAGGCATACACCTCGTGCTGCGACAGGTCCGCATGGTCCTGCAGCACGGCCTGGTGCACCCAGCCGGTGCGGCCGTCCCAGGCATCGGCCTCGGGCGCATCCGACAGCACGGGCACATAGCTCAGGCGGCCCTGCAGGGCCTGCTCCCACTCCAGGCACAGGCCGTGCAGGTACAGATCGGCCCGCGCACGGCCGCCCCAGTAGAGGTGCACGCGGCGCCCGCTGCCAGTGGCCAGCAGCTGCTCCACCAGGGCCTTCACAGGTGCAAAGCCAGTCCCGCTGGCCAGCAGGATGGCCGGCGCCTGCGATGCGCCATCGTGCATGCCGAATGTGCCGAACGGCCCCTCGATGCGCAGCACGTCACGCACCTTGAGCTTGCCGAACACCTGGTCGGTGAACAGGCCGCCCGGCAGATGGCGGATGTGCAGTTCCAGCAGTTCCTGCCCCTCACGGGCCGGCGTGGCCAGCGAGTAGCTGCGCCGGCGGTTGCCGGGCAGCAGCACGTCCACATACTGCCCGGCGGCGTAGTGCAGGCGCTGCTGGCCCGCCGGGGGCTGCAGCTGCACGCGCATGACGTCGGGCGCCAGGCGTTCCATCGCCACCACGCGCACCGGCAGCTTGCGCACGGCGATGCCCGGTATGTGCGGGATCTCGGCGCATTCGACATGCAGCGGGCTCGCGGCCTGCGTGCAGCACAGCAAGTACACGCCCTGCCCGGCTTCTTCCGCAGCGAGGGCTGCAGGCTGCGCACCCGGCAGGCACACGGCCTCGCCATGCACCACCCGGGCGCGGCAGGCGCCGCAGGTGCCGGTCTTGCACTGGTGGGGCAGCAGGATGCCCTGGCGCAAGGCGGCATCGAGCACGCTTTCGCCTGCCGGGCTGGAGAAGGTCTTGCCGGACGGCAGCAAGGTGATGGCGTGCACAGGTGCTTCGGCCACGGCTGCGCCGACCTCTTCGATCATCTGCATGGGAAACCCTTTGGCGGCTTAAACGGTGAGGTAGCGCGACCACAGGCTGCGGTCGGCATTGAGCGCGGCGGAGTCGCCCTGCCAGACCACGCGCCCGCGCTCCAGGATCACATGGCGGTCGGCCAGGCCCACCAGGCGGTGCACGTACTTGTCGACCACCAGGATGGTCTGCCCCGCGGCCTTGAGCGTGGCCAGGCAGCGCCAGATCTCCTCGCGGATCACCGGGGCCAGGCCCTCGGTGGCCTCGTCCAGGATGAGCAGGCGCGGATTGGTCGACAGCGCCCGGCCAATGGCCAGCATCTGCTGCTCGCCACCCGAGAGCTGGTTGCCCAGGTGGTTCTGGCGTTCCTTGAGGCGCGGGAACACCCCGTAGATGCGCTCCATATCCCAGGCATCGCGCAGGCCGTTGCGGTGGTCGGCAAAGGCCAGCAGATGCTCGCGCACCGTGAGGTTGGGGAACACGTGGCGCCCCTCGGGCACGATGGCCAGGCCCAGGCGGGCGATGGCGTCGCTCTTGAGTTGGCCGGTGGGCTGGCCGGCAAATCGGATACCGCCGGCTGTGGGGCGCAGCGCACCCACCAGGGTCTTGATGGTGGTGCTCTTGCCCATGCCGTTGCGGCCGAGCAGGGACACCACCTCGCCTGCAGCGATGGCGAGGTCGATGCCGAAGAGCACCTGGCTCACGCCGTAGCCGGCCTCCAGGCCCTGGCAGCTCAGCAGTGGCTCGGGGGCGCTCATGGGGTCGTCTCCAGGGTTTCGGTGCCCAGTGATTCAGTGCCAAGGTAAACGGCCTGCACCTCGGCGTTGTTGCGGATCTCGTCGGGCGTTCCGGCGGTGAGCACCCGGCCATAGACCAGCACGGAGATACGGTCGGCCAGGCGGAACACGGCCTCCATGTCGTGCTCGATCAGCAGCACCGCCATGTCCTTGCGCAGGGTTTCGATGAGCTGAACCATCTGCAGCGATTCGTCAGGCCCCATGCCGGCCATGGGCTCGTCCAGCAGCAGCAGCTTGGGGGCCGAGGCCAGCGCCAGCGCCACATCGAGCGTGCGCTGCGCGCCGTGCGGCAGGGCACCCGCCACCTCGCCCATGCTGGCCTGCAGCCCCACGCGCTCGGCCAGGCGGTCGGCGGCCTCGTACAGGCCGCGTGCCTGCGAGCGCGGCTGCACAAAGCGAAAGCTCGACCCGCTGTGCGCCTGCACGGCCAGCAGCAGGTTGTCGCGCACGCTCTGTTTCGGAAAGATGCGCGTCACCTGGAAGCAGCGCGACAGCCCCTTGGCCACGCGGCGGTGCATGGGCAGCGCGGTGATGTCGGCGCCATCGAGCAGCACCCGGCCCTCGTCCGGCGCCAGCAGGCCCGAGATCTGGTTGACCAGCGTGGTCTTGCCGGCGCCGTTGGGGCCGATGAGGGCATGCACCTCGCCGTGCGCCACCGAGAGGTCCACATGGTCGGTGGCCAGCAGGCCGCCAAAGCGCTTGACCAGGCCCTGCACTTGAAAGAGGCTCATCGCGGGCTCCTTGTGCGCAGGTCTGCCAGCGCGGCCAGGCCCTTGGGCGCATACAGCGCGGTGGCGATCAACAACACGCCCAGCGGCATGTGCCAGTAGTCGGTGTTCAGCTTGAGCACCTCTTCGAGCGCCAGCCACACGGCAGCGCCCAGCGGCCCGCCCCAGCGCCGGCCCAGGCCGCCGATGACGACCATCACGATCAGCGTGGCCGATTGCGTCCAGTGCATCATCGACGGGCTCACGAAGCTGTTGCCCGTGGCCAGCAGCGCGCCCGCCAGGCCAGCGACGGCACCGGCCAGCGTGAAGGCCGCCAGCTGCAGCAGGTACACCGGGTAGCCCAGGGCGCGCATGCGGGTTTCGTTGTCGCGGATGCCCGCCAGCGCCGCGCCGAAGCGCGAGGCCGTGGCCCGGTCCAGCCACCACAGCACCAGCGCCACCAGGGCCAGCACCACCCAGTACAGCGTGGGCTCGTGCATGACGTCGAGGCTCAGGCCCAGCGCAGGCCGCATGGGCAGGGTGTAGCCGTCGTCGCCTCCATAGCTGCGCAGCGAGACGAACACGAAGTACAGCATCTGCGCGAAGGCCAGGGTGATCATGATGAAGTACACGCCCTTGGTGCGCAGCGAAATGGCCCCCACCAGCGCCGCCACCAGCGCGGCGGCAGCCATGGCAACACCCCAGACGACCCAGGCCGAGGTGGCACCCGCATCGCTGAGCACCACCACCGCATAGGCGCCCACGCCCACGAAGCCCGCATGCCCCAGCGCCACCATGCCGCCAAAGCCCATGATGAAGTTCAGGCTGGCGGCGGCCAGCGCCACCACCAGCACCCGGCGCACGAAGCCGATGTAGAAATCCAGGCCCAGGGCCGATGCCACGAGCGGGAACAGCGCCAGCGCCACCAGCAAGGCCAGCGGCAGCACTGCGCCGCGCCAGCGCGGCACAGTCTCCTGCGGCAACGCGGAAGAAGAAATATTCAGGAAAGAGGACATATCGGGTTCCGTCGGTTCTATGCGCCACCTGCAGCGCATGAAACTGGCGCGGCCAAGGCCAGTGCCCCCGCGCAAGGGCCGCCCCGCCGCGCTGGGGGCGTCCCCCTCCCGACTCGCGCAGCG
>NZ_JBKBTV010000054.1:9938-19862 GCF_046291265.1 Acidovorax sp. | reverse complement strand
AGGGGTGAAGGCGCGAAGCGACTCAGGGGGTGTTTCATTTCATGCCTTGGCAGAAAACAGCCCCGCAGGGCGAAAGCTCAGCACCGCCGCCATCAGGGCGTACATGGCCACCTCGGCGCACAGCGGGCCCAGGTCGGCGGCCACGGCGGGCGGCAGGGTGGCGCGCAGCAGCAGCGGCAAGAAGGCGCGGCCGATGGTGTCCACCAGCCCCACCAGCAGCGCAGCCACGAAGGCCCCGCGCACCGAGCCGATGCCCCCGATGACGATGACCACCAGCGCCGGGATCAGTATGGCCTCGCCCATGCCCACCTGCACCGCCATCAGCGGGCCCATGAGGGCCCCCGCCAGGGCGGCCAGCGCCGCCCCGAGCACGAAGATGCCGCTGAACACGCGCTTGACGCGCACCCCCATCAGCTCGGCCATCCAGCGGTCCGATGCCCCCGCACGCACCAGCATGCCCACGCGGCTGTGGTTGACCAGCAGGTACAACAGGCCAGCCACCAGCACCCCGGCCGCCAGCACGACCAGCCGGTACGAGGGGTAAGGCAGGCCGGCGAACAGCTCCACCGGGCCCGACAGCAGGGCGGGCGTGGGCGCCATCACCGGAGATGGGCCCCATATCATCTTCACCGCATCGTCGGCCACGAGGATCACGCCGAAGGTGGCCAGCACCTGGGCCAGGTGATCGCGCCCGTAGAGGCGGCGCATCAGCGTCACCTCCAACAGCACGGCCACCAGCACCGTGGCGGCCATCGCCACCAGCACCGCCCCCGCGAACGAGCCGCTCTGCACGTGCACCGTGGCCGCCACATAGGCCCCCACCATGAACAACGAGCCGTGCGAGAGGTTCATCACGTCCATGATCCCGAAGACCAGGGTCAGGCCCGCCGCGATCAGGAAGAGCATGAGCCCATAGCCTGCGCCGTTGAGCAGTTGTTCGACGATAAGGATCGGATTCATGGCGTGAAGCAGGTGCGCAGGTGCTGCGGTGGCAAGGTCACTTCAGGGGGCATTGGGCGGAGAACGCGTCGCCGTAGTTCTCGAGCACCGTCTTGATGGTCTTGTTGGTCACGCGGCCTTCGGCGTTCTTGCCGATGGTGCGCAGGTAGAAGTTCTGCACCGGGTAGTGGTTGTTGGCATAGCGGAAGCTGCCGCGCACCGAGGGGAACTGGGCCTTGGCCAGGGCCTTGACCAGGGCCTCGCGGTCGGCCACCTTGCCGCCCACGGCCTTGACAGCCGAGTCCATGGCGCTGATCACATCGAAGGCCTGCGCTGCGTAGATCGAGGGGTAGCGTCCGCCATATTCCTTGCGGAATGCGGCCACGAAGGCCTTGTTGGCCGCGTTGTCCAGGTCATGCGCCCAGTGCGAGGTGTTGAACAGGCCCAGCATGGGTTCGCCCACCGCGCCGATGATGTCCTCGTCGGCCGAGAAGCCGCTGGTCACCAGCATGATGTCCTTGGACAGCCCCGCCCCCACGAACTGCTTGATGAAGTTGATGCCCATGGCACCGGGCAGGAAGAAATACACGGCCTCGGGCTTGGCGGCGCGCAGCTGCGCGAGTTCGGTCGCGTAGTCGATCTGGCCGACCTTGGTGTAGATCTCATCGACCACCGTGCCCTTGAACTTGCGCTTGAAGCCCGTCAGGCCATCCTTGCCGGCGGGGTAGTTGGGGGCGATCAGCACCATGCGGCCAAAGCCGCGGTCGGCCGCGAACTGGCCTGCGGCCTCGTGGTACTGGTCGTTCTGGTAGGCGGTGCCGAAGAAGTAGGCATTGCACTGCGCGCCGGCCAACTGGCTCGGGCCGGCGTTGTTCGACAGGTAGGGCACCTTGGCCGCGAACAGCGTGGGCGCCACGGCCAGCGCCACGTTGGAGGCGATGGGCCCGGTGAACAGGTCGATCTTCTCGCGCTGCACGAAGCGGTCGACCAGTTGCTTGGCCTGGTCGGGGCTGCCGGCCATGTCGGTCTGCACGAACTCCACCGGCTGGCCACCGAGCTTGCCAGCGAGCTGCTTGATGGCCAGGTTGAAGCCATCGCGCGCATCGGCGCCAGGGCCAGAGAACGGACCCGAGATGTCGAGCGCCATGCCGACCTTGATGGGGCCCTGCTGTGCCGCCGCAGTGAAGGTTGCGCAGGCCGCCAAAGTGGCCAGCGCGGCCAGAGCGACTACTTCGAGCCGGTTGCGAAGCGAGGTGCGGGAGAGTTGTGCCATCTTCAATCCTTATCCATCAACAAAAAAGAGAAACAGGTGCCGGGCCGCGGTGCGTCAAAGCCCCACTTCGACGCGCCCTGCCACCACGCGCACCGGGAACGTGCGCACCGCTTCGGTGACAGGCGCCTTGCAAGGCGCCCCCGTGCGGATGTCGAAGGTGCCCTGATGCAAGGGGCATTCCACACAGCCGTCTTCCACCCAGCCGTCGGACAATTTGGCGGCGCCGTGAGTACACAGGTCGTACAGGGCGAAGAGGCCCTCCCCGTCGCGGAACACCGCCACGGGCAGGCCGTCCACCACCACGGGCCACACGGCACCGTCCGGGAAATCCTCGGGCTCGCCCACGTCGTGCCAGGCGGCTACCGCGCCCTGTTCCAGTGCGTTGTCGGTCGTTGTCTGCATGGCGTTGGTCCTCAGATGGGGGTGGCAAGCAAGGTGGCCACGCGCGAGGTGTCGTAGACCACGCGCTTGCTGCGGTAACGCCATTCGTCTTCGTGCAGCACCACCTCGTCGAGGTAGGTGCCGGCCTGGTAGACGCTGGAATCGCCAGCAGTGCCGGTGATCACCACCACGTAGCTCGACTGGGTGTGCACCACGCCGTCCTTGACGGCCGTGATCACCAGCCCCGAGGTGCTGTGGCGGTACACGTGGTCCTCGAAGATGTTGGCGTTGCGCAGCGACAGCACACGGTCGCGCAGCATGCCGGCATTGCGGCAGTACATGATGGGTGCGGGAAAGCCGGCGTCGAAGTTCTCCTTGGGGATGATCTCGTAGCGGCCTTCCTCGACGAAGAAGCCGGGCCACTCTTCGAGGCGGTTGTTGTCCAGCGCGCTCACGTAGCGGTGCTGCAGTTCCAGCAGCTCGGTCCACAGCTGCAGGCGCTCCTGGCGGCTGATGCCGGTGGGGCCGGTGGGGGCGGTGGGGGCGGTGGGGGCGGTGGGGGGAGTCATTGTGGTCATGGTGTGCGGTCCCTCAGTAGCCCATCAGTCCCTGGTAGCCCACCCAGAAGCGGCGGATCAGGTTCTCGGTGATCACGGTGTCCATCTGCTCGGGCGCCTCGCGCGCCATGGCGATGTAGGAGTGCTTGTCGCCGTCGCGCACGGTGCCGCGCTGCACCAGCTCGGTGGCCTCGGTGTCTTCCATGGAGATGTAGCCCGCAGGCCCCACCAGGTTGGCCTGCAGCATGCGCAGCTCGCGCAGCTCGGGTGTGTCGTCGGCATAGCCAAAGAAATGAAACACCAGCTCGAAGTTGCTGGGCCCCTTGGGCAGCAATTGGCGCGCCACCAACGTGTTGTGGATCTGCTGCACCACCAGTTGCGGAAAGATCGGCTGGATGTGGTTGGTGGTCATCTCGTCGAACTCTTGGATCTGGCCGAGCAGCGCGGGCTCTTCGAGCGCAAAGCCTTCATCCATGGAGCGGATGTTCTGGGCGCTGTAGGCCGCGGCGGTATCCGTCTCCACCTCGGGCTTGGTCACGGTGATGATGCTGTGCAGGCCATGGTTCGCATCGGGGATGGAGCGCGCCTTCATCCCCACGCGAAAGATGTTGAAGGTGGTGTGGAACAGGTGCAGCAGGCTGGCGTGGTAGGGGTCTTTCACGTTCTCGAAGTACAGCTTCCAGTTCGACTTGGAGTACTGGCGCGTGCAGCCCAGGTAGACGATGGGTTTGTGGAAGATGCGGTCGATCCACGGGCGCATCTGCTCGCCCAGGTACTCGGGCAGCGCCGGCGTCTCGTCGCTGAAGGTGGCGAAGAGCAGCCCCTTGTAGCTGTCCACGCGCAGTTTCTGCAGGCCATGCTCTTCGGTCTTGAAGTCCTTGGGCATGCCGACCATGCCCTTCTGGCCGCGGCGAAACGGCACGCCCTGCAGGTCGCCGTTGGCGGCAAAGCTCCACTGGTGGTACACGCAGGTGTGGCTGGCGGCGTTGCCGCGCTTTTCACGGCACACCATGGCGCCGCGGTGGGCACAGCGGTTGACCCAGCAGGCCAGCCCGTCGGCCGTGCGCGTAACGACTACAGGGGTGTCGCCGACGAAGGTGGACTTGAAATCGCCCAGGCTCGGGATCTCGGCTTCCAGCCCCAGAAAGCTCCAGACCGGCCCGCGGAAGATGCGCTCCTGCTCGCGGTCGTAGACCTCCTGCGAACTGAACACCCGGTAGGGCACGTTGGAGCCATCGGGCTGCGGAAAATGCACCTGCAGCTGCGCCTTGAGCGAGACGGGCGGCGCAACAGCGACAACGGTGGTTTCGGACATGGGCAAGACCTCTTCGATTGGTATACCTCCATGCTAGAAACGACCGCCCTGCGCCGCTATCCAGTATCGGCACACGAGGCCCCATCGCCTGTCCGGTTCTTGCAAATGTGGGGGAGACGGAACGGATCGGAGGCCGATGGCGCACGCATCTGTCCACACAGGGGCTGCGCAGATCGCAGTCCACGCGGGCCGTGGCAGGCCGAAGGCGTCAGCTACCGGCAGTCTGGCTCGGCAGCTCGCCAAAGCGCTCGCGGTAGTAGCTGGAGAAACGGCCCAGGTGGCCGAAGCCGAACTCCAGCGCCGCGTCGGTCACGCAGTGGCCGGGGCGCTGCTGCAGGCGCGCGCGCACGGCGTCAAGACGCAAGTTGCGCAGCAGCGCCATGGGTGATTCGCCATGGTGGCGCTGGCACAGCATGTTCAGGCCCCGCACGCTCACCCCCGCGGCACGCGCCAAGTCTTCGAGCGCCACCGGCGCACACAGGCGGCTGCGCATATATACGTCCAGTTTGTCCAGGCGACGCACATCACCACCCGCAGCGCTGCCAACAACTCGTTGGTCCATGGAGGCCGTTGTGACAGAGAGTGCAGGCACGCCCTGCGCACACGAGGCCAGGAACAGCGCCACATTGCTTTCCATGTGGTCTACCCAGCGTGCATGCGCGGTGCTTTCTACCGTCTGCTGGCTCACGTGCAGCAGCGACTGCATCAAGAAGTGCCATTGCTGCCCTTGCACTGCAGACAAAGGCAGTAGCGGGTGCGCAAAGGTGGTGTCGCCCACCAGCAATTGAGGCGCCCACGCGCGCAGCAACTGGCACGGAACCTTCAGGATGAGCTGGCGCGCACCCTGTTGCCAGCGCATGTGCAGGTTGTGGCGCGGCGCAATCAGCGCCGCAGCGCCTGCGGGCAAGCGGATGGGTACGCCGTCGGACACCATCTCGGCCGTGCCCGACAGCGACAGGTGCACGAGAACAAAATCATCAAACGGGCGCGGGCGGATCTCGACCTCCGCACCGTATTGCAGCATGAACAGTTGCAGCTGGCGGATGCGCACCTTGGACAGCGAGGTATCCACCGCACCACTGCACCATTTCAGACCGTGGTCCGAAAACTCCCGGGCCACGAGGTCGTGCGAGTCCACCCGCACGTCCGACGTGAACACCGGCCGCCGTTGCAGCGCCGAAAGGTCCAGGGACAAGGAGGACAAGGGAGCCATCAGAAACAAACCTCAACATGGGTGTGGGCGCAGCACATTCAGTGATGGACTGCTTTGATTTGCATCAAAACAGCAATTTCCATACCCAGGGGTATGCCGCCTGACCGCACCACTACCGTACTCACCTCAGCGCCCGTCCACCTCCATGGGCGCCAGCCACCTGTGCGACAGGCCGCCCCTGCAGCACGCTACCTGCAGAAGTAACATGGCAACCCCACCCAATGCCGCCCCGCCCTTGCCGATGCCCGGTGTCGGCGCGCATCCTTGATCCCCACTTGCCCCATCCGCAATCCCTCATGTACGCACCCCGCAAACCCTCCCGCAGCAGCACCCTTGCGCTGCGCCACCTCAACTACCACGTGCGCCACTGGGGCCCCGAGCAGAGCGACCTGCCCCCGCTGGTACTGGTGCATGGGTGGATGGATGTGAGTGCCTCGTACCAGTTCACGGTGGACGCATTGCAGCAAGAGCGGCGCATCATCGCGCCCGACTGGCGCGGCTTCGGCCTCACGTCCAGCGCGCAGGCCGACCACTACTTTTTTGCCGACTACCTGGCCGACCTGGACCTGCTGCTCGACCACTATGCCCCGGGGCAGGCCATCGACCTGGTGGGCCACAGCATGGGTGGCAACGTGGCCATGATGTACGCCGGGGTGCGGCCCGAGCGCGTGCGCAAGCTCGTCAACCTGGAAGGCTTTGGCCTGCCCGCCACGCGGCCCGCGCAGGCGCCCACCCGGTACGCGCAGTGGATCGACGAAATCAAGCAGTTGCACCAGGGCGACAAAAACCTGAAGACCTATGACAGCGCCGACGGCGTGGCCCGCCGCCTCATGAAGACCAACCCGCGCCTGTCTGAAGACAAGGCCCAATGGCTGGCACAGCACTGGGCGCGGCCCAACGCGCAGGGTCTGTGGGAGATCCTGGGGGACCCCGCTCACAAGATCACCAGCGCACAGCTCTTTCGCGCAGACGAGGCCCTGGCCATCTACGAACGCATCACCGCCCCGGTACTGGCCGTTGAAGCCAGCGGTGACAGCCTGAGCCAGTGGTGGAGCGGCAAGTACACGCTGGACGAATACCACCAGCGCCTGACCCATGTGCGCACCTGCCGTACCGCCGTGGTGCACGACGCAGGCCACATGCTGCATCACGACCAGCCCGAACAGGTGGCACAACTGATCGAGCAGTTTTTGAACGAAGCGTGACTGCCTTGGAACGGTCTTGGAGTGGGATTTCAATGAAATTGGCCTCTAGCGCTTATCCAATAAGCGCTAGTAGCTATCATTTTTGAAATTTCACCCGCAAAAACTCTGTGTTTGAGAACGCCGCAGAAGCGGCTTCAGCCCCGTCAGGGGGCATTGATAGGGCTGTGCCCCATCCCATGAGAAAATTGCCGGTTATTCCACCGAACACCTAGGACAAAAATCATGGACGCAGAACGTATCAACAGCATTGGCAACACCCTCTCCGACCTGGCCGTGCGAACGCAAGAGTTACGGAGGTATCTTTGACTTCGATGCCAAATTTGAACGCCTGCGCACGGTAAACGCGTCTCTGGAAGACCCTTCGGTCTGGAACGACCCGAAGAAAGCCCAAGAGCTGGGCAAAGAAAAGAAGTCGCTGGACGGCGTCGTCCTGACGCTGGAAAAGCTCACGCGCGAGCTGGCCGACAACACCGAGCTCTATGACATGAGCAAGGAAGACGGCGACGAAGCTGGCCTGATGGTCATCGAAGCCGAAACCGCCAAGCTCAAGCCCGAGATCGAGCAGCTTGAATTTCGCCGCATGTTCCGCATGGAGGCCGATCCGCTCAACTGCTTTATCGACATCCAGGCAGGTGCCGGTGGCACCGAGGCCTGCGACTGGGCCAGCATGCTGCTGCGCCAGTACCTCAAGTACGCCGAACGCAAGGGCTTCAAGACCACGGTCGAAGAAGAAACGCCGGGCGACGTGGCCGGACTCAAGAGCGCCACGATCAAGGTGGAGGGCGAATACGCCTACGGCCTGCTGCGTACCGAAACCGGCGTGCACCGCCTGGTGCGCAAGAGCCCGTTCGACTCGTCTGGCGGGCGGCACACATCGTTTGCCTCGTTGTTCGTCTACCCTGAAATCGACGACTCCATCGAGATCAACATCAACCCGGCGGACGTGCGCACCGACACCTACCGCGCATCCGGCGCGGGCGGCCAGCACATCAACAAGACCGACTCGGCCGTGCGCCTGACCCACATGCCCACCGGCATCGTGGTGCAGTGCCAGGACGGGCGCAGCCAGCATGGCAACCGCGACATTGCGTGGCAACGCCTGCGCTCCAAGCTGTACGACTTTGAGATGCGCAAACGCCAGGAAGAAGCCCAGAAGCTGGAAGACACCAAGACCGATGTGGGCTGGGGCCATCAGATCCGCAGCTACGTGCTGGACAACAGCCGCATCAAGGACCTGCGCACCAACGTCGAAATATCGGCCACGCAGAAGGTGCTCGATGGCGATCTGGACGCTTTCATTGAAGCCTCTCTGAAGCAAGGCGTCTAAGCAATGCGGATGCGCACCGACGCCATCATCTTTGACATGGACGGCACCATGATCGACTCCATGCCCTGGCACGCCCAGGCGTGGGTCGAATTTGCGCGCCGCCGTGGCATGGACATTGACGTGCCCGACCTGATGGCGCGCACCACGGGCCGTAATGGAACCGAGTGCATCGTCGAACTGCTCGGTCGCGCCGTGTCTCAAGATGAGGCAGACGCGCTCACGCACGAGAAGGAAACCATCTACCGCGAACTGTTTGCCCCGCGCTTTGCCGAGGTGGCGGGCTTTCGCCAGTTTGCGGCGCAGGTGCATGGACGCGGGCTGAAGGTGGCGGTGGGCACAGCGGGCGATATCGGCAATGTGGAATTTGCACTGGGCCACCTGGGCCTGGAACCCGCCCCACAGGTGATCGTGCGCGGCGATGAAGGCTTGCCCGGCAAACCGCAACCTGCCATTTTTCTCGAAGCTGCGCGCCGCATTGCCGCAGCGCCCGAGCACTGCATCGTTTTTGAAGACGCCCCATTCGGCATCGAGGCCGCGCGCCGCGCCGGCATGCGCGCCGTGGCCATCTGCAGCACCCACACGCCCGAGCAATTGGCGGGGCCACACGTGCTGGCCGCCGTGCGCAACTACACCGAACTCATGAACACCGACTTTCTGGAGAGCATCCATGTTGCAACTGCATAACGCAGACGGAAGCGGAGACGCCGCGGGCCCGGCCACCGCCATCCGCCGCGAGGACTACACCGCCCCCGCCTACTGGATCGACAGCGTCGAACTCACCTTCGACCTGGACCCTAACAAGACTCGCGTGCTCAACCGCATGACGCTGCGCCGCAACCCCGACGTGGCCGCGCAGCCGCTCAAGCTGGATGGCGACGACCTGAACTTGGCACGCGTGCTGGTCAACGGCCAGGGCACCTCGTTCAAGATGGAAGGCGCCCGCTTGGTGCTGGAGAATTTGCCAACCATTGAAGAGAACGGCAGCGAGCCCTTCGCGCTGGAAATCTTCACCACCTGCTGCCCTGCCAAGAACACGCAGCTCATGGGCTTGTATGTGAGCCAGGGCACGTTCTTCACGCAGTGCGAGGCCGAGGGCTTCCGGCGCATCACGTACTTCCTGGATCGCCCCGATGTGATGGCCAGCTACACCGTCACGCTGCGCGCCGACAAGGCCCAATACCCCGTACTGCTGTCCAACGGCAATCTGGTGGACAGCGGCGCGCTGGAAGACGGCCGCCACTTTGCCAAGTGGGTGGACCCGCACAAAAAGCCGTGCTACCTGTTCGCCCTGGTCGCAGGCAAGCTGGTGGCGCGCGAGCAGAAGATCAAGAGCCGCTCGGGCACCGATCACCTGCTGCAGGTGTATGTGCGCCCCGGCGACCTGGGCAAGACCGAACACGCCATGAACTCGCTGATGTACAGCGTGGCGTGGGACGAAGCCCGTTTTGGCCTGCCGCTGGACCTGGAGCGCTTCATGATCGTCGCGACCAGCGACTTCAACATGGGCGCCATGGAGAACAAGGGCCTGAACATCTTCAACACGAAGTACGTTCTGGCCAGCGAATCCACCGCCACTGACACCGACTTCGGCAACATCGAAAGCGTGGTCGGCCACGAATACTTCCACAACTGGACGGGCAACCGCGTGACCTGCCGCGACTGGTTCCAGCTGAGCCTGAAGGAAGGCCTCACGGTGTTCCGCGACCAGGAGTTC
>NZ_JBKBTV010000054.1:0-9928 GCF_046291265.1 Acidovorax sp. | reverse complement strand
TCAAACGCATCGAAGACGTGCGCGTGCTGCGCACCGCGCAGTTCCCCGAGGATGCAGGCCCCATGGCCCACCCGGTGCGGCCCGACAGCTACGTCGAGATCAACAACTTCTACACCGTCACCATCTACGAAAAAGGTGCCGAGGTGGTGCGCATGCAGCACAACCTGGTGGGCCGCGACGGTTTTGCCAAGGGCATGAAGCTGTACTTCGAGCGCCACGACGGCCAGGCCGTGACCTGCGACGACTTCGTGCAGGCCATCGCCGATGCCAACCCAGGCAGCCCGCTCACGCAGCACCTTGCGCAATTCAAGCGCTGGTACAGCCAAGCGGGCACCCCCCGCGTGCGCGCCGCAGGCCGCTATGACGCCGCGACCCGCTGCTACGCCCTCACACTGTCGCAAAGCTGCGCAGCAACGCCTGGCCAGAGCGACAAGCTGCCCTATGTCATCCCCGTGGAACTGGGCTTGGTCAACGCCAGCACCGGCGCCGCCCTGCCCTTGCACCTTGCAGGCGAAGACGCTGCGACAGAAGCCACATCGCGCGTCGTGGTGCTCACAGAGGCATCGCAGACTCTGACCTTCACCAACCTGGATGCAGAGCCCGTGCCTTCGGTGCTGCGCGGCTTCAGTGCCCCCGTGGTGCTGGACATCGAGTACACCGATGCCCAGTTGCTCACGCTGCTGGCGCACGACACGGACGCTTTCAACCGCTGGGAGGCAGGGCAGCGCCTGGCGCTTCGCACAGCTATTAGTTCAATAGCTAACAGCGCACAGGGGATAAGCGCTAGCGGCCGTTTTGAGCATCAAATTCTGTCCGCAGAGTTTGTCGCCGCCATGCGCGCCGTACTGGGCAACCCCGCGCTGGATGCAGCCTACAAAGAGCTGGTGCTCACCCTGCCCTCCGAGACCTACATCGCCGAGCAGCTCGACGTGGTGGACCCGCAGCGCATTCACGCCGTGCGCGAGGCCATGCGCGAAGAGCTGGCGCTGTCGCTACAAGCCGACTGGGAATGGACGTGGGAGCAAAACCAGGACACTGGTGGCTATAGCCCTGATCCTGTCTCATCGGGCCGCCGCGCGCTCAGCGGCTTGGCGCTGCACATGTTGTGCATCGCCGCGCAGAAGACGGACGATGGGGTCTGGCCCGGCAAGGCGTATCAACGCTTCAAGGCCGCCAGCAACATGACCGACCGCTTCAACGCCCTGACGGCCCTCGTGGCCAGCGGCAGCGAGCTGGCTGCACCCGCGCTTGCCCGCTTTCATGCCCTGTTCAAGGATGAACCCCTGGTCATCGACAAGTGGTTTGCGCTGCAGGCCGGCGCGCCAGACCGTTGCGGCAACGTCCTGCCCGCCGTGCGCCAGCTCATGCAGCACCCGGACTTCAGCCTGAAGAACCCGAACCGGGCACGCAGTGTGATCTTCAGCTTCTGCAGCGCCAACCCCGGCGCGTTCCACCGGTCGGATGCAGCAGGCTATGTGTTCTGGAGCGACCGCGTTATCGAGCTGGACGCCATCAACCCCCAGGTCGCCGCACGCCTGGCTCGCGCCCTGGACCGCTGGAAGAAGCTGGCAGAACCTTGGCGCACCTCCGCGCGCGAAGCCATTGCCCGTGTGGCCGCCAGGCCCTCCCTCTCCAACGACGTGCGCGAGGTTGTCACCCGCGCGCTGGCTGAATAACTCACGACCAAGAAGAGACCCCCATGGCAAAAAGCATCAGTCTGACCCGATACCTCGTTGAACAGCAACGGGTGGACGGCCTCATCCCATCCCAATTGCGCCTGCTGCTGGAAGTGGTGGCCCGCGCCTGCAAAAGCATCAGCCACGCCGTGAACAAAGGCGCGCTGGGCGGCGTGCTGGGCACAGCCACCAGCGAAAACGTGCAGGGCGAAATCCAGAAAAAGCTCGACATCATCGCCAACGAAGTGCTGATCGAAGCCAACGAATGGGGCGGCCATCTGGCGGCGATGGCATCGGAAGAAATGGACGGCATCTATCTGGTGCCCAATCGCTATCCGCAAGGCGAGTACCTGCTGCTGTTCGACCCCCTCGATGGCTCGTCCAACATCGACGTGAACGTGAGCATCGGCACCATCTTCAGCGTGCTCAAGAAGCCCGATGACGACCGTGGCGTGGAAGAAGGCGATTTTCTGCAACCAGGCACCCAGCAGGTTGCAGCTGGCTACTGCATTTATGGCCCCCAGACCACCTTGGTGTTGACCGTGGGCGACGGCGTCGCCATGTTCACGCTCGACCGCGAACAGGGCTCCTTCGTGCTGACCGAAGAGAACATCCGCATTCCTGAAGACACCAAGGAATTCGCCATCAACATGAGCAACATGCGCCACTGGGATGCCCCCGTGAAGCGCTACATCGACGAATGCCTGCAGGGCAAGGAAGGTCCGCGCGGCAAGGACTTCAACATGCGCTGGATTGCCAGCATGGTGGCCGACGTGCACCGCATCCTGACCCGCGGCGGCGTCTTCATGTACCCCTGGGACAAACGCGAGCCCAACAAACCCGGCAAGTTGCGCCTGATGTACGAAGCCAACCCCATGGGCTGGCTAGTGGAGCAGGCCGGAGGCGCCGCCACCAACGGCAAACAACGCATCATGGACATCCAGCCCACCCAACTGCACGAGCGTGTGAGCGTCATCCTCGGCTCCAAGAATGAGGTCGAGCGAGTGACCAGTTACCATTCCACGCTATAATCCGAGGCTAAGCCGGTGTAGCTCAGTCGGTAGAGCAGCTCATTCGTAATGAGAAGGTCGGGTGTTCGATTCATCTCTCCGGCACCAAATGAAAAGCCCTGATTCGCAAGAGTCAGGGCTTTTTTGTTGGCCGGTCAGGCGCTTGGTCAACAGCACGGGAGACATGGGACATGCTCTCAAACCCCGTTGAGTATCCCGAGCGCTGGTGTCGTTTATTCGTATTCAAAATTGTGCGACTCAGGCAGACTGGGACTGAGAATCGCATGCGCTCTCGCATGGCCCCAACGCGGTTGAGCAGCGAAAAGCGCCACTTCCGCTCCATCACAGTTTTCGGACACTATCCCATGACCACAGACCGCAGAGCACCCGTCGACCGAAGAGCTGGTACAGACCGTCGCCAGGACGAGAAAGGACCTCCGACCAACTTTGAACGGCGCCGCACGGTCGAAGCGCGACAACCGGAGTTGACGGAGTTGGATGTCAGCGATGAAGAACTGAAAGCCCTGGGCTTTGCACGCGATGAAGCGCCTCCCAAAAAGCCGGATTGAATCGACACGCATCGCACCGTGGAGATTCAGGGCTGTCTACGACGCCCCTCATCCAACAATCAGCCGGACACCTGGGCCGACACAGGGTTAGGAGCGCCCTACTCCGCCGACAACGCGAGGATGCGTTGCGCCACCATGTCCAAGGCGGGCTTGGTCACTCCCTGCTTGTCGGTCCAAACGCGGGGGGTGATGCTGCCGGTCAGCGCCAGCGAATCACCGTCAAGCAGTGCGCGAAGCGCAACGCAAACGCTAGCCTCGAACGCGATCACGTTAACGAACAATGTCTCGCCGTCCGCCGTGCTGGCGCGCACCTTGGCCACGGTAAATGGTTTACCTGCCTTGTCGATGCGCTGCTCCGCATCGCCGTAGAGCCTACCGGCCACCAGTCCATCGATCATGAGTGAGCATCCTTGACCACACTCGGGTCGTCATTAGTTTTTTGCGCGGCACACAGGCTCTCTCGGCAGCCTGCAAATGTCTGGTTTGCTGCCATTCGAACCTTAGAGGCGACGGGGCAGAGCAATGCGCCGACACGCCTGGTGACTCCGCCCTGCATCTCGCAAAAGCCATCAGCGTAGTCTTTCTCGCGCGCAGCAAAAAAGCCCAGAACCTTGCGATTCTGGGCTTTTGCTATCAATGGTCGGCGTGGCGGGATTCGAACTCGCGACCCCTTGCACCCCATGCAAGTGCGCTACCAGGCTGCGCTACACGCCGACAAGACTTAGATTATATGCAGAAATAACACTCAGTTCAGGGAAAGCAAGGCGCGAATTTCAAATAATTCTTTGCGCACGGCATTGGAGTCCAGAGCAAAGTTCGTTGCATCAATAGAAAGGTCGCGCGCTGAATCCAGCAACATGCTCGGCAGTTCAAAGTCGGCCAAGCCATCGGTGTCGTCAGGTGCCCCATCCTCGCGTGCCGGGTGGACCAATTCCTGAAGCCGGTTGCGGGCCCCGCTGATGGTGAAGCCCTGGTCATACAGTAGGTCCCGTATGCGGCGGATCATGAGCACCTCGTGGTGCTGGTAATAACGCCGGTTACCGCGACGTTTCATGGGGCGCAATTGCGTGAATTCCTGCTCCCAATAGCGCAACACATGCGGCTTGACACCGCACAACTCAGCGACCTCACCGATCGTGAAATAACGCTTGGCGGGGATGGAAGGAAGCGTAGTGCCCATGGAATCCAGATTCAAACGGGAAAGCCGACAAGGTTACTGCAGTCGCGTAAAACCCGCCAGCCACTCCAACACATTTGGTCACGAAATCGCCACAAACTCACACCACGGCAGCGGTCTGAATTTGTTCCTTGAGCTTGCTGCTGGCATGAAAAGTCACCACCCGGCGCGCCTTGATGGGGATGGCTTCACCCGTTCGCGGATTGCGGCCGGGGCGAGGTGCCTTCGTGCGAATTTGAAAATTCCCGAAGCCGGACAGTTTGACGTCTTTGCCTTCCACCAGACTTTGCGAGATGAGGTCGAAAAATGCGTCGATCATGTCCTTGGACTCGCGCTTGTTCAACCCGATCTGATCGAACAACAGGTCCGCCAACAACGCCTTGGTCAGCGCGGGAGTCTCCAGACTTTCAACTGCAAATTCGATCACGGTATCTCTCCCAGTCAGCATCGTCATGTTCTGTTCGCTTGTGTCGCCGTCCGTCAGCCGCGCAGTCGAGCGCCCACGCGCTGTGCAAGCTGCGTCACAGCAGCCTGTACGGTCGCCTCGATCTCGGCCTCGGTCAATGTGGCTTCGTCGCTGCCCAAGGTCAAGCGCACGGTAAGACTCTTCTCACCAGGGGCCAGACCGCCGACAGGCGTTTCCTCACCAGCCTTTAGCGGCTTGGGGCGGTACACGTCGAACAGCACGGCAGAGCGCAGCATGCCGCTGGGCACGGCGGCCTGTACGGCCGCCATCACGTCGGCATGCGTCACGCGCTCAGCTACCACCGGGGCCAGGTCGCGCTCGACGGCCTGGTGCTTGGCAACCGACTTGAACTGCGGCACCACGCGCTGCAGGACAGCGTCGAGTTCCAGCTCGAACATCACCGGAGCCTGCGGCAGATCCCAGGACTGGCGCCACTGTGGATGCAGCTCGCCCACAAAACCGATGGCACGCCCGTTCAGCAGCACACGCGCGCAGCGCCCGGGGTGCATGGCAGGATGGGTCGCAGGCTCGAAGGTGGCGTTCAACGGCGCCAACAGGGCCTCTACGTCGCCCTTCACGTCAAAGAAGTCAATGGACTGCTCTTTGCGGCCCCATTGCAGCGCATCGTTCGGCCCGTAGGCCAAACCAGACACGCGCATGGGCTGGTGAAAACCTTCCACCGTGGTGTCGGTGTTGCTCACACTGGCATCGCGCAAGAACACACGCCCCAGCTCGAACACACGCACGCGTTCTGCCTTGCGGTCGAGGTTGAACTTCAAAACTTGTAGCAATGACCCCAGCAGTGTCGAGCGCATGACGCTCATTTGGCTTGCAATGGGATTGAGCAGCTTGATGGGTTGCGCGTTCGCAGCCAACTCGTGTTCCCAGCGCTCCTCCACAAAACTGAAGTTGATCGTCTCCTGGTACCCCAGTCCTGCCAGCGAACGACGCACGGCAAACGGGCTGCGCGTGGCTTCGAGCGACAGCTTGGGGCTAATGGGTGCCAGTGGCGGCGTGGTGGGCAGGTTGTTGTAGCCCACCATGCGCGCAACTTCTTCGATCAGGTCTTCTTCAATCGTAAGGTCAAAACGATAGGCCGGCGGCTTAACGGTAAGCGTGCCCTCACCCTGCACCACAGGCAGTCCAAGACGCTCCAGCGCATCCAGACATTGCGCCTGTGTGAGCGGCATGCCGATGACCTTGGCTGCGCGCGCCACGCGCAGCGTGACAGGTTTGGAGTCCGGCAGATTGACCACTTGGTCATCCATCGGGCCGCACACGGTGTCGGGCGTACCGCAGATATCCATAACGAGCTGGGTGATGCGCTCGATATGCTCGACCGTCAGGCTTGGGTCCACGCCCCGTTCAAAACGGTGGCCCGCATCGGTGGAGAAATTGAAGCGGCGCGAACGGCCTGCCACTGCCTTCGGCCACCAGAAGGCTGCTTCGATGTAGATATGTTTTGTGTCGTCAGACACGGCGGTGGCGTCGCCACCCATGATGCCGGCCAACGATTCCACCTGGACGTCGTCGGCGATGACACCCACCTTGTCGTCCACCGTCACGGTGGTGCCATTGAGCAGCTTGAGTTGCTCACCCGGCTTGCCCCAGCGCACATCCAGGCCACCGTGGATCTTGTCCAGGTCAAAAATATGCGATGGACGGCCCAACTCAAACATCACGTAGTTGGAGATATCCACCAGCGGCGACACGCCACGCTGGCCACAGCGGGCCAACCGATCCAACATCCACTGAGGAGTGGCAGCGCGCGTGTTCACGTTGCGCACGATGCGGCCCGAGAAGCGTCCGCACAGGTCGGTCGCGCTCACCTTCACAGCCAGCTTGTCGGGCAGTTGTGCCCCCACAGCCGGGAACGACGGCTGCTGCAAGGGCACACCCGTGAGTGCAGACACTTCACGTGCAACGCCATACACACTCAGGCAATGCGCCAAGTTGGGCGTGAGCTTCAAGGTGAACAGCGTGTCGTCGAGGTTCAGGTGCGTACGGATATCCTGACCAACGGGCGCGGAGGCATCCAGCTCCAGCAGCCCCCCATGGTCTTCCGACAGCTTGAGTTCGCGGGCCGAGCACAGCATGCCCTGGCTTTCCACGCCCCGCAGCTTGCCGACCTTGATGAGGAAAGGTTTGCCGTCGTCACCTGGCGGCAGCTCGGCGCCCACCATGGCGCACGGCACCTTGATGCCCACGCGGGCATTGGGTGCGCCGCACACGATATTGAGCAAGGCACCCTGGCCCACGTCCACCTGGCACACGCGCAGGCGGTCAGCGTCGGGGTGCTGCACGGCCTCCTTGATTTCGCCCACGACGATGTGGGTAAACGGCGGAGCGACAGGACGGAGTTCTTCGACCTCCAGCCCCGCCATGGTCAGCGTGTCGGCCAGTTCTTGGGTGGTCAGCGGAGGATTGCAGAATTCGCGCAACCAGGACTCAGGGAATTGCATAGGGAGATTCTTTGGCGTTAGCTCTTAAAAATATAGCTGGTTGCGCTTGTCAATAAAGGGGTTGAATGCCCCATGGCATTGAAACCTAATGAAATCAAGCGCCAGCAGCTCACTTTTTTGCGTTACTGAAACTGCGACAAGAAGCGGATGTCGCCATCAAAGAACAAACGCAGGTCGTTGACGCCGTAGCGCAGCATGGTCAGGCGGTCAGGCCCCATGCCGAACGCGAAGCCGATGTACTTTTCGGGGTCAAGGCCCATGTTGCGCACCACGTTGGGGTGCACTTGGCCCGAGCCTGCCACTTCCAGCCATCGACCCGCCAGGGGACCGGTCTGGAACTGGATATCGATCTCGGCGCTGGGCTCCGTGAAGGGGAAGAAGCTGGGGCGAAAGCGCAGCACCAGGTCGTCGCTTTCGAAGAAGGTGCGGCAAAACGCCGTGAAGATGACCTTCAGGTCCTTGAAGCTCACGTTCTCGCCAATCCACAGGCCTTCGCACTGGTGGAACATGGGCGAGTGTGTGGCATCGCTGTCCACGCGGTAGGTGCGGCCGGGCGCAATCACCCGAATCTCGGGCATGGGCTGGCCCGCATCCAAAGCAGCGCGGTGCTTTTTGACATGTTGCACCGCGTGGCGGATCTGCATGGGGCTGGTGTGCGTGCGCAGCAGGTTGGGCGCGGTGGCAGTGCCGCCCTCGACATAAAACGTGTCGTGCATCGAACGCGCAGGATGGTCTTCCGGCGTGTTCAATGCGGTGAAGTTGAACCAGTCGGTTTCGATCTCAGGGCCCTGGGCCACGTCAAAACCCATGGAGCCAAAAATGCCCTCGATGCGTTCGAGCGTCAGCGACACAGGGTGCAAACCGCCCTGCCCGCGCTGGCGACCCGGCAAGCTGACGTCCAGCGCTTCAGCCTTGAGTTGTACCTGCAACTCCGCATCGGCCAAGGCTTGGCGCCGGGCCGTCAAAGCGGCTTCAATGGCTTGCTTGGTGACGTTGATGGCCGCGCCACGGGATTTCTTTTCGTCCACCGACAGCTGCGCCATGCCCTTCATGAGCTCGGTCACGCGGCCCGACTTGCCGAGAAACTGCGCCTTGGCGTTTTCCAGATCAGCGGGAGTGGCGCTTTGGGCAAACAGTTGCGTCGCGCTCTCAACCAGGGAATCCAACTCGTTCATACGACTCTTTATCGCTCGTGAAAAATAAACAAGGGCTAGTGCCTTTTCAAGCTCTAGCCCTTGCTGTTATTGCGCAAGCAGCTATCAGAACGATAGCCGCTCATCGTGATCTCAAGCAGCCAGCTTGGCCTTGACTTGGTTCACGATGCTGCCAAAGGCAGCCTTGTCGTGCACTGCGAGGTCGGCCAGCATCTTGCGGTCGATCTCGATAGAAGCCTTCTTCAGGCCGTTGGCGAACTGGCTGTAGGTCAGGCCCAGTTCACGGGCAGCGGCGTTGATACGGGCGATCCACAACTGGCGGAACACGCGCTTCTTGGTGCGGCGGTCACGGTAGGCATATTGCCCAGCCTTCATTACCGCCTGTTTGGCGATACGGTAGACATTACCGCGGCGACCACGGAAACCCTTAGCGAGGGCGAGAACTTTCTTGTGACGGGCACGGGCCGTTACACCACGTTTGACGCGAGGCATGTATGTACTCCTTGTTCGTCGTTAATTAAACGCCCATGCCGGGCAGCATCTGTGAAATCGAGGCCATATTGGTCTCGTGCACAGCGACTGCACCACGCAGGTGGCGCTTGTTCTTGGTGGTCTTCTTGGTCAAGATGTGACGTTTGAAGGCTTGACCGCGCTTGACGGTGCCACCGGGACGAACGCGGAAACGTTTTTTCGCGCTGCTCTTGGTCTTCATTTTGGGCATGTGAATGCTCCTTTTCGTTGTGCTCGTGAGGCGTTTGCAAACCGATCTGCAACCTTGTTGGCCCCGAGCCACTTTTATTGAAGGGATTTCGCCCCTCGTTCGACGGTACCAAAGCACCGCCTCTGACCATTCTGCCCTCGCAGGCAGAGCGGTCAAATTCTCAAATCAATCAGCTCAATCTCAAGCAGCGCTGCCAGCCGACGAAGCGCCTTCGGCAGCGGGTTTCGCAGCGGCGGGCTTTTTACGGCCGGGGGCGATCATCATGATCATCTGGCGGCCTTCCAGCTTGGGAAACTGCTCGATGAGGATGGTGTCGCCCAGTTCATCGCGAATGCGATTGAGCAGGGCCAGTCCCAATTCCTGGTGCGTGATTTCACGGCCGCGGAACCGCAGCGTAATCTTGCACTTGTCACCATCCGCCAGAAAGCGGCGGATGTTGCGCATCTTGATGTTGTAGTCGCCATCGTCCGTACCGGGACGGAACTTGACTTCCTTGATCTCGATGACCGTTTGCTTGGCCTTGGCTTCGGCAGCACGCTTTTGCTCTTGGTACTTGAACTTGCCGTAGTCCATCAAGCGGCACACTGGCGGATTCGCTGTAGCAGCGATTTCCACCAAATCCACGTCCAACTCGCCCGCCATGCACAAGGCTTCCATCAGACTGACAACGCCCAAAGGCTCGTTCTCAGGACC
>NZ_JBKBTV010000053.1:0-35407 GCF_046291265.1 Acidovorax sp. | reverse complement strand
TGCCATGGTCCACGTGGCCGATCGTGCCCACGTTGACGTGGGGCTTGGTCCGTTCGAATTTACCTTTTGCCATTTTTCCGACTCCGAAAAAAATCTATATCAATTCAACAGGATTTCGGCGCAGCCAGAATCGGACGCACCCAAAATTGGTGCCCATGGCGGGAATCGGACCCGCGACCTCTCCCTTACCAAGGGAGTGCTCTACCACTGAGCCACATGGGCAACTTGGCGCCACCTTAGCAACACCAAAATCTCAAACTCAACAAACCAGCGAAACAAGCAATGGAGCGGGAGACGGGAATCGAACCCGCGTCATTAGCTTGGAAGGCTAGGGTTCTACCATTGAACTACTCCCGCATCGGCCAAAAACCTTTGCGAATCCAACCTCACGATAAAACGAAGTCAGACCTCACTTCAACACAACTCACTCACTGGTGGAGGGGACTGGATTCGAACCAGTGTAGGCGTAAGCCAACAGATTTACAGTCTGCCCCCTTTAGCCACTCGGGCACCCCTCCGGAGAATTTCGAATTATAGCACTATTTTTTGACCGCCGAGACAGACACCCACTCGAACGAACAGAACAACATGCAAAAAATCCCTGGGCGATGCAAGCTGGTGCGGCTGGCGGGGATCGAACCCACGACCCTTGGCTTCGGAGGCCAATACTCTATCCACTGAGCTACAGCCGCACTCGTGCATCAACACAGCCTTTGATTATCGCACGCAAGATGCCCAACCCAACCAGAGCGTTCGACGCCAGCAGCTCGCAAGTTCACTCCGTCAACACTGCGCCCCAGAAGCCAACCCCGACGGAACCGAAAGCCCCAGGCCCGACAAGTAAGCATCGGTGCTGACGCGTCCAACGCGAACCAAGTCAAAGGCGCCGTCATTCAGTATCCAGTTCTGCATCAAGCCATTGAACAACGCATGCAGACCAATCGCCGCCTCCATCGCCGTCATCGGCAATGCCACGCCCTGCATTTGCGCAGCGATCTGGAAGTCGCGCGCCAATTGGCAGGTAAACGCCTCGGAGGCGGCCAGGTGTCGCTCGCGCACCCCCGCCAGCTCCGTCACATATTCCACCTTGTAGATGGCAATCTCGAATACGCGACGTGTCCCCTCGTCTGACGCCACGGTTTGCAGGACCAGCGACATCACAGCCCGCAAACGCTGCACAGGATCCGGGCAAGTACTGCACTCAATTTCGCTGTAACCCTGCTCTAACGGTAGCGTCCTCCGCTCCATCATGGCGTTGAAAAGGTCTACCTTGTCCTTGAAGTGCCAGTAAATTGCGCCGCGAGTGGCGCCCGCCGCTTGCGCGATATCGCTCAAGGATGCCCGCGACACCCCCTTCTCCAGAAACACCTTTTCCGCAGCATCAATGAGGCTGTTACGCGTTGCAATTGCGTCTTCTTTGGTTTTGCGCGCCATGGTGTCTCCTTGTTCTTGTTCAAACTGGACTCCTTGGCGCGACACGCCAAGGCTTCAGCCAACAATTATACATTCATGTTTGTATGTATAATTGCGCACCTATTTGGTCAGACTCTGACCTCGGGTTGCTTGTGCCCGGCATCCCAATCCCCTACAACCCATTTCCTTGACGCCCATCAAAAGGACTCTCATGCCAAAACTGCGTGACGCATCCGTCGCTCCACCGTTCCGCGCTTCATCCGCCCAGAGCGTGCTTACCCTGGCGGCACTTGGCGCCGCAGCTTTGCTGCTGGCCGCGTGTGGCAAGCCCGACGGGCAGGCCGCTGCGGGCGCACCGAAGATGCCTCCCGTCGAGGTCGGGGTGGTCACGGCAACCCCAGGCGACGTGGGCCTCATCACAGAACTCCCCGGCCGGGTAGAAGCATCCCGCGTAGCGGAAGTTCGGGCTCGTGCAGCGGGCATCCTGCAACAACGGATGTTCAAGGAAGGCAGCGACGTCAAAGCGGGACAGCCACTTTTCCGTATTGATCCTGCACCCTACTCCGCGGCCGCCGAGAGCGCGCGAGCAAGCCTCGCCAAAACACAAGCTAATCTTTCGCAGGCGAGTGCGCAGGTAGAGCGTTACCGGCCGCTGGTGAGCGCCAATGCCATCAGCAAGCAAGACTTCGTGAACGCCGAAGCGGCTGAAAAGCAGGCCCAGGCAGATGTCGCGGCCGCCAAAGCCTCCGTGCGCACCGCAGACATCAACCTTGGCTATGCCAGCGTCACATCGCCCATCTCCGGCCGCATCGGTCGGGCGCTGGTGACCGAAGGCGCGCTGGTGGGACAAGGTGAAGCGACGGCCCTCGCCGTGGTGCAGCAGATCGACCCGGTGTACGTCAATTTCACCCAATCGGCCAGCGACGTGTTTCAGCTGCGACGCGCCATGGAAAGCGGGCAATTCAAACGCGCGGGCAGCGGCGAAGCCGCCAGCGTCAAACTTGTGATGGGCGACGGGACTGAATACGCGATGCCCGGCAAGCTGTTGTTCACCGACCTGTCCGTTGACTCCACCACAGGCCAAGTCATGCTCCGCGCCGAGGTCCCCAATCCCAAGGGAGAACTCCTGCCGGGCCTGTATCTGCGTGTACGCATTGAACAAGCGCAAGCCAGCAACGCTATCAGCCTGCCCCAGCAAGCAGTCACCCGGACACAGCAGGGTGACACCGTCAGCGTTGTGGGCGACGATGGGAAAGTCTCCCAGCGCCCCATCAAGATCAGCGCCGCGCAGAACAACCGCTGGGTGGTGCTCGACGGGCTGAAAGCGGGGGAAAAAGTCATGGTGGACGGCTTTCAAAAGCTGCAAATGCTGCCCCCCGGTACACCGGTGAAGCCAGTGCCGTGGCAGGCGCCAGGCACTGCTGCTGCTGCTGCGCCATCAACTGCCGCAGTTGCACCCGCATCGGCCCCCGCCGCAGCGGCTTCCAAGCCATAAGGGGCGCTCCAGCATGGCCAAGTTTTTTATTGATCGCCCCATCTTTGCGTGGGTGATAGCGCTCTTCATCATGGTGATGGGCGGCGTGGCAATCACACAGTTGCCGATCGCACAGTACCCGCCCGTGGCGCCCCCCGCCATCGTCATCAACGCCGCCTATCCCGGCGCTTCAGCGCAGACGCTCGAAGACAGTGTGCTCTCCGTCATTGAGCGGGAAATGAACGGATCTCCCGGCCTGCTCTATATGGAGTCGGTCGCGCAGGCAGACGGCTCCGGCAGCATCACGCTGAGCTTCCAGCCGGGCACCAATGCGGACCTGGCGCAAGTTGATGTGCAAAACCGCCTCTCGCGCGCGTCGCCCAGGCTGCCGTCTGCCGTGACACAGCAGGGTGTGCGTGTTGACAAGTCGCGCTCCAACTTCTTGCTGTTTGCGATGCTTTCGTCGACCAACCCGAAGATGGACACCGTGGCGCTGGGAGACTACGCCTCGCGCAACATCGTGCCCGAATTGCAACGGGTCAGTGGCATCGGCCAGGCCCAGTTGTTCGGAACCGAACGCGCCATGCGCATCTGGATCGACCCCGCCAAGATGGTCAGCTTCAACCTGTCTGCGGCAGAAATCACCGCGGCCATCCGTGCGCAGAACGCGCAAGTGGCCAGCGGCACGATTGGCGACCTGCCGAACGTGGCCGGTCAGGGCATTGCCGCCACCGTGGTGGTCAACGGTCAGTTGTCCAGCGTCGAGCAGTTTGGCAACGTGGTGCTGCGCGCCAACACCAATGGTTCCACGGTGCGCCTGAAGGACGTGGCCCGCATCGAGCTGGGCGGCCAGGCCTACTCGACATCGGCACGCTTGAACGGCAAACCCGCTGTGGGTATTGGCGTCCAGCTATCGCCCAGCGGCAATGCCCTCGAAGCCGCCAAGGCCGTGCGCACGAAGATGGATGAGCTGTCCCGCTACTTCCCCGAAGGCACGGAGTGGAGCATTCCGTACGACAGCTCACGCTTTGTCGACATCTCTATCACCCAGGTGGCGATTACGCTCCTGGAGGCTGTGGGCCTGGTGTTTCTGGTGATGTTCCTGTTCTTGCAAAACTGGCGCTACACCATCATTCCGACCATCGTCGTGCCCATCGCGCTGCTCGGAACCTTCGCCACCTTGCTGGCGCTGGGCTTCTCGATCAACGTGTTGACCATGTTCGGCATGGTGCTGGTGATTGGTATCGTGGTGGACGATGCCATCGTGGTCGTGGAGAACGTCGAGCGCATCATGAGCGAAGAGGGCCTGCCGCCGCTGGAGGCAACCCGCAAAGCCATGCGCCAGATCTCGGGCGCCATCATCGGTGTGACGGTGGTCCTGATATCCGTGTTTGTGCCGTTGGCATTTTTCGCTGGGTCTACCGGCAACATCTACCGCCAGTTCTCCGCGGTGATGGTGGCGTCCATTGGCTTCTCGGCTTTCATGGCCTTGTCGCTGACTCCTGCACTCTGCGCCACCTTGCTCAAACCGGTAGAAGCGGGCCACCACCACGAAAAGCGTGGATTCTTTGGTTGGTTCAACCGGGGCTTTTCGCGCACCGCCAAAGGCTACGAAGGCATGGTGTCACGCATGCTCAAACGTGCCGCGCGCTACCTCATCATCTATGCCGCCATCATCGGTGCTGTGGTGGTCGTGTACATGCGTCTGCCCACGTCATTCCTGCCCGGTGAAGACCAGGGCAACATCATCGTCAACGTGCAATTGCCGCCCGGCGCGACGCAAGAACGCACGCTGGCCGTGATGGAGCAGGTCGAAGAGTTCATCCTGAAGCAACCTGAAGTGCAGAGCATGGTGGGTGTGTTGGGCTTCAGCTTCTCCGGCCAGGGACAGAATGCCGCACTGGCGTTCGTGACCCTCAAGGACTGGAAGGATCGCCACGGCCCCGGCCAATCTGCCCAAGACCTGGCCAACCGCGCCTTCGGTGGTCTTTCGGGCATTCGCGATGCCTTCATCTTTCCGTTGAGCCCGCCACCCATCCCCGAACTGGGTAATGCCAGCGGGTTTACCTTCCGCCTGCAAGACCGCAGCGGCGCCGGACACCAGGCGCTCGTCAACGCCCGCAACCAGTTGCTGGGCATGGCCTCGCAAAGCAAAGTGCTGTCTCAAGTGCGCCCCGACGGCCTGGAAGACGCGCCCCAGCTGCGGATCGACATTGACCGCGACAAAGCCAACGCCCTGGGTGTCTCGTTCGACTCGATCAATTCCTCGTTGTCCTCCGCCCTGGGATCGTCCTATGTGAACGACTTCCCGAACCAAGGTCGCCTGCAGCGTGTTGTGGTGCAAGCCGATGCGCCCGCGCGCATGCAGCCGGACGATCTGCTCAAGATCAACGCCAACAACAGCCTGGGCAAACCGGTGCCGCTGTCGGCGTTTGCGACGACCCAATGGGTCAACGGCGCACAGCAGACCGTGCGTTACAACGGCTACCCAGCCATGCGGATATCGGGCTCGCCCGCGCCAGGCATGAGCACCGGCGCAGCGATGGCCGAGATGGAGAAACTCGCAGCCCAGCTGCCCGCAGGCTTTGGCTACGAGTGGACCGGTCAGTCACGAGAAGAAAAACTTGCTGGCTCGCAATCGCTCATCTTGTACAGCTTCGCCATCCTGGCGGTGTTCCTGTGCTTGGCCGCGCTGTATGAAAGCTGGTCGATCCCGCTGGCGGTGATTCTGGTCGTGCCGCTGGGCGTGTTGGGTGTGCTGCTGGCCACCTTGCTCCGCGGTTACGCGAACGATGTGTACTTCCAGGTGGGGCTGATCACCATCATTGGTTTGTCCGCAAAGAACGCCATTTTGATCATTGAGTTTGCGAAAGACCTTCAAGCGCAGGGCAAGGGCGTGATCGAGTCGGCGCTGACCGCTGCGCATCTGCGCTTCCGTCCGATCGTCATGACGTCCATGGCGTTTGGCCTGGGCGTGGTGCCGCTGGCCATTGCTTCGGGCGCTGGCTCGGCCAGCCAGCGCGCCATTGGAACGGGCGTGCTGGGCGGAATGATCACCGGCACCGCTTTGGCAGTGTTCTTTGTGCCCGTGTTCTTTGTGGTGGTGCGCAGCCTGTTCAAGGGCAGCGCACGCCAGCAGGAAATGAATCGCCGCCATGCAGAAGAAGCAGGAGTTGGAACCCATGATTAAACGAAGCACTCCCCTCGCCCTCGCGGCCGCGGCACTGCTGGCAGGCTGCTCGTTCATCCCGACGTACGAGCGCCCTGTAGCACCCGTCCCTGCCACGTACGCAGCCAACGCTACACAAGCCTCTGCGCCCACCGTGCCTTGGCAAGACTACTTTGCCGAGCCCCGGCTGCGGCAACTGATCGAGGCTGCCCTGGCCAACAACCGCGACTTGCGCGTGGCGGTGCTCAACATCGAGCAGGCACGCGCTACCTTCCAGGTGCGCCGCGCAGATCTGTACCCGGGCGTGGGCCTCGCGGCCAATGCCAGCCGGGCTCCGGCCACGGGCACGGGCGACCTGACCAACTCGTTCAGCGTCGGGCTCGCGGTGTCCGCGTGGGAGATCGACTTCTTCGGCCGCATTGCAAGCCTCAAAGAACAAGCCCTCGCCCAATACCTCGCCACCGAAGAAGGCCGCAACGCCGCGCAAGTGAGTCTGGTGGCGGCGGTGGCCAATGGCTGGCTGAACCTGCTGGCAGACGAAGAACTGCTCGACCTGTCGCGCCGAACGCTCGCCTCGCGGGAAGAATCGGTGCAACTGACCCAGTTGCGTCTGGAGGCAGGCGTGGCCTCCGCACTCGACTTCCGCCAGGCGCAGTCGCTGACACAAGCCGCACGGGCCACCCTGGCCCAGCAGCAGCGGCAGCGAGCGCTCGATGAAAACGCCTTGGCCTTGCTGCTGGGGCAAGCATTGCCAGACGATGTCCGCGCCAGTTTGGTAGGCAGCAAGCTGGCCGATGCACCGGCCATGTCGCCGCTGCCAGCAGGGTTGCCTTCTGAACTGCTGACTCGCCGCCCCGACATCCGGCAGGCGGAGCAGCAACTGGTGGGCGCCAACGCCAACATCGGCGCCGCGCGCGCCGCGTTCTTCCCCCGCATCTCGCTCACCACGCAGGCGGGCACGGCCAGTGGTGAACTGTCCGGCCTGTTCAAGAGCGGGTCCTGGGGCTTTTCCATTGCCCCGTCGCTGCTGCTGCCGATTTTTGACGCGGGCCGCAACCAGGCCAACCTCGACAGCGCGCAGGCAGGCCGGGGCATTGCCATTGCCCAGTACGAAAAAGCCATCCAGACCGCGTTCCGCGAGGTTTCCGATGCGCTTGCAGGCCAAGCGACGCTGGGCGAACAGGCACAGGCGCAGCAGTTGCAGGTGGACGCCGAGGCGGCGCGTTTGCAGTTGGCAGATCTGCGCTATCGCAACGGCGTGTCCAGCTACCTCGATCTGCTGGACGCTCAGCGCTCGCTGTTTGCCACCCAACAAGCGGTGGTACAGGTACGGCTGGCGCAATTGCAAAACCAGGTGTCGCTGTACAAAGCCCTGGGGGGCGGCGCTCCCGAGGGCCCAGCGGGCAAACCTTCCTGACGCCAAGCCGAGCACCCCGGGCGCGTCAATCCACGCGGCCGCGGGTGTCTGCCAGGCAGTTCCTATCGCCTTGCACCCGACCACGGAGGCACAGCGCGGCCAGTCTTCACCAAGCGACCCAGGCTCGGCAGATATAATTTAGGGTTGATTTCATCAAAGCCCCCGATACACCTGAGGACGTCATGAGCGACAACCACCACGAAGAAGCCCATACCGGACCGATCAAGAACCCCAAACAACTACTGGTCGCGGTACTTGCGTCGTTTGTGATTCCGATCTTCGCCATCATTGGCTTGGTCCTGTATGTCACGTCGGCCGACAAGCCCGCTCCCGGCAACGCCAACCCTGAGAAGGCCCTGGCAGAGCGCATCCAGAAGGTCGGCATGGTGGAAATCCGCGACGCCAACCGCCCGCTAGCCACCGGCGAAGCCGTTTACAAAGGCCAGTGCGCCGCTTGCCACACGGCTGGAGCGGCCGGGGCTCCCAAGTTTGCAGACGCTGACGCCTGGTCGGCACGCATCAAGACGGGTTTTGAAGCATTGGTGGCATCGGCCCTGAAGGGCAAGGGAGCCATGGCGCCCCAAGGTGGCGGCGACTTCAATGACACCGAGATCGCTCGCGCCGTGGCTTACATGGCCAACGCAGCCGGTGCCAAGTTTGCCGAACCTGCCGCTCCCGCAGCAGCAGGTGCAGCGGCTGCCGATGCAGCTCCAGCAGCCTCCACCCCCGCCGCAGAACCCGTGGCCGCTGCTGCGCCAGCGGCTGACGCTGCCGCAGCAGCACCGGCAACAGCCCCCGCACCAGTCACTACGGCATCGGCCAATGGCGAAGCCCTGTACAAACAGGCTTGCCAGGTGTGCCATGCCGCTGGTGTGGCTGGCGCCCCCAAGCTGGGTGACAAGACGGCCTGGTCGCCCCGCCTGACGGCAGGCATGGATGCGCTGTATGCCAGCGTCGTCAAGGGCAAAGGCGCCATGCCTCCCCGCGGTGGTGCGGCACAGGCCTCAGATGCAGATCTGCGTGCTGCGGTGGACTACATGACGGCCACCGTCAAATAAGTGATCGACCCCGGAGCCGCGCGCAGCCAAGCGTGAGACTCCCCCAAAAGCCGGTACCGGAGCGTCAGCGCCCAGTGACCGGCTTTTTTAATGTGCGGGGCGTAATGCGATGGGGAGGCAAGCGAACAACACCTCTGTCGCATTCCTCTCAGCAACGTAGAAAACCAGCTACGGCACCGGCACCGGCACCGGTGGCGGTGGCGGTGACGAAGGTGAAGGCGGTGGCGCCTTGGGCCGGCCATTCGCCTCCCAGCGCGCCTGGGGGCTCATGGTGTAACCGTACTGCGTGGGCAAATCCTCGGCTCGCACCTCCTGCGGGGTCCAGCGGCCAGCCTCCACCGCCTCGGACGCCGCCAGCACGTCCAGCGTGTGCACCAGGCCCACGCCCAGCTCCGACGTCAGATACACACGGCCTTCAGCGTCCATCAGGCAGTCCTGCACCGCAGTGCGGCGCCCGGTGTGCGACAGAACCGCAAAGTCAGGCTGGATGCGCCAGATGAAGGGGGTGGCTTCCAGCTCTACATACACGCGCTGCGGTCCATTCTGAAAGAACCACTGCCCTTGCGCATCCGGCTCGTAATTGCGCGCTATGAACTCAATGAGCTTTTCATGCTCCAGCAACGAGCCTTTGGTTTGCGGAAAGGGCCCTTGCGCCTGCGTGGCGTCGTCACGCAGATACCAGCGGCCCCGCGCATCCAAGCCGAGCCAGCCATAGCAGTCAGGTACGTTGGGCCACTTGGCCAGGGCCTGTTTAACGATGTCATCCATGGCGCGATTGTGGCCCTCACGCCTCCGGGTGCGTGTCAGCCTGGGTCGACAGCCAGTCGCCCACGATGTCCGGCATGGCGCGCACATGGCCGGGGAGCCGTCCCTTGGCAAAACCGACATGGCCGCCATGCGCGGGCTGCCAGAGCGTGACACACGGGCCCACCTCGTGCACGCCCGGCAGGCTGCTGGCGGGCACAAAGGGGTCGTTGCGCGCATTGACCACCAGGGCCGGGATGCGGATGTGGCGCAGCAGCGGTTTGGCGGACGCGCGCAGCCAATAGTCCTCGGTATTTTTGTAGCCGTGCAGCGGCGCGGTGAACACGTTGTCAAACGCGTACAGGTCGCGTGCGGCAAGCAGGGCCTCTTTGTCAAACAGCCCGGGGTGCTGGGCGAGTTTTTGCAAAGCCTTGGGGACCAGGCTGCGCATGAACATGCGGGTGTAGATCTGGCGGTTGAATCCGCGGCCAATGGCGTGGCCGCCTGCGGCCAGATCGACCGGCGAGCACACAGCGGCCACCGCGTCTGCGCTGCGCGCGGCGTCAGTGCCCACTTCGGCGGCCCAGCGCAGCAGCGCGTTGCCACCCAGCGACACCCCCACCGCCATCAGCGGCCCAGCGTGCGCTGCCCGAAACCGCTGCAGCATCCAGCCGATCTCGGCGTGGTCGCCCGAGTGGTAGGCCCGCGGCGCACGGTTGATTTCGCCGCTGCACCCCCGGAAGTGGGGCAGCGCACAGGCCCAGCCGCGCTCGCGCGCAAGGTCGGCAAAGGCCTCGCTGTAGTGGCTGCGCGACGACCCTTCCAGGCCATGGAACACCACCAGCAGGGGCCGGGTTTCCCCAGCCGGAATGCCGTCCTGCAGAAAATCCACATCCACAAAATCGCCGTCCGGTGTGTCCCAGCGCTCGCGCCGGTACGCGGGCCGTGCGCCAAACCCCCGGCGTGAATACAGGGCCGGCCAGATGGTTTGGAGCTGGCCACCGGGCAACCAGCGAGGCGCTACATATTTCATAGCTATTAGCGCTTATGGATAAAGCACTAGAGGGCAAAAAGACTTAAAAATTGGGGCGACCAACGGTCGCCGCGAAGCGCACCACTGTGAGCGCCAGAAATCGGCTCCATCGCCATCAATGCAGCACGGGCCGCTGCGAATCCATGACCTGGGCATCAGGCGCCGTGCCAGCGCTGGCGTGGTGGGCCACCATGCGCCAGCCTTCCGGGGTCTTGTGATAGACATTGGTGGCCAGCACCACCGCCTGGTGCAGGCCGTCGGGCAGCATGACTTCGACCTGCTCGGCCACGCTGTGCACAGCGCTGGTCAGCGCCACCACCCGGTGCACGTGCACGGGTCGCGCACGCACGGTGCCGTTGGCAAACATGCCCTCAAACGCGGCGCGGATGGCACCCGCGCCCAGCAAACGGGGGCCCCCGGGGTGCACGCACACGATGTCATCTTCTTCCGCCCAGCACGACATCAGCAGTTCGATGTCGCCACGCTGCAAGGCTTCGTAAAAGGCGGACTCGGTCTCGTCGGGGGATCCGCCAAGCGTGGCGGCTCTTGATTGGGCGCGGGGCATGCTGAAGGGAGGTGGTGAGATTCGAAAAACGGTGCGGAGCCCGCTATTGTGCGGGCATCGCCACACGGCACTTGCTGCAAAATCCGCAGACCTTTCGGTTTCTGGCACATTCGGCCCATCCCATCTCCCCTGGCGACGCCCCACCATGACACACCGCTTTCTTGCCCTCCTCGCCCTTGTGGTCGCCGCATTCACGCTGAGCGGCTGTGGCTACAACGACTTCCAGCGGCTGGACGAACAATCCAAAGCTGCGTGGAGCGAGGTGCTCAACCAGTACCAGCGCCGGGCTGACCTGGTGCCCAACATCGTGGCCACCGTCAAGGGCGAAGCCAATTTCGAGCAAGAGACGCTGACCCGCGTGATCGAGGCACGCGCCAAAGCCACCTCCATCACGGTCACGCCCGAAACCCTGAACAACCCCGAGGCCTTCAACAAGTTCCAGCAGGCGCAGGGCGAACTGTCGGGTGCGCTGTCGCGGCTGATGGCGGTGTCCGAGCGCTACCCCACCCTGCAGGCCAACCAGGGCTTTCGGGACCTGCGCGTGACGCTGGAGGGCACCGAGAACCGCATCACCGTGGCCCGCAACCGCTTCATCCAGACCGTGCAGGACTACAACGTGCTGGCGCGCAGCTTCCCCACCAACCTGACGGCGATGGCGTTCAGCTATGACCCCAAGCCCAGCTTCACCGTGACCAACGAGGCGCAGATCGCCGTGCCGCCCACCGTGGACTTCTCGGCCTCGCAGCCCAAAAAGTGATCCTTAGCGGTCATTTCCATAGAAATATTGGCCAAATATGCCTCTAGCGCTTATCCATCAAGCGCTGATAGCTATATTTTTAATAGCATTCGCGGCGCCATGGGCACATGCCGACAACGGGCCCCTGCCCGTGCCCGCACTCACCGGCCATGTCATTGACCAGACGGGCACGCTGACCGCCGCCGACATCAGCACGTTACAGGCGCAGCTGGTGGCGCTGCAGCAATCCAAGGGCTCGCAAGTGGTGCTGCTGATGGTGCCCACCACGGCGCCCGAAGACATTGCGGCCTATGCCAACCGCGTCGGCAACCAATGGAAGATCGGCCGCCGCGACGTGGGGGACGGCGTGCTGCTGGTGGTGGCCAAGAACGACCGCAAGATGCGCATCGAAGTCGCCAAAGCGCTGGAGGGCGCCATCCCCGACATTGCTGCCGCACGCATCATCGATGGCGCGATGAAGCCGCGGTTTCAGCAAAACGACTATGCGGGCGGGCTGAACGCTGCGGTCGCGCAGCTCAGCGCCCGCATTGCGGGCGAAGCCCTGCCCGCGCCAGACGATCAAGCCACCGACACCGGACAGGGTGACAGCGGCTTTGACTGGACCGACCTGGCCATTTTTGTGTTCTTCGGCGTGATGGTGGGCGGGCCGCTGGCGCGCAGCCTGTTTGGCAATGCGCTGGGCGGCTTGCTGATGGGCGGCGGGGTCGGCGCCGTGGCTTTTTGGGTCACGTCCAGCCTGATGGTGTCAGCAGGCGCCGGGCTGCTGGCCTTGCTGTACACCTGGATCTTCAGCGGACGCAGCGGGCCGGTGATCCATGGCGGCGGGGGTGGCAGCAGCAGTGGGGGAAGCTGGGGCGGGAGTAGTAGCAGTAGCAGCAGCGACAGCGGCGGATTCAGCTCGGGCGGCGGCGGCGATTTTGGTGGCGGTGGCGCCTCGGGAGACTGGTAGACATGGCGACACACCCAACCGGCCACCCCGCCCACCAAACACCCAGCTTGTGGCACCGCATGGCGCGGCTCGTGCGCCATCGCTTGGCAGAAGACGCGCTGCGGCGCACCTTCCCGGCCGATCTGATCGACCGCCTCACCCGCCGCGTGGCGGCCAGCGAGCGCCGCCATACCGGCCAGATCCGCATCTGCGTGGAAGGCGGGCTGCCCCTGTCTTACCTGTGGCGCGGCGCCAGCGCACGCGATCGGGCCGTGACCCTATTTGGCAAACAGCGGGTGTGGGACACCGAAGCCAACAACGGCGTACTGATTTATCTGCTGGAGGCAGACCACGCCATCGAAATCGTGGCCGACCGGGGCCTTGCACGCCACGTGGCGCCAGACACCTGGCAGACCCTGGTGGCGCAGATGGGCGAGGCCTTTCGCGCCGGGCGCCATGAAGAAGGGCTGACCCAGGCGCTGTCGGAAGTCTCGACCCTGCTGGTGCAGCATTTCCCATCAAGTACGGGCCTGGACGGCGACGAGACTCGCCACAACGAGCTACCCGACCACCCGGTGATTGGCCGCAAGTGACGCTGCCAGCCTGCAGACGGGACACAGGACACTGACCACAGCCGCTGTTACGCTTGTACACTTTGCTACAGACCGCTGACCTGGGGTGAGGGAGCCACCCAGGTGCGGGACACCGAGATTTCGTTCACTGCGCCGTCCCGGCGGTAGACAAAACGCTCCGCCAACTTCTTGACGAAATGCACACCCAAACCACCGACATGCCTGTCTTCGAGCGCTGCCTCGACATCGGCAGCCACCAGCGCGGTGGGATCAAAGGGCGGCCCCTGGTCACGCAGCACAGCGCTCAGGGTGGCAGGGGCGTCAAAGGTGATTTGCACCGACACTGGCCCGCCCTGGCCACCATAACCATGGGTGGCCACATTCGTCAGCAGCTCATCCAGCATCAGCCCAAAAGAGGATGCCAGCGGCATCGGCACCTCATGCCCCTGCGCCCAGTCTTCCAGGCGTTCAAAGAAAGCCGGGAGTTCCGAAACGGTACCGGACAGGGTGCATTGCAATGGGGCCGGATGGTTCATAGGCAGCATGCGCTGGAAGGGGCCATGGACACTGAGGCGCACCTCCCAAGCTGGGCAGGCCTGCGCAATCGTCGGCGCATTGTGGCATGAGCCGGACCGCCATTTCATCGGGCGAGACAGCGGCGCAGCCCCGTACCGTGAAGCCCGCAGCGCCAATGGCAGCGCGCGCTCCCGGCGTGGCCGCGCTGTGGGAAGTGGCGGGGCTGTGGCTGCTGATCGTGCTGGCGGGCGTGCTGTTGATTGCCTTTCTGCTGCTCAACATTCGCACCCACGAAGAGCAGAACATCCAGCGTGCACGGCTGTCTCTCACACTGTCGGCGCTGCAGGAATCCATCGAAGGCGACCTGGCACTGGGACTGGACCTGCCCGACCACCGGGCCGTGCAACCCCGACTGGAACGGGCCCTGTCTGGCGACCGACAGCTGTACGCCATTGACGTAGTGGACCGCGCTGGCATCGCGCTGTTCAGCACCGACCGCGGCGCCATTGGCGAACCGCTGCACCCGCGCGCTGCGCTGGCGGCAGACGCAGGCACCCGCAACGACCGGCCCTGGACCGCACGGATCGGAACCGAGGCCGTCACCGGGCTGCCGCTGCACAACGCGTTCGGCGAGGTGGTGGGACACATCAGCACCAGCTATGCCGCCCCTGCACCTGCGCTGCAATGGACCGATGGAAAACCCTTGCGGGACAAACTGCTCAACCCCCTGCTCCTGGCCACGTGCGCCCTGCTGGTAGCCGTGGTGCTGCTGGGCGGCGTGGCAGCACGCTGGGCGCTGGCCCCCCAAACCCGGCGCCTCGCGGAGGAACGGTCTGGCACGCTGGCCAAAGCGCTGGCCCAAACGGCCGCCGTGCGCCTGCGGATGGACCACTGCCTGGCGCGGCTGGACGAAAGCGAGCGCCAGGAATGACGCCCAAACCCCACACATCCCTTGCACCCCGTGCGGACCGCTCCGCACGTGCGGCCCGCACCTGGCGGTCCAGTTCGGCCATGCGGCTTGGCGGCATCGCCTTGTTGCTGCTGGTGCTGGCGGCAGCGGTTCTGGCCGGGCTCACCCATGACCAGCTGCGGGACATGCGCCAGGACAGCGAGCGCACCCGCGCCCAGTTGATGGCCGAATCACTCAGCCAGCGCATCTCCCACGCGGTGGACATTGGCATCCCTTTCGAGGCGCTGGTGGGTGTGGACGCGTTGTTCAATCAGCGGCTGGGCGCGCACCCCGACATCCAGTCCATTGCACTCCTGCACAGCAGCGGGCAGGTGCTCAAGTCGGTGGCGCGCGATCAGCCGGGCCACACCACGGCAGGCACAGCCGCCGACGCGCCCATTGTGGTGCGGGGCATCACGCTGGGCGCCGTCCGCCTCACCTTGCAAGAGACCGGTGCGGGCGCCTTTGCGCGCAGTGCAGCGGCCTTGTTGATCCCGACGGTGCTGCTGCTGGCAACGCTCGCGTTTTTGGCGGCACGATTTTCTGAATCCCATGGCCCGCAGCTGCGCAACCATGCGGTGCGGCTGGCCACACGCGCCATCGCGGGCGGGCGCTACGACCGTTCGGTGGTGGTCCCCAACCGGCGGGGGTTTGATCTGCGCGCCCAGCAGTTGAGCCACGCCGTACGGGGGGTGCATGAAACGCTGGTCCGTGTGCGCCGGCTTATCGCCTCCCTGCGGCAGACCGAGCCCCAGGCCCACCGCCGCGAATACCTGGACAGGTTGCTGGCCGATGCAGAGGGATCAAACCGTTTTGCAGAACACGGGCTGATGCAGATCCGGGTCGTTGCAGCAGAGTCTCAAACTTTCTGGGCCAGCTTGCTGATGGCGCTGAGCGCCGCGGCGCTGCCCGGCATGCTCTTGTCGCAGACAGCGCCCACCGGGGCGCAAAGCCCCGCACTGCAGGCCGCAGCCACGTGCTGCCTGTGGCTGGCATCGGCCGCAGTGGCTGGGTGGCTCACGCAACAACGCCGCTGGCATGCGCTGTCGGTCCTGTTCGCGGCCTGTGCGGGCCTGGGTGCGTTGGCCCTGGCGCTGGCCACGGGCGTTGTGGCCCCATTGAGTGAGCGCACCCTTTGGATCGGCACGGCCCTGGGGTGCGGGGCGATTGCCGGAGCGGTGCTGGTAGCCTGCACTGCCGTGGAGCAGGCCGCCCACCGCCAGGGTCATGCGCACGCCATGCCACGCTGGCCTGCCGCGTCGCTGGGTGCATGGCTGAGCGCCGCCATCTGGCTCGGGCCTGCGCTGGGTGCAGTGGCATCGACTGCGCTCGGCCCGCTGTATGGGGTGCTGGCACTCACACTCCCGGTTCTTTGTGCAGGCTTTCTGTTGCTGCGATGGAACGAGCCCCGCAGCCCCTGGCGCAACCGCATTCGCGACCATGCGGCCGCCCTGGCCGCTGCGGCCGCAGAACACCCCGGCAACACCCGTCCGCATTGGAGCGCGGGTGCAGGCGTCACGCTGGCTGCCGGGCTGCTGGCAGCACAAGGGCTGGTGGTTTCTACCGCTGGCGCGCAGCTGTTGGGCAACACGGTGCTGGCGTGCGCGCTGGGCCTGGGCGTGATTGCCGGGCTGCTGGCGCCCCACCGGGGCCGGCGCGCCGGGGATAACAGGGACAGCACCCTGCTCGCCGTGGCGGCCACACTGAACGGAGTGGCGCTGATGGTTCCGGCAACATTCATTGGGCACGCGCCCGTGCTGGCTGCGGCGGGGTTGCTGACGGCGTACCTGCTGGGCCGTGCGGTCACCGCGACGCAGCGTCTGCTTCACCTTTCACCCACCGCCTGGCTGGTGGGCGGCACGGTAGGTGCGGCCTTGTCGATGGCCCTCACGGCGGGTAGCGTGGCAACGGGAAGCATGGGGCTGGCGGCCACGCTGGCACTGGTGTGGAGCGCCTGGCGCACGCGCCGAATGGCGCTGACCTTGCCCGCACGAAAGGACCACGATGCAGCTTAGGCGTCGCATCATGCTCATCCTGTTGCTGGCCATGGCCCTGCTGGTGACCGCGCTCGGCACCATGGGCTGGCTGGGAGAGCAGCGCTGGGCCCAGCGTTACAACGAAGCCTTGCTACAAGGCCAGCGCATTGCGTGGGACAAGCTGCAGAACGAAAACCTGGACCGCCAGGACGCACTGGCGCGCCGCTTGCTGGAGGACACGGCCTTTCGCAATCTGCAAGCGCCCGGCGCAGCGCAGCGCATTGACAGCCTGTTGGCCAACGCCATGCGCCAGACACCCGGGCTTCGCATCGACATCCTGGGGCCAGGCGGCGCCTTGGTGTCTACCACCGAACCAGGCTTTGACCCCCAGCCGCTTGCAGAGTACGGCTGGGTAAAAACCGCGATGGAAGGCGCAGCGGGGGTGGTGCGCGGACTCAGCCAAGTGGCGCCCCGGGAGTACGCCTGGGTGGTGGTGCACGGTTTTGAAGGCGGCGCGCTGGCCATTGGGCAAGACGTGTCGCGGCGCCTGCCGGAGCTTGCAAGCTACCTGGGCGGTGAGATTTTTCTTGTCAACATGCGCGGCAAGGAGACCCTGGGCACCCAACCGGGCTCGCTGGCCGCCACCGGCGCCGTGGTGCCCGTGCGCTCGCCGCAAACATTGATCCTGGCGGTGGATGCCCGCAGCAGCGCCAGCGACCACAGCGCGGACGGCGCGCTGCAACTGATCAGTCAGCCGGTGGTGAACCCGGACAAGCGCGTGGTGGGCGCTCTGGTGTGGATGCAGGACGTCAGCGCCCAGCACCGGTCAGACCGTTTCTTCAATCTCGCCGCCGCAGGCGGCGCGCTGCTGTTTGCGGCGCTGATTGTGATGGGCCTTGCGGCATATATGCAGCACGCCATGGAGCCGTTGACCCGGTCTGTCGGGGTGCTGAAAGCGCTGGCCAGCGGCGCCACCGACGCCTCGCTCGACGACGGCGAAGAGGAGGCAGAAGACGAATCTGGCGCCATCGCCCGCGGGGTGGTGGCCATCCGGTCGGAGTTGTTGAACCTGGAAACCCTGCGACAAGAGCGCATCCGCACGCGACACCAGCAAGAGCGCCTCATTCGCGACCAGCTGCGGTCCCTGGCAGAAAGCCTGGACCCCACCTCCCGTGACGAAATTCTGGCCGCATTGGGCACACGCACCGAAGCACCGGTGGCGCCGCTGGCCGAAGCCCTGCCCCAAAGCTCCACCAACCAGCTGGCCGAACTGGCCGGTATTTTGGGCCGCATGTCGGGTCTGGTCAGCACCCAGCAAAGTCGGTTGCTGAAGCTGCTGCGCGAACTCCAGGCGGCCGTGCAAACCCAAGCCATGCTGGCCAGTCTGCAGCAAGAACTGGAGATTGCGCGGCAGATGCAGCTGTCGATCCTGCCGCGGGCCGCCCCGGATGTGGGCGAGGTAGATATCGCCGCCACCATGATTCCCGCCAAGGAAGTGGGCGGCGATTTTTACGACTATTTCCCCATCGACGACGAACATCTGGCGGTGGTGGTGGCGGATGTGTCCGGCAAGGGCGTGCCGGCAGCGTTTTTCATGGCGATTTCGCGCACGCTGCTCAAGAGCAATGCACTGTTCCTGCGCGTGCCCGGGCCGACGATTGCCGCGCTGAACGACCAGCTGTGTGCCGAGAACGACCAAATGATGTTCGTGACGGTGTTCTACGGCGTGCTGCATCTGCGCAGTGGTCGGCTCACCTACGTCAACGCGGGGCACAACCCGCCGGTGTGGCTGCGGGAGGGCAAAGCCAGCTACCTCGAACGCGGCTCCAACATGGCACTGGCGGTGATGGAAGGGCAGGAATACGTGGAGGGCGAGATCGTGCTGTCGCCCGGCGAAACGCTGCTGCTTTACACCGACGGCGTGACCGAGGCCAACAATGCCGAAGGCACCCTGTTTGGCGAAACCGCCCTGCTGGACGCGATGGAAGCCGTGGGCGCAGACCCGGTGCACAAGGGCCATGCCCGGGGCGTTCCCCAGCGGGTGGTGCAAGCGGTGCGCACCTTTGAAGCGGGTGCCGCGCAGGCTGACGACATCACCGTCGTGGCCATTACCTACCAGGGGGTGCGGTCGTGATGCAGGTGCCTGACGTACCGCAACCGCACGCCCGAGGCGTCGCGCACTTCGCCAATGCAGGCGTAGTCGTCCGCAGCGGCTTGGCGCAGGGCCACAAAGTCGTCGCTGGGCAACAGAATTTCGTCGGCCATGTCGAAGTGCAGTCCGTGGTCAAGGTCGATCATGGCGACATGGCGCTGCAACCCGTCAATGGCGCCTGTCCACGCGATGTGCAGCCCTTGCCGCAGCAGGTTGTGGCGGCTGGAGTGGTTGTGCAGCGACACCATGGCCAGGCACAACGGCCGCCCGCATGCATGGGCCAACGCCAACCGGGCCGCCAGCAGCGCGCGCTGCAGACCGCGCCCGCGCCAGGTCGGCGTGACCATGCAGCTGGACAGGTGTGTGACCTTGGCATGTTGTGCAGAGGGCAAACCAATCAGCGCGCCCAGGTTGTGCGCCGCTCCATCGCAGCCGGGAAAACCCACCATGGCGTAGGCCACCAGGTCACCGTGTGCAAACACCCCAATGGTTTCCCCGCACGGGTCAGTATGGGCGTCAAAAAAGGCCTGTTCGTCGTCTTCCCGAACGTAGAAATCGGGGTGCGGCAGTTCAGCGATCACCCCATCGCGCAGGGCGGACCATGCACCGTAGTCGCCAGCCACCAACGGGCGCACGCGCAGCTCGGGCTGCTGCTCAAACACCACGTGGTGCGGCAGAAACAGGGGGGAACGGTGTATCGACGACAACAAACCAAAGACTCCGACAATGGGCCCGTGAGTGTGCCCCACGATACGGAAGTTGCAAAGAAATACAAAACCGCAAGTCCGCAGGGGCGCACCAGCCCCCGTGCGGACAGCCCCGAGGGACCCTCCCATGAGTGACGCCACCAGCACCGCCAACGCAACTCCGCACATGGACCTTGCCGCCCTGCAACCCCGGCTTCGCCGCGAGTCGCTGGTGTTTGCGGTCATCTTTTCTCTGGCGCTGTTCGGCCTTTCGCTCGTGCTGATTGCATGGCGCACCGAGCAGTTGCTGACCCAGCTGTCTCAAGACCGGGTGGTGCGCCTCATGCAACAGGTGGCGGACGAAGCGGAACGGGGAATGCAGTTTGGTGTGGCCGTGGCAGACCAGACGTCGCTGGTGGAGCGATTGCAGCGTTTGCAATCTGAAGACAAGGCGGTGCGCGCCGTGTTTGTGGAGACCGACCGGGGCGAGCCCATTGCCAGCGCGGGCGACGCGGCATTGCGCAATGGCATCGATGCGCGCTGGAATACGCCGCTGCTGGTCAACGGCCCCGACCACCCGCCCAGCGTGCGCACCACCGCCCGAGCGGTGTTTGTGGGCACCGCCATGTTTGACTCTACCGGCGCACCCGCAGCAACCCTGTGGGCGGCCGTGGACCCCGGCGACGTGCGCAAACAGGCCCATGACGCGGCCCTGAGCATGGTGATCAAGGCCTTGCCCTTGATCGGTTTCACCCTGTTTCTGACCTGGTGGGCGCTGCTGCGCTGGAGCACCCGCGTCATGGACTCGGTACAACCGGCGCACACGGGCACGCGTTCTGCCGGATACGGCAAAGCCCTGTGGTTTGCGTTGTTGCTGGCGGTGGTGGCAGCGCCCTCCAGCATGGTGTGGATCGCCCGCGAGGCGGCGCGCCCGTTTGTGACGTTGCAGATCCAGAGCAATGCCGACGCCGTGGGGCGGACGCTGGCGGGCCAGGTCGCCCGCGCGGTGGCCGCAGGGGTGCCGTGGAGCGGTTTGAGCGGTGTTGATGAGCTTTTCAAGAAACAACTGGCCGAGGCGCCCGAGCTGAGCTATCTGGCTCTGCGCCAGGGCGAAGCACCGGCCACCCATTCGACCTGGGGCGCCGATGTGACGCCCGCACAACGGGGCGCCGGTGCCCATCCGAAGGTCAACGAAGGTGACGACATCTCGCGCCGGGCCGTCGAGGTGGCGGGCGATGGTGGCAGCGTCGTGGTGGGCTACCCCGCCGACTACGTCAACCGCCAACTTGCCGGCATCTTGCTGGACCTGGTGCTGGCGCTGGTGATTGCCGCCGTGCTGGTGCGCGAACTCTCGCGGGGCCTGTGGCGCAAGTCGCTGCTGCACCCGCTTGCGGCCTATGCACAGGCGCGGGGCTGGCAGCATGTGCAGCGCCGCTGGCAGCGGCGCCATGTGGTGGCCCAAGACGCCGCCGCCGCGCATGACCGGGATGCCGCCGAATGCCGCGCGCAACTGCTGGAGGCCGTCGGCCGCACCCAGGGCTCGCCACAAGGCACCACCGCAGTCCCCGCGGCGGTGGCGTCGCAACTGACATTGCTGCGCCTGACGGTGTTTCTGGTGGCGTTGTCCGAAGAGCTGCTGCGCCCCTTCTTCACCGTGTTTGCCAGCGAGGTGCGCCCCTTCGACATGGTGCTGTCACCGACCATGATGGCGGGCCTGCCCGTGGCGGCCTTCATGACCACCTTGGCGTTGGCACAACCCGCGGGCCCGGCACTTGCCAAGCGCTTTGACCTGCGCTGGAGTCTGGTGTTCTCGGCACTGGTCGGCATGTTTGCGCTGGCCGCCACGTCTTGGGCCAAAGATGCCTGGACACTGATTGCGCTGCGCGCCGCTGGCGGTGCCGCTTATGGCCTCGCACTGATCCTGGTGCAAACAGCCATTGTCCGCATCACCCCCCCACAACAACGCGCGCGGGGCCTGGCAGAGGTGGCGGCGGCCATTGTGGCCGCAGGTATCGTGGGGCCCCCGTTTGGCGGAATGATCGCGGCACGCGCGGGCGATGTGGCGGGCTTTGTCACCTGCGCCTTGTGTATGGCCGCCGCGCTGGTGGTGGCCATGCGCCTGTCGCTGGACCGCGTCACGCCAGGTGGCCAGGCCGGGCACCGCGGGTTGGCAACGACCGGTGGCTGGCGGGGCTACTTGGCCGTGTTGCGCGAGCCCCGCGCCATCGCCGTCATTCTGGGCTCCGCCCTGCCAGGGCGGCTGGTGGCCGTCACCGTGCTGGCCGTGGTGGTGCCGCTGTACATGAACGAACTGCAGCAACCGCCTGCGGTGGCGGGCCGGGTATTGCTGTTGTACTTCCTGTGTTTTGCCTCCACCGCGACGCTGGTCGCGCACTGGTCCGATCTGCTGGGGCAGCGCAAGCCGTTCATCGTGTTCGGTGGTGTGCTGAGTGTGCTGGCCTGTTTGTCCCTGCCGCTGCTGGGCGGCGTGTGGGGCATGGCCGCGTGCTGTGCGTTGCTGGGCTTTGGGCAAGCGCTTCAGTCGTCACCGCAAATTGCGCTGACCACCGAGGTTTTTGAACACCGGCCCGATCACAAAGCCTCTGCCACGCCCGAGCAAGCGCTGGCCGCTTTTCGCCTTATTGAGCGGGGCGGAAGCATCGTGGCGCCGTTTGTCACGGCGATTGCGGTCACCGCCTTTGGCTACGCAGGCGCGGTGGTGGCCGTGGGGGGGATTCTCACCGTCGCCACGCTGGGCCTGGTGGCAGGCCTGCGCGTGCCACGCACTCAAGCGCCCGCCTAGAGCCTCTTTTTCGGGACCAGGAGAATTTCATGTCCATCATTTCAAACGCCCTCAGAACCTCGGCCGCCGTGGTGTTGCTGGCCTGCTGCACGGCACATGCGCAACAACAAGCCCCTGCCAGCGCTGCCAGCACAACCAGCGGTGGTGCAGCCGCCGCCGCTACCGCTGCCACGGCGCGCTACACCATTGCCATGGTTTTGCCACGGGACGAGCAAAACATCGAAGCGGGCTTTACGAGCTATCTGCAACGGCAGGACATCCCCGTGCGGTACGTCAACATCCGTTTTTCGGGCAAGGCAGACGACATTGCCGACATGCGCAGTCGGGTGCGCGCCGCCAACCCCGACCTGATCTACGTGTGGGGTACACCCACCGCACTGGCCTTGGCGGGCAAACACGATCAACCCGCGGGCACCTCCATTCGCGACATTCCCATCGTCTTCACAGAGGTGACAGACCCGGTCGGAGCCGGGTTGATCCCGACCCTGGAACAACCCGCGCGCAATGTGACGGGCGTGAGCCACGTGGCACCACTGCCGGTTCAGCTCAATGCCATTCGCGCCTACCGTCCCTTCACCAAACTGGGCTTTCTGCACAACCCCGCCGAGCCCAACTCGGCGCTGATTCGCGACCGGCTGAAAGAGCTGGCCAAAGCGCAGAACTTTGAGGTGGTGGAGGCCAGCCTTCCGTTGCTGCCGGGGGGCGCGCCCGACCCCAGCCAGATTGCGACACAAATCCAAGGCATCGCCCAGCAAGGGGCCGACCTCTTGTACGTGGGGCCGATCACCTTTCTGGCCTACACCCACCGTGATGCCGTCACCACGGCAGCGCTTGAGAACAAGCTCCCGACCTTCTGCGCCACCGAAAGCATCGTGCGGCAGTCCGGCTGCATGTTCGGACTGTTTTCGAATGGCGCCAACATTGGGCGATACGCCGCGTCCATGGCACGGCAGATCCTGGTGGAAAAAAAGCGCACGCAAGACATCCCGGCGTCCACGCTGCAGCGGTTTTCGCTGCTCATCAACATGCGCACAGTGCATGCACTGGGGCTCTATCCGCCCATGCTTTTGCTCAACGTCGCAGAAGTCATCAACGTGGAGGCGCAAGCCGCCAAATAGCGCGCACTGCGCTGCTCCGGCCTCTCGCCGCAGTGCGCTTGCCATGGCACGGCTCGGCGTGTCGGGGCTCCTACAATGCGCCGTTGTCGTTTATCTCCCCCTCATTTCCCATCACAAGGATTGCATCCATGAATCTCGAACAGGAGCACCGCGGCGACATCCTCATCTTGCGACCCTGTGGCCGCCTGGACAGCAGCAGTTCGCCCGAGTTGGAACGCGTTGTCACCGAACAGTTGGAGGCTGGCGTGCAACGTCTTGTGTTCGACTTGTCCTCGCTGGACTACATCAGTTCTGCCGGGTTGCGCGTGATTTTGCTGGCAGGCAAAAGGTTGCGCGCCAGCAAAGGCAAGCTGGTGTTGGTCGGCCTCCAGACCATGGTCCGTGAGGTTTTCGACATGAGCGGATTTCTCAGCCTGTTTGCCATCACGGCAACCCTCGACGAAGGCGTCGCCAAGGTCTAGCCCCGCGGGGATTGGGCGGCGTGCGGGCACACCCCATGGCAGTGCCGCAACCTCAAGCAAGGCGCTGCATCGGCGTCGTCAGCCCACGCCTTCACTTATCTTCACGAGTTTTAGGTGTTTTTGGCCTCTAGCGCTTATGGGATAAGCGCTGGTAGCTATATTTTTTGCAGCACCCGTCAACAGACGGTCTGTGGTTTGTTGCTGTCGCTTCTGCACGACCGCCCGACGGTTCTCCGAGCCAGTTTCCGCTAGATCCGGCCTACGCGTCGGGCGATCACACCAGTCGGGCAGACAGCTCCTCCGCTCGGATTCTGCGTGCTGCTCCGGCACGCCCCTGGTCACTCTCTTTCTTCGCAATCCCCGCACGTTGCTTCCGTTGATGGCCCCCTTCGCGTCGGCCAGCGAAGCGTGTGCAGCGCCTTGCCGTGTCTCCCAGTGACACGCCTGCGCGTTCACCCCATCCGCCTGCCGATTGTTTCCAGAACTAGAACAGTCAGTTTGCGACGAGGTAGTTTTTCTCTGAACACCCCCGGCGTACAGTTCAACCCATCGATGAGCCGAACCCGCAAGGCGACTCACCGAACCCGGGTTGCAGCAGTTTTCGATGTCGCTTCTTCCCGGCTTTTTTGAGACGCTTTTTTAACTTCCAGGATTTATCAATCATGAACACCACCGCACGTTTCCTCTCCATCGCCGCTGTTGCTGCTTTCGCTTCTTTCGGCGCCCAGGCTGACGAGGCTGACTCTTCGCAGTTCGCCCTGAAGTTCGATACGAACCGCACCCGCGCTGAAGTGGCTGCTGAAGCCGCCACCGTCGCCCAGACCCGCTCCATCGAGCCGGCAGGTTCGCGTGTGGTGACTTACAAGTCGACGGTTGACCGTGATGTTGTGCGCGCCGACGCTGCTGCGCAAGCCATGCGCACCGGCCGCGTTGGCCCCGCCGAAGGCGGTTGATTCAACGGATTGAATCCAAGGCTTAGCACTTCCCGTATTCCAGATACCTCGTCCCCCATTTTTGAATTTCACCGGAGTTTCACCATGAACAAGACCGCACGTTTCCTCTCTCTCGCCGCTGTTGCCGCTTTCGCTTCTTTTGGCGCCCAAGCTGACGAAGCCGACGCTTCGCAGTTCGCTACGAAGTTCGAAACCAGCCGCACCCGCGCTGAAGTGATGGCTGAAGCCTCCACCGTGTCGCAAACCAGCGGCGCCATCCCGGTTGGTTCGCGTGCTCTGGTCTACACCTCCACGGCTGACCGCAGCGCCGTGAACGCCCAGGCCGTGGACGCACTGCGCACTGGAAAGATCTCGTCCGGCGAAATCGGCTCGCTGTAACCCGCCGACTTCTCGCTGCAGCTCGCACTGCAGCGACTCCGACAAAAGGCCGGGGCTCCGAAAGGAGCCCCGGCCTTTTGCGCATTTCAGGCACCAAAAAAATCTGTGCGACCGCGTCAAATCGAAACAGACCTTACATCTGGAGCCAGAAAACCCGTCCATAGAATGCCCGCGCGACATTGGCAATCCGCTCCCAAATCGTCACCCCAATCAACCCGAACGTTTCATGATCAACGCTGCCGCGCTGTCCAAAGCCACTGCCCTCCTTGCTGAACTCAGAACCAGCCGTCAATTCGACGGCTACAAGGCATGGGGCGTCAACAACGTGGAGCTTGCCAATCAATTGGGCGAGAGAGTCAGCGGTGGAAGCACCTCTTGGCCCAACCAAGGAGGCACCAGCCTGTGCGGACCTGCAGCTTTCATGTTCTGTCTAATTCACGACCGGCCCGACCTCTATGTGGGGCACATCATCGATTTGTGGGCAGGCCGGCCTGCCACCCTGGGGCAGCGCAGTGTCAGGCCCAGCGCCCAAGTCCGAACCACGGCAGAAACTACGGCGCCAAACTCACAGCAAACATTGCCCGCAGCAGCCAATATCAATGCAGTGGACTGGATCAGCATGGCAAGCCTGCGCAACGACAGCCCCGACCTGAATCCCTTCGCGGACTACGACCATCCGAGTGCGACCGTGTCTGCAATCACCCGTCCCAGATACATGCAAGGTTGGTTCCATGCTGCAGGCGCCACCACCTTGCTAGACAACACCAATGAAATTGTTCCGCTTGCAGATTGGAATGAGTTGCTGGAGCTGGCGCCCTACCAGGCCAGTGGATGGGTGGTCATGCTGGTTTCCGCGGCAATGTTTCAGGGAGCGGGTGGCAACACCTACAAAAATCACTGGGTGGTGCTGAACGGCCCGATTTCGGTCAACGGCAGGCCCATCAGCAGCTACAACAAGACCAACAAACCCGACCTTGAAACAGCCTCGATCCAGGCCAGGGTGTTCACGTGGGGGAATGAGTCGCAGGGCCTGGCCACCACCAAGTCGCTGCCCCATCTGTCGCATTTTCTCAAGTGCTTCCACGGTGGCATTGCCTTTTCATCCATTCCGTAACCGCCTTGCAGGATCGCTTCATGCCCCCGCTCCTTCACGCTCTCGCCCGCTCTTCTTCAGCGAAAGCTTGGCGACTCCGTGCCATTGCTAGTGCCATGGCGTTACTGGTCGGCTCGAGCGTGCATGCCGCTACCCTTCTACCCGACCAAACAGCACGCGCATCGTCGCCGCCAGGGGACATGCAGGGTACCAGCGTCCAGCCCACGCGGCTGGAGTCAGCAGGTGCCCTCAACAACGAGTACAGGAGTCAGCAGCTTGTTTTTTCGCCCAAGGGCGATCGGTTCGCTCATGTGCATGACCGCGGGCTGGAGCTGTGGCAAACCCAACCGCTCAAGCGACTGACCAGCGTTCAGGAGACATCAGGGCTCGGTATTCGCCAAGTGCAATTCAATCCCCACGGCCAACTGAACTACATCGATGGCCGCCGACACGCGTGGGTCACATCGGATCTACAGCGTGGTCTGGGCGGCAAGGCGGATCTCATCAGCCCGGATGGCCGCTATGCCGTACGTACCGGACTGCGCGAGGGCGAAGATGGTTTTGCACCACAGTTTTACAACGCAACGAGCGATGTGTACGACCTGCTGGAACAACGCAGCGTATGCCAGTTTCCGGCCATTGGCTGGGTGACGAACGCAGCATTCACGGCCAACTGGTTTGCAGTTCAATTGGCAATCACAGGCCCTCAGCCGCCCAAGCCATTGGCTCTGTGCGAGATGGCTACAGGACGTGCCCTCATCATGCCGTTCGGCGATGCTCGCACTATCACGCCCACCCTGGACCCACAAGGTCGCTGGCTGATGGTGCATGCGAGCGGTTCTCGCTTGTTGGGATTGTCGGACTGGCAAGAAAGCAAACTCTTTGCGCTGCCTCTTGCGCAAAGCGCTTTCGCAAAAAATCCCAACAACGAGCCCTATCCGTGCGCCGAGCTGCCGTGTGGCCAGCCCGCGCCCAAGCCGGTGGCGGCTTTGCCCGAGGCGAAGCCGGTGGTGTCGCCCGACGGCACTTGGCTGGCCGTGTGGGGCAACGACCAAACCGTCAGGCTGCATAAAAGTCCGGATATGCAGCAAGTGGCCTTGCTTGCACATGGGCCCTACCACGGGAGCATCAACCAAAGCACTGGGGGGCGCCGGGCCGTTTTCTCAGCCAACAGCCGCTGGATGGGGCTGCAGGCAGGCCGCCAGTTGTATCGGTTAGATCTTCAAAACAACCCCTTGCGCCTGCAAGAGCTGACGCCGCCTGCGGGCGACTTCGAACTGCAAGGTATCTCCAGTGACGGCCAATACTGGTTGCTGCTGCACCACCTCGGCCCCCAACTGCCTTTGCAAGGCGTCTTGTGGCGTGCAACGCCTTGATGTCAGCCGAAAACAGCATGGCGAGCGGCTGCACCTGTTTTTTGACATTCGGCCTGATCGGCAAACGAAAAAGGCTTCCAACTGGGAAGCCCTTTTGCCAACATACGCCGCCAGAGAAGCGCTGACACCGCGCCTTAGCGCGGCATCTCCGCCTTCAACCAGCGTCTCTCATCCAGCTACTTGCCAGCCCGAGCCTGCGCCACGGCGCCCTGCACGTCTTTCCACAGCGCTTCGCCCACGTTGGTCGCAATGCTGGCGTTCACGGCTCCCAGCTTTTCACGCATGCGGTTGGCTTCGGCGGCGGGCAGTTCGTTGACCTGCATGCCCTTGCCCTTCAGATCAGCCAGCGCCTTGTCGGCTTCGGCGCGGGTGTCCTGGCGCTCGAAGTCGCGGCTCTTCTTGGCGGCGTCGAGCAATACCTTCTGCTCGGCTTTGGACAGGCCGTCCCAGTACTTCTTGCTGACCAGCACGATCCAGGGGCTGTAGACGTGGTTGGTGACGGTGAGGTACTTTTGCACCTCATAGAACTTGCTCGACAAAATCGTGTTGTACGGGTTCTCCTGGCCGTCCACCGTCTTGGTTTCCAGCGCGCTGAACAGTTCGGAGAACGGCAGCGGAACAGCATTGGCGCCCAGGGTCTTGAAGCTGTCGAGGAACACGTTGTTCTGCATCACGCGCAGCTTGACGCCGTCCATGTCCTCCAGTTTGTTGATGGGGCGCTTGCTGTTGGTCAGGTTGCGAAACCCGTTCTCCCAGTACACCAGGCCAACCAGGCCTTTTTCCTGCAGCTTGTCCATCACCTTCTGGCCCACGGGGCCGTCCAGCACGGCATCCGCCTCTTTGACGTTGTTGAACAGAAACGGGGTGTCCCAGATCGCCATTTCTTTGGTGATGCCCACCAGCGTGGCGGTGGAGCCGACCATCATTTCCTGCGCGCCACCGATCAGCGCTTGCTGCATCTGCACGTCCGAGCCCAGCGCGGCGGCGCCGATGGCACGTATCTTCATCTTGCCGCCCGAGGCTTTTTCGACCTCTTCGGCAAACAGCTTGGTGGCGCGGCCCTGGTTGGACACTTCATTGAGCCCATAACCAAAGCGGATGATGCGCGGCTTGAAGTCCTGGGCGGCGGCCTGGAACGACGCGGCAAGGGCGGCCACCGACAAGGCGGCCAGCAGGGTACGACGGAAGGTTTTCATGGTTGTCTCCATTTATGGGTGAGGAAAGGGGAAAGGAACAGGGAAAGAGCCGAAACAAAGGGGAACAAGGCAACGGGAGGACTGCTTCATTTCAGCCATTGCACAGGCGCGATCACGATCTGCGGAAAAACCACCAGCAGCGCCATGATCACCACGTAGGTCAACAAAAACGGGTTCACGCCGCGGATGACGGTGGGCATGGAAATGCGCCCCACGCCGGCCACCACGTTCAACACCGTGCCGACGGGCGGCGTCACCAGGCCAATGGCGCCGTTGAGCACAAACATCAGGCCGAAGTACACCGGATCGATGCCCGCCTTGACGGCAATCGGCAGCATGACGGGCGCAAAGATCAGGATGGTGGGCGTGAGGTCCAGCGCGGTGCCGATGAGCACCAGCACGATCATCATCACCGCCATCAACAGGCGCGGGTTTTCTACCAGCGGGCCGAGCCAGCCGGTCAGCACGCTGGGCAGGTCGGCCAGCGTGATCATGTAGCTGGCCACCTGCGCGCCTGCACACAGAAACATCACGATGGAGGTCGTCTTGGCCGCACGCACCAGCACGCCATAAATCTCCGCGACCCGGAGTTCGCGGTGGATGAACAGTGCCACCGCCAGCGCGTAGAAAGCCGCCACCACGGCCGCCTCGGTGGGCGTAAAGATGCCGGACTTCATGCCGCCGATGATGATGACCGGCATCAGCAGCGCCCAGAAGGCCTTGCCGGTGACCCTCAGGCGTTGGCGCATGGGCAGCGGTGCAGGGCCTGCGGGCAGCACCATGTCGCGCAGCACCCAGCGCCAGGCACAGATGAGACCGGCGCCCATCAGCAAACCGGGCACGATGCCTGAGATGAACAACGCTGAGATCGACGTGTTGGTGGTTACACCATAGATCACGAACGCCATCGACGGCGGAATGATCGGGCCGATGACGCTGCCTGCCGCGATCAGCCCTGCAGATGAATCCACCGGGTAGCCGTTCTTGCGCATCATGGGCAGCAAGATGGAAGACATGGCGGCGGCATCGGCCAGGGCTGAGCCCGACATGGCCGACAGCAACACCGCCGCGCCAATGGCCACGTAGCCCAGGCCGCCGCGAATGTGCCCCACCCAGGCCTGTGCCATGTCGATGATGCGGCGGCTGATGCCGCCCGAGTTCATCAACTCACCCGCCAGAATGAAGAACGGCACGGCCAGCAGCGGAAAGCTGTCCACCCCCGCCACCAGGTTCTGGGCCAACAACTGCGTGTCCCAGAAATCCAGCACCCAGGCCATGCCCGCACCGGTGAGCACCAGGGCCAGGCCCATGTTCATGCCTGTGCTCATCAGCAGCAGCATGCCCACCGAGAAAACGAGAAACGCTTGTGCTTCTGCACCCATGACCATCACTCCAGCTCAGCGCCGTGACCGAGGTCCAGCGGCTTGCGTTGAATCAGTTCCACCAGCGCCATCGCGCCAATGGCGACGGCGCACAAAAGTGCGGGTAGCGGCAACAACGCCGCCGAGTAGCCCAGCACCACAGAGTGGCTGTCCATGCCCACCACCACTTGCTGCCAAGCGCCCCAGGCCAGCATGGCGCAGGCGGCAATCACCAGCAGGCGGATCACCGCCGTGAGCACACCAAACGCCACCGGGCGCCGCGCCACCAAACCCGCCAGGGACGTGAACGCCATGTGCTCGCCCGCCGGGTACGCCGCAGCGGCGCCGATGAACACCATCCATACGAAGAGCAGGCGCGACAGTTCTTCACTGGCCACCACGCCACTGCCAAAGCCATAGCGCAGCACCACATTGACGAACACCGAAACGGCCATCACACCCAGGCAGCCGGCCATCAGCACCTGGGCCAGCTTCTCGAACCGGGTGACTGGACGGGGCGTGGCAACAGAAGAATCCGTGGGCGTACTCATGCAGCCTCCGTCGCGGCGATCCAGGCCGAGGCCTGTTGTTGAAGGGTTGCGAGGTCGGTCATTGCATCCAGCCGCAGCACGCCGGGCTCGCCCACGGGCGATTGCAGCGTGGCGAACTGGCTGTCTACCAGTGCGGACGAAAAGAAATGGGTGCCAGCGCGCGCCGCCACCCGCTGGCCTGCGCTGTCACGGTCGATGTCCAGAAAAACAAACCGCAGGCCGGGGCAGGCGCTGCGCAGCCGGTCCCGGTAAGCCTTCTTGAGGGCCGAGCAGGTCAGCACCACACCGTGCGGCTGCGCCTGCAGCAGTTCGCCCAGCGTGCCCAGCCAACCGTCGCGGTCGGCGTCGGTCAGCGCAATGCCCTGCCGCATCTTTTCGCGGCTGGCGGGACTGTGGTGGTCATCCCCCTCGATCAGGGGCAGGCTCTCGGCCCGCGCCAGAGCAGACCCAAGGCTGGACTTGCCGCAGCCAGCCACACCCATGACCACCAGAAACACCGTTGACGGCAAAACACTCATATTGGTAGCGCTATCCAAACAACCCGTAAAAAAGGCATCCTCACCGGATGCCGCCCAAACTGTGGCAATTGCTGCAACTTCGTCCAGAATGGCAAGCGTTGCCTTGCTCCATCGTTTGGACAGCGCTATCCTAACCAGATCAACTGCCTCCCCCATGAGGGTTAACCCTTGAGCAAACCCGAGACAAAACGCCGCTCCAGCGGCCGCACCACCCTGAGCGATGTGGCCAAGGCCGCAGGGGTGAGCCCCATCACCGCATCCCGCGCGCTGCGTGGCGAACGCGGTGTGGCGCAAGAGCTGGTGCAGCGCGTGAAAGACGCCGCCGCGCAACTGGGATACGTGCCCGACCCCGCCGCGCGCGCACTGGCATCACAGCGCAGCGTGCAGGTGCCCGTGCTGGTGCCGCTGTTGTCCAACGCGCTGTTTGTGGACGTGCTCGAAGCCGTACACCGCACCCTCTTCCCGCATGGCTACCAGGCGCTGATTGGCGTGACGCATTACGACCCGCAGGAAGAAGAACAGCTGCTGCGCACCTACCTGGCGCACCGCCCGGCGGGGCTGCTGGTGACGGGTTTTGACCGCACCGAGACATCGCGCCAGATGATTGCCGCGAGCGGCGTGCCCTGCGTGCACCTGATGGAAATGACGCCCGCGCCCGGCGTCTACTGCGTGGGCTTTTCGCAGCAGGATGCGGGCCACAGCATGACGGCCCACCTGCTGGCACGCGGCTACAAAAACATCGCCTTCGTGGCCGCCCAGCTGGACCCGCGCACCATGCAGCGCGCCGAAGGCTACCGCCGCTGCCTGCGCGAGGCGGGGTTGTACGACCCGCGGCGGGAGCTGTTAAGCCCCCAGCCTTCTTCCATCCGCCTGGGCGCCGAGCTGCTGGAAGAAGTGCTGCGCACCCGGCCCGGCGTGGATGCCGTGTTTTTCTGCAATGACGATCTGGCCCAGGGCGGTCTGCTGGCGGCCCACCGCCTGGGCTTGGCCGTGCCCGGCCGCGTGGCCATTGCGGGGTTTAACGACCTGGCAGGCAGCGAGCAGATGCTGCCGCCGCTGACCACCGTGCGCACCCCGCGCTCTGCCATTGGCGAGGCCAGTGCGCAGATGCTGCTGTCGCTGATGCGGGGCGAGGTGCCGGAGAAGAATTCGGTGAATCTGGGTTTTGAGCTGACGGTGCGGGCGAGCACCTGAGCCATACCGGGCAGACCCCGCGACGCCGCAGCGGGCATCCGGACGAAAGCGCAAAGGATTCTTTGAGTGTTTTCGGGCTCTAGCGTTTGATAGATAAGCGCTGGCAGCTATTGTTTTTGCAAAGCTTTAAAGCAGTGTCGGGGCTTCATCACCGCAAGAAGGGTAGGCGTCGGTGCAAACGCCCAGCCGGTGCATGATCCATTCACCCCGCGCGTCTTTCAGCATCGCGTTCCAGGTCGAAAAACTGGACACGCGCCGAATGAACCTCTCCCAGTCGTCGTCCGGTGTTTTCTCCAGAAACACAACCTGCTCAGGAACAAACGCGCTGGCACGCAGCAGCGCACCGAAATCCGGGAACCTGGTGTGCTTGGCCACAAAACCGGGCGTGAGCAGTTCGTCCACTGGAATGAAAACAGCCCGGCTGGCGGGCCTTTGTGGATCAACGCGGGGCAACCGGTGGTTCAGGGGCAATACGTTCGCTTGGACGCGTGGCATGGGGGCTCTCCAAGTCTTGGGCGCTGGCATAGGCAAATGCAACGCTGCACCCATGGTGACTGCAAGAGCGCATGGCATCTGTGCGGTGTCGCACCGACCATGCAGAAACTATCAAAAAGATAGCTAACAGCGCTTATCCTATAAGCGCTATCGGCCAAAAACACCCAAACTTCAATAGCGTCAGGCGCGCGCCAGCGCCCGCTCCGACGACGCCTTCATCTCCTTGCGCAACTGCACCGCGTCCCGCGCCTGGTTGGGTGCCGATGCATCGATGCGGAACACCTGCACCGTCTCCGTCATCGACTGCGCCTGTCCGTTGAGCTGCATGGCAGACGCTGCGTTTTTCTCCACCAGCGCGGCGTTCTGTTGGGTGATCGTGTCCAGCTGCGCCACGGCAGAATTGACTTGCGAGATGCCGCTGAGCTGTTCGTTCGATGCGCTGTGGATCTCGCCGATCAGCGTGTTCACGCGGCGCACCAGCTCCAGCGATTCGGTCATGGTTTTCTGGGCAGCGTCGGTCTTTTGGTGGCCTTCGCTGACCTTGGTGGCCGAGTCGTCGATGAGCTGGCGGATCTCCTTGGCGGCCGACAGGGTGCGGTGCGACAGGCTGCGCACTTCAGACGCCACCACGGCAAAACCTCGGCCTTGTTCACCCGCCCGCGCTGCCTCTACTGCAGCGTTCAGCGCAAGGATGTTCGTCTGAAACGCGATGGAGTCGATCAGCTGCGTGATCTCGCTGATGCGGCCCGACGCCGTCTGAATCTGCTTCATGGTGCTGGCCACGCCGTCCACGGCTTCGCTGCTGCGCTCGGTCACTTGGGTCGCCTGCGTCGCCAACACCGTGGCCTGGCGGGCGGATTCGGCGGTCTGCTTGACGGTGCCGGTGATCTCTTCCATCGACGCTGCCGTCTGCTCCAGGTTGCTGGCCTGGGCTTCGGTGCGGGACGACAGGTCCTGGTTGCCCTGCGCGATCTCGCGGGTGGACACCTGCATGTTTTCGCTCTCCTGGCGCGCATCGCGCACGATGGACAGCAGGTTCACGTTGAGCTGGCCCAGCGCTTTTTGCAGGTGGCCCACGGTGTCGGTGCGCGATGCGGCAATTTTCTGCGTGAGGTCGCCCGCCGCCATGCGGTTGGCCCAGCGCAGCATCTGCGCCAACGGCGCCACGGTGACCTGGTGCAGGTACACCGCCATGCCCAGCGCCAGCAGCACCACCCCCAGCCATGCAGCGCCCGAGCCCAGCGTCAACGTGTGGCCGCCCACCAGCGCGGCGCACCACGCGGCGACCACCAGCGCCAGCGTGCAGGCCATCATCTTGCCCATGGCGCCCAGTTGCAGCACGCCCGACAGCTTGCCCCACAGGTTGTTTTTGACCAGCACCCCAGCGCGCAGGGCGTGCACCAGCTGGCCGGCCTGTTTTTCGGCCTGCATTTGTTTGTAGAGCGCATCAGCCGCCTGGATCTGCTCGCGCGTGGCTTCGGTGCGCACCGACATGTATCCGCTGGGCTGGTCGCCCTGCATCAGCGGGGTGACGTTGGCCATCACCCAGTAAAACGTGCCGTCCTTGCGCCGGTTCTTGACCGGGGCAGACCAGGGCGTGCCATTGGAGATGGTGTGCCACATGTCGCGGTACGCCTCTTCGGGCATGTCGGGGTGGCGAACGATGTTGTGGGGCTGGCCCAAAAGCTCTTCTTTTTCGTACCCGCTGACCTCGATGAACATCGGGTTGCAGTACAGGATGCGGCCCTTGAGATCGGTGGTGGACACCAGCGTCTGGCCTTTGGGAAACGCATATTCCTGCGTGCTGACGGGGAGATTGACGCGCATGGGAAACCCTTCCTTGTAGATGCCTCGTCACTCCAGAACCGGGTAACACGGCAGTAGAAAACCCGAAAACATCGCATGTCGAAATTTCATCATTTGAAACAACAACGTGGTGCAAGAGCGCGCATTCGCCAATTTGGTGCGTAACACCAACAGCGTGCACGAACCTTGATGCGCCGCACCAAATTGGGAGCAGTGTCGAATCCTGACTTCAATTTTGATAGCTATCAACGCTTTATGGAAAAGCGTTAGCGGCATCTTTGACTTAAATCAAGAGTCGCCCAAACTTGGCACAGGCATTGCTTGATATGCACCACGGCCAACGCTGGCCGTGTGTCAGCCCGGTGCAATGGCGGATTGGGCGAACAGGACGTTGGCGTCTTCATGGAGTGCGATGTGGCTGCAAAGCCTGCGCGGTCCGTGCAGGCGCTTTTTTGTTTTCTGGCCGGGCGAAGAACCTGTTGACGACGTGGTTCCCAAGCCCTTTGCACTTCATCTCTCATGCTTCAATTTCGCGAATTCCTCAAGTCCGGCCATGCGCCCACGCTGTGGTCGTCGTTTCTGTATTTCGGCTTTTCGTGTGCGATCTGGGTGATCAATGGCGCCATGGCGCCGTTCATTCAGGAGAGTTTTTCGCTCACGCCCACGCAGATGGGGATGATGCTGTCCATCCCCAT
>NZ_JBKBTV010000052.1:0-35611 GCF_046291265.1 Acidovorax sp. | reverse complement strand
CCCTCTCCCCAACCCTCTCCCGCGAGGGGAGAGGGAGTCAACCCACAGCGCCGCTGCTGGTGCAAAGGCTGATGTTCCCATCTGAGAGGTGTAGTTAATCAGTCAAATTGGCCTCTAGCGCTTTATCCATAAGCGCTACCAGCTATCAATTTAGAACTGATTCCCATCAACCCGCAGCGGGCTACTGCAGGCTACTGCGAAACGCGCGCGTCCAGAATCATCTGCAGCAGCCGCGCAAACTGCGCGTCGCTGACCTCCTGGGTCGATACATCGGTGTTCACGCGGTGCACCACCACCAGGTCATAGGCGGGCACCACCACCACCATGTGCCCACCCCACCCTTGGGCCGAGAAGGTGCCTGCGGGCACGCGGATGTGGGGCAGGTGGCGCCCGTCCACCGACACCCACCACAGGTAGCCGTAGCCGCCGTCGGCCCCAGTGTCGGAGTGCGGTTGCAGGCTTTGGCGCACCCAGTCGGCGGGCACCACTTGTTTGCCAGCCCACTGGCCACCCCTCAGGTACAGCAGCCCAAACCGGGCCAGGTCGCGGGCCGACATGTGCATGGGGTAGGCCGCGTGTATGGACTCCTTGCCGGTGTAGTAGCTGCCGTCCTGCGCACGCCAGTCTTGCATCTGCAGCGGCTGTGCCAGGCGCTGGGCAAATGCGGTGTAGATGCTGGTTTTGGTGCGCGCCTCGTACACCGTGTTCAGCGCGCTGAAGTCCCAGTTGTTGTAGTACCAAAACGAGCCCGCGACTGGGGAGCTATAGTTTGCCGAGTTGACGCCTGCCGGGTTTTGCGAAGTTTTTATACTTGGACGCTTTAACAGGCCATCCCTTGCAAACCTACTCTGCAAGCCACTTCCAGGAGAAATCAGTGTCCAGAATATCCGCACTATCCATTTTATCCTGCAGGTTTTGCGGTCCAAATTACGTTAGGCATCAATTTCCCTTTGGCTGACATTTTATGTACCCGCTAAATTATTTCTACTCTGCGTTCAAGCGACTATTCATCGATGATGTGAATGATGAAGCCGCGGTCGAAGCTAACGAAAATCTCCTGCGACCGCTCTTCTTTGCACTTTTAATCGCGAGTGGTGCGGTGGTCTTCATTCTTGCATTGGATCTTATTTTCGGCCTCACGAGCGAATCGAAGCTCGGTCCGTTCGGGGACTTCTTTGGGGGAATGCTCAATCCAATTTTCACGTTTCTGACGTTTTTCGGCCTGATCATCACGATCGTGATCCAGCGGATGGAGTTACGCCTTGCGCGTGTGGAATACTCAAAAACTGCGGTTGCCCTAAACACCCAAGCGGTTGAGAACACATTTTTTAATGCGCTCGATCTTCACCATGAAATCGTCAGTGGGCTGACTTTTGATCCGAACATCTTCCCTCCAGACTCGACGGCGGATGCGTTGCGCTTGGCAGGGGTGAGTCTCCCCCGGAAGGAGTCGGTCTCTGGTCGTGCGGTGTTCAATGCCGTGATTACCGAGCTGCGGAATAGAAGCGCAACTCATGAGCAATCTTTTTCCCAGTACGAGTTCCTGCAGAAGAAGCACAACTACGTGCTTGGGCACTACTTTCGAAATCTCTATCAAGCTTTGAAACTCGTCGATAGATATGAAAATTTAGAGCAGAAGGAAAAGGAAAAGTACGCAGGCATATTGCGTTCTCAGCTTTCCTCGGGAGAGCTCGCGCTACTATTTCTAAACTGTCGCCCGCGGATGGTTGACTCTGGTGAGTTCAGAAATCTCCTTGTGAGATATCGAATGCTGGAACACCTACCACTCGAATTCAAGGGTGATTTTTTTCGAGCGGCGGGCAATGACCTTGTACTTGCCAACGCAGAGTCCATCACTGAATACCTACATGAAATGCCGACAACAGGGATGGCAGTTCAGAAGTATCGAGGCGCATTCGGAACTAACCCCGTGCAGTTGCCCATTGATGCCTAGCAATTCCAGAGGAAGGCGCGCAGAGCGCGCCTTGTTGGCATCCTCTGAACTCGAACGTTGGGCGTCCGCTTTCATCTGCCGCTGCAGGCTGCTCCTGGCCGACAACTGCCGTTCGCTCAACTCACCCCCGCATCCCCACTAACCCCGGCGTCGCCTTCAAAAACAACCTCAACCGCACCGGACAAAACCGCGCATACGGGTACACTAGATACACCGGCAGCGGCGGGGCCTGCCAAGTGGGCACCAAATGCAGCAAATCGCCCGCCCGTAAATCCTCATCCACGACCCACGCCGATGAAATGCCCACGCCCAGGGTGGCAGGCGCTGCGCAGGGCGTACAGGCTGTCGGTGGCCAGGCGGGGGTTGATGGCGAAGGTGCACGCCTCGCCAGTGTGCTGGTGGGTCAAGGTCACCTCGCGCTGGTAGAAGGTGCTCAGCGCCAGCCAGGGCAGGTCTTTCAAATCCTGTGCGTGCTGCGGCGTGGCTTGCTGTGAGGGCTGGCTGGCCATGAGGGCGGGCGATGCTAGCACGATGCGGGGCACTTCGGCCAGGCGGATGGCGACCACCGCAGGGTCTTGCACGCCGCGTGCAGGGCACCACGCGCGGGGTTGGGGCAATTATTTTAGTAAAAAGTGGCTGTAGCGCTTATTGGATAAGCGCTAGTAGCTATATAAAGATGAGCATTTTGTGAGCAAAGGCCAGTTCGGACGCAGGCCCCGGCAGCCGCTCACCCGCGAAGTAGCCCATGCACGCAAGCGCGCGGCTTGCCACCCAGATCATTGGCAGGGCTGCACGCGGTCGTCCGTTGCGGGGCATGCGCCGCGGCGCCAGCAGCATCGCGCCGGGGCCGCCACAATCGGGCGCCTATGACTTCTTCTCCCTCGACGATGCTGCGCCTGATTGGCCTGGCGGCCTTTTGCAGCATGGCGTCCATGCGTGTGTGTGACCCGATGCTGGTGGAGCTGTCGCAAGAGTTCAGCGTGACCACGGGCGATGCCGCTGCGGTGATTGCAGCGTTTGCCGTCGCCTACGGTGTATTGCAACTGGTGTATGGCCCCCTGGGCGACCGGCTGGGCAAGGTGCACGTCATCGTGGGTGCCACGTCAGCCTGCGCGGTGTTCAGCGCCATCACGGCGCTGGCGCCCACGTTCACCGTGCTGGTGGTGTCGCGCGCGGCCATGGGGGCGGCGGCCGCCGGGATCATTCCGCTGTCGATGGCGTGGATTGGCGACCAGGTGGCGTACGAGCAGCGGCAAGAAACCCTGGCGCGGCTGATGGTGGCCACGGTCACCGGGATGATGGCCGGGCAGTGGTTTGGCGGCTTTGCCACCGAAACGCTGGGCTGGCGCACGGCGCTGGGGGTGCTGGCGGTGATGTTTGCCGTGGCGGCGGTGTTGCTGTTCCGCCATGCGCGGGCTGCGGGGGTGCTGCAGGCCCCAGCGGGTGCGGGCGGTGGGGCGGCGTTTTCTTTGCGGGCCTACCTTGCGGGCACGGCGGCGCTGCTGCGCATTGCGCGTGTGCGCTGGGTGCTGGCGGTGGTGGCCATTGAAGGCGCACTGGCCTTTGGCACGCTGGCGTTTGTGCCCGCGCGCATGGTGGATGGGTTTGGGCTGTCGGCGTCGGCTGCAGGCGGTGTGATGGTGCTGTATGGCGTGGGCGGGCTGATCTACAGCGTGTTTGCGCGGCGCTGGCTGGCGGCGCTGGGCGAACAAGGCCTGGCGTTGACGGGGGCCACGCTGATTGCCACCGGGCTGCTGGCGCTGGCCTGGGCACCCGCGGTGGCGTGGGCGGTACTGGGCTGTTTTTGTGCGGGCCTGGGGTTTTATATGTTGCACAACACCTTGCAGGTGCAGGCCACGCAGATGGCGCCCGAGGCGCGCGGCACGGCGGTGACCTTGTTTGCCTGCCTGCTGTTTCTGGGGCAGTCGGCGGGCGTGCTGGTGGTGGCGTTCAGCGTGGACCGGGGCTGGCTGCCGCCGGTGTTTTCTGCCGCAGCGCTGGGGGTGCTGGCGCTGGGGTTTGTGATTTCGCGGCGGGTGCAGGCGCGGGGGGCGGTCGCCGCTACGTAGGGGTTGGCCGGGGTGGGTGCACGCGCTGGGCACGGTGCGGCGGGGTTTGCACACTGCGTTGTCCTACCTTTTGGCTCCATCTTCACCTGTAGACTCGGTCCACTCCGAGTGCGCCGCAACCCCCTTGGGCTGATGTGCGCGTGGCGTCTGTCGGCCCGCGTGTGGCTTGGCGGGCTGTCTTTGAACCGGTTTTTGCTCTGCTGGGCCATCCTTTGAACATGAACCCTTCTGTGCCCGCATCGCCAACCTTCCCCCGCGCCGACGGCCCGATGAGCGCCAAGGTGCGCAGCTACGACTGGGCGGGCACACCGCTGGGGCCCATCGCGCAGTGGCCCGCCGTGCTGCGGTTTGCGGTCGAAACCATGCTGTCATCGCGCTTCCCGTCGTGCTTGATCTGGGGGCCAGAGCACACCATGTTTTACAACGACGCTTACCGCCCCTTGATGGGCAGCAAGCCCGAGGGCCTGGGCCGCCCGCTGGCCGAGGTGTGGAGCGAAGCCTGGCCCACCCTCAAGCCGCTGGTGGACAAGGCTTATGCGGGCGAGGCCACCTTCATCGAAGACTTTGAGCTGGAGACCACCCGCCACGGCCAGCCAGAGCTGGCGTACTTCACCTTCTGCTACGGCCCGCTGCGCGACGAGGCGGGCGATGTGAAGGGCATGGTCAACACGGTGGTCGAAACCACCAGCAAGTTCCATGCGCTGCGCCAGTGGCGCGATGTGGCGGCGTCGCTGGAACAACAAGTGGCCCAGCGCACCGCCGACCGCAACCGGCTGTGGCAGCTGTCTGAAGACGTGCTGCTGGTGGCCCGCTTTGACGGTGCGATCACCGCCGTCAACCCCGCGTGGACAGCCACCCTGGGCTGGTCGGAGGATGAAACCGTGGGCCACCCCATGGCCGCGTTTGCCCACGCTGACGACATGCAGCAGGTGGCCAGCGCCATGGCGCAGCTGGCCATCGAGCCCGAGCGCCGCCAGATTGTGGCGCGCTACCGCCACCGCGATGGCGGTGAACGCTGGATCGCCTGGACCGCCGTGCCCAGTGACGGCTTTGTGCAGGCTGTGGGCCGCGACACCACCGACGAACACGTGCGCGAAGAAGCCCTGCGCAACGCCGAAGAGCGTCTGCGCCAAAGCCAGAAGATGGAGGCCGTGGGCCAGTTGACCGGCGGGATTGCGCACGACTTCAACAACATGCTGCAGGGCATCGTGCTGCCGCTGCAGATCATTCGCCAGCGCATGGCGCAGGGGCGGCACGACGAGGTGGGGCGCTACATCGAGGCGGGCCTGGCTGCCGCCAAACGCGCGGCGGGGCTCACACAGCGGCTGCTGGCTTTTTCGCGCAGGCAGCCGCTGGACTCGCGCCCGGTGGACCTGGGTGCGTCGCTGCGTGGGCTCGAATCCATGCTTAAAACCACCTGCGGCGAGAACATTGCCCTGCAACTTGAGTTGCCCCAAGGCCTGTGGCCCGCGCTGACCGATGCCAACCAGTTTGAGAGCGCCGTGGTCAACCTGGCCATCAACGCACGCGACGCCATGCCCTGTGGCGGCGGGCTGCACATCTCTGCCGACAACGTGCAGGCAGACGCCGCCATGGTGGCATCCATCCCCGGGCTGGAGCCGGGCGACTATGTGTGCATCACCGTGCGCGACACCGGCACCGGCATGACGGGCGACGTGATTGCGCGCGCGTTCGACCCATTTTTCACCACCAAGCCGCTGGGGCAGGGCACGGGGCTGGGTTTGTCGATGATTTACGGCTTCATGCGCCAGTCGGGCGGCATTGCCGTGCTGGACAGCGCGGTGGGGCAGGGCACGGCGGTGGCGCTTTACTTCATGCGGTCGAAGCACGCAGAGGCCGAGGCCGCACCGGCCGAGGCCTTGACCCCGCTGACGGGTGCACGCCGCCCCGATTCGATTTTGGTGGTGGAAGACGACGACACCGTGCGCATGTTGGCCGTGGAGCTGCTGCGGGACATGGGTTTTCAGGTGATGGAGGCTGCCACCGGCAGCGCCGCCATGGCCTTGTTGTCGGGTGCTGTGCACTTTGACCTGCTGGTGTCCGACGTGGGCCTGCCCGGCCCCAACGGCCGCCAGGTGGCCGACTACGCCCGCGAGACGTTTCCGGCCATCAAGATCATCCTGATGACCGGCTACGCCGAACAGGCCGCCATGACGCCGCGGTTTTTGGGCGCGCACATGGAGTTATTGGTCAAGCCGTTTGACGCGCAGGCCCTGGTGGCCAAGGTGCACGGGGTGATGGGGCAGGGGCGCTGACGGGCGCGGTTGCCAGTTTGTAGCGGTGGGCGCTTCCTTGCGATAGACCTGCCCCGCCTGTTTTCCAGAATCAAGAGGGTATGTGCGAGCCCGCTGTCCGTTGTTTCTCTCATATAACTAAATCGGTCAGGTCAAACCCACGGTGCAATGCCGCATCTTGTTGCCTGGAGGACCGTATGACAGACGAGTCAGCACCATCCCGTCCTTTCGCCGCAGACGGGGCATCTGTATCTAGCCGTGTTTGGCTGGATGCACTGCTGATCGGCGCATTGGTGTTTGTTTTCGCTCTTTTGGGAATTTTGACCCGGCCATCGGGGGCGTTAGCGGCGTTCTGGCCGGCCAATGCCGTTTTGCTGGGTGTGCTGGTGCGCCGTCCCGAGTCGGCTCGGCTCCCTGCATGGATCGCTGCCGTTGCGGCTTTCGTCCTGGCAGACATGTGCATGGGTGGAACGTTGCTCAAAGCAGGGTTGCTGTCCTTGGCAAACATCGCGGGTGTTGCGGTGGGATACCTGCTTTTTTCGCGGGTGTCGTTGAATCATCGGCGGTTGAGGCAGCCCTTGTCAGTTGTCTACTTTGTTGTGATTGTTGCCGCGGCTTCGCTGGCGGCAGGGTTGATGGGGATGGTGATCAATCCGTTGATTTTTGGCGGAACAGCTGCAGACGGGCTTTTGATCTGGTTTACCTCTGAGTTGGTCGACTACCTCGTGATACTGCCTGTGATACTGACCATGCCGCGGTGGCGCCTGCCACCGCGCAACCAGCGCCGCAGAGAGTTGCGCAGCATCAATTGGTTGTTGGTAGCACCTGTGCTCACCCTGTTGTTGGGTGGGTTGCTTGGCCTGGTCATCAGCGGCCCGGGAGCCATCTCCTATCTGGTGCCGGGGCTGTTGTGGTGCGCGCTGGTCTACAGCCTTTTTGTGACGGCCGTGCTGACCCTGCTGTGCAGCGTGTGGACGCTGATGGCCGTGTCAGTGGGGTACCTCCATCTGGGGTCGGATTTTGATGCGCGGCATGCCTTGCAGTCGTTTCGCATTGGTGTGGCGTTGATGGTGCTGGCGCCGCTGGCGGTGGCGAGTGTGATGGCGGCGCGCAATGAGTTGCTGAGCCAGTTGCAGCATGCGGCGTCGCATGACCGCCTGACCGGTGTGCTCAACCGGGCAGGCTTCATGGATCGCGCGGAAGGGCTGTTGCACGGTGCGACCGGGCGCGATCGACCGTTTGTGGCGCTGATGCTGGACATCGACCACTTCAAGCGGGTCAACGACTTGCATGGCCATGCCGCTGGCGACCAGGTGCTGGCAGGGTTTGCGCAGTTGGCAAGCCGTTGTTTGCGCGATTCGGATGTGATCGGGCGCTTGGGTGGGGAAGAGTTTGCAGTGCTGCTGCCCGACGCGACGCCAGCGGCTGCGCAGGCTGTGGCGCAGCGCATCTGTGATGCGTGCGCAACCCAGGTCACGTCACTGCTCGATGGAACCCAGCTCGTCACCACCGTCAGCATAGGCACGGCGCATGCACCTAGCATGCCGGTTTCGCTGGAAGCGCTGCTTTCTGCTGCTGACGAGGCGCTGTATCGCGCCAAGCAGGCGGGTCGCAACCAGGTGGTGATGGGCAATTTGGTGCCCGCAGTCGTGATGTGAGCAACGTGCAATGAATAGGCGCGTAAGTTCTAAATAACTTTGTTGTCTTATTACTTTATTTTTTATTGTTTTGATTCTTTATGGCGGAATAGTAAAGTCACCCATCTTTGTGTCTTCTGGGCCGAACGCACGCTACCTGGCGTGTGGCGGCCCTTTTCTTTTCATGATCGACTTACGGGGTATCACCCAAACCTACCAGGGCTCACAAGGCCCGGTCGAGGCCCTGCGCGGCATCGACCTGCACATCAACCCGGGCGAAGTGTTCGGCATCATCGGCAAGAGCGGCGCGGGCAAAAGCTCGCTGGTGCGGGTCATCAACCTGCTGAACCGGCCCACCACGGGCCAGGTTTTTGTGGGCGGGCGCGACCTGACGCAGCTCAACGAAGCCCAACTGCGCGAGGCCCGCCGCGAGATCGGCATGGTCTTTCAGCACTTCAACCTGCTGTCGTCGCGCACCGTATTCGACAACGCCGCACTGCCGCTGGAGCTGGCGGGCATGAGCAAAGCCGCCATCCGCGAGCGCGTGAACCCGCTGCTCGAACTGGTGGGCCTGTCGGCCCTGGCCGACCGCTACCCCGCGCAAATCAGCGGCGGGCAAAAGCAGCGTGTGGGCATTGCGCGCGCCCTCGCCAGCCGCCCCAAGGTGCTGCTGAGCGACGAAGCCACATCGGCGCTGGACCCGGAAACCACCCGCTCCATCCTCGACCTGCTGCGCCAGGTCAACCGCGAGCTGGGCCTGACGGTGGTGCTCATCACCCACCAGATGCAGGTCATCAAACAGGTGGCCGACCGCGTGGCCGTGATCGAAGCGGGCCGCATCGTGGAGCAGGGCCGGGTGCTGGACGTGTTCACGCGCCCGCAGCAAGCCATTACCAAGAGCCTGATCGACGAGATCCTGCCGCAAGAGCTGCCCGCCAGCGTGCTCGGCCATGTGCGCAAGCTCGCAGGCCAGTTGGATGCGGGGCGCACTGGGCAACTGCTGCGCCTGTCGTACGCGGGTGACAGCGCCTACCAGCCCATCCTGTCGCAGCTGATCCGCGAGTTTGGCGTGGACATGAGCATCCTGCACGGCCAGGTGGACGAGATCCAGGACGAAACCTTTGGCTCGCTGGCCGTGTACGCCAGCGGAGAGGCCGATCGCCTGCGCGGCGCCGTGGCGCACTTGCGAGCGGGTGGCGTTGCGGTGCAAGAAGTGGCCGTGGCAGGCTGAGAAGGACAAGAAATCATGTTGGATAACTTCACTCCGGCCATGCTGGATCTGTTTGCGTCTTCGTTGTGGGAGACGCTGGTCATGGTTGGCATCTCTGGCTTGGTGGGCGGTCTGCTGGGTGTGCCGCTGGGCGTGTTCCTGCGCCTGACGGACCATGGCGGCGTGCTCGAAAACGGCCCCGTCAACAAGCTGGTGGGCTGGCTGGTCAACGCCGTGCGTTCCACGCCTTTCATCATCCTGCTGGTGGCCATCATCCCGTTCACGCGCTTCATCACCGGCTCGTCCATCGGCACCGCCGCCGCCGTGGTGCCGCTGACCATTGCCGCCGCCCCGTTTGTGGCCCGCCTGGTCGAAGCCGCGCTGCGCGAGGTGGACCAAGGCCTCATCGAAGCCGCCCAGGCCATGGGCGCCACCACCAGCCAGATCGTCTGGAAGGTGCTGCTGCCCGAGGCATTGCCTGGCATCGTGGCGGGCCTGACCATCACCTTCGTCAGCCTCACCGGCTACTCGGCCATGGCCGGTGCCATTGGCGGCGGCGGTCTGGGCGACCTGGGCATCCGCTACGGCTATCAGCGCTTTCTGCCCGAGATCATGCTGGCCGTGGTGCTGGTGCTGATCTTCTTCGTGCAGGCGGTGCAGAGCTTGGGCGACTGGGCGGTGCGCAGGTTGAGCCACCGGTAGGCGTGCACGGCCCGCGACTGCTACCTTGCCCGCACCGCGGACCCCAGCGCAAACACCGAGTTCGGAACGCCATCGCGCGGAAGTTGTCCTTTGGGGCGATGGGATCGATCAGGTGGTGTGGGTGAAGATGGAGTTTGGGGTGCTGCAGCCGATGCGAGATTGCCGTCGGCAACGTATGCCGCCGCGACCTGCGTGGCCACTACATCGGCCAGAGTGACGGAGCTGAGGTGGTCTACCACCGCCTGGTTGAAGGCCTGCCATAGCGCATGCGTCATGGCACCCTGGTGGGCGGTCATGGTGTCGTGATCGGGAGCGAGTTGCCCGTTTTTGCCCTGTTCTGAGGCCAGGACGATGTCGGCTACGGTGATGTCGCACGCGCTGCGGCCCAGCGAATATCCGCCGCCGGGCCCGCGGGTGCTGGCAACCAGCCCTGCGCGGCGCAGTGCGCTGAACAGCATCTCCAGGTACGACAGCGAAATGCCATGGCGCTCGCCGATGGTGGACAGCGCAATGGGGCCGTGGCTGCCGCGCAGGGCGACGTCTGCAATGGCCACCAGCGCATACCGGCTTCGTGTGGTCAGGCGCATGCGGGGCTCTCCTGGGTGTGCTGAGGCAATGAGCCTGTTGGTCGGTGGTCGGGGTGCGCGTTATTCATCTGCACACCCCTTCTCCACAACGCGCAGGATTCTCGACATGCCGATGGCCTGCGCCCATTCCTGGGCCTCCAGCACCGTGATCTCGCCCTGTGCTGCGGGGTTGGTGGTTTTGACTTCCACGTCAAATGTGCCGTCTGCTTTGTCGGTGGCGACCTTCACGGTCGCCCTCAGCAGGGGAATTTCCATCGCAGCGCGGGGGCCGACTTTGCCATCAAAGTCAATGCGCAGGACACATCCAGGCAACAGGTCGTAGCTCCATTGCCGGTCGGGATGGGCATCACTCCCCAGCGCATTCATTTGCGCCAGGCGCTGGTGTTGGGTCATGTCGAGCAGGTCGAGGGCGGGTGCGTCTTGGGTGGGGTAGCCGTCCGTGCAGGCGGCGCCCACAGCGACCGCCAGCACCGCAAATGCAAGCCGCCAGTGCTGCAGCGGGCCGTTGCGGCAGGCGAATGGCAGAGGAAAAAGGGAGGGCGGGTGGAGCTTCACGACGAAGCCTCTGTGAGGACCTGCAGCGCCTCTGGCTCGGGCACGCGCGTGGCCAGGATCTTGTCGATGGTCTTGCCGTCCATGTCCACCACTTCGAGCCGCCAGCCTTCCCATTCCACGGTGTCGGTCACCTTGGGCAAGGTGCCGGTGAGCAGCATCACCATGCCACTGAGGGTGTGGTACCTGCCGCGCTCTTCCTCCGGCACGGCGTCCAGGTTCAGGCGGTCTTTCAGCTCGGGCACAGGGATATGGCCGTCCAGCAGCCAGCTGCCGTCTTCGCGCTGAAAGGCCCATGAAGTTTCTGGATCGCGCGGCTGGAACTCACCCGTGATGGCCTCGATCAAGTCCTGCAGCGTGACGATGCCCTGCACCTCGCCGTACTCGTCGATGACAAACGCCATGTGCACGTCGGACAACCGAAAGTTGTCCAGCAGTTCCATGCCGGTGATCGTCTCGGGCACATACAGCGCTTGTTGCAGCGGCTGGTCGGCCAGACCATGCGCCCTATCACGCAGCGTGCGGGACAGCCACTGGCGTGCGTTGATCACGCCTACAAGGTTCTCCAGGCCCCCTTTGACGACGGGGAACCTTGCATGGTCTGACGTCTCAATGCGGCGCAGGTTTTCTTCCAGAGACTCTTCCAGGTCCAGGCACACCACATCCCCGCGCGGCACCATCAGCGAGCCGATCTGCCGGTCGTCCAGCCGGAACACGTTGCGCACCATGGTGTGCTCGTGCGACTCGATCACACCGGCGGTGGTCCCTTCGACCAGCATGGCGTGGATCTCTTCTTCCGTCACCGGGCTGCCACTGGTTTCCTTCACACCCATCAGGCGCAGCAAGGTGCGCGTGGAGGTGGACAGCAGCAGCACAAATGGCTTGGTGGCAATGGCCAGAAAGTTGATGGGCCGTGCCACCAGCCGCGCAAAGGTCTCGGGGTAGGACTGCCCGATGCGTTTGGGTACCAGTTCGCCCACCACGATGGAGAAGTACGTGATCAGCACCACCACCAGCCCGGTGGCTGCATAGCTGCCAAACGGCATGGGCACGCCCAGAGATTCCAGCCACAGCGCCAGGGGGCCAGCCAGTGCGGCCTCGCCCACAATACCGTTCAGGACGCCAATCGACGTGATGCCGATCTGGATGGTGGAGAGAAAACGCGTGGGGTCTTCGCCCAGCTTCACGGCGGCGGCGGCGCCGCTATCGCCCTCATCAATCAGTTTCTGCAGCCGGGCTTTGCGGGCGGTGACCAGGGCGATCTCCGACATGGCAAACAGGCCGTTGAGAAGGATGAGGGCAAACAGTATGGCAATTTCCATGATGGATTTTTTGTGTTTTGGGTAAGGGCGCCTCCACGGATTTCCAATGGAGTCAGGGCGCAGTTACCGGGGAGATACGGAAGGGCAGAGACAGCGCGCACGCCCTGAGCAGACGGTTGCCAAGGGCTGCGCAGACCTTCAGGAGAAGGTGCAGGTGTGTGAGGTGGGCGCCTTGCGCGCGATGTGCGCCTGAAAGCGATCAGGCGATCAGGCGGGGTCGGGCACGGTCAGGCCAAGGAGCCTGAGGTCTTCGGCGGTTTGTGGGGTGGATCGACCACCGCAGAGAGAGACCGGTTGACCGGGTGGGGAACGGAATCTACCGAATGAACGGCCCCCGCACTGGCCAGCGGGTGGGGTTCCAGCTGATCTGGAAGATCACCCTTCTCGTCCATCAAGGCGTGATCGTCTGCGTCCGAAAGCACCCCCGGTGCTGCGGGGCCACCCGGGGCGCCCTGTGCGGTCACTTCTGGCCCATGGGCGCCAAAGACCGCTGGATTCAAACCCGCAGCAGAAAACCCTACGCACAGCAGAAAGTGGAGGATCAAAACCGCGAGAAAGCGCCGGAGCATGGTGGCGGAGTTATAGGGACCCCCCTGGCACCCGATAGTGGTAGCCATATGCAGCCTTGAACCCCATGCCTTCATACAAGCGCAGCGCAGCGGTGTTCTGCGCTCGCACCTGCAGGTAGGCCGATGTGGCGCCGGCTTCTGCGGCCCAGTGCAGCAAGGCCTCTACCAGTGCCTGGCCTCGCCCCAAGCCCCGGTGCTGCGGGGCCACGGCCAGGTCGTACAAGCCCACGGCGCCGCGCTCCAGCACCGCCAGGCCAAACCCCACGGGCTGGCCCTGTGCGTGCTGCACCGCAAAGGCGGTGGGATGGGCAATGGCTTGCACCATGGTGCGGTGCAGGGCGCGGTGGTGCAGCGCCACGGCGTTGGCAGTGGCAAATCCATCCAGCCATGCGTCCGACGCGGTGGGCATCACGGTGGTGCTGCCATCGGGCTTTGCGAGCCCGGCCAGCGACCGGTGCAGCACCACGGATGGGTCAAAGTGCTGATACCCGGCGTCCGCCAGTTCCTGGTCTGCCTCGGGCGGCGCCAGGGGCGACAGCCGGAACACCGTGGGCAGCCCATGCCGCGCATACAGGGCCATCGCCGCCTCGCGCACGCCGTCAAACGGCGCCCCGGGCACCAGCGCGTTCACCGAATTGGCGCGTTTGGTATAGCCGCCCGACAGCCGAAACACCCACCCTCGGTGAAACACGGTCTGGTGCGCGGGCCAGGCGTTGAACGCACGCTCTTCGAGCGCGCGGATGAGTGCGATGGGGGCGGCAGCGGGTGCCAGGGCGTGAGGTGCGGCGGCGTCGGTCATGGCTGCGTTATACAACCCGCCAACACAGCCCTCCAACGCCGCCCACTGCGCATGTGCCGCCCGGCAGGGGACGACCAATGGCTGCGAACATTTTGTGAAATGCTATTGAAAATATAGCTGCTAGCGCTTTATGGATAAGCGCTAGAGGCCATTTTGACTCATATTTTATGTGTCGAGGGCATCAATAGCATTAAGGCGGCAGCAGTCCTTGTCCTGCTGCATCACACCATCAGTCGGTCGTAATCTTGTTGTCTGCCACCAGCTTGGCAAAGCGTGCCGTGTCGCTGGCAATCTGCTCGGCCATCTGCGCCGGTGTGTTGCCGATGGTCTCTGCGCCGATGTCCTGCATGCGCTTCTTGAAGTCGGGCGACTGAATCACCTTGACCATCTCGGCGTTCAGCTTGGCCACCACGTCAGCGGGCGTGTTGGCGGGGGCCAGAATGCCAAACCAGGTGCCGAGGTCAAACCCGGCAAAGCCGCTTTCTTGCAGCGTGGGCACATCGGGCAGCGCGGACGAACGCTTGGCCGTGGTCACCGCCAGCGCGCGCAACTTGCCTCCCTTGATGTGTGGCAGCACGGGCGTGACGGTGTCGAACGACATCGACACCTGGCCGCCCAGCAGATCGGTGGTGAGCGGGCCGCTGCCCTTGTAGGGCACGTGCAGCAGCGGGCTGCCGATGGCGGTGGAGAACTGCGTGCCGATCAGGTGCTGGGCCGTGCCCGCGCCGTTGGAGCCATACGAGAACTTGCCGGGCGCGGCTTTGATCAGCGCCACCAGCTCCTTCACATCTTTGGCTGGGGTGGTGGCGCTCACGGTCAGCACGTTGGGCACCAGGGCCACGGTGGTGATGGGAGCAAAGCTCTTTTGAAAGTCGTAGCTGAGCTTTTTGTAAACGCTGGTGGCAATGGTGTGGTGCACCGCGCCCATCAGCAGCGTGTAGCCGTCGGCAGGCGATTTGGCCACGTAGTCGGCACCAATGGTGGCGCCCGCGCCGCCCCGGTTTTCCACAATCACGGGCTGGCCCAGCGCCGTGCTGAGCTTTTCGCCCAAAGCGCGGGCCAGCACATCGGTGGTGCCGCCCGCCGCAAACGGCACGACGATGGTCACGGGCTTGGCGGGCCAGGCCTGCGCGTGGGCCGTTGTGCCAGGCCACAGGCACGCCCCCGCGGCTGCGGCAGCCACAAGGGCCAGGGTCATCAGGTGGTGGCGGCGCAACGGCTGGGCGATGGCGCTGCTGCGGGGCAGGGGGTTGTGGTGCATGGTGGTTGTCTCCGTTGTGTTTTTTGTTCGCTGGGGTCTTGGCGCGGCGGGGGGTCTTTGCGACCTGGGCGACCTTGGCGGCTTTGTGTGGGAGCCGCCGGGCTCAGGCGACTTTGCGCAGGGTGGTGCTGCCCACCAGCGCGCACACGGCATCCGTCACCTGCGCTGTGGTGGCGGTGCCGCCCAGGTCGCGGGTGTGCAGGGCGGGGTTGGCGGTGACTTGTTCAATGGCCTGCATCACCGCCTGGGCCGCATCCATCTCGCCCAGGTGCTCCAGCAGCATCACCACCGACCAGAAGGTGCCAATGGGGTTGGCCAGGCCCTTGCCCATGATGTCGAACGCCGAGCCGTGGATGGGCTCGAACATGCTGGGGTAGCGGCGCTCGGGGTCGATGTTGCCGGTGGGCGCAATACCCAGGCTGCCCGCTAGTGCGGCGGCCAAGTCGCTGAGGATGTCGGCATGCAGGTTGGTGGCAACAATGGTGTCGAGTGTGGCGGGGCGGTTGACCATGCGGGCCGTGGCGGCGTCCACCAGTTCCTTGTCCCACTTCACGTCGGGGAACTCGGCAGACACCTGCGCGGCAATCTCGTCCCACATCACCATCGCATGGCGCTGGGCGTTGCTTTTGGTGATGACGGTGAGCAGCTTGCGGGGGCGCGATTGCGCCAGGCGGAAGGCGTAGCGCAGGATGCGCTCCACCCCCACCCGGGTCATGATGGACACATCGGTGGCTGCCTCGATGGGGTGGCCCTGGTGCACCCGGCCGCCCACGCCGGAGTATTCGCCCTCGGAGTTTTCGCGCACGATGACCCAGTCCAGATCGTTCGGGCCGCAGCGCTTGAGCGGGCCGTCGATGCCCGGCAGGATGCGTGTGGGCCGCACGTTGGCGTATTGGTCAAACCCCTGGCAGATCTTCAGTCGCAGGCCCCACAGGGTGATGTGGTCCGGAATGTCGGGGTCGCCCGCCGAGCCGAACAGGATGGCGTCTTTGCCGCGCAAGGCATCCAGGCCATCGGCCGGCATCATCACGCCGTGCGCGCGGTACCAGTCGCCGCCCCAGCCGAAGTTTTCAAAAGCAAAGTGCAGGTGCGGTTGGCGGGCCGACAGGGCCTCCAGAACGCGCTGGCCGGCCGGGACGACCTCTTTGCCGATACCGTCTCCAGGGATGGTGGCGATTTGATAGGTTTTCATGCAGATGTCTGTGTGGGTGGAGGCGTCGGTGAAAAGGTCTGCAGAGGGACTGCGGACCGAAAGAATCGAAGCGGATGACAAACGGTGAGCACAACTTTAGGCCTGGACGCTCCCCCAGAACGGCGCTAGAGTGAATCCATCGTTAACTTGCAGTTAATACTGAATCGATGATGAGTTCCACCATCCAACCTGCAGAACTGGGCTTTTTTTCGGCGTTGGCGGCCAGCCCCAGCCTGAGCGCTGCCGGGCGCGAAATGGGGGTCTCCACCGCCGCGGTCAGCAAGCATCTGGCGCAGATGGAGCGCCGCCTGGGTGTGGTGCTCATCAACCGCACTACCCGCCGCATGAGCCTGACGCCCGAGGGCGAAATGCTGCTGGAGCACGCGCGCCGTATCCTGCGCGAGATTGATGCGCTGGATGAACTCATCGCGCAGTCCAAGGCCAGCCCCAAGGGCCTGCTGCGCGTGAACGCCACATTGGGTTTTGGCCGCATGCACATCGCCCCCGTGATCTCCGACTTTGTGCGCCAGTACCCCGAGGTGGATGTGCAGCTGCAGCTGTCGGTGCACCCGCCACCCATCACCGACGACGCTTACGACGTGTGCGTGCGTTTTGGCGAGCCGCCCGATGGCCGGGTGATCGCCCGGCGCATCGCCCCCAACCGGCGCGTGTTGTGCGCAGCCCCTGCCTACCTGGAGCGCCACGGCAGGCCCCGCGTGCCGCGCGACCTCATGGCCCACCACTGCATCGGCATTCGCCAGGGCGACGAGGCCTATGGCCTGTGGCGCCTGACCACCGGGCGCGGCAGCAAGGCCCACACCGAGTCCATCAAGATCACCGGCAACCTGACCACCAACGACGGCGAGATTGCCGTGCTGTGGGCGCTGCAAGGCCATGGCATCGTGATGCGCGCCGAATGGGACGTGAACCGCCACCTGGCGCAAGGGCTGCTGGAGCCCGTGCTGCCGCAGTACCAAACCCCCGCAGCCGACGTGTATGCGGTCTACCCCCAGCGGCACCAGTTTTCGACCCGGGTGCAGGCTTTCGTGGGCTTTCTGGCAGAGGCGCTGGCGGGCAGCACACCGTGAAGATCTCTTGATGTGGGTGCAGTCGCAGAGCCTCAACTGCGGTAGGGTGTGGTGGTGTTCTGCTTTTGCGGCCCTGAACCAAAGCGCCATAGGGGCGCAGCCACCGCACAACTCGCGCACTACCACCGCGCTCTTTGCCCATGAAAACACTCGCTCGCTCTTCGCGCCACTTCTTGTGGGCATGCACCGTCGTTTCAGTGCCGATACTGGCCATCGCCCAGCCATCGGCATCTAAATCCGCATCGGTGTCGGCATCTCCCGACTGGACCTTGTCGCCCGACGGAGCCACCGTGCACGACCTGCGCGCCGGGCTGGCCTGGCCGCGCTGCGTGGAGGGCATGCAATGGACTGGCAAGACCTGCACCGGCAAACCCCTGCTGCTTGACCGCGCCGAAGCCACGGCACTCGCAGCCAGCCGCTGGAAGGCGGAGGGCATTGCTTGGCGGCTGCCCCGCGCAGCAGAGCTGCAACGGCTGGTGGACAAAACGGAAAATCCCCCGGGCCTCAACACCCGCTTCTTCCCCGCCGCGCCAGACCTTTGGTACTGGTCCTCCACCGCCAATGTCAGTGGTCTGCGGGCCGCCAACCCATACAACTACAACACCATCCGCCAGGACCGCGAAGGCGACAGCGCAGGCCAGATGGCCCTGCTCAACGGCTGGGCCGTGAGCCTGTCCACCGGCGAAGCGCGTGGCGACGTGGCGCGAGGGAGCAAGTTGCCGGTGCGGCTGGTGCGGCCGCTTGAGTTGCGGTGAGGGGGAGGCGAGGCAGTCGTTGGCCAAGAACTGACAATGAAAACGGACGTTCAGCATTTGACATGAGAGGCGACCAAGTGCGATAGCCATCGGAAGTCCCATCTCGACGGGAAGGGCTAGCCGTCGTACGCCTCGTCGAACTTTCTGAATAGTGACGTGTTTACGCGATCGATCCAGTCGAGCGCCTCAATGAGACCCGGTTCGGCAGCGTCGATTCTTTCTAGCCACAGCTTGAACGGTCGATTCGCGAAGCGCAGGGTTGGAGAAACAAAGCGAATGTCGGCGGGTTGAAAGAATGGATAGGCTGAGTAAGTGGAGTCGGCATTGCGGGCAAGGCAGTAGTCCATAGACTCATTCCAGGAGCCGTGGATTGACTCAGACATCATTCCGTATGTGCAGGCATAAAGCTTCTCGTTCTCCATCGTTGAGAAGATGTCATAGAAGGTCTTTCCCTGAACTTTCCAGCGATTCTTCTTCTGCGTATCGAAGTCGTCTGCAGTCAACCCTTCGTTCAGCATCTTCTCCTGCACTGACTGCAGGAGGCGGTTGCCTGCTTTCGTTCCAAAGAACGGCGATCCTTCCTCTAGATCACGCAGGATTCGAAGGCGATCTTTGTACGAACACTTTCTGTAGTCCTCGATGACGGAGGGGTCGCCTTTAAGAAGGTAGGTAGAAATTACAGATGCTTCAATGAGAGGCCGTTCGAGAACGCTGATGATCTCTGCGTTGTCTTGTTCGTAGTAGTTAAGTACTTCTTTGAGAAGCTTCCAGATCTTTACTAGGAGTCCAAGTATTGGGGCGTCATTTAGATCGAATCCGTTTGGATTGCGTTCGACGTTTCGAACCCGTGTTATTGAGTCATAGATTTCTGCGGCGTCTCTGTAGAAGTAAAGCGCAAACTCGTTGACAGACTTCGTATCGACAAAGTTCTGACGAACGTAGTCTTCGTCGTACTTCTTAAGAATTGCGCTGATTTCTTCCATGGGCTATGAGTGGGTCTATACGACGGTTAAAAATTCCCGGCCAGCTTTAACTGCGCAAACTATAGCTTGCAAGCGAGTGGAGCCGTGGCCCTCAACAGGCACGGTGCAGGCCTGCGAGCAGCCGGGCAGTGAAATCACCGACCGCTCCGGTGGTGGGTCTCCCCGTCGCCTTTGAGTCCAGTCCAGCCAATCGTTAGAACTCGCCGTCAGGCCTTCAGTCTTCCACCCAGGTCTGCCCCATGCATGCCACTTCGGTCGGTCGTGGTTCTTCACCACCGCTCATCAAAAGCGTCTGCAAAAAAACGTCGTCCCACACAACGCCCCATCCGGCATCAGCGCGTAGTCCGGCACCTCGCCCACGCGCTGCCAGCCTGCGCGGGTGTACAGGCGCTCGGCGTCACCGCCGGTCACTGTATCCAGCACCAGCACCGTCTTGCCCTCAGCGCGTGCTGTGTCGTCTACGGCCGCCATCAATTGCTGGGCGATGCCTTGGCGGCGGTCCTTGCGGTGGACGAGCATCTTGGCCACGTCGGCGCGGTGGGGCTGGTTGTCGGGCATGGCGGTGATGAGTTGCACGGTGCCTACGATCTGGCCCGCTGCGTCTACGGCGACCAGCAGAACGCGCTCGTTGCGCGCCACGCCCTCTGCCACGCCGCGCCAGAAGGCAAGCGCTTTGTCGCGCGGCAGGGGCCACATGAAGCTGACGGAGGCGCCGCCTTGCACACAGTCGATCAACACGTCCGCCAGGGCGTCTATGTTGGTGGCGGCTTCTTGGGGGCCGAGGCGGCGGACGGTGACTGTGGGGTGAGGGCCGTTGGTGCGAGAGGGTGGGGAAGCGTGCAGCGCTAAGGTCATGAGGCTCTCCGTGTTTTGCGGGGCTTTGTTGGAGCGTTGGGTGCGGGGTGCGAAGCCATGCGCGGCGCAAAGCCCTGTGGCGCGAGCGTGGCCAGTGCCACGAGGTAGCGCGCAGTGGTGTGGGTGGGGTTGTGGAACCCGATGGGCTGGTTCAGTTGCATGGACAGGCAGTCCCCCGCGTTGAGCAGCCAAGGCGTGTCGCCCACGGTGATTTCCATGGAGCCTTCGATCATCCAGACCTGCTGGTGGATGTGGGCGTCTTGCACGGCCGATTCCAGCGCCACGCGCTGGCCGGGTGGGAACACCACGTCCACCAGCTGCAATGCGGAGCGGGCCGGGGGCGAAAGTTGCCTACGCACGTAGCCCGATGCAGGGTCTTGCCACACGGGCTGATCGGCCACACGGATCAACGGAGAGGGCGGTTGCGTGGCTGCGCTGGTGTCGTCAAAGAACGAGGCCAGTGCCACGCCCAGGCCGATGGCCAGTTTGTCGAGCACCACGGCTGTCGGGCTGCTGTGGCCGCGCTCTATGAGTGAAATGTTGGAGCGGCTGACGCCGCTGCGCTCAGCCAGTGTGCCGAGCGAATATCCACGGGCGTCGCGCAGGTTGCGCAAGCGGGTGGCGATGCGGGTGTTGATGTCCATTTATCCAGTTTAATGGATATTTGAATCCATTAAACTAGATTAAGGTGATTCTCCGCGCAAGCGTTGCAGGTTTACCCCCGCGGCCGCCACGCGTTCACGATGGCCACCAGCGACAGCATCACCGGCACCTCCACCAGCACGCCCACCACCGTGGCCAGTGCGGCGCCCGAGTTGAGGCCAAACAGCGATATCGCCACCGCCACGGCCAGCTCGAAAAAGTTGGAGGTGCCGATCAGGCACGCGGGCCCTGCCACGTTGTGCGGCAGCTTCAGCCACCGCGCACCCGCCCAGGTGATGAAGAAAATGCCGTAGGTCTGCAGGATGAGCGGGATGGCGATGAGCACGATCACCAGCGGCTTGTTGACGATGGTGCCTGCCTGAAACCCGAACAGCAGCACCACGGTGGCGATGAGCCCCACCACCGACCAGGGCTTGAGGCGGGCGACGAAGTCAGCCACCGCGTGCGCGGATTTTTGTTGCAACAGGTGGCGGGTGACTATGCCCGCGGCCAGCGGCAGCACCACGTACAAGATGGTGGAAAGCACCAGGGTTTGCCATGGCACGGTGACGTTGGTCACGCCCAGCAAAAAAGCGGCGAGGGGCGCAAACGCAAACACCATGACGATGTCGTTGACCGACACCTGTACCAGCGTGTAGTTGGCGTCGCCTTTGACGAGCTGGCTCCACACAAACACCATGGCGGTGCACGGCGCCACCCCCAGCAAAATCATGCCCGCGATGTACTCGCTGGCCGATTGCGGGTCGACCCACAGCGCAAAGAGGTATTGAAAGAACAGAACGCCCAGCGCGGCCATGGTGAAGGGCTTGATGAGCCAATTCACCACCAGCGTCAGCATGAGGCCCTGGGGTTTTTGGCCCACACTTTTGATTGCGGTCCAGTCGATCTGGATCATCATGGGGTAGATCATCACCCAGATGAACACGGCCACCACCAGGTTGACGTGTGCAAGCTCCAGCGTCGCCACGGCCTGGAACAAGCCCGGCACCGCCAGGCCCAGGCCGACACCGGCGAGGATGCCCAGGGCCACCCAGAGGCTGAGGAAACGTTCAAACAATCCCATGGTGAATCCTTGTTGTTGTGTTGTTGGTTTGGTTGCAAAACGGAAAGGCAGAAGGCCTGGCAGCGCGATGCAGCCAGGCCCCGGGTTCGAGTGACCGCAATCTGTGGCTGGCCTCAGTCCTTTTCGGTGCCAATGCGGTGCAGTTCGCTCTGCAGCGACAGCTTGTCGAGCTTGTCAAACGGCAGGGCCAGAAAGATGGTGATGCGGCGGTTGAGCGTGATGAAGGCGTCGCTGAAGGCGCGCTGCTTTTCTTCTTCGGTGCCCTGCGCGGCTGCGGGGTCGGGCACGCCCCAGTGGGCGGACATGGGCTGGCCGGGCCACACGGGGCAGACCTCGCCCGCGGCGTTGTCGCAAACGGTGAGCACAAAGTCCATGGCGGGCGCGTCGGGCTGAGCGAACTCTTCCCAGTTCTTGCTGCGCAGGCTGTCGGTGCGAAAGCGGTTGCGCTGCAGCAGCTCTACCGCATAGGGGTTCACGCGACCCGCGGGCTGGCTGCCCGCGCTGTAGGCGCGATAGCGCCCGGCGCCCAGCTGGTTCAGGATGGCCTCGGCCATGATGCTGCGCGCCGAGTTGGCGGTGCAGATGAAGAGGACGTTGAAGACGCGATAAGACATGAGAGGTCTTTCTTTCTTGCAGTGGGTTGTCGGTAGGTCAGCGGATCAGCGAATCAGCAGGTGGTGCATTGCACGGATGTGGCGGTGACGTCCAGGCAGGGCTCGCCCTGGCAGCAGTTGGCTGTCAAAAAGCCAAGCAGGTTGTTCATCGCGTCGATGTGGGTGCGGTAGATCAGGTTGCGGCCATCGCGCTCTTGTGTGATCAGCCCGGCGTGGGTCAGCTCTTTGAGGTGAAACGACAGCGATGTGGGTGAGACCCCGAGCGCCTCGGCCATCTGGCTGGGCGTGGCACCCTGCGGGCCCGCCACCACCAGCAGGCGAAACGCGCGCAGGCGCGATTCCTGCGCCAGCGCGGCCAGGGCTTGTACGGCTTCGGTGTCGGTCATGCGGTGTCTCCGGTGGGGGATGTGGGGGCGGTGGATTCGGTCACGGTGCGCGCGGTGCGCACCACGGGCAGTGCCAGGGTGACCAGCCAGCAGATGACCAGCATCACGGCCGACCCGATCAGTGCATACAGCAACCCACCCCATTGGTACAGCAGCCCCGACAGCAGCGTGCCCATGAAGCGGCCCGCTGCGTTCGCCGCGTAATAAAAGCCCACGTCTTCCGCCGCTTTCTCGCTGCCCGCATAGGCCAGGATGAGGTACGAGTGCACGGACGAGTTGATGGCGAATGCAAAGCCGAACACGGCTAGCCCCGCTACCACCACCCACTCCAGGTGGGGCACTTTCAGGTAGACCACCACGGCCAGTGCCGCGGGCACTACGGCCAGCGCGCCAGACCACCAGCGCGCAGCGGGTACCTCGGCGCTCAGTCCGTCGGCGCTGCGTTGGACGATGTTGGGCGCCAGCGCCTGCACCAGGCCATAGCCGATGGTCCAGGCCGCCAGAAAGCCGCCCACCATGGTGAACGTCCAGCCCGATGCATACAAGAACACCGGCACGCCCACCACAAACCACACATCGCGTGCCCCAAACAGCGCCACGCGCGCGGCGGCCAGCAGGTTGATGGCGGGGCTTTTGGCAAACAGCTCCTTGGCCGATTTAGAGGCCTTGGCTTTGCCCATGAGAGGCGGCACAAACACCACCACGCCCACCAGCACCAGGGCCAGCAGCGCCGCCATGGCCCACAGCGCGCCGCGAAACCCCAGCAAGTCCAGCAGCAGCCCTCCGAGGAAGAAACCCACGCCCTTCATGGCGTTTTTGCTGCCGGTGAACCAGGCCACCCATTTGAAGAGCTGGCCAGAACCTTGATTCTTGGCCTGGTCTGCCGTGATCTTGATGGCCGACTTGCTTGCGGTTTTTGTCAGGTCTTTGGCCACGCCACAAATACCCTGCGCCACGACCACCCACGCCACCGACATTGCGGCCGTCCATTCGGGGTTGAGCAGTGACAGCAGCGCAAAACCGATGATCTGCGTGGTCAACCCCACGGCCAGCATGCGCGCAATGCCGTAGCGCGTGGCCAGCCAGCCACCGATCAGGTTGGCGGCAATGCCTGCCGCCTCGTACAGCAAGAACAGAAACGCCAGCATGAACGACGAATAGCCCAGACGGTAAAAGTGCAGCAACACCAGCATGCGCAGCGCGCCGTCGGTCAGCGTAAAGCCCCAGTAGGCGGCGGTGACGATGGCGTAGTTGCGCGTGGCGGCGTTGCCCGGCGGCGGCGACATGGGTGGCGGGTTGCTTGCCATGGCGGTCAGATGCCCGCGCTGTGCATGTGGCAGGCCAAGTCCACCATGCGGCAGGCGTAGCCCATTTCGTTGTCGTACCAGGCGTAGACCTTGAGCAGCGTGCCGTCGGTGACCATGGTGGACAGCGCATCGACGATGGAGCTGCGCGTGTCGCCCGCGTAGTCGGCGCTGACCAGAGGGCGCTCTTCATAGCCCAGGATGCCCGCCAGCGAGCCGTGTGCAGCGGCAGCCGCAAACAGCGCGTTCACCTCCTCTGCGGTGGTGGACTTTTGCAGCTCAAACACGCAGTCGGTCAGCGACGCGTTGAGCACTGGCGCGCGCACGGCGTGGCCGTTGAGCTTGCCTTTGAGTTCAGGGTAGATGAGCGCAATGGCCGTGGCGCTGCCCGTGGTGGTAGGTGCCAGGCTCATCATGGCGCTGCGGGCGCGGCGCAGGTCTTTGTGCGGGGCATCGACCACCAGGTTGGTGTTGGTGGGGTTGTGGATGGTGGTGATCTGCCCGTGGCGGATACCCAGGTTTTCATGCACCACTTTCACCACAGGCGCCAGGCAGTTGGTGGTGCACGACGCGGCAGTCACGATGCGGTCGCTGGCCGGGTTGTAGAGGTGGTGGTTGACGCCCACCACGATGTTGAGCACGTTGCCGGTTTTGACCGGCGCCGCCACGATCACGCGTTTGGCGCCGCGGTCCAGGTGGCCTTGCAGGGTTTCGGGGATGAGGAACCTGCCCGTGCACTCCAGCACCACATCCACACCCAGGTCACCCCAGGGGATATCGGCGGTGGTGGCGTGGCTGCTGAAGGACAGCCGCTGGTCGTTGATGCGGATCGCGTCGTCGCCCTCGGCGGCGATGTCTGCGCGCCAGGGGCCTTGCACCGTGTCAAACGCCAGCAGGTGGGCGGTGGCAGCGGCGCCGCCCTTGATCTCGTTGAGGTGCACCACCTCCAAGCGGTTAGCGCCACGCGGATCGTTGTGGGGGCGGTGGGCTGCGCCCAGTGCGGCACGCAGTGCCAGACGGCCGATGCGGCCCATGCCGTTGATACCTATTTTCATGGGTGAACTCCTGACCATCTGCCGCACCCAGTGGGGTGTATGGTTTGATATTTCGATAATTGTTGAATTATCGTTGCCTTGTGTGTCCGTTTGATGACTTCGGCCCGGCAATGGGTAGGCCCAGCTACCCGCTCAGTCGGTTTCTGCAGACCCCACAAACAGCCTGCGCGGCACCCACCACAGGTACACGGCCATGCCCAACAACTCGACCAGCGACTGCACCACGACGACCACCGCTGTGGCCTCCCACCCGGCGGGCAGGGCCAGCGCAAAAGGCAGCACCACAAACGAGTTGCGGGTGCCCAGGCTGAATGCCAGCGTGCGGCCCTGCGCAGCGGGCAAGGCCAGCCAGCGCGCCAGCGCCTTGGCCACCAGCGCCGCCGCCACCAAAAACACCACAAACACCGGCACCACCTGCGGCAGCACGTGCAGCCCTTGCCACACGGTGCTCACTTGCGCTCCGGCGATCAAAAAGACCACCACGGCCAACAGTGGCACGGGCGTCCAGGCCAGCGCCTCGCGCACCGCGTCGGCCTTGGGGTGGGTTTTGAAGGTGCGCTGCGCCACGGCGGCACCTGCCAGCGGCACCACCACCACAAGCAGCGCGGGCGCCAGCGTGGCCAGGTGGAAGGACACCAGCGTGGTGGCATCGCCCATCAACCACAGGTAGGCGGGCAAAAGCAACAACTGCAGCACCAGGTTGAGCGGCGTCACGGCCATGGCACGTGGCACATCGCCGCCGCTCAGTTGGCTGAAGGTAATGAACCAGTCGGTGCAGGGCACCAGCAGCACCAGCAACACGCCCAGGCGCACTGCGGGCGATGCGCCCAGCATGCCCAGCCACGCCACCAGCACCCAGGCCAGCAGCGGCAACACCACAAAGTTGCCGATGACCACCGCCGCTGCAAAACGCCGGTCGCGCAGTGCTTTGCCCAACTGCAACAAGGGCACCTGCATGAACGTGGCAAACAGCAGCACCGCCAGCGTCGGCCACAGCAAGGCCTCCAGCGCAGGGCCTGCGGCGGGCCACAGGCTGCCCACCCCCAGGCCCAGCGCAATGGCCAGCAGGTACACCCAGACCTGGTGGCGCTCCAGCGCGAGGCGGGTCACTCGGGTGCGACCGGGTTGGCCGGTGGGGCAAGGGGCAGGGCGGGCATGGCTGTTTGAATGGGATTTGTAAAAATGATAGCTACTAGCGCTTATTGAATAAGCGCTAGAGGCCATTTTGACTCATATTTTGGCGTTGAAGAACCGGCGCCACGACAGCGCACGGTGCCGAGCCGCGATACTTGCACCACGCGGTTTTATAGACTGAACGACCCACCGAACGACGGAGACACCTTTCATGAGCTTGCCCCTTCATCCCCTGGACACCGAACTGCTGGCCCGCGCCCTGCCAATGCTGGACGAAGAGTGGCTGGCCCGGGACGCCGACCTGGCCCCCGTGCTGCCCACCGTGCTGGCCCGCAACGTGGGGCAGGACTGGCACAAGGCCGGCACGTTTCGCCACCATTTGGTGGGCGTGGCCCGGTCGCTCACGCTGTGGCAGCAGCCGCGCGATGTGCGCCTGCTGGGCCTGCTGCACAGCGTGTATGGCAATGCGTTTGTCGACCTGGTGAAGTTCGACCCCGCCAAAGAGCGCGCCCGTGTGCGCGACCTGGCGGGCGAGTCGGCCGAACACCTCGTGTACCTGTTCTGCACCCAGTCGCGCACGCAGTTTGTGCAAAAGGTGCTGGCCCACGCGCTGGAGGCCGATGGCAGCATGGTGCTGGACGACAAAGACGGCAAGCGCCACGTGCTCACGCCCTATGAGGTGGCAGCCTTCATCATCGTCAGCATGGCCGACACCATCGAGCAGTGGTTCAGCTGGCAGGACGATATTTTTTCGCGCTTCCCGCATGTGCAACCGCGCTCGCAGTCTGCGCACTGGGCGGCATCGTTGTGGCCCGGCCCCATGCGGCCCAGCGGCCGCATGCTGCACCAGATCAGCGCGCTGGGCAAAGCCCTGCAGCACCCGGGCCTGAGAGACCAACTGCCGCTGCCGCCCGTGTTTGCCGACTGCAGCCAGCACCTGTCTGCCGCCAACGAGGCAGCGGCCACCTCGCTGTACTGGTCTGTCATCCAGCAAGACCAGCCGCTGGTGGACATGGATGTGGCCACCGGCGTGCTGGAGAGCGCCATCCGCCACAACCCCTGGGTGGCCGAGCCCCAGATGGTGCTGGCCCAGCTGTACCTGTCGAGCGGCCGCAGGGACGACGCCAAGGCGGTGGCATCGAGCGCGCTGCACCTCTTCAGCGCCTGGGGCAATGCCTGGGACAAACGCGTGCAGTGGGACGCCTGGATTGCGTGGACGCGCATTCTGTTGCAGGGCGCCATGGTGGAAGAAACCTGGCCCGAGCGGCTGGACAAGCTGAACAACGTCGCACTGCGGCCCTAACCGGCCTGACCACGCTTGCGCCGCGCGAGCCGCTTCATACGGTAAGTCGTCTAAGAAAATGACAACTTATTCGTTTGAGTTTTATCGGGAAAACCCTAGGATGCGTTCATCTCTTATCCAAAGGTAATCATCGTGAACAAGCGCAATTTGCTGCAAACCACTCTCGCCCTGGCTGTCGCTGCTGGCTTTTCGACCGGCGCCATGGCGCAGGACAAGCCCATCAAGGTGGGCGTGACTGGCGGCCCCCACGCGCAGATCTTTGAACAGGTGAAAAAGGTCGCCGAAAAAGACGGCCTCAAGATCCAGATCGTTGAATTCAGCGACTACGTGCAGCCCAACGCCGCGCTGTCGGCCGGTGACCTGGACGCCAACAGCTACCAGCACAAGCCGTACCTCGATGCCCAGGTCAAAGACCGGGGCTACAAGCTGGTGTCGGTGGGCTACACCGTCAACTTCCCGATTGGCCTGTATTCCAAAAAGGTCAAGAAGCTCGAAGACTTGAAGGAAGGCGCCAAGTTCGGTATCCCGAACGACCCCACCAACGGCGGCCGCGTGCTGCTGGTGCTGCAGGACAAGGGTCTGATCAAGCTGCGCGACGGCGCCGACCTCAAGGCCACGCCGCTTGATGTGGTGAGCAACCCCAAGAAGATCAAGTTTGTGGAGCTGGACGCCGCCCAGTTGCCCCGCTCGCTGGACGATCTGGACGCCTCGGCCATCAACACCAACTTTGCGCTGTCCGCAGGCCTGAACCCCGGCAAGGACGCCATCGCCCAAGAAAACGCCAAGAGCCCCTACGTCAACCTGATCGCCGTGCGCGAAGCCGACAAGGACAAGCCTTGGGTTGCCAAGCTGGTGAAGGCCTACCACTCGGAAGAAGTGAAGAAGTTCATCCAGACCGAGTTCAAGGGATCGGTGCTGCCGGGTTTCTGATCACAGCATCCTGCGGCATCTGTGGGATCGGTGTAGTTGGCGTGAGCGGCGCGAACCCGTGCAGCGTCCCTTGCCCCAACCGTTCTGGCTGAGTCTGTCGAAGCCAGGGCGCTTTTTGCGAACAGCCCTTCGACAGGCTCCGGTCGAACGGTCTAGCTGAGGCGGGTACCCTATCAAGCCAAATTGGCACCTGGCGCTTATCCAATAAGCGCCAGGTGCTATTTTATTGATAGCTACTGTAAAAACACCCGCCCATACGGCGCGGGTGCACCGGGCCGAGCGTGGGCAGAAATGGGCAGAAGTACCCCACGCGAATGGTTGGAGATTCGGCAAACCGCGCTTGCACCCACAATGGGGGTTAACGTCCGGTAACAAATCCCCGCCTGCGATTCCCCGCCCATGCCCCTCGCAGAACGCCTATTCACCGCCGTTTGCATCGTTGCCTGCGCGCTGCTGTACGCCGCGTCGCCCTGGGTGCAGGACACCCGCGTGCAGCTGTTTCTGGACAACGCCTCCTGGACGGTGTCCATCGGTTTGGCGGCGTTTCTGGCGTGGCGTGGCCGCGCACAAGTGCCGCCTTCCGAGCGCTCCCTGCACACCGGGTTGTTCACCGGCGCGTTGCTGATGGCCCTGGGGCAGGTGGTGTGGAACCTGCAGGTGGCGCTGGGCTGGAACCCTTTTCCCGCACCCGCCGACCTGCTTTTTTTGGCTGTGGGCCCGTTGTGGGCGTTCACCGTCATCCGCGCTGCGTTTGCCAGGCTGCCGCGTGACCGCACTTACCCCGCGGCGCTCGACTTTGGCGGTGCCGTGCTGGCGCTGGTGGCCTTTACCCTGGTGATCTACCTGCCGTCGGGTGAGGTGCAGTCGCTGGCGGTGGGGGCTTTGCTGGTGTTGTACCCGGCGGGTTTTTTGACGGCCGCGGGTGTGACGGCGCTGGCGATTCCTACGGTGGGCGTGCGCATCACGCGGTCGCATGTGCTTGTGCTGCTGGGCATGTTTGGCTATGGCCTGAGCTGGATGCACTGGAACCTGCTGGTCATCCACAACACCGCCGTGCCGGGCAGCTGGTTCAACGCCACGTTCAGCCTGGCGGCGCTGGCGTTGGGCTGGGGCGCGCGGTGGTTGCGTTTTGAGGTGTCTGGCGACGTGGCTTACCGCAGCCGGTGTGATCAGGCCATGAACTATGTGCCGCTGGTGTCGATGACGCTGGCGGCCACCACGCTGGCGCTGCTGTTCACCGCGGGCGATGGCCGCGCGGGCTTGCAGGTGCTGATCTTTGTGTGTTGCCTGCTGGTGCTGCTGCTAGCGGCGATGCGACAGGTGATTGTGGTGGGCCTGCTGCACCGCCTGCGCGCGGCCGAGGCCGCCGTGCTGCGCAACGAAGGGCAGCTGTACCAGTTGGCACATTTCGACGCGCTCACGCGTTTGCCCAACCGCCGTTATTTTGAAGATGCACTGGAGCGTGCCGTGGCCGAAGCGTCGCTTTACGCGCAGTCGCCCGACCGCCGCGTGGCGCTGTTGCTGATCGATTTGGACCACTTCAAAAGCGTGAATGAAACCTACGGCCACCGCGTGGGCGATGCACTGCTGAGCGAAGTTGCCGCGCGCATCCACTCCCTGCTGGCGGGACAGGGGCTGCTGGCGCGCCTGGCCAACGACCAGTTCACCGTGATGCTGCAGCGCTCGGCGTCGCGCACCGAGCTGGCGCAAATGGCGGCGTCTATCGTCGAGGGCCTGGCCCAGCCGTGGGACCTGTCCGAAGTGGGCGCGCAGTACATGGGCGCCAGCATCGGCATCAGCCTGTACCCGGACGACGCCGACAGCAGCCTGGAGCTGGTGCGCCACGCGCACTCGGCGCTGCACGCCACCAAAAGCGCGGGGCGGGGCTCGTACCGCTTCTACATTGAAGAGTTCACGCTGATCACCCGGGGCCGGCTGGAGCTGCGCCGCCGTTTGCACAACGCGCTGCAGGGCGGCGAGTTCACCCTGGTCTACCAGCCGCAGCTCAATCACCTGCGCCAGACCGTGGGCGCCGAGGCGCTGCTGCGCTGGTCGGTGGACGGCAAGGCCGTGCCGCCCGACGAGTTCATTCCGCTGGCCGAAGAAAGCGCTCTCATCGTGCCGATTGGCCTGTGGGTGTTCGAGACCGCGTGCCAGCAGCTGGCGCAGTGGCGCGCCGAAGGCTGGCAGGTGCCGGTGGTGTCGGTCAACGTGTCCACGATTCAGCTGCGCGAGCCGGGTTTTGCGCAGGCGCTGCTGGTGGTTGCCGAACGCGCCGGGGTCTCGCCCGCCGGGCTGGTGCTGGAGATCACCGAGTCGCAGTTGCTCGACGAGTCGCTCTATGGCATTGCGCTGGATTTGAAGAATGCGGGCTTTGGCCTGTCCATCGACGACTTTGGCACCGGGCATTCCTCGCTCATCAAGCTGCGCAGGCTGCCCGTGGGCGAGCTCAAAATCGACAAGGTGTTTGTGCGCGACATCGTGCACGACGTGAACGACCGCGAGATCTGCGCCACTGTCAACGCGCTGGCGCGCACGCTGGGCCTGGAAGTGGTGGCCGAAGGGGTCGAGACCGAGGCGCAGTTTCAGCTGCTGGTCAAGATGGGCTGCCAGCGATTTCAGGGCTGGTTGTTTGCGCCTGCACTGCCGCCTGCGCTGCTGGCCGAGCGCTGGCTGCAGCCACAAGGGCAGCCGGGGTTGAGCGAGCCAGACCCTGTGCCATTGGATTCACAATAATTCAAAAATGATAGCTACTAGCGCTTATTGGATAAGCGCTAGAGGCCATTTTCGCTTGAAACTTACGCCGCAAAAGCAAAACCCGGCGCGGGGCCGGGTGGGTGGGTTCAGAGCGCTGGGGCTCTGGCTTCGTCGCTCAGGCTGCCGATATGTGCAGGCCTCAGGCGGCTTGCGACACGCGGGCCTGGTTGGCGGCCACGTTGGTGTGGGCGGTGAGGTCCAGTTCGGCCGAGGCCAGGGCTGCGGCCTTGGCGTCGGGGCCCATGCCCACGCCTTCGGCGCGCACAAAACGCACATCGGTGATGCCAAAGAAACCCAACACCACTTTCAGGTAGCTCTCCTGGTGTTCCATGGCCTGGCCCCCTTCGCTGGTCGAATACATGCCGCCGCGGCTTGAAGCGACGATCACGGTCTTGCCGGTGGCCAGACCCACGGGGCCCTTGTCGGTGTACTTGAAGGTACGGCCCGTCTGAGCAATGCGGTCGATCCAGGCCTTCAATTGGCTGGGGATGGTGAAGTTGTACAGCGGCGCACCGATCACCACCACGTCGGCGGCCAGAAACTGGCTGACCAGCGCTTCAGACAGCGCGTTCTCGCGGCGTTCGGCATCGGTGGCAGCGGCCTGGCCGGTGCGAAAACCCAGCGATTCGGCCGACAGATGCGACGGGGCTTGTGCGGCCAGGTCCAGGTACTGCACGGTGGTGCCGGGGTGGCTGGCTTGCCATGCGGCCACGGTGCGGGCCGTCAGTTGGCGGGATACGGATTGTTCGCCGGTGATGGCGGAGTCGATGTGAAGCAGTTGCATGAAAAATCTCCTGAGAAGCCGATGGGGCCGATGTAGCGATGTCGCTGTGTGGGCGGTAGCCACACCGTGTGGCCATGGAATCAATTGTGCGGATCAATCGAATCGTTGATAAGGTACGGAACTTGCGATAGATTGTTCTACCTATAGGACGATCAGGCGTCCTGCGCCTAGTTGCCGGGCCTTTCCCCGGCTTTCGTGGACACGTCAAAGTGCATAACACGCTCTAACCATGCAAGACCTCAACGACATGCTTTATTTCGCCGAAGTGGTGGAACGCGGTGGCTTCGCCGCTGCGGGCCGGGCGCTTGGCATTCCCAAATCCCGCCTGTCCCGGCGGGTGTCGGACCTGGAGACCCAGCTGGGCGTGCGCCTGCTGCAGCGCACCACGCGCAAGCTGTCGCTGACCGAAGTGGGGGAAGCCTATTTGCGCCACTGCCAGGCCATGCGCGAATCGGCCCAGGCGGCGGCCGACACGGTGGCCCAGGTGCAAACCACACCCCGCGGCACCGTGCGTGTGAGCTGCCCCGTCACCCTGGCCCAGACGGTGGTGGCCGAACTGATGCCCCGGTTTCTGGCCACCTACCCCGAGGTGCGCATCGACATGCTGGTGAGCAACCGTGCGGTGAACCTGGTAGAGGAGGGCATCGACGTGGCCTTGCGCGTGCGCCCGTCGGTGGATGACAGCGGCAGCATGGTGGTCAAGCGGCTGGACCACACCACCCAGATTCTGGTGGCCAGCCCCGAGCTGCTGATTCGGCAAGGCACGCCCAAAACGCTGGACGACCTGGCCAAGCTCGACAGCATCTCGATGTCCGCCCCGGATGGACGCTCGACCTGGAACCTGATTGGGCCCGGTGGCGTGCAGCAGACCGTGCAGCACACCCCGCGGTATGTGGCCGATGACCTGCTCACCCTCAAATACGCGGCCGTGGCCGGCACGGGCGTGTGCTGGATGCCTGACTACATGTGCCAGGACGAAATGCGCGAGCGCAAGCTGGTGCGCGTGTTGCCCGACTGGGCCCCGGCACCTGCCATCGTGCATGCCGTGTTTCCGTCGCGCCGGGGCCTGTCGCCTGCGGTGCGGCGGTTTCTGGACTACCTGGGCGAGGCCATGCCGGGGCGCAGCAGCCTGAGCAGCCGTTTGGCCCTGCAGGGTCTGGACGGATCGGATATCTGACACCCGTGCACTCCCGGCCCAAGGTGCAGCCGCTCACACAAACACTCACATCAACACTCAAATACACACGCTGAAGCGCGTGCGTGGTTTTCCCCGTGCACGCCTTTCGGTTCAATGACCGGGCGCAGCGGGCAAGGGCGTAAAAGCGGGGCGTTTTGCCGCCACAATGCAACGAATTGCAACTGCAAGGGTGGTTTCTGCGCATGGATGTGCAGACCGCTGCCCAGAGACCTTCTTGTGACCTCTGCCCATCCCATCGACCAGCACATTCGCCAAGCCCGCGTACACCCGTCCGTGCGCGCCATCGTGATCCCGCCGTGCCCCGAGTCGCTGTTGCGCCTGCAGGCCATCATGGCCGAGCCCGAACTGGATTCGGTGGCGCTGGACCAGTTGGCTTCGTCCGATGTCGCCATGGCCGCTGCGCTGATCCGGCTGGCCAACAGCCCGTTGTACGGGCTGGCGCAGCCTGTGCAAACCGTGGGCATGGCGCTGACGGTGCTGGGGCTGCAGCCATCGGTGGAGTTGCTGTCGGCCTTCATCACGCGCAACGCGCTCATGGTGCGGTCACCGTTGCTGGAGCATTTCTGGGAAAGCTCGCAACGCCGCGCCATTGCGTGTGAGCACATCGGACACCAGCTCTACAGCCTGGACCCAGGCCTGGGCTACAGCTTTGGCCTGTTTTGCCATGTCGGAATGCCGGTGTTGGTCAAGGCCGTGCGCGGTTACGCAGGCACCGTGACCGAAGCCCTGGCCCGCAAGGACCGCACCTTCACCCAGACCGAAAACGCCAGCCACCGCACCGACCACGCCGTGATGGGCGCCATCGTGGCGCGCACCTGGCACCTTCCGGGCGACGTGGCGCAGGCCATCTGGCTGCACCACGACTTTGCGGGCCTGGGCGACGAGCGGTTCAACCCCACGGTGCGGCATCTCGTGGCGTTGGGCCTGCTGGCCGAGTACCTGGTCAACCACCACGACAACCTGACCCCGACGCGCGAATGGCTGGAGCATGGCGAGGCCTGCATGCAGTACCTGGATGTGTCGGAAGACGAACTGAACCACTGGATTGATGAGTTGCACCCGGCTTTTGAGGCTGTGGGGTTTTGAGATCAGGTCTTTGAAGTCCGGCTGACCTGAAGCCGTTGATGGAGTCGGCACCCATCCATTCGAAGCCGTTCACGCTGAGCCTGTCGAAGCGCTGCGCGAGGCTTCGACGGGCTCAGCCCGAACGGGTGTTTCAAGTTCCAAGGTGCCGACCTCAGATGGTGCGCAATGCGTACAACACACTCAGCGCCCGCAGCACCCGCACCCGTCACCGCGCCGCGTCGACAAGCTCGGCGATGGCCACATAGCCCCACCGCCGGGCGTGCTGGGCGGCAGTCAGCCCGTCTCCGTCGACCAGGGTGGTCTGGGCGCCCAGCGCCAGCAGCTTCTGCACGGCTGCGGTGTGGCCATTGAGGGTCGCAATCATGAGGGCGGTCCTGCCTGCAGTGTCGCGCGCGTCCACGGGCGCTCCCTGGCCGATGAGGCGTTCCACCTCACGAGCGTTGCCCACGCGGGCCGCATCGCGCAATGCGTGTTGCAGCGAGGGGTCCAGCGCCTTGTGGGCCTGAGGCGCGGCCGCTGCAGCGTCGCTGTTCGCCGTGTTGTTGCCGCCGGGCAGGCTGCGGGCCACCGAGGGTGATGCCGGATGCGGGGCAGGCTGTGCTCGGGATGGGGACTCGTCCTGCATCGCGGATCGCTCGCGCATTTCAGCGCGGGGGGGCGTTGCTGCCGATGGCGCGGGCGCGGGTGGTGGCCGCGGCGTGATGGCACGCCGCTCCGCGATGGGCGGTGATGCGGGGAAACCGGATGGCGCACCGGCTGCGTCCGGGTGTTGAAGCGATTCGGACTCTGAGGGCGCAGGGACAGCCTCTGCCGCTGCGGGCGCGGAGGGTGGAGCAGCTTTGGCGAGCGGTCTGGAGGGACCGGGTGCCGCTGCTGCGGGTTTTTGTGCGGTGGTGCCGGGCGGCGGGCTGGTCAGGTCTTGGGCGGGGCCTCGCGCACCCTCGGGTGGTGCAGGTGTGGCAGGCGCTGAAGGTGCGGAAGGTGGGGCAGAGGGCTCGGGTGCGGGCACGGCGGCCGGGGCGGGCGTCTGCGCCCGCCGCTGGCCAAAGGCGATGTCTCTTTCTTCAGGCGTTCCGCGCTCGAACTGCAGCATCAGCAGGCCCGTCAGGCCGACCAGGGCTACGGTGGCCAGGGCCGATATCTTCCAGCGCGACTGGTTGGCGGCGCCACGGCTGGGGGCCGCTGTAGCGGTCAAATCGGTCAAATCGGTCGAAGCGGCCGTGGCTGCAGCAGCTGACGCCACCGTCTGCGCATGCGCCCGGACGGCGTCGCGTACATGTGTGCCGGGGCGGGCGTCCTCCTGCGCGCTGGCTTCCTGGTACCGGCGGACCAGTTCGTCGTCCGGCCTGGTCATACAAACTCCTTGAGGTGTTGCCGAAGGCTGGCCCGTGCATAGCGCAGGCGGCTTTTGGCGGTTTCAAAATGGACGCCGGTGGCTTCGGCAATATCCTGCACGCTCAGGTCACCTTCGGCCTGCAGCAGAAAAGCCTCTCGCTGCTCCTGGGGCAGTTGCTCCACGGCGGCAATCAGGGCGGCGGCCTGCT
>NZ_JBKBTV010000051.1:0-36210 GCF_046291265.1 Acidovorax sp. | reverse complement strand
CGATTTTTTGAGGCAGACGCTGCCCATCTTTTTGCAGGAGCACTTCCATGTCCAAAGTCTTTATTGATGGCGAAGCCGGTACCACGGGCCTGCAGATTCGCGAGCGCCTGCAGGCCATGCCACAGGTCGAGCTGGTCAGCATTGCGCCCGAATTGCGCAAGGACCCTGCCGCCAAACGCGACCTGATTGCCGGGGTGGATCTGGTCGTGCTGTGCCTGCACGACGACGCTGCGCGCGAGACCGTCGCCATGGTGGACGGCATCGAGCAGGCCACAGGCCGCAGGATCAAGATCATCGATGCGAGCACCGCACACCGCACCGCGCCCGGCTGGGTGTTCGGCTTTCCCGAACTGGCCGCTGGCCAGCCCGAGGCCGTGGCTGCAGCCACCCGTGTGGCCAACCCTGGTTGTTATGCCACGGGCGCCATCGCGCTGTTGCGCCCCTTGGTGGATGCGGGCCTGATCCCTGCTGATTTCCCGTTGGCACTGCCGTCGGTCAGCGGCTACTCAGGCGGCGGGCGCACCATGATCGAGGCCTACCAGAAGGGCGAAGCCCCGCTGTTCGAGCTGTACGCCCTGGGCCTGGCGCACAAGCACCTGCCCGAAATCATGCACTACACCGGCATCACCCGCCGACCCATCTTTGTGCCCTCGGTGGGCAACTTCGAGCAGGGCATGCTGGTGCAATTGCCCCTGCATCTGGACACCCTGCCCGGCGCCCCCACGGCGAGCGACTTGCACGACGCCCTGGCCGCGCACTACGCCAAGAGCAACACCCCCGAGCAGTGGGTCAACGTGTTGCCCGCCACCGCCGACGGCAAGCTTGATGCACTGGCGCTCAACAACACCAACAAGCTGGAACTGCGCGTGTTCGCCAACGAAACCTACCGCCACGCGGTGCTGGTGGCGCGCCTCGATAACCTGGGCAAGGGTGCCAGCGGCGCTGCGGTGCAAAACCTCAAGCTCATGCTGGGTCTGTGATTTCCTGCGCGCCCCGCGCCGCAGCAGCCTGGCCGCCAACGGTGTCGCCCGCCTGGCGCCTGTGGCGTCCAACGGCAACGGCGCTGGCCGGGTGAAGAAGAACCGGCGCGTCGAATTGGTTTTGCAATAAAAGCGCGGGTCAGTCATTTGCTGCACATTTGATAGCTGTCAGCGCTTATTGAATAAGCGCTGGAGCCCAAAATGGCTTGAAATTTGAGAGCGACGACGAGCCCTGCCAGGTGTTATTGGGTGCTATCGGGTGTTCAGGTGTTCTCGCTGCCGCCCACCGTGCCGCGCAGCACACGCCGCACCACGTCGCCCGAGAAACCGCGCGTGAGCAGAAAGCGGGTCTGCTTGGCGTTCTCTTGCGGGGTTTGGGGCGGTTGCGCAAACTTGCGCGCCCACACGCCACGGGCGCGGTCCAGTTCGCTGTCCTGCAACTTGGCCACGGCTTCTTGAATCGCCTCGCCCGGCAGCCCTTTGGCCTGCAGTTCCTGGCGGATGCGGGCGCTCCCCAAGCGGCTGGCACGGCGGTACACCACCGACTCCAGCACGCGGGTTTCATTGATGAAGTCCTTGGCCTGCAAGTCATCGAGCACGGCCCCCAGGTCTTCGCCGTCCTGCACATGCGGGGTCAGCTTTTTGGTCAGCTCGGACCGCGAATGCTCGCGCTGGCTGAGCAGCCGCAGCGCGCGGCCTTTGAGCGAAAGGGTGCCAAAGCCCATGGGTCAGCCATCAAATACTATGAAATAAATAGCTACTAGCGCTTATAGGATAAGCGCTAGAGGCCAATTTCATTCATATTTTTGGTGGTGCCTCTTGCTTGTCGCTTATTTCTCTTCCTTGTCGGCTTTGTCGGCCTTCTCGCCCTTTTCTGCCTTGGCAGGCTTGGCGGCGGGGGCGGCCTCCATCAGGGGCGGCAGCAAGGCAATGCCCAGGCTTTCGCGCACCTTGTTTTCAATCTCGTGGGCCAGGTCGGCGTTCTCGCGCAGAAACTCACGGGCGTTGTCGCGGCCCTGGCCGATCTTTTCGCCGTTGTAGGCATACCAGGCACCGGCCTTTTCCACGATCTTGGCGTTCACACCCATGTCGATGATTTCACCTTCGCGGCTGATGCCCTCGCCGAACAGAATATCGAACTCGGCGGTTTTGAACGGCGGGCTCACCTTGTTCTTCACCACCTTCACCTTGGTTTCGTTGCCGATGGCTTCGTCGCCCTTCTTGATGGTGCCGGTGCGGCGGATATCGAGGCGCACGGAGGCGTAGAACTTCAGCGCATTGCCGCCGGTCGTCGTTTCGGGGCTGCCGAACATCACGCCGATCTTCATGCGGATCTGGTTGATGAAGATGACCATGCAGTTGGTCTTCTTGATGCTGGAGGTCAGCTTGCGCAGCGCCTGGCTCATCAGGCGGGCCTGCAGGCCGGGCAGGCTGTCGCCCATTTCGCCTTCGATTTCGGCCTTGGGCGTGAGGGCTGCCACCGAGTCGATGACGATCAAATCCACGGCGCCCGAGCGCACCAGGCTGTCCACAATTTCGAGCGCTTGTTCGCCGGTGTCGGGCTGGCTGATCAGCAGGTCGGACAGTTGCACGCCCAGCTTCTGGGCGTATTGCACGTCGAGCGCATGCTCAGCGTCGACAAAGGCGCACGTGCCACCCTGTTTTTGCATTTCGGCAATCACTTGCAGCGTGAGCGTGGTCTTGCCCGACGATTCCGGGCCGTAGATCTCGACCACACGGCCCCGGGGCAGGCCGCCTACGCCCAGCGCAATGTCCAGGCCCAGCGAGCCGGTCGAGACGACCTGGATGTCCTCGATCACCTCGCCTTCACCCAGGCGCATGATCGTGCCCTTGCCAAATTGTTTCTCGATCTGGGCGAGCGCCGCGGCCAGGGCCTTGGCCTTGTCGGTGTTGACTGGCAATGCGGGGTTGGTGCCTTTGACTGCGACGTCCATGAGAAAACTCCTTGAAAAACAACAGGTTGGATGCTTGCATTGCTCTGCGGTTAATCACAGGCTGGATGCTTGAACAGTAGTTTATGCGAGCTGTTGTGACGCCTTCAAGGATAATTTAGTCAGTTTGCCTGACAATTTATGCATGCCTGACTTCCCCCTTCCATCCCCCGCCGAGGACGGCTGGCGCCAGACCCACCTGGGCCGCCTGTTCGGCCACGCCATGCGGCGTTTTGACGCCCGCGTGCTGCAGCTCATGGCGCGCAATGTCGAGGTGCCGCTGGCGCTGTCCAACCTGGCGGCGCGTGACCAGGTCACGGCGGCCCATGTGCACATCACCCGCCACCTCGGGCTGCAGGGCGACCGGCTGACCGACCTGGCGCAGCGCGCGGGCATGACCAAACAGGCCATGGCCAACCTCGTGGACCAGTGCGAGGCCTGGGGTTTGGTGACGCGCACCGCAGACCCGCTGGATGCGCGCGCGCGGCGGGTGTGCTTCACGCCGACGGGGCTGGCGTGGCTGCAGGCGTTTCGGGATGCCGTGGCGCAGGCGGAGGCAGAGTTTCGCGACGAGGTGGGGCAGGACGTGGCCACGGTGGTGGCCATTGGGCTGGAGGCCTACGCGGGTGGCGATGGCGTGGGCACGGGCGGGCGCTGAACCCGGGTCAGGCGGCGGCGCTTGTGGCCGATGGCACCTGGGCCTGCGCCGCAGCCGCCAGCTGGCCGGCGTCGATGCCCATGGCACGCAGCGTGCGCGCGGCCACGCCTTGCGGCATGGCGGCTACCGCTGCCACCACATGGGCGCCGAGCAGTGGGCCGCCCTGGTCCTTGCGGGAGCGCGCCAGCGTCTGCATGACCTCCTGGCCCGACGGCTGGGCCTGGTAGAGGCCCGGAGCTGGCGGCGTGAGGGCGGGTGCCTGCGGCAGAGGTGCATTCAGCCCCACGCCCTGTAGCGCGTCGCGGTACTGCTGCTCGATCGCGTCCCGCACGGCGGCGGGGTCGGCCCCCATGCTTTCAAACGCACGCCGGGCTGACCCATCGGGAAGGTCGATGGCTGCCAGCAGAAAGTGCTCGACCCCCGGCGCGGTCTGGCCGCGTGCGCGGGCATGGGCCTCGGCGCTGGCGCACAGGCGGCTCAGCGTGCGCATGCTTTGGAAGCGGTGTTGCAATTGGCGAAACATGGCGATAACTCCTTGCTCAAGAACGGGGAATCTGGGGTGACAGGCGCTTGTGCGCTGCCTGCTTGCTCACGCCCAGTGCCTGGGCGATCTGCGCCCACGACCAGCCTTGCTCTAGCGCCGCAGCCACGGCAGCGGATTCCAGCCGGTCGGCCAGGAGGCGCAGGGCGACCACGGCAGCCAGTGCGGCTTCGGGGTTGTCGGGCGAGGGAGGTGTGGGCGGGGTCTGCATTCGTCAACTGTAGTTGACGAATGTCCTGTCCGTCAACAACTGTTGACGATGGGTTTGTTATTCGCAGGACATCACCGCCTGGCGAACGCGCTCGTCCCTATGCCCGAAGCGGGCGCTGGGTGCGCTGTGTCGTCAGCGGGCGATGCGCAGGCCAGCAGCCATTGCCGAAAACACTGCAGCGCATGCAGCTGCGTGCGGCCCTCGGGGTAGCAAAACCAGTAGCCGACGTCACTTTGGTAGCCGCCGCGCAGCGAGGTGCCTGGGCTGTCGGCCAAAGGCTCGCGCACCAGCCCGGCCGTGATTTCATCCTGCACCAGACAGCGCGGCACCAGCGCCAGGCCCATGCCCGCCTGCACGGCGCGGATCATGGTCTGGAACTGGTCAAACTGCGGGCCCGCCAACGGGTCGATCGCGCCTTCTACGGCATGGGTTTCGCACCAGCGCAGCCAGGCCTCGGGCACCGTCACGTGGCGCAGCAGGGTGTGTTTGGCCACGTCGCGCGGGGTGTGAATCGCCCAGTCGGCCACCTTGGTGCGCGGCGCGATCAGGGCCACATCGTTGCCCGTGATGTGGTGGGCGTGTGCGCCGGGCCAGTGGCCGTCGCCGAACAGAATGGCGCAGTCCAATTCGGGCCGGGTGAAGTCGTAGCTGTGCACATACGGCACAAAGTGCAGCGTGATTTGCGGGTGCTGTTGCTGAAACTGCGGCAGCCGCGGAATGAGCCACTTGGCCGCAAACGTGGGCAGGCTGGACAGGTGCAGCGCACCGCCACCGTCGTCGCTGGTGATCAGCTCCAGCGTGGCAGCCTCCAGCTGCGCCAGCACACCGCGCACGGCTTTTTCGTAGCGCTCGCCCGCGGGGGTCAGTGCCAGGCGTTTGCGGCTGCGTTCGAACAGCGGCACGCCCACCCAGGTTTCCAGTTCCTTGATTTGTTTGCTGACCGCGCTCTGGGTCAGGTGCAGCGCCTCGGCCGCACGCGAGATGCCGCCAAACCGGGTGACGGTGGAGAACGCACGCAGCAGGTGCAGGGGCGGGGAGAGGCGACGCAGAGAAGACATACTAAGTTCTCAAATCATTCCATATCGGAATGTTATCAGGCATATCCATTGCTTGGTAGAGGGCGTTGATTCCATTAACCTCAATGCACTTCATAGGAGAAATGCCCATGCAACGCCGTCACGTCCTTTCCGCTCTGGCTGCCGTATCTTTCGTTCCTGGAATGTCTTTGGCGCAAGAGGGCAAGCCCCTGCGCATCATTGTTCCCTTCCCACCCGGGGGCGCCACCGACATCACGGCGCGCAGCCTGCAAGAGTCGCTGTCGCGCATCCTCAAGCAGCCCGTGGTGCTGGAAAACCGGGGCGGCGCAGGCGGCTCCATCGGCATGGCTGAAGTGGCCCGCGCAGCGCCAGACGGCCTCACCATTGGCGTTGCCACCTTGTCCACCCACGGCGTGAACCCCGCCGTGTACACCAAGCTGCCCTACAACCCCACCAAGGACTTTGTCGGCGTGACCGAGATCGTGAAGGCGCCCGGCGTCATCGTGATCAACCCCGCCACGCTGCCCGTCAAGGACTTTGCCGACCTGGTGAAGTACCTCAAAGCCAACCCCGGCAAGGTGTCGTACGCGACCCCTGGCAACGGCACCATCGGCCACATGTGGGGCGAGCTGTTCAAAAGCAGCACGGGCACCTCGATGGTGCATATCCCCTACCGTGGTGCAGGCCCGGCCATCAACGACGTGCTGGCCGGCCAGGTGGCGGTGTACTTTGACCAGGTCGCCTCGTCGCTGCCCCACGTCAAGTCCGGCAAGCTGAAGGCCCTGGCTGTGTCCTGGCCCGCGCGCCTTGACGTGTTGCCCGATGTGCCCACGTACGGCGAGCTGGGCTACAAGCAGGCCAATGAGCCTTCGTGGTTTGGCCTGGTGGCGCCCGCCGCCACACCGGCTGCCGCGGTAGAACGCATTCAGCAGGCCGTGGCGCAGGCGCTCAAGGAACCCGCGGTGCGCGAACGCTTGGCGGGCCAGGGGTTGTACCCCTCGGGCACCACGCCCAAGGAGTTCACGGCCCAGATCGCGAGCGAGATCGACAAGATGAAGCGCGTGGCTGCTTATGCCAAGGTGGTGCTGGACTGATCTCCGCACCCCTGTACTCCTGATCCGGCCATAGCCGGGATGCCGTGAACCTGGTTCACGACGCTGTGGTTGCCCTGTTTTCAGGGATAACCATAGTCACATCCCGGTCTGGGCGGCTAGGCCAGCCGCCCTCCTTTGCGCACACTCTGCCTATGCATGCAGCCTTGAAACTGATCCACCACCGATTTATGCAAGCCCAGCCCGGTGTCACCGGCTCGCCCGGCCTGTCCAGCCCCTCTGCCGCCCCTATGGTGACCACCGTGCCGGGCACCACCGCGCTGGTGCTCGACTCTCCGCACAGTGGCACCCGCTACCCCGACGATTTCGGCTCCGCCTGCGACCTGCCCACGCTGCGCCGCGCCGAAGACACGCACGTCGAAAAGATCTACGCCTTTGCCCCCGCGCTCGGCGTGGCCTGGGTTGAGGCGCACTTCCCCCGCATCTACCTCGACGCCAACCGCGACACCACCGAGCTGGACACCACCTTGCTCGACGGCGCATGGACCGACCCCATCTCCACCGACCCGCAGGTGCTGAGCAAGGTGCGCCTGGGCAAGGGCCTGATCTGGAAGTTCACCGACGAAGGCGAGCCCATCTACAACCGTCAGCTCACCGTGGCCGAAGTGCGCGCGCGCATCGACCGCTGCTGGCGCCCCTACCACGCTGCCGTGCAGCAGGCCATTGACGCTGCGCACGCGCGGCACGGCTACAGCATTCACATCAATTGCCACTCCATGCCCGCCGTGGCCGCCAGTCATGCGACGGACTTTCCGGGCCTGGTGCACGCGGACTTTGTGGTGGGCGACCGCGACGGCAGCACAGCCAGCCCCGCGTTGTCGGCCCTGGTGTGCGACCACCTGCGCGGCTGCGGCTACAGCGTGGAGCACAACCACCCCTACAAAGGCGTGGAACTGGTGCGCCGCTACAGCAACCCCGCAGCGCACCGCCACAGCATCCAGCTGGAGATCAATCGCAGGCTCTACATGGACGAGCAGACCCTGGCGCAGCACCCCGAGGGCATGGCGCGGCTGCAGGCCGACCTGCAGGCACTGGTGCACAAGCTGCTGGCCACCGACCCGCGCTGAGGGTGTCGCCGAGGGGGTGGGCGGACGGTCTGCGCTGACCGCCCCGCCGCGCGGCGTGGCCCCGCCTAAAATCGCGCCACAGGCACGGCGCCAGACCGTTGCCAACCACCAGGAGACTCCCCCATGCGCATCCTCATTGCCGAAGACGACCAGGTGCTGGCCGATGGCCTGCTGCGCACCCTGCGCGCCTCGGGGGCCGTGGTGGACCACGTCGCCAGCGGCAGCGAGGCCGACGCGGCGCTGATGACCAACAACGAGTTCGACCTGCTCATCCTGGACCTGGGCCTGCCCAAGATGCACGGCCTGGAGGTGCTCAAAAAGCTGCGCAGCCGGGGCTCTGCGCTGCCGGTGCTCATCCTCACCGCGGCCGACAGCGTCGAGGAGCGGGTGAAGGGCCTGGATTTTGGCGCCGACGACTACATGGCCAAGCCCTTCAGCCTGCAAGAGCTGGAAGCCCGCGTGCGCGCGCTGACGCGGCGCGGCATGGGCGGCACCAGCAGCGCCATCAAACACGGCCCGCTGGTGTACGACCAAGCCGGCCGCGTGGCCACCATCGACGGCAAGATGATCGAGTTGTCGGCCCGTGAACTTGGCTTGCTCGAAGTGCTGCTGCAGCGCGCCGGGCGGCTGGTCAGCAAGGAGCAACTGGTGGAGCGCCTGTGCGAATGGGGCGAAGAAGTCAGCAACAACGCCATCGAGGTCTACATCCACCGCCTGCGCAAGAAGATCGAAGGCGGCCCCATCCGCATCGCCACCGTGCGAGGTCTGGGCTACTGCCTGGAGAAGATCCCAGGGTAGATTGCAAAAATGATAGCTACTAGCGCTTATTGGATAAGCGCTAGAGGCCAATTTCATTCAAAAACACCACGGCGAACGCCTTGAAGATCTTCCAGCGAGAGCAGCGGTCCCTGTTTGGCGAAATCCTCGACTGGATGCTCACGCCGTTGCTGCTGCTGTGGCCCGTCAGTCTGGCGCTGACCTGGCTGGTGGCGCAGGGGCTGGCCAACAAGCCGTTTGACCGCGCGCTCGAATACAACGCCCATGCGCTGGCCCAGCTGGTCAGCGTGGTGGGCGACAAGGTGCAGTTCAACCTGCCCCAGCCCGCCAGCGAGATCCTGCGGGCCGATGAGTCCGACATCGTCTACTACCAGGTGCTGGGCCCCGGCGGCGAGTTCCTGTCGGGCGAGCGCGAGCTGCCCGAGCCCCCGGCCGACGAAGTGCCCATGTCCGGCGAGGTGCGCCTGCGCGATGGCGAAATGCGCGGCATCGAGATCCGCGTCGCCTACATCTGGGTGCGCCTGCCCTTGGAGGGCACACCCGTGGCGCTGGTCCAGGTGGCCGAAACGCGTGAAAAGCGCAGCGTGCTGGCCACCGAAATCATCAAGGGCGTGATGCTGCCGCAGTTCGTCATCCTGCCGCTGGCCGTGCTGCTGGTGTGGCTGGCGCTGGCGCGGGGCATTCAGCCGCTGAACCAGCTGGAGCAGCGCATCCGCGCGCGCAACCCCGACGACCTCTCGCCGCTGGACGACCGCACCGTGCCGCTCGAAGTCGCGCCGCTGGTCTCGTCGGTCAATGACCTGCTCACGCGCCTGAACGAGTCGCTGGCCACCCAAAAGCGCTTTCTGGCCGACGCGGCCCACCAGCTCAAGACGCCGCTGGCCGGGCTGCGCATGCAGGCCGACCTGGCCCAGCGCGAAGGCACCAGCACCGAAGAGCTCAAGCGCTCGCTGCAGCAGATTGGCCGCTCCAGCATCCGCGCCACGCACACCGTCAACCAGCTGCTGGCGCTGGCGCGGGCCGAGGGCAGCGGCGTGGGCATCACGCGCCAGCCGTGCGACCTGGCGCGCCTGGTGATCGAGGTGGTCCGCGACTCAGTGCCGCGCGCGCTGGAGAAAAAAATCGACCTGGGCTACGACGGCGCCGAACCCGGATCGCCCGGCGTGCTGGTGGACGGCAACCCCACCTTGCTCAAAGAGCTGGTGCGCAATCTGGTGGACAACGCCATCAACTACACGCCCTCCACCCCCGACAAACCCGGCGTGGTCACCGCCCGCGTGCTGGCCGACACCTTTGGCCATGTGCTGCTGCTGAAGGTCGAAGACTCGGGCCCCGGCGTGCCCGAGCCCGAGCGTGAACTGGTCTTTCAGCCGTTTTACCGGGCGCTGGGCAGCGATGCCGATGGATCGGGCCTGGGCCTGCCCATCGTGCTGGAGATCGCGCGCAAACACGAGGCCGAGGTCACGCTCGAAGACGCCCGCCCCGGCCACCAGCCGCCGGGCGCGTGTTTTACGGTGCGATTTACGGCGCGGGACGGCATGGCGGGGAGTTGACGGCGCCTTTGCCCCTTGGCTCCCCCTGGCGCCCGTGGCTGCGGCATCATGCAAAACACCAAAACCCGTCGAAGATCCTGAACAGGTTCTAAGCTGCACCGCCCATGTCATCACTGCCTGGCTCGCCACCGCCATCTCCATCCCCCTCCTCGCCGGAACCCTTCGGCACCCGCCGCCGGTTTGCCAACACGCACCCCGAGGTCGTCATCGGCAACTTCCCCTGGTACGAAATGGTGTGGCGCTCGCTGCGGGGCGACTTCAAGCCCTTGTCTGAACCCGCAGGTGGTTATGCCGCCTTTGCGCACCAGTGGCGCCAGCCCGCCGACCTGGCCCGTCTGGCGCAGCGCCAGCAGGCGCCGGTGGTGACGTGGCTGGGCCATGTCTCCATGCTGCTGCAGGTGGCGGGGTTGAATGTGCTCATCGACCCCACACTGGCGGACTTTGCGGGCCCGCTCGGCCGGTTGGGCGCCAAGCGCCGAGTGCCCGCGCCGCTGACGCCCGAGCAGTTGCCCCCCATCGACGTGGTGCTGATCTCGCACAACCACTACGACCACCTGTGCTACGCCACGCTGCGCCGCCTGCATGCCGCGGGCCAGTCGCCGCGGTTGGTGGTGCCGCAGGGGCTGGGCAAGTGGTTTACAAAACGGGGCATGGGCCCCGTGAGCGAGATGGACTGGTGGGAACACACGGACCTTGCCCCGGGTGTGCGCGTGCACTTCACGCCATCACAGCACTGGAGCCGCCGCAGCCTGGGCGACACCAATGCCTCGCTGTGGGGTGGCTTTTTGATCGAATGGACGCGGCCTGAATCAACTGCGCCGTGGCGCTTTTTGTTCCCCGGCGACACGGGCTACAGCGGCGACTTCAAGGCCATTCGACACCGCATTGGCGCGGTGGATTTTCTGGCGCTGCCGATTGGCGCCTACCTGCCGCGCGACTTCATGAAGCCCATGCATGTGAACCCCGACGACGCCGTGCAGCTGATGCTGGATGTCGAGGCCAAGCAGGCCATGGGGGTGCACTGGGGCACGTTCATGCTCACGCAAGAGGCGTTTGACCACCCGCCGCGCGACCTGGCTGCGGCGCTGGCGCAGCGCAACATCGCTCCAGAGCGCGTGTGGCTGCTGCGCCAGGGTGAGACGCGGGCGATTGGGGTGTAAGCCGTGGCCCGCCGGGCAGAGCGGCAAGTGGCGGGGCAGGTATTCCGCCCAGGACTGAGCTGAGTTCAAAACGTCGTTATCCACGACGGCGATAACTGCCCAGAATGGGCCTCACCACTTTCACGAGGCCTGCCATGAAACGACGCACCCTGTTGACCGGCATCGCGCCGGCTTGGCTCAGCCACAGCGCCTTGGCGCAGACGGGGTCGGCGCTTGCTGCGGACTTGCGGCCTGTGCGTCTGCTGGTTCCGTTCGCAGCCGGGGGCGCCACCGACATCACGGCGCGCGCCATTGCCGGTCCGCTATCGCAGCGCTTGCAAGTGCCGGTGATGGTAGAGAACCGGCCCGGGGCGGGGGGCGCCACCTGCATGATCGAGGTGGCGGCTGCGGCACCCGATGGCCGGACTTTTGGGGTGGCCACCTTGTCCACGCATGGGGTGAATCCTGCGGTCTATCGCAACCTCCCGTACCGGGCCGTTGACGACTTCACGCCCATCACTGAGATCGTCAAGGCGCCCGGCGTTCTGGTGGTGCACCCGGACTTGCCAGCCCAAGACTTTGCGCAGTTCATCCGCTATGTCAAAGCGCAGCCTGGCAAGGTGTCGTTTGCGTCGCCCGGCAACGGCACCATCGGGCACATGTGGGGTGAGCTGCTGAAAAGCACCACCAATACCTTCATGACCCACGTGCCCTACCGCGGCGCTGCGGCCGCGCTGGCCGATGTCATTGCGGGCAAGGTGCCGGTGTATTTTGACCAAGTGGCGTCTTCGCTACCGCACATCCAGGCGGGGCGATTGCGTGCACTGGCCGTGTCGTGGAGAGAGCGGCTGGATGTGCTGCCCGCTGTGCCCACGTACGCGGAGCTCAGCCTTTTCTCCAGCAACGATCCGTCGTGGTTCGGCCTGGTCGCCCCGGCGGGGATGCCTTTGGCCATGGCGCGGCAGTGGCGTGATGCGGTGGCGCAGGTGCTGCAGACGCCTTCCGTCAAAGCGCTTCTGGCAGATCAGGGGCTGTTTGGATCGGGCAGCTTGCCGGACGAGTTTGGCGCGCAGATCCGCAAGGAGGTTGACAAGATGCGGCGTGTCAGCCGGTTTGCGCGGATATCGCTCGACTGAGCGGGTCAGGCGGCGTTGGGGATTGCGGTGGGGTTCAGCCGCAGGCCGGGCACTGCGTCTGGGTTCAGCCGCAGGTGCGCAGCGTCTTGCCCGCCATCGCGGAGCGCAGGGCATCCAGCTGCGGGCGCAACGCGTCGGTCACGGCGGGCAGGCGCAGCGTAAAGCCAGGGGCTTCGGGGCGCTCCTGAATCACGCGGGCTGTGCGCACGCCTTTGTTGCTCAGGTTCTGCAGTTCGCGCTTGGCGGCCTCGTCCGATGTAAAACGGCCCAGCGAGAGGCCGTATTCCCAGGTGCCTCCCGCGCGGTCAAAAGGCACGTTGCGGGCGCGCAATTCGGCCCGTTTTTTGTCCAGCGTGTCCATGTCCTCAAAGCGGCCCATGTAAACCATCCAGCGCCCGGGTACCGGCGTGGGCTCCATCACCCAGCTGCCTTGGGGCAGGCCTGCGGCGGCGGTGCGCAGCGCGTCGGCCTGGCGCTCGTCAAACACACCGGCCTGCAGGCACTCGGCGGCCTCGGCAGGGGCAGGCGCTGACGCATCTGCGGTGGTCGTGGTGGCAGCAGGCGACGACGGTGTGGCCGCGGGCGCTGCCGATACCTTGCTGGGGTTCACGCGCAGGATCTGCAGCGTCTCGGGGCGAATCTGCTGGTTCATGCGCTGGGGCTCGGCCTGCTCTTGCGGCCCATAGCCCCACTGGCGCAGATGGCCTTGCGACCACGCAAAGTAGCCCGCGTTGGCCAGCAGCAGCACGATCACAGCGAGTCGCAGCATGGAGCACGGCCTTTCAAGAGCATTGTTGTCAACGAAGGGAGCGCCATCACACCGGCGGAACTGCGCTTGGGCGGACGCTGATTTCGGAGCTGGTGATGGCTTGCATGCCACCAGCCGTGTGCACCAGCAGAGCGCCATCATCACTCACACCATGCGCGGTGCCGGTGTGTCCGTCGCTCAGCGTCACAGCGCGGCCCTGCAGCACGTCGCGCGCTGCAAACCGGGGCTGCATGGGGCCAAAGCCATAGCCTGCAAACGACTGCAGCATGGCCACCAGCGGGGGCACGATGCGTTGCAGCGCGGTGGGAGCATCGAGGCCCGGCTCCACGTCCTGCAAGCTGCCGGGCGGCATGCTCATGCCCTCGGCGCTTCGGGGCAGCACGTTGATGCCAATGCCCACCACCACGTAGCGTGCAGTGCTGGCGCTGGCCTGGCCGACCGTCGTCTGGGGCGCCACAAAACTCGCGGTCTCCACCAAAATGCCGCCCAGCTTGCGGTCGCCTGCGGCACCGCCACCGGCGCCCAGCCACAGGTCGTTGGGCCACTTGAGGCCCACGCGCGCGGGCTGGCCTGCGCCCAGGGGTGGCAGCACCGGCTGCAGGCTCTCGGCCACGCTCACGCCCACGGCAAGCGACAGGCCCGACCAATCCAAGGGCGCCAGCGGCAGGCCCAGGGACATCATCAGCGACGACCCCACATCGCTTTGCCACACCCGCCCCATCCGCCCGCGCCCTGCGGTCTGCTGCTCGGCCACCAGCAGGATGGGGTCGCACTGGCCGGTGCGAGCGCGGCGCATGAGTTCGGTGTTGGTCGAGTCGACGCTGGGCAGCACCTCGACGGTAAAGCCCGGTAACAGCGGTGACACCGCTTCCCAGATGGCCTCGGCGGGCCAGCGGATGGGGGCGGCGCTCACTGGCTGCGGCCCCGCGGTTTGGCTTTTTTGGGGGCTTTGGTGGCGGGTTTTGACGGAGGCAACGGCACCGGCGGTGCCCAGCCGCGCTTGGGCGCCAGCAGCGTGCCCCGGCAGTTCTTGCTGCCACACCAGCAGGGGTACTCGGCCTTGAGCTTGGGCGTGTAGCGCTCTTCAATGATCAGGCCGTAGTCGTAGTTCAGCTCTTCACCCGCCTTGATGTTGCGCAGCGCGGTAATGAAGATGCGGTGGCCCTGTTCGTCGGCGTAGCAGTTGGGGTTGCAGCTGTGGTTGATCCAGCGCGACGAATTGCCGCCGAACTTTGCGTCGATCACGTGGTCTTCATCCACATGAAAGTAAAACGTGTGGTTGGGTTGCAGGGGGTCGTGCGGGTGGCGGTCTTGCGCTTCCTGCCAGCCAATCACCTCACCCGTGTACTCCACAAGGACTTCGCCCTCTGCAATATCCTGCACCGCAAACACGCCCTTGCCATGGACGCCCGAGCGCCGCGTCTGGATGCGGCGGCCCGGCACGGGGGTGGGGGTAGAAGGCGATGCGGAGCGGGGCATGGCAAAAACTCTGTTAACTTGATAGTGCACACACATGTGTGCGTGCGCGTGTATGCGTGTACGTGCGCGCAAGAGCCGAATTGTAGAAGCGCTTGGGCCGGACCCGGGCGCGCAGACCCCAGAACACCAGAACGACGACGACAGGCGAGAGCCCCAAAATGACCAAGACCCTGGTAATTGCAGAAAAACCCTCCGTCGCGCAAGACATCGTGCGCGCACTGACCCCCGTGGCCGGCAAGTTCGAGAAACACGACGACCACTTTGAAAACGACCGCTATGTAGTCACCAGCGCCGTGGGCCACCTGGTGGAGATCCAGGCGCCTGAAGAATTTGACGTGAAGCGTGGCAAGTGGAGCTTTGCCCACCTGCCCGTCATCCCGCCGTACTTTGACTTGAAGCCCGTGGACAAGACCAAGACGCGCCTGAACGCGGTCGTCAAGCAGGCCAAGCGCAAGGACGTGACGCAACTCATCAACGCCTGTGACGCGGGCCGCGAGGGTGAGTTGATCTTCCGTTTGATTGAGCAGTACGCCGGTGGCGCCAAGCCGCTGGGCAAGCCCGTCAAGCGCCTGTGGCTGCAGTCCATGACACCCCAGGCCATCCGCGACGGCTTTGATGCACTGCGCACCGAGCAGCAGATGGCGGGCCTGGCGCATGCGGCCCGCAGCCGCAGCGAGGCCGATTGGCTCGTGGGCATCAACGGCACCCGCGCCATGACGGCGTTCAACTCGCGCGATGGGGGTTTCTTTTTGACCACCGTGGGCCGCGTGCAGACGCCCACGCTGTCGCTGGTGGTGGAGCGCGAAGAAAAGATCCGCAAGTTCATCAGCCGCGACTACTGGGAAATCCACGCCACCTTTGGCGCGCAAGCCGGTGAATACCCCGCCAAGTGGTTCGACCCCAAGTGGAAAAAGTCGGAAGACGTTGAAGCCCGCGCCGACCGCGTGTGGTCGGCCGCCGAAGCCACGGCCATTGCCAACGCCGTGCGCGGCAAGCAAGCCACCGTCACCGAAGAGAGCAAGCCCACCACCCAGGCGTCGCCCCTGCTGTTTGACCTGACCAGCCTGCAGCGCGAGGCCAACGGCAAGTTCGGCTTCAGCGCCAAGACCACGCTGGCCCTGGCGCAAAGCCTGTACGAGCGCCACAAGGCCCTGACCTACCCACGTACCGACTCGCGCGCCCTGCCCGAGGACTACCTGCCGGTGGCCAAGCAGACCTTTGAAATGCTGGCCGACAGCGGCATGCGCCACCTGGCACCGCACGCGCTCACGGCACTCAACAACAACTACATCCGGCCCAGCAAGCGCATCTTTGACAACAGCAAGGTGAGCGATCACTTTGCCATCATCCCCACACTGCAAGCGCCCAGTGGTTTGAGCGAAGCGGAGCAAAAGCTGTACGACCTGGTCGTGCGCCGCTTCATGGCAGTGTTTTTCCCGAGCGCTGAATACACCGTCACCACGCGCATCAGCACCGTGGCGCCCCACAGCTTCAAGACCGAAGGCAAGGTGCTGGTCAAGCCGGGCTGGCTGGCCATCTATGGCAAGGAAGCGGCCGAAGAAGTCGAAGGCGGCAAGGACGGCGACAAGGGCCAGAATCTGGTGCCCGTCAAACCCGGCGAAAGCGTCAACACCGTCGCCGTGGACCCCAAGGGACTTAAGACCAAACCCCCCGCGCGCTATTCCGAAGCCACGCTGCTGGGCGCCATGGAAAGCGCTGGCAAGCAGATCGACGACGAAGAGCTGCGCGAAGCCATGCAGGAAAAAGGCCTGGGCACGCCTGCCACGCGCGCGGCCACCATCGAAGGCTTGCTGACTGAAAAATACATGCTGCGCGAAGGCCGCGAGATCATTCCCACGGCCAAGGCCTTCCAGCTGATGACGCTGCTGCGCGGGCTGGAGGTCGAAGAACTCTGCCGTGCCGACCTGACCGGTGAATGGGAGTTCAAGCTCTCGCAAATGGAAAAGGGCCTGCTCAGCCGCGAAGACTTCATGGCCGGCATTGCCACCATGACCGAGCGCATGGTGAAAAAGGCCAAGGAATACGACCGCGACACCATCCCCGGCGACTACGCCACGCTCGAATCCCCCTGCCCCAACTGCGGCGGTGTGGTGAAGGAAAACTACCGGCGTTTTGCCTGTGTGGGCAAGCCCGCTGGATCAGGAGCCGCCGGTCAAACCGGCGGGGAAGCCTGCGGCTTCAGCTTTGGCAAGTCGCCCGCAGGCCGCACGTTTGAAACCGCCGAAGCCAACGCCCTGCTGCGCGACAAGAAGATCGGCCCGCTGGAAGGCTTCCGCTCCAAGGCAGGCTGGCCGTTTACGTCCGAAATCATCATCAAGTACGACGACGAGGCGCACAACTACAAGCTCGAATTCGACTTTGGTGACGACAAGAAGGGCGAAGAATCGGGCGAGATCGTCGAGTTTGAAGACGCGTCGCTGGGCGCCTGCCCGATCTGCGGATCAGAGGTGCACGAGCACGGCAGCAACTACCTGTGCAGCAAGGCCGTGCCCACTGCCGCGCAGCCCACGCCCAGTTGCACCTTCAAAAGCGGCAAGATCATCTTGCAGCAGCCCGTGGAACGCGAGCAGATGACCAAGCTGCTGGAGACCGGCAAGACCGACCTGCTCGACAAGTTCGTCAGCATGCGCACCCGCCGCGCCTTTAAGGCGCACCTGGCGTGGGACAAGGAGGCCAGCAAGGTCAACTTTGAGTTTGCGCCCAGCAAGTTCCCGCCGCGCCCAGGCGCTGCTGCTAAAACCATAGCTGCCAAGGCAGGTAAGACAAGCGCTGCAGCCAAAAAAGCCGCTAAACCTGCAGCCGCCAAGAAAGCCCCTGCTACCAAGACCGCTGCCGCCAAGGCACCGCGCAAGGCCGCCGCAGGCAAGGCCCCCAGCGCCGCGCTGGCTGCCGTGATCGGCGCCGAGCCCGTGGCCCGGCCCGAGGCGGTCAAGAAGATGTGGGAATACATCAAGGCCCACAACCTGCAGGACCCCAAGGACAAGCGCACCATCGTGGCCGACGACAAGCTGCGCGCCGTGTTTGGCAAGGACAGCGCGGGCATGTTCGAGCTGGCGGGCATCCTGGGCAACCACCTCGGAGGTGAAGGATGAGACAACAACACGCTGAACTCACCCCATTGCCCGCTGGGCGCTTCTGGCGCACCGCGCTGGCGGCTCTGGCAGTCGCCGGTGCGCTGGGCGGGTGCAGCAGCACGTCAAGCTCCGCACGCTCCAGCGACCCGGCTAGCGCACAGCGCGGCGCCAGCGGCGTCACCGTGTTTGGCGACATCGATGTGGGCGTGACGAAGGAGCGCACGCGCTGAAGCGCGGTGTGCTGCCACGCGCCCACTATCCGCTACCCACCGCGTCATGCGCAGCCGCACCGAACGCACTGTCCTCACCGCCATCGCGGTGGTCTTGGTGGCCGGCGCTGCCGCTGCGTGGTGGACGAGAGACCAGTGGCTGCCCCACGCCGGGCCGTGGTCTGAGCAGGCCTGGAAGACGATCACCCGCCCTGGCGCAGACACCCTGCCGCCCGGCAAGCAGCAGCCCGCTGCACAGGCTCGCTCTGCAAAAGGCACCGCCTCTCAACCCGTGGCCCCACAGCCGCGCAAATGTGTGCGCGATGGCCGCACCAGCTACACCGACCAGCCCTGCCCCAAAGGCAGCCAAGAGCTGCCGGTCGACGGCGCAGTGACCTCGCTGCCGCAGTAACGGGCCGCACGGCCAGACGACAGGGAAAGCGCCGCCAGCACCGGTAGCGGTGCGCCGCGCGTGCGCAGCTTTCGCAAGGTCATCTCGCAAGTGCCACTCGCCTGTCACCCGCTCGTCTTGCGACGCCGCCATGTCACGCCACTGCCATGGTGCGTCCCTAGAGTCGGCCTCTTTTCCAAACACTGGATCTGTTCACCATGAAAGCTTTCTCCCTCGCTGCAGTCTGCCTGTCGGCCCTCGTCATCACCGGTTGCGGCGGCAGCGACAACGACGCGCCCGCACAGCCCCAGGTCATTGCCCACCGCGGCGCCAGCGGCTACCTGCCCGAGCACACCCTGGGCGGCTATGAGCTGGCCATCCGCATGGGCGCCGACTTCATCGAACCCGACCTGCAGCTCACCAAAGACGGCGCGCTGGTTGCCATTCACGACGACACGCTCACCCGCACCACCAACGTTGCCGCGCTGTTCGCACAGCGCAACGGCAGCTACAAGGTGGCGGACTTCACGCTCGCCGAAATCAAGACGCTGACCGTGGTGCCCACCAGCACCGGCAAAACCAGCTACCCCGGCTTTAACCCCAGCGCCACCAACCCGTTTGCTGTGCCCACTTTTCAGGAAGTGGTGGACTTTGCCAAGAAGCAAAGCACCGCCGTGGGCCGCGAAGTGGGCATCTACCCCGAGGCCAAACAGGCCGACCCGGTGATGGAAGACGGCATTTTGAAGACGCTGGCCGCCAACGGCTACAACGCCAACAGCAAGATCTACATCCAGTCGTTCAGCGACGCCACCCTGCGCAGCCTGCGCACCAAACAAATCGCGCAGAACAACAAGATGCCGCTGGTGCTGCTGGGCGTGGCCACCGCCGCTGCCGACGGCACCCCGCGCATGGGCGTGACGGGCGCCACCGGCGTGCAGATGCTCGCACTCAAGGACGTAGCCGCGTTCAACGAAGGCGTGGGCGTGCTCATCAACAACACTACCTACCCCGTCACCAAGGCCTTCATCGAACAAGCCCATGCCGCGGGCCTGAAGGTGCACGGCTGGACCTTTGCCCAGGCCGACGCCACCCTGGCCGCCGCCGACTTCCGCAAATACCTGGACATGGGCATGGACGGCGTGTTTGCCAACTACCCTGACCTGGCAGTGGCGGCGCGCAACGCGCACGTGCAAGGCAAATAAGACGGGCCAGACGGTATGCCGCCGCTGGCTTTGCCACGGCGGCGCTGCCAGCAGGTGGGCAGGCCGCGCACACACCGTGCGGGGGTGGCGGACATGCGCGCGCCACGCTGCGCATGTCGGTTTTTTCCTATCCGGCAGGGGTGCTCCCCGCGTCCAATCGCCGCATTGATTCACTACTCCCAGCCCATCCTTGATGGCTGATCGAACCGATGCAAAAAAAGCACATGCGCGCCTTCTTCCTGCTGCTCGCCTTTGTGGGGCTGGCCGTGCCCTGGTATTTCAACGTGGTGTACTTTTTGGCGGGCGGCAGCGTGATGCCCGATGTCTTCTGGCGAGACGCATTTGCCAACCCCCTGACCACCGGCATCACCCTCGACGTGTACCTGGCCGCCGTGGCGTTTTCAGTCTGGGTTGCGGCAGACCGCAGCCTGGGCGCGTGGCGCTGGGCTTGGATCGCGGCCTGCTTTGGCATCAGCCTGGCGTTTGCGATGCCGCTGTATCTGGCTTATCGCCTGCGCGCTGGCGCTACCAGTTGAGTTGGCTGAGTGGGCTGGGGTGGTTGGTGCAGCGGCTTCGGCTGCGTCTGCGCACCTATCTGCAAAGGCCAGTGCGTGCTGAGCGAGGTGCGCGTGTCTTGCACCAGCGCCTGCAGCGGTTGGCCCGCCAGCCTGCGCACATCGCGCCCCATGTGTGACTGGTCGTAGTAGCCCTGGTCCACCGCCAGTTCGGCACCCTGGCTGCCTGGCGCGTTCGCAAGGGCGTGCCACAGCGTGCTGTTGAGCCGCGCAATCACCTGAAACTGTTTGGGCGCCATGCCCCAGTGCGCCACAAAGCGCCGTTCAAACTGGCGCTGGCTCAGGCCCATGTGCTGACCGGTGCCTCCATCGGCACGGCAGGCCGCGGTCAGCAGTGCCAACGCTTGCAGCCGCTGCACCTCGCAATCAGACGGTGGTGCAGCAGTGGCGCGGATGAACTGGCACAACACATCCAGCCGGGCGTCATCGTCTGCCGCCGCCCGCACGCCGCGCTCTACCGAAGCCCACCGGGGGCCTGCCAGTTCAGACAAGGGGCGAATCGCATTCACCGTCCCGCAGGCGCCCGCAAACAGCGCCGCCGCTGCCTCGGGCCGCAGCACCAGCCCCACGGCGTGCACGCGGCCCTGGTGTGCATACACCGTGGCGCAGGTGCTGGCGCTCATCCACGCCGCCTCTGGCACCTGCACCCCCTGGCACATCACTTGGCCTGCCAGCCGCACCACCAGCATGCTCGACACCGTCGCCGGAAACTGCGACTGCGCCAGCTCTGCAGGGCAGTCCACCACCACGGCCGCCTCCAGCCAGGGCTGCAGGTCGGGTGGGGTGGGCACAAAGCGTTGATGGAGCATTCCGCAATTTTGCACACCGGCCGTCCGGCAGCGGGGCAGGCGCGTTGCCGTTGCGGCCGTTCACGAATCAACCGACCACCGGACCCCCAGCCACCCGCGCGACAGACGGTTGCCACACAGCCCGACTATCCTGTACCTCCCTCCTCACTGACCGCGCACCTCGCACCATGCCGCAGCAAGCCCCCACCCGATCCCTGCCCATGATGGGCGCCACCAACTTTCGCGACCTGGGCGGCTACACCGGCCACGGCGGCCAGCAAGTCAAATGGCGGCGCATCTTTAGGTCTGACCATCTGGCAGGTTTGACGGCGCAAGACCAGGCCCTGCTGGCCGACCTGGGCGTGACCCGCGCGGTGGACTTTCGCGGCAAGGCTGAAAGCGCTGCCTATGCCTACGCGCTGCCCGGCATCGCCTACCACCCCCTCAACATCGAGCCCACCGTGGTGCAGCGCGCGCTGGAGCTGCAACGCACCGGCCGCCAGCTCACCGCGCAAGACGCCGTGGGGCTGATGCAAGACACCTACCGCGGCTTTGTGCACGACAACGCCCCGCGTTTTGCCGAGCTATTCAAGCTACTGCTGGCCAGCGACGCACCCACCGTCTTCCACTGCACCGCAGGCAAAGACCGCACCGGTTTTGCTGCGGCCCTCATCCTGCTGACCCTGGGCGTGCCGCGCGATGTGGTCATGCACGACTACCTGCTTACCAACAGCCTCTACCAACGCCCGGCCGGCATGGGCAGCCACGCGCCTGAAGAAGTGCTGGCCGTGTTGTGGCGCGTGCAAGAAGAGTTTTTGGACGCCGCACTGCACATGGTCGACAACGACTTTGGCGGCGTGCAGCCGTATCTGGTGGATGTGCTGGGGGTGGACGCCGCTGCGCAGAAGGAGCTGGCGGGGCGGTATTTGCAGCCTTAGAGATGCAGTGATCCACCAAAACCCGTCGCAGTGTTTTGATAACTGTCTTGGGGTAGGCGCGCTAACCCACTCGCACCACTACACTGACACATTGTTACGACGCTGCAGGGCGGTGCTTACGCTGCGCCAGATTCCCGGTCACTAAAAAATGGAGACAACATGAATACGCTGCGCAATATGTCGATCGGCCCTCGTCTGGTCACGGCCTTCGGGCTAATCCTTCTTTTGTTGGCAAGCAGCGTGGGCATTGGCGTGTGGGAGATGCGCCAGCTGACCGCCACGGCCAGAACCCTGGCCACCACAGAATCCGAAAAACTGGACGTTGCCGTGCGCTGGCGCCAGACCATCGACCTGAACTGGGTGCGCACCAAGGCCGCCATGCTCGATGGCGACACCAAGCGCATCGCAGCTTGGCAAAAAGAGATGGACAAGACCTCCGAGATCTCGACGGCGTCCCGCCAGCGGGCCATCGAACTGGTCCAGTCTCCCGAAGGCAAGGCCATCCTCAAGGAAATCGACGAGGCGCGGGCCGCCTACCGCAACCCCCGTGCCGAGCTGCTCAAACGCCGCGCTGCCGGTGAAGACGTGGAGCAGTCGCTAGAAAAAGAACTCCGGCCGCTCGCGGACCGGTACAGCGGCCTGCTCCAAAAGCTCGAAGACCGGCAACAGGGGCTGTACAACGCATCGTTGGCGCAAGCGGAAGCCAACGCGCAGCAAGCGCAATGGCTCATGATGGGCGGCGGGGTGATTGCCTTCGTGATGGCCAGCGTGTTGGCCCTCATGCTGTCGCGCTCCATCGTGCGGCCCATCCGCGAGGCCGCCGAGAGCGCCCGCGTGATTGCATCGGGTGACCTGTCCCGCGCCATCCACAGCCAGGGGCGCGACGAGCCCGCTGAACTGGCCGCAGCGCTTCAGAAAATGCAGCAAAGCCTGGCGGCCGTGGTGGCCAACGTGCGGCAGGGCTCCGAGGGCGTGGCCTCTGCCAGCACCCAGATCGCGCAGGGCAACCACGACTTGAGCGCGCGCACCGAAAGCCAGGCCAGCGCACTCGAAGAAACCGCAGCCAGCATGGAAGAGCTGTCGTCCACCGTCAAACAAAACGCAGACAGCGCCCGCCAGGCCAACGGGCTGGCCCAAAACGCGTCGTCGGTGGCCGTGCAGGGGGGCGCCGTAGTGACCCAGGTGGTCGACACCATGAAGGGCATCAGCCTCAGTTCCCGAAAAATCGCCGACATCATCAGCGTGATCGACGGCATCGCTTTTCAGACCAACATCCTGGCGCTGAACGCCGCTGTGGAAGCCGCCCGTGCCGGAGAGCAAGGCCGTGGCTTTGCGGTGGTGGCGTCCGAGGTGCGCTCACTGGCCGGCCGCAGCGCCAGTGCCGCCAAGGAGATCAAGACCCTGATCGACGACAGCGTTGCCCGTGTGGAGCAGGGCACCCAACTGGTCGACCAGGCAGGCAGCACCATGAACGAAGTGGTGAACAGCATCCGCCGCGTGACCGACATCATGGGAGAGATCAGCGCCGCCAGCAGCGAACAAAGCGCGGGTGTGTCGCAAGTGGGCGAAGCCGTCACCCAGATGGACCAGGCCACCCAGCAAAACGCCGCCCTGGTCGAAGAGATGGCCGCCGCAGCCTCCAGCCTCAACAGCCAGGCGCAGGATCTCGTCCAATCGGTGGCGATTTTCAAGCTGGCTTGATTGCCGCTCCCGATTGGACGGCGCACTTGGCAGGTATCGGTGCGGCCGAAGCCTGATGTGAGCCATCCAGTGGTAGCTGCTTGAATCAAGCACCGATCGGGCAGGCGAAGGTTTGACACAGCGGGGCCTGCAAACCGATGGTGGTCACTGCTCATCAATTAATAGCTGCTAACGCTTATTGGTAAAGCGCTAGAGGCCAATTTGACTCATATTTCTCGCTGGGTGCTGGCATGCGTTGTCGGCAAGTCAGCCGCCTGCACCGCTACCCCGCACTGGGCTGCGCCCGCCCCGCCACCGCCCCCTGCCGCCGCACTCGCCAATACAGCCACCCCATGATCGACAGGTTCAGCAGGTTCCACCCCATGCCGTTGATGAACGCCGCGTGGTAGCTGCCCGTCACGTCAAAAATCCAGCCCGACATCCAGCCCCCCAGCGCCATGCCCACCAGCGTGGCCATGATCACCGCGCCCACCCGGGCGCCTGCCTCTTGCGGCGCGAAATACTCGCGGATGATGATGGCGTAGGCAGGCACGATGCCGCCCTGGAACAGCCCAAACATCGCCGAGATCACATACAGCGGCACCAGCCCGTCAAACGGCAGAAACAGCGCCAGCCCCACGCCCTGCAACGCCGACCCCAGCAGCAGCGTGCGCACGCCGCCAATGCGGTCGCAGATCACGCCCGACACCAGGCGGCTGACAATGCCGCACGCCAGCATCAGCGACAGCATTTCGGCCCCACGCGCCGCGCCAAAACCCAGGTCGGTGCAATACGCCACGATGTGCACCTGCGGCATCGCCATGGCCACGCAGCACGCCACGCCCGCCACGCACAGCAGCAGCTGCGCATAGACAGGTCGCAGTCCAAACGGGCGGCTGCGGTCGACGGCTGAAGGCACCGAAGGAGCGGGTGCGGCAGTCGCTGTAGAAGATGAAGATAGAGATAAAGAAGACGGGGCAGCCGCAGCACCAACATCCACCGCAGCGCCCCCTGCCAAAGGTGACGGCGCAGACAATGCCGCAGACGGCGACGCAGGCACTGAAGCCGAGGAAGACGTTGATGCAGACACATCCATCAACACCAGCGGCGCCCGCTGCCGCATGCGCAGCGCCAGCAGCAGCATGCCCGCGCCACACACCAGCCCCATCAGCACATAGGTGTGGCGCCAGCCAATGGTTTCGATGCCGTGCTGCACGATGGGCGGCCACAGCGCGCCCGCAATGTAGTTGCCGCTGGCGCAAATCGCTACCGCAATGCCACGCCGCTTGTTCCACCACAGCGCCGTGTCGGCCAACAGCGGCGCAAACGTGGCCGACGCACCAATCAGCCCCATCAACCCATGCGCCAGCCCAAAGATCCAGATGCTGCCCGACAGCCCCGCCCACACAAAACCGCCACACACCGCCACCGCCCCCACGCACAGCACCGGCATCAACCCATGCCGGTCAGCCATGCGCCCCGTCCACAGCCCGCCGAGCCCCAGGCACACCATCATCAGCGTGTAGGGCAGCGACGCATCCGCGCGGCCTACGCCGAACTCGGCCTGCACTGCGGGCAGCACCACCGACACCACGTACATGCTGCTGTTGCCCAGCACGACCAGGCCGAGGGTGGTCAGCAGGCGCCAGGCGGCTTGGCGCGAGTCGATGAGGGATGCCGGGGCGGCGGTGGAGGTGGAGGCGGGGGCGGGGGTGTTGGGCATGCGGGGCAATTTACTCCACGGGGCTGCGCGGACTTGCAGTTGGGCGTCAGTGCTCAACGGCTGCAACAGTGCGGTGAGCTGGTTAGTATGATTTTGATAGCAGCTAGCGCTTATTGATTAAGCGCTATAGGCCAATTTGGTTTGAATAGTCCTGACTGTGCGAGTCTGTCCGCTGCGGCCCACTCACTCGCCGCTCGCCAACACGCATGGCATCCAAAAGTTGCGCCGCGCTGCCACACCACCTAAAGTGCATTAACAACTGCATACAAAGATATGCAGCGCACAACATAGGGGGACGATAAGCGGCATGGCGACATTGATACCGGCGATAGGCTCGTCCGCATTTGATTCCACGGGGGAGCGACGCCTAGCCGAGCGGCTGGAGCAGAAGCTCGATGACGATTACCTGCTGTGGCACAACGTGCCCATTGGCCCCAAGCAAACCCACCCCGACTTTGTCGTGCTGCACCCCCGCAGGGGTTTGCTGGTGCTAGAGACCAAGGACTGGCGCCTGCAAACCGTGCAAGACGCCACCCGGCAGGCCTGGACGATTCTTGACAACGGGCGACCCAAAGTCGTCATTAACCCACTGGCCCAAGCCCGCCACTGCGCCATCCAGGTGGTCAACGCGCTAGAGCGCGACCCGCAACTGGTGCAAGCCGACGGAGCACACCAAGGCAAGCTGGCATTCCCGTGGGGGCACGGCGTGGTGTTCACCCGCATCACCCGCAAAGAGTTTGACAACGCAGGCCTGGCCGAAACCATCGACCCGCATTACGTCATCTGCCAAGACGAAATGCTCGAACACGCCGACCCCGAAGAGTTTCAGCAGCGGCTGTGGAACATGTTTGCCCACCGCTTCGGCGGCGCCATCACCCTGCCGCAGCTCGACCGCGTGCGGTGGATCATGTTCCCCCAAGTGCGCGTGCAAACCCAAGGCGCGCTGTTTGACGACAACGATGCCGACGCCCAGTTGCCCGACATCATGCGGGTGCTAGACCTGCAGCAAGAGCAACTGGCCCGCAGCCTGGGCGACGGCCACCGCGTCATCCACGGCGTGGCGGGCTCAGGCAAAACCATGATCCTCGGCTACCGTGCCGAATATCTGGCCAAGGCCTGCACCCCCGCCAGCAAGCCCGTCCTCATCCTCTGCTTTAACGAGCCGCTGGGCGTCACGCTGGCCAGCGTGATGGACGCCAAAGGCCTGAGCGACCGCGTGCATGTGCGGCACTTTCACAGCTGGTGCCACCGCCAGCTCACAGCCTACGGGCAGGCCCTGCCACCGCAAGGCGGCGGCTTTTATGAAGGCTTGGTCGGCAACGTCATCCGCGCCGTAGAGCGCAGCCAAATCCCCGGCGGCCAATACCAGGCCGTGATGATCGACGAAGGCCACGACTTTGCGCCCGAATGGCTCAAGCTCATCACCCAAATGGTGGACCCCACCACCAACAGCCTGCTGGTGCTGTACGACGACGCGCAAAGCATTTACGAACGCGCGCGCAGCAAACAGTTCAGCTTCAAAAGCGTGGGCATCCAGGCGCAAGGGCGCACCACCATCCTGAAGATCAACTACCGCAACACGCGGCAGATATTGCAAACCGCCAGCTTGGTCGCCGCAGACCTGCTGACGGCGGACGACAAAGACGACGACGGCATCCCGTTGCTCAAGCCCGTGAGCTGCGGACGCGAGGGGCAGGCCCCCGTCATCATCAAATTGCCCACCCTGCGCGACGAAGCCTTTGCCATTGCGGATCACCTGGCTAGCGCCCACAAAGAAGGCTTTGCCTGGGGCGACATGGCCGTGCTGTGCGCTGACTGGAAAACCATTGACTTGTGCGCCATCGCCTTGGCCCAACGCAAGCTGCCTCATCGCGTGCGCAAGAAGAGTGGTGAATACCGGCCCGGTGCGGACGCCATACAGGTGATGACGATGAAGGTCAGCAAAGGCCTGGAGTTCCCCGTGGTGGCGCTCCCCGGCGTGGGGCATATGCCTGCGGTAGGGGAGGACGAGAAGGAAGCGGCGCGGGTGTTTTATGTGGCGGCTACGCGGGCAACGCAGCGGCTGGTTGTCGGAGTGTGCGGTCCATCAATGTTTGGAAGGCAACTGTGATCAACGGAGAGTTTTTGTCGAATCTGCGACGTCAAAAGGCTTCTCAGCAGCGTTTGAAGTACGGCTATCGCCAACTGGGCGGTTGCACCAAAATTATTTGATCAATTGAATTCGGGCAAACCGACAACAATCATTTAAGGGGAAACATATGAGTACACACACCGTATTTAGAGCATATCGTTATCAGCTGTTGCCCTTGGATCGAAATGAAACTAAAGATCTTTATCACGACCTTTCTGCTGAGGAGATAGTCGCGCGTAAAAATCAATTTTTTGCAGAGGCCCTTACTCATCTACCAAAAGTCAATCATAAGCGGGTAGAGGTAAATATTTCAATTGAAGAAGTTCAGCAAGATTTCTTTCGGATACAGCTTGCACCTAGCAGGCCACTAACCAGAGAAACGGCGGATTCGCGACGTGAGAAGGTTGAAAATTGGCCGCACATAGAAGCCTACATTCTGAATAAACCAGATGATCAAATTTTAATTATTCAAGAGCGCGTCACCGCCTTTGCCAATACCGACACGGTAGCAAACATCGTTCTTCGAGGAACAAGAGGCGCGCTAGATAAAATTGGTTTGAGTCTCCAAATAGAACCGCTGTTTAACGAGGCCTATTTTTGGGGGCTTGTTAGTCAATACAGTAATCGAATAACTTGGATTGAATTTGAATTTATAACGCCCAACATGGCCAATATTTCAAAAACTCTGGCCACTACATTGAAAAACTTAGGAAAGAAAACAAATGCAGTAAGGGAGCAGCTCGCACTCCGGTCCGATCCATCCTCTTCACTTGATATCGATCAATCAAATGAAACTATCCAAGGATTGGTCAAATACACCAGCGAGGGCGCTGGGGATATAAGGCTGAAAATTAAGGGTATAAGAAAGAAATTCCAAACGTCTACTTCTAGGCGAGAAGTACATTTGTCGGGAATTGAGATAACATCTGATGCTAATGAAATTGTCGAAATAATTCGAGCTGCCTTGCAATGAACACTGACGTGTTAAAAACAGCCTTTACATCGTTGGGAATTGCATGCATGGTGCAATTTTTGTTGCATCAGTTGCAGTCACATTTTGTGTTTGATTTTTTAAAATTAAACATTACAAACATACAAATTGCGCTTCTAGCCGTTAATACGGCAACACTCGGCATAGTGCTTACAAAAATTAGAGAAATAATTGATAAAACGGGGCAGCGCGAAATTTTTGACTCAACTAGAAGTGAGATGCTTCTGTCGATCAAAGAGCAAGTCACTCTAATTGCAGTGTCGCTATTCATTCTTGCACTCGAGTCGGCGAAGAATTTACCTATCGCAGTATCTTCAGAAATATTTCAAGCAGCTTTGACCGCTTCATTTATCTACTCAATTTTCGTCCTTTATGACACTGCAAAGAGTGTGTTTGTGATCTTGGACTTCTAGTCGGAGCCCTACAAGGCAACAGCTGATCAAGAACCCGCAAACTGCCAACACCAAAGCGCCTGCTAGATGCGTACCCAAAACTCAGTCTCGCTGGCGTGGTTACTCGCAGCCACGCGTGGAGTTAATCGGGCGTTTCAAAGATGTGGCGTGCTTTATTGCTCACTAATCGATAGCTGCTAGCGCTTATTGGACTCGGTTTGGCGCAACTGCTGACGCTGCACCCTGACGTATCGCGCCGCACGGCCCAGCGTTTGCTGGCCGGGTGGGTGGCCGGGGGGCACATCGTGGCGCTGGGTGAGGCGCGCGCGCGACGGTATGTGGGAAGTGTGCGGGTAGTCAACGCTACTGGGGCGAACGGGACGGAAGGCATTGCGGACCACTTCCCTGCCACCATTCCCTTGTCTGCCGATAGCCGCGATGTGCTGGACTATGTGGACCAGCCCCTGGCGGCGCGCAAGCCAGTGGGGTACCAGCGCGATTTTCTGGAGGCGTACGAGCCCAACGTGACCTGGTATCTGCCTGCACCGCTGCGCCGCCAGTTGCACAACATGGGGCACACGGCGCAGGCCGGTGAGCCCGCAGGCACCTACAGCCGCGCCATCCTGAGCCGGCTGCTGATTGACAAGCGCACCTCACGGCTCATCGCCAACTTGCCGCTGTTTCGCGCCAACCTCTGCCCGCTGACCTTTGTGGATGTGCCCGAGGCCGCCTACAGCCGCGCGATTTTGGGTGTGTACGAGTTGACCCGCGTGGAACTGCTGCGTGATGTGTTTGTGTGGGCGTACGAGCGCTACACGCGGGACACGCAGGAGTACCTGGCCATCAAGCAAGACCTGGCCGAGCCCGACTCCATTCGACTTGCCTACCGCGATGTGATCAAGCAGACCGTTCACGCGGTGGTGATGCGCCCGGGCGAGGACGCCATGCCTCTGATCACCCAGGCAGTGGCCGCCCGGGTGCCCGAGCCGGACCGCGCCGCTGTGTTGTCCATCACGGTGGATGAACTGCGCCGTCTGCACGAGGGCGTGTTGGCGCGCTATGGGTTGCGGCCCTCGGAGTTTGCGGCGTGGCGGGCGTACGCAGCGGATTGAGCTGCTAATTTAATAGCTGCTTGCGCTTGTCTATAAAGCGCCAGAGCCCATTTTGACCAATATATATGCCGTACTGCGCCCGCCTCCGTCCAGCCTTTGCAGCACCCCTTGCGCCAGCAGGTCGTTGATATCCCGCAGCGCCGTATCCGATGAACATTTGGCAATCGCCGCCCACCTGGCGTTGTTCAGCTTGCCTTCCATGCCTTCCAGCACGCGGTTCAGCACCAGCGTCTGACGGGCGTTCATCGGCACGTCGGCCCAGCGTTGCCAGAACTGCGCCTTGCCAAGCACTCCGGCCAGCAAGCCTTCTGCGCTTTGTACGGAGCGCAAGAGGCAGCCCAGAAACCAGTCCAGCCAGGGCGTTACATCCAGCGGGCCGCGCTGGGTGGTTTCGAGTTGGTCGTAGTAGTGCTTGCGCTCGCGCTGGATCTGGGCGCTCAGGCTGTAAAAACGCTGTGCCGTCGTTTCAGCGCGCGCCAGTGCCATGTCGCCCACGGCGCGGCTGATGCGGCCGTTGCCGTCGTCGAAAGGGTGCAGGGTGACGAGCCACAGGTGGGCCAAGCCGGCGTGGATGAGCGGGTCACCAGTGGTCGGGGCGTTGAACCATTGAAAAAAGGCGGCGGTCTCGGCGGGCAGTTGGGCGGCGGGCGGGGCTTCGTAGTGCACTTTTTCTCGGCCCACGGGGCCAGACACCACCTGCATGGGGCCCGCTGCATCGTTGCGCCACGCGCCCACCTGGATGCGCGTGCGGCTGCTGTAGCCGGTAGGGAACAGGGCTGCATGCCAGCCAAACAGGCGCTCGGCGGTCAGGGGCTGGCTGTAGTGTTGGGTGGCGTCCAGCACCATGTCCACCACGCCGTCCACATGCCGGTCGGCAGGCGCCAGCGCTCCAATGTCCACACCCAACCTGCGCGCAATGGAGGAGCGCACGGCGTCCAAATCCAGCGCTTCGCCTTCGATGGCGCTGGTGGTGATGACCTCTTGCGTCAGGGCTTGCAGCGTGGCCTGGTCGCGCTGCGCTAGCCCCACGTCGGCCATGCGCCCGGCCAGGTGGCCTTGGGCGCGGTGCACTTCGGCCAGCGGTGCGGCCAGGGCAGCCGCGTCAAAACGCCAATGCGGCCAGTCGGGGCGTTGCCACAGGTAGGTGCGGCGGCGGGGGGCTTTGTCAGTCCACATGCGGTGATTATGGGGGTTATTCGCCGCAGATCGTGCGGCGAATAGACGTGCTTTTCACCGCGCCGTAGCGTTTCAGGGATGGCTGACCAGAAAGCCTTCACCGCCCGAAGGGTCCATGTGTCTCGCGCCATGAATTTGCCAAGCGATGTGGAACTGCAATATTTTGATAGCTGTCAGCGCTTAATAGACAAGCGCTAGAGGCCAATTTGGCTCCAAAAACCTACCGCTTGAACCCTGCCTCGCGTTGACTGCGCACAGCCAGCACGAACACCGTGTCCATGGCCTCTATGTAGTGGTACAGCGCCACGTAGCCGCGCGAGGCGCGGCCAATCACCAGTTCGCGCTTGCCGCCTTGCACGGGGCGGCCGATTTGCGGGCTGTGGCTGAGGATTTGAATGGCATCGACGATGGCGCCAATGCGTTCGGGCGCAGAGCCGGGGTCGTATTGGGCGATGTGGTCAAAAAAGCGGTCAAAGTCGTCGAAGACTTCGGGGGCCAGCTCGATGCGGGTCATTGCTTGGTGAATGAACAGATCGCCGCGCGCTACTTGGCCAACTTGCGGGCAGCCGGTTTGCGTGGGCGCCCGGTATCGCTGCCTTCCGCGTCGGCGCGGGCCACCAAATAGGCTTTGGCATCGGTCCACGCCACGGTCTTGCCGGTGGTGCGGATGTTTGCCCAGCGTTCGTCGGCCAGCGCATGGAACGCGGCCTCTTGCTCCACTTGTTCTACCCGTTCGGCCAATGCGTCCACGATAAAGGCGTGGGCCGACTTGCCCATTTGCTGCGCTGCGGCCGCTACGCGGACTTTGAGTTCGTCTTCAATGCGGATGGTGGTGGTGGACATGGCGGCTCCGAGATGGTTCGAGGCAATGTAGCACAAACGTGCTATGCGGCGGGCCTGCCTGCGCTCCGAACCCATGTTTCGGCATACCTACACCACCCCCCGTGAATACCCCACGCCCCCATCCTTCTCTACACTGATCTGCGGCGGAATCAGCCACTCTTAAACCTGCGGCAAATACTGCTCCAGCAGCACCTGCACCGCGTCAGCCTGCAGCACGTCCCGGCGTCGCTTGAGCGGGTCGCGGTCGGGTTGCCCCGCCATCCAACGCTTGAACGCCACAAACGTGGCCGGGTGCACGGTGTTCATGCGGGCCATGGTGCCGTTGGTGGCGACGATGACGGCGGAGAAACCCGGTGAGTCCAGCAGCACACTGGCGCGGCGGGCCTGGGCCACCCAGAAGTCTTCGTCCGCGTCACTGAGCTTGATGGGGTGGGGGTCGTCGTCCGTCTGCTCACGGCGGATGATGTCCACCTCAAAGCCGTCTTTGTTGACGGCGGTGTACTTTTGGCTCTGCCGTATGCGAAAGGTGGGGTCTACCTTTTTGAGCACCCCCAGCATGGAGCTGTCCACCCGTGCGAGCTGGGTAGAAAAAATGATGCGTTTGCGGGTGTCCCACAGCAAATCAATATCACGCGTGGCCAGTGCATCTGCGTCCAGCCGCACCCCGGCTGCGGCCTCGTAGGCGTAGAGGGCGTGGGTGCCCACCACGCGAAAATGTTCGCTGAGGTGGGTGCTGGCCAAGCGGTTGAGTAACGCCACCACCAAGGGATCGACCCTGCCGACCCGCAGGGCGCGGTTCATGCGCTGTTGCTGGTCCAGCGCGGCTTTCAGGCCGGTCAGCCGTTCGGCGCTGGCCTGCTTTCTTTGCGTGAATTTGTCGTAGATGGCCTGTGTCTCGGGCGTGCGGGGGCCCAGGCTGGTTTCGGCCCCTGCGGGCGTGGTGCGCACCAGGTACTTCGATTCTGGCGACGACGCTGGCCCCGCGTGCCAATACATGCCGCCGCGCACCTGGGCTGCTTCTTCGGTGGCTTCAGCCAGTGCATCGAACACGGCAACGGCGTCGATGTATTGGCGGGTGATGGCAGGGCTGAGTTCAAGCATTTCGGTACGTTTTAGCGGTTTGGTATTTTTTACCGAAAACTTAATAATGACAATGACTTAGAGGTATTACCGTACGACAAAGCGTACTTGCGCAAGTCACCTTGCCTTGCGAGGCGCCCATGTTCGAATGTTCAGCTTAAGGTGGCTTGGCGGTGTCAAAGGAAGGGGGTAAAAATTGCCTGCAGAACAGTCACTATGGTTTTGATAGCTATTGGCGCATATTCCACGGGCGCTAGTGACCAATTTGGCTCGAAATACATCGGTTGGATGGGTCGAGGCAAGTCCGTCGACGTCCGCCATCCCAAAGCGCATCGCTTGCCCGCTATGCTCCCCACCCAACGAAACACGACATACGGTGACCGCCATGCACGACATCATCTGCCCCCACTGCAACAAGGCGTTCAAGGTGGACGAAACCGGGTATGCCGACATCCTTAAGCAGGTGCGCGACGCGGATTTCAGCGCGCAGCTGCACGACAGGCTGGAGCTGGCCGAGCAGGACAAGCGCAATGCAGTGGCGCTGGCGCAAGCCCAGGTGGCCAATGAGCTGCAGAAGTCCACGGCCGCCAAAGACTCCGAGATTCAAGCCTTGAAAGCCCAGCTGGGTGCGGGCGCGGTGGAGCGCGACTTGGCGGTGGCGCAGGCCCTGAGCGCGGTCGAAAAGCAGCGCGATGCGATGGCGAATGAGCTGGAGCGCGCGCGCCAAGCCCAGCAAACTGCGGCCCAGCTGGCAGAGGCCCGGCTGGCGCAGGAGCTGCAAGGCGTGGCCGCCAAAAAGGACGCCGAGATCCAGCAGCTGAAATCGCAACTGGATGCGGGCGAGGTGACGCGCAGGCTGGCCGTGTCCGATGCGGTCACCGTGGTGGCCCGGGAGCGCGATGAGTTCAAGAACGATCTGAACCTGGTGGTGATGAAAAAGCAGCTGGAGGAGGCCGCCATCAAGGAGCAGTACGCCTTGCAGTTGCGTGACCGCGACGGCGAGATTGCGCGGCTGCGGGACATGAAGGCGCGCCTGTCGACCAAGATGGTGGGCGAGACGCTGGAGCAACACTGCGAGACGGAGTTCAACCGCATCCGCGCCACGGCGTTTCCCCGCGCGTATTTCGAGAAGGACAACGACGCCCGCAGCGGCAGCAAGGGCGACTACATCTTTCGCGACCTGGATGAGTCGGGCAACGAGATTGTCTCGATCATGTTCGAGATGAAGAACGAGAACGACGAGACCGTCACCAAAAAGCGCAACGAAGACTTCTTGAAAGAGCTGGACAAGGATCGCACCGAAAAAGGCTGCGAGTACGCGGTGCTGGTGTCGCTGCTGGAGCCCGAGAGCGAGCTCTACAACACCGGCATCGTGGACATGTTCTACCGCTACCCCAAGATGTACGTGGTGCGGCCGCAGTTCTTCATCCCCATCATCACGCTGCTGCGCAACGCGTCGATGAAGTCGCTGCAGTACAAATCAGAGCTGGCGCTGGTGAAGGCGCAGAACCTGGACATCACCAAGTTCGAGTCGCAACTGGAGGAGTTCAAGGGCGCCTTTGGGCGCAACTGGCGCCTGGCGTCGGACGGGTTCGAGGAGGCCATCAAGCGCATCGACGAGGCCATCAAGGACCTGGAGAAGACCAAGGAAGCGCTGCACAAGTCGGCCAACAACCTGCGCTTGGCCAACGACAAGGCGGAAGACCTGACGATCAAGAAGCTGACCCGCGGCAACCCGACGATGGCGGCCCAATTTGCGGAACTCAAGCAGGTGGGGCTTTTGGACGGGGAGTGATGCGGGGCAGGCTTTTGCTGTTGCGCGCTGTTTTGCTTTGCCGTGGCATGCGCCGCAATCGTTGGCCAAGGGGTGTGGGGCTGACGGCGATCTAGCAGTGTGAGGACTCACAATTTCATAGCTGTCAGCGCTTTATGAATAAGCGCCGGAGGCCAATTTGGCTTGAAGATGTGCATGCCCCAGAGATAGCTCTCCAACGTTCGGGCTGAGCTTGCCGAAGCGAAGGAGCTCTGGGCCATGAGCCGTATCCAGAAAAATTCGGATCAAAAACTGAGCCGTATTTCCTACAATGCGGCTCATGACCGCATCTTTTGCACCTTCACATCCACCCCGGTATCTGTGGCAACAGCCTGGCTGGCCTGCCTTGCAGGTGGATGCAGCCGCATTGGTGCCCGCCCTCGAATCGGCTCGCATGGAGCAGGGCCGTCTGCTGGGTTTGCTGGATGCCATTGGCTTGTGGCCTGCGCAAGAGATTGCGCGTGAACTGTGGGTGCAAGAGGCACTGGCCACCGCGCAGATCGAGGGGCAGCAGCTGGACTTGGGGGCTGTGCGCTCATCCGTGGCGCGCCGCCTGGGGCTGGATGACGACGCGCCCACTGCACCGAACCGGTCTGTGGAGGGGTTGGTGGATGTGATGCAGGATGCTGTGGAGCGTTGCACCGCGCCGCTGGATGCGGACAGACTGGGGCGCTGGCAGTCCGCATTGTTTCCCGGTGGCACGTCGGGCATTCAGCGCATCACCGTGGGCCGGTGGCGGGACCATGAAGACCCCATGCAGATCGTGAGCGGACCGATGGGGCGTGAGGTGGTGCACTACCAAGCGCCACCGTCGCATCAGGTTGCGTCTGAGATGGCGCAGTTCATGGAGTGGTTTGAGGCCACCCGGCCCTCAGTGGATGCAAAGGGCGCGCTTGATGGCCTGAACCGCCTGAACGGGCTGGTACGCGCGGCTGTGGCCCACCTGTGGTTTGAGACGGTGCACCCGTTTGAGGACGGCAACGGCCGCATTGGCCGTGCGCTGGCAGACATGGCGTTGGCGCAAGACTTGGCAGCGCGACAGACGGGGGCGGCGGGGCACGGGCAGCTGCAGCGGTTTTCCGCGCCCATCTTCGGCATGGCGCGGCGCATGTTGGTCCAGCGAAGCGCGTACTACGACGCGTTGAACGCAGCGCAAAAGGGCTTGCCTGACGTCACGCCGTGGGTGCTGTGGTTCGTACAGGCCTTTGCGCAAGGCTGCATCGCGTCGCAGGCGGTGGTGCGGCAGGCGGTGGACAAGGCGGCGTTTCGTGGGCGAATGGCAGGTGCGGACATCAACGCCCGCCAAACCAAGGTGCTGGATCGCTTGCTGGCGGCGGGCAGTGTGGAGCTGGGCGGGGGCTTCCTCGGCGGGCTCACCGCCGACAAGTACACCAAGCTTGCCGGCACCAGCAAGCCCACAGCCACGCGCGACCTGGCAGATCTGGTGGACAAGGGGCTGCTGCAGGTCACCGGCCAGGGCAAAGGCACGCGCTACGCCATCGCCGTGCCGGGGTGGACGCAGCCTGCGGTTGGCTAATTGATCTTCACTCCCTTGTATCTTTCGTTTTCGATGTTTAGGCCATTGAGTTTGGACAGTTATCCACAGCCCGTAAGCCCTCTGGGATCGAAGCCCGTGGGAGAGCATTTGGCGTGGATGACT
>NZ_JBKBTV010000050.1:34770-36691 GCF_046291265.1 Acidovorax sp. | reverse complement strand
CCGCAGGGCCCATGCGCGGGCCAGCGCCACACGCTGTTGTTGTCCGCCCGACAAGGTGCGGGCGTTCTGTGCAGCAATGTCTTGCAACCCCACGCGCTGCAATGCGGCCAGCGCGGCGGTGCGCGCATCGCGCCAGCGCGTGCCCCGCAGCCACAGCGCCAGCGCCACGTTGTTTTGTGCGCTGGTGCGCAGCATGTGCGGGCGCTGGAACAGCATGGCCTGGCGCATATTGCCGTTGCACTGAAACCCGCCCCCACTGGCATCGGCCAGACCATGGAGCACCCGCAGCAAGGTGCTTTTGCCACTGCCGTTGGCACCCACCAGCGCCACGCGCTCGCCGGATGTGATGCGCAGCGTGACCTGGTCCAGCGCCTGCACGCGGCCGTAGCGCACGGTCACTTGGCGCATGTCCACCCAGGCGTGCGCCACAGGCCCGCTCATGCTGCGACCCCCACCGGCGTGCTGGAGGCCGAGCCATCCACCCGCTCACGCCAGCGGCGCACCAGTGCAATCAACACATTGAGCGCCAGCACCACGGCCAGCAAGATGATGCCGAGTGCCAGTGCGAGGGGCAGGTCGCCCTTGCTCGTTTCCAGCGCGATGGCGGTGGTCATCACGCGGGTAAAGCCGTCGATGTTGCCGCCCACAATCATCACCGCGCCCACTTCAGAGATCGCGCGGCCAAACGACGCAATCAGCACCGTGAGCAGCGCGTAGCGCTCGTCCCACGCCAGCAGCAGGCTGCGCAGCAGCGAGCCTGCGCCCATGGACCGCAGTTGCTCGCCATGCGCGCGTTCAGCGTCTTCCACCGCCTGGCGCGTGAGCGCTGTGACCACCGGCAAAACCAAAATCGCCTGCGCTAGCACCATGGCCTTGAAGCTGAACAACCACCCCAGCGACCCCAGCGGCCCGCTGCGCGACAGCACCAGGTACACCACCAGCCCCACCACCACCGACGGCACGGCCAACAACGTGTTGAGCACGGCCAACACCGCGCCCCGCCCCGCAAACCGGGCGACGCCCAGCCACGCGCCCAGCACCAGCCCCACACCACAAGCCAACACACAGGCGGTGGCACTGACGGACAAGGAGCGGCCCACGATGGTCCAGAGAACCGGGTCGGAAGACAGGGTGAGTTGCAGCGCTGTGCTCGCGCTTTCGGTGAGGGTGGACATGGCGCCTGATGATCGGTTTGGGCTATCGTAGGCACCCAACCAATATCCAGCGATATGAACGTCCGTGCATAGGGTCCAACTTCACTACACACTCAGCCGCGATGCGGGCAACGCACTCATTCGCAATCCGCTGCCCGAACTGCTGCAGGCCGTGGCCGAGCAGGGCTCCATCTCGGGCGCAGCGCGGGGCCTTGGCCTGTCGTACCGCCATGTGTGGGGCGCGCTCAAGCGCTGGGAGAACCAGCTCGGCGGAGAACTCATCGTGTGGGGCAAGGGCCAGTCGGCGCAGCTGAGCGAGTTCGGCGCCAAACTGCTGTGGGCCGAGCGCCAGGCGCAGGCCCGACTGGCCCCACAAATTGCCGCGCTGCACGCCGACCTGGAGCGAGCCTTTGCCGTGGCGTTTGACCCCCATGCCCATGTGCTGACCCTGTACGCCAGCCACGACGACGCACTGGTGGCGCTGCGTGCGCACGCAGCCACACCGAGCGAGGCGGGGGCTTTGCACCTGGACATCCGGTTTACCGGCAGCGTGGACGCCATTCGCGCCCTGAACGAGGGGCGGTGCACGCTGGCGGGCTTTCATACCGTGGAGCACGCTGCTGCTGACGCATGGACCGCACGCACCTACAAGCCCCTGCTGCAGCCGGGTCTGCACAAGATCATCGGGTTTGCCCAGCGCACGCAGGGGCTCATCGTGGCGCCCGGCAACCCGCTGGCGCTGCACAGCCTGGCCGACGTGGCGCGCA
>NZ_JBKBTV010000050.1:0-34760 GCF_046291265.1 Acidovorax sp. | reverse complement strand
TGCTGGACGACCTGCTCGCACAGGCCGGTATTGCCACCGAGGCCATCACGGGCTACGGGCTGAACGAACCCTCGCACACCGCCATCGCACAGGCTGTGGCGGCTGGCGCTGCCGACGTGGGCATGGGCATTGAACTGGTCGCCCGGGCCCGCGGGCTGGGCTTTGTGCCCCTGGTGCACGAGCGCTACCACCTGGCTTGCCTGAAGGCCAGCCTGGACCAGCCCGCCACGCTGGCTCTGCGCCAGCTGCTGCAAACCCCCGACTGGCAAGCCCACATGGCGGCGTTGCCGGGCTACACCCCTTTGCACTGCGGCGAGGTGCTGGCGATGAGCACGGTGCTGCCCTGGTGGCAGTTTGCGCGCCAAAAGCCTGTCAAAACGTCTAAGAAGAAACCCTAATTGCTCTCAAAAGCATAGCATCACCCCGAGCATCTGCCTAGGGATAGCCCCGTCACGCTGCCGTCAGGCTCGGCCTAAACTGCTCCGTAGAATCGCGCCGTTGTAAAAGTTTGCCCAGTCCCTGCACCACCCGCATGCAGACTGGCGCGTCATACACATAGCCATCTATTGGAGACACCATGCAGGCTCTATTGAAGTTATCGAGGGGGATCGACTGGCTTAACACCCAGGTCGGCAAGTACGTGGTCTGGCTGATCCTTGCCTCCACGATCATCAGCGGAGTCAACGCCGTTGTGCGCAAGGCGTTCAACATCAGCTCCAACGCTTTTCTGGAAGTGCAGTGGTACCTGTTTGCCGCCTCGTTCCTGCTGGCGGCGGGCTACACATTGCTGCAAGGCGAACACGTCAAGGTGGACGTGATCTCGAGCCGCTTTTCCAAGCGCACCCAGATCTGGATCGACGTCTTTGGCTACATCGTCTTTCTCACCCCCATGTGCCTGGCCATCCTCTGGTATGGCATTCCGTTCTTCATGCGTGGCCTGGTGTCGGGTGAGATGTCCAACAACGCGGGCGGCCTGATCCGCTGGCCCGTGTACCTGATGATGCCGCTGGGCTTCTCGCTGTTGTGGCTGCAGGGCATCTCCGAGCTGATCAAACGCCTGGCTTTCCTGCAGGGGCTGATCGAAGACCCCACCGTCAAGAAAACCGAAAAGACAGCAGAAGAAGAACTGGCTGAATCCATCCGCAACCTGGCCGAAGCCGCCAAGGGCAATGGCAAAAACAAGGCCCAGGCCCTCTGAGCGGAGCACACACCATGGAATTCCTCACCCATAATCTCGCCCCCATCATGTTTGTGGGGCTCATCTGCTTCTTGCTGGTGGGCTTTCCGGTCGCCTTCAGCCTGGGCGCCTGCGGCCTGTTCTTTGCCTTCATTGGCATCGAGCTGGGCGTGCTGCCCGAAGCGCTGCTGCAAGCGATGCCCCTGCGCATCTTCGGCATCATGCAGAACGACACCCTGCTGGCCATTCCGTTTTTCACGCTGATGGGGCTCATATTGGAGCGCAGCGGCATGGCCGAGGATCTGCTGGACACCATCGGCCAGCTGTTCGGCCCCATCCGTGGCGGCCTGGCCCTGGCTGTGATCTTCGTCGGCGCCCTGCTGGCAGCCACCACCGGCGTGGTGGCTGCGTCGGTAATTTCGATGGGCCTGATCTCGCTGCCCATCATGTTGCGCTATGGCTATGACCGGCGACTGGCGGCGGGCGTGATTGCCGCCTCCGGCACGCTGGCGCAGATCATTCCGCCCTCGCTGGTACTGATCATCATTGCCGACCAGTTGGGCCGCAGCGTCGGCGACATGTACAAGGGCGCTTTCCTGCCGGGTCTGATGCTTACTGGCCTCTATGCGCTGTATGTCGTCGTGCTGGCGTTCATCAAGCCCCAATGGGTGCCCGCCATCCCGCCCGAAGCGCGCACATTGCGCGACGACAACGGCAAGAGTGGTGTCACATCGCTGCTGGTGCTGACCAGCATTTGCGTGGCCGCATCCGTCTACGTGGCCAAGAACATGCCCGCCCTGCACAGCTGGTGGTCTGGTGAAACCGTGGACCGCGTGGCGCTGGACGAAACCATCGTGGTCTCCATGTGTTTTGGCGTGGCCTTGGCGTTCGTGGCGGCCAGCATCAACAAGATCACCCGCATGGGCCTGCTCTCCCGTGCGGCAGAGCGCGTGACGTTTGTGCTGATCCCTCCGCTGCTGCTGATCTTCCTGGTGCTGGGCACGATCTTCCTGGGCGTGGCGACACCTACGGAAGGCGGCGCCATGGGCGCTTTGGGCGCTGGCATCATGGCCATCCTGCGCGGCCGCCTGACGATGTCTCTGCTCAAGCAAGCCGTGACCACCACCACCAAGCTGTCGTGTTTTGTGGTGTTCATCCTGGTGGGTGCGACCATGTTCGGCCTGACGTTCCAGGGCGTGGACGGTCCTCTGTGGGTGGAGCACCTGCTGACCGGCCTTCCTGGCGGCCAACTGGGCTTCCTGATCGTCGTGAACATCATGGTGTTCTTCCTGGCGTTCTTCCTGGACTTCTTTGAGCTGTCCTTCATCGTTGTGCCGCTGCTGGCCCCCGTGGCCGACAAGCTGGGCATTGACCTGATCTGGTTTGGCGTGCTGCTGGCGGTGAACATGCAGACCTCGTTCATGCACCCACCGTTTGGTTTTGCCCTGTTCTACCTGCGCAGCGTGGCCCCGGCGAAGGAGTACATGGACAAGGTCACCAAGAAGATGATTGCGCCCGTGACCACAACCCAGATCTACTGGGGCGCAATCCCCTTCCTGATCATCCAGCTCGTCATGGTCGGCCTGATCATCGCCTTCCCCGGCATCGTATCGAGCGGCCTGGACAAAACAGAGGTATATGACCTCGACAAGGTCCGCATGGAAATGGAAGCCGCGATGCCCGATGCGGCAGGGGCACCAGAAGCCACCGACCCCACTGCGGGCATGGAAGGAGCCGCTCCAGCAGCCCCCGATGCTGGCGCGCCATCCGCCGCAGATGACCCTCTGAAGGCGCTTCAAGACTCCATGGCCAACGAGAAAAAGTGAGAATTGAACCGTTCTCGTTAGCCGAGCGCTGTTAAAAGCGCCGGGCACACGCCAAAGCCCCTGCAGATGGATGTCTGCAGGGGCTTTTTTCATGGTTGGGAACAGTGCGGCGATGGCGCGCCGGGGTTCTTGTTCGCTGCAACTGCAACTGCAACTGGCATTGCAACTGCAGCTACCCGACCGCGCACCGAGACAACCGAGCAGAAGAACCACCGATCCATGGGGAAACCACGGCGCAAACTGGCCCCGGACCGCACCATTGGGGGTTGTGCGCCCCCTTCGGAGCTTGGTCCAGCGAGGGGCGGGACGGTGGACCAACCCCGCGCCGCCCATCGCCCATCGCCCGTTGCGTGCCCGAAAGGGCTTTCGCACAGCTTGTCTAAGCTGCCCGTCGACACGCTGTCGGCTGACACCACGCAAACATGCGAACGCAAAAAAACCCGCCAGGCGAATACCGGGCGGGTTGGGCGAACAAAGGGGCTTTCGCCCCGTTGTCCGAATCAGATCTTCTGTGCAGACATGAAGGAGTCGTAGCGGGCTTCCGCGAAGCGGAACCACAGGATCTGGTCACGCTGGAATCCGCGCATGTCCGCGTAAATCTTCTTCCACTCGGGGCTCTTTGCGTCGTTTTCTGCAAAGACTTCCATCGAGGCCTTGAAGGAAGCGTCCATCACGGCTTGCGAGAACGGCAGCACCTTGGTCTTGGCGGCCACCAGCTGTTTCAGCGCGGTGGGGTTCAGTGCGTCGTACTTGGCCAGCATGTCCACATGGGCCACGTTGGTTGCGGCTTCGACAATGGCCTTGTTCTCGGAAGACAGCGCGTCAAACGCCTTCTGGTTGACGAAGAAGTCCACTTCTGGACCGCCTTCCCACCAGCCGGGGTAGTAGTAGAACGGGGCAACCTTGTTGAAGCCCAGCTTCTGGTCGTCATAAGGTCCCACCCACTCTGCGGCGTCCAACGTGCCCTTTTCAAGGGCTTGGTAGATTTCGCCACCGGGGATGCTCTGCGGGACCGCGCCCAGTTTTTGCATCACTTCGCCCACCAGGCCGCCACCCAGGCGCATCTTCATGCCCTTGAAGTCAGCAGGCGACTTGATTTCCTTGCGGTACCAGCCACCCATCTGGGTGCCGGTGTTGCCGCCCGCAAAGCTGATCATGTTGTAGCCGCCGTAAAACTCGTTCATGAGCTTGCGGCCGTTGCCATGCAGCATCCACGCATTCATCTGGCGGGCATTGAAGCCAAACGGAATCGCCGAGCCCAGCGCAAAGGCAGGGTTCTTGCCGTAGAAGTAGTAGGGCACGCTGTGTGCCATCTCGACCGTTCCTTGCTGCACACCATCCACCACGCCAAACGGAGGCATCAGCTCGCCACCGGCATGCACGGAGATTTCAAACTTTCCGCCCGACATGGCCTTGACAGCCTTGGAGAACACATCAGCGCCGCCGTAGATGGTGTCCAGCGACTTGGGGAAGCTGGAGGCCAGGCGCCAGCGAACGGCTGCCTGGGCGTGGACGGCAGGCGCTACGCCTGCAGCCAGCACGCCAGCGATGCCGGCCTGCTTGATGATTGAACGACGATCCATGAGGTTCTCTCCGATATAGTGATTTCAAAACTTGGGCGCACGCGTTGTGCACGGCGAGCCAAGGACTTGTTTCAGCCGCGTTCATTGTAGAAACATGCCCCCCGAGACTTTTGCGGGTTTTCCCGCGAAAAATCGACCTCTTGTACAAGACTTCAGGCTTCTGCAAGCATCTGCGGGACAGCACCAGAAAGACGCACGAAAGGCGTGAGCCCAACGCGAAAAAATCGCGGCAGCAGCCGCGATTTCACAGACGCATCCCAGCTGCAAGTGCTGGGTGGCTACCGGGGGGTTGGGGACAGAAAACGGCTTGCAATCGATGTGCGAATTCCCACGGCGTCCAGCCCTTGCAGGGCCATCAACTTGACCGGATCGCCATGTTCAATGAACACATCTGGGAGACCCAGCTGGAGCACCGGGCGCACGATGCCCGCGGTGTTGAGCGCCTCGGTCACGGCGCTGCCTGCGCCGCCCATGATGGCGCCGTCTTCCAGCGTCACCAGGGCATCGTGGTGTTCGGCCACCTCGCGCAGCAGCGCTTCGTCGATGGGCTTGGCCCAGCGCATGTTCACCACGGTCGCATCCAGCGCCTCGGCGGCCTCCAGCGCGGGGTACAGCAAGGTGCCAAACGACAGGATGGCAATGCGGGGCGCGTTGGTGTCTGTGCCCTTGCGCTCGCGGCGGACCTCGCCCTTGCCAAACGGCAGGCTGTCCAGCGTGGCCAAGGGTGCAATGCCCGCACCACTGCCACGCGGGTAGCGCACGGCCACGGGGTGGTCCTGTTCAAAAGCGCTGCTCAGCAACTGGCGGCACTCGCGCTCATCGGCGGGGCAGGCCATGCTCATGTTGGGGATGCAGCGCACAAACGGAATGTCGTACGCACCCGCGTGGGTGGCACCGTCCGCGCCGACCAAGCCCGCGCGGTCCAGCGCAAACACCACCGGCAGGTTCTGCAGCGCCACGTCATGGATCAGTTGGTCGTAGCCGCGCTGCAAGAAGGTGGAATAGATCGCCACCACGGGCTTCACGCCCTCGCAGGCCATGCCGGCCGCAAACGTCACGGCGTGTTGCTCGGCAATGCCCACGTCGTAGTAGCGGTCCGGGAAACGTTTTTCAAACTCGACCATGCCCGAGCCTTCGCGCATGGCGGGTGTGATGCCGACCAGGCGGCTGTCATGAGCGGCCATGTCGCACAACCACTGGCCAAACACCTGGGTGAAAGTGGGCTTGGGAGCGGCAGTGCTTTTGACCAGGCCCACGGCGGGGTCGAACTTGCCCGGGCCGTGGTAGGCCACCGGGTCGGCCTCGGCCAGCTTGTAGCCCTGGCCTTTTTTGGTGACCACGTGCAGGAACTGCGGGCCCTTGAGGCTCTTGATGTTCTCGAGCGTGGGGATCAGCGAATCGAGGTCGTGACCGTCGATAGGGCCGATGTAGTTGAAGCCGAACTTCTCGAACAGCGTGGCGGGGACCACCATGCCCTTGGCCTGCTGCTCGAAACGCTTGGCCAGCTCCAACAAGGGCGGCACGGGGCGCAGCACCGTCTTGCCCACGTTCTTGGCAGCCGCGTAGAACTGGCCGCTCATGAGTTGCGCCAGATACCGGTTGAGCGCGCCCACCGGCGGGCTGATGCTCATGTCGTTGTCGTTCAGCACCACCAGCAGGTTGGCGTCGGCCACACCACCGTTGTTCAGCGCCTCGAACGCCATGCCTGCACTCATGGCGCCGTCGCCAATGATGGCCACGGCGTGGCGATTTTCGCCCTTGCGTTTGGCGGCCAGCGCCATGCCCAGGGCTGCGGAGATGCTGGTGCTGGAATGCGCGGTGCCAAAGGTGTCGTAAATGCTCTCAGCGCGCTGCGGAAAACCCGAGATGCCGCCAAACTGGCGCAGCGTGTGCATGCGCTCGCGCCGACCCGTGAGAATCTTGTGCGGATAGGTCTGGTGGCCCACGTCCCACACCAGGCGGTCTTCGGGGGTGTTGAAGACGTGGTGCAGCGCCACCGTCAACTCCACCGTGCCGAGGTTGGAGCTCAAATGCCCGCCCGTTTGCGCCACGCTCTCGATCACGAACCCGCGCAGTTCGGTGGCCAACACCTTGAGGTCTGCGCGCGAAAGCTTGCGCAGGTCCGCCGGGTCATTGATGGTCTGCAACAGGGGAAAGGACATCGTGGACATTTACTATTCTTTTAATAGCTACTAGCGCTTATTGGATAAGCGCTAGAGGCCAATTTGACACAATATTTCGTGCAGCGTGACCAGACGGGGGCCACACCGCGTGATGGTGGCATGGCATCAATAAGAGCGCCTCACCACCATGTCTGCAAGTGCAGCCAGCGCGCGGGTGTCCGGCAGGCCGCTGCCGACAAGGGCGGAATGCGCCTCCACCAGCAGCTCCTGGGCGTAGGCCTGGGCCCGCTCCAGGCCCAGCAGCGATACATAAGTGGGTTTGTCGGCCGCAGCGTCTTTGCCCGCCGTCTTGCCCAGCGTGGCCGAATCGGCCACCACATCCAGGATGTCATCCACCACCTGAAACGCCAAGCCCATGGCCGCACCATAGTCAGACAACGCCTGGTAAGCCGTGGCAGCAGCATGGCCACACACCGCGCCCATCAACACGCTGCCCTGCAGCAGCGCGCCGGTTTTCAGGCGGTGCATCTGGCGCAGTTGATCTTCCGTCAGCGCCAGGCCCACACTGGCCAGGTCAATCGCCTGCCCACCCGCCATGCCCGCCGACCCGGCAGCACGCGCCAGCAAACGGCACAAAGTGGCCTGGACGGCAGGGGGAATCAAGCTGTCGTCCGGCGTGAGCAGCTCGAAGGCAAACGCCTGCAAGGCATCGCCCGCCAGCAGCGCCGGGGCTTCGCCAAACTGCACATGCACGGTGGGTTTGCCACGGCGCAGCACGTCGTTGTCCATGCAAGGCATGTCGTCGTGCACCAGCGAATACGCATGGATCAGCTCCACCGCGCAGGCCGCACGGATGGCCGCATCGTCGTCCAGCACCGGCGCGGCCTGCGCGCCATGGGTACCGCTGCAGACCGCCTCATAGGCCGCCAACACCAGCAGGGGACGCAGGCGCTTTCCGCCATCGAGCACCGCGTACCGCATGGCGTCGCCCAACCCGGCAGGGGCGCCGTGGCCCACCCACTGCGACAAGGCTTGTTCCACGCGGGCCAGGTGGTTCTGGCTCCAGGGAGCCAGGTCAAACACGGGGCTCTGGGACATCGGTACCGCGCTCATTCCTGGGTCCATGGTTGGAGTTGCCCTTCGTCCAGCACCTTGATCTGGTCCTGCACAGCGTCCAGCCGCTGGCGGCAAAAGGCCAGCAGAGTGGCGCCGCGCTGATAGCCCGCCAGCATTTGGTCCAGGGGCAATTGGCCCGACTCAATGCGGGCCACGAGCTGCTCCAGCTCTTCCAGCGCCGCTTCATAGCTGGCGGGTTCGGCGGTCAGAGCAGATTTGGCGGGGGCCTTGGGCATGGAGGGGGCGGCAGAGCGCGGGTGAAAAACCGGTGATTTTAGGCGCACCCTTGCGGTGAAAGTGTCAGACACGCGCCGATACCCACTGCGCACGCCCCTGCGGTAGCGATGTTTTCAATACACGTAGCTGGGATGCGGGAATAACCCCACCACCTATAATCCCATTCCAGTCGAGCCGGCTAGTCACCCCTAGCCGGTTTCTTTTTTCCAGATGCGCATTCCCAGGCGCACCTCCCGCACTTTCTCCCTGTGGGGAGTCTTTAGGTCAGGTCACCCATGTCTGATTTAAGTCTTCAACTGCAGCAGGCCGCAAGCCAACTACCAGTTTCAAGCTACTTTGACGATGCGCTGTTCCAGCGCGAGCTGAGCACCATCTTCCAGCGCGGGCCCCGCTACGTGGGGCACCAATTGGCTGTGCCCAATGCGGGCGACTACTACGCACTGCCCCAGGAGGGCGAGGGCCGTGCGCTGGTGCGCAACGCCCAGGGCGGCGTCGAGCTGGTCTCCAACGTGTGCCGCCACCGCCAGGCCGTCATGCTCAAGGGCAAGGGTTCGCTGCACACGCAACAAAAAGGCAGTGCGGGCGGCAACATCGTGTGCCCCCTGCACCGCTGGACCTACAGCCCCCAAGGCGAACTGCTGGGCGCACCCCACTTCTCGCACGACCCGTGCCTGAACCTCAACAACTACCAACTGCGCGAGTGGAACGGCCTCATCTTTGAAGACAACGGCTACGACGTGGCAGCCGACCTGGCCCATATGGGCCCGCGCGCCGACCTGGACTTTGGCGGTTATGTGCTGGACCACGTCGAGATGCACGAGTGCAACTACAACTGGAAGACCTTCATCGAGGTCTATCTGGAGGACTACCACGTCGGCCCCTTCCACCCGGGGCTCGGCAGCTTTGTGACGTGCGACGACCTGCGCTGGGAGTTTGGCCAGAACTACTCGGTGCAGACCGTAGGCGTGGCCAACCGCCTGGGCAAGGCGGGCAGCCCCGTGTACGAGCGCTGGCACGAGGCCCTGCTGGCCTACCGCGAAGGCAAGCCGCCCAAATATGGTGCGATCTGGCTCACGCTGTACCCGCACATCATGGTCGAGTGGTACCCGCATGTGCTCACCGTGTCGACGCTGCACCCCATCAGCCCGACCAAGACCATGAACATGGTGGAGTTCTACTACCCCGAAGAGATTGCGGCGTTTGAGCGCGAATTTGTGGAGGCGCAAAAAGCCGCCTACATGGAAACCTGCATCGAAGACGACGAGATCGGCGAGCGCATGGATGCAGGCCGCAAGGCCCTGCTGGCCCGGGGCGACAATGAAGTGGGCCCGTACCAAAGCCCGATGGAAGATGGCATGCAGCACTTCCACGAGTGGTACCGCAAAACCATCGGTAGCGACGCCATCGACCCGGCCGCGCCAAAGCGCTGAATACGGCGGCAAATCCCCGCCAATCCGCAGGCCCGCCCTCGCCTGCTCTCATTACAATAGCTGCCATTGCTTAATAAATAAGCGCTGGCAGCTATTTTCACTTCTGCACCCCCCGGTGCGCCTCAAGAGATCACAACCCGATGCAAGCCCTCTGGATGGTGTTGGCCGCGTTTCTGTTTGCCAGCATGGGCGTGTGCGTCAAGATCGCTTCGGACTTCTTCAACTCGGCCGAACTCGTGTGCTACCGGGGCATCATCGGCATGTTGATTTTGTGGCTGCTGGCCCGCTCGCAAAAGGTGACGCTGGCCACGCAGTACCCCGGCATGCACGCGTGGCGCAGCCTGGTGGGGGTGGCGTCCCTCGGTGCCTGGTTTTATGCCATTGCCCACCTGCCCCTGGCCACGGCCATGACGCTCAACTACATGAGCAGCGTGTGGATTGCGGCGTTCCTCGTCGGCGGCACGCTGCTGGCGTGGCGCCCCTCCGCAGCCAGCCCGCGCCCCGCACTGCAGGGCCCGCTGGTGCTGACAGTGCTGGCCGGGTTTGCCGGTGTGGTGATGATGCTGCGCCCCAGCCTGGACCAGAACCAGGCATTTGCCGGAATGATCGGGCTGATGTCCGGCCTGTCTGCCGCGTTTGCCTATATGCAGGTCGTAGCGCTTTCTCGCCTGGGCGAGCCCGAATCGCGCACGGTGTTTTACTTTGCGGTGGGCTCGGCGGTGGCGGGTGGCGCGGCATTGTTGCTGACCGGCACATCGGTATGGCCGGGCTGGCAGGCTTTGTGGCTGCTGCCCATCGGCGTTCTGGCCGCGGGCGGCCAGTTGTGCATGACACGCGCCTACGCCAGCGCCAAAACCCAGCGCGGCACCTTGGTGGTGGCCAATCTGCAGTACTCAGGCATCGTGTTTGCCGCCATCTACAGCGTGCTGCTGTTTGGCGACGTCATCCCGCCCATCGGCTGGATTGGCATGGCCCTGATTGTGGCCAGCGGCATCGTGGCCACCGTTTTGCGTGCGCGGGCCGCACCGGGCGCCCCGGCGGAAGAACATTAGGATGAAGTCCCCCCTGAGTCGCTTCGCGCCTTCCCCCCCTGGAAGGGGAACACCGCCAGCGCGGCGGGGCGGCCCTTGCGCGGCGGTCCTGGCCTGGGATGCGCCGGTCTCTCAGGTCGCGAGCGACGCCCAGCATCAAGGGAGATTGATACGGCTTTCAACCCCAAGCCTTGACACAATGCTGGACATCCCTTCGCCACTGCCGCCGCTGCCATGACCTACACCACCCTCATCTCTGCCCCCGAACTGCAATCCCTCATCGCCAGCGGCGCCCCGCTGATGGTGTTTGACTGCAGCTTTGACCTCACCCAGCCCACGGCAGGTGCGCAGCAGTTTGCGCAGGCACACATCCCCGGCGCGGTGTATGCCGACCTGAACCAGGACCTGAGCGCCAAACACGGTGCCCCCGGCGCTGGCGGCACGCTCACTGCCCAAGAGGCCGACATGCCCGCATCGGGCGGCCGCCACCCGCTGCCCAGTCGTGAGCGCTTTTCGGTGTGGCTCTCCAGCGTGGGCTTGGCCAACAACATGCAGGCCGTGGTGTACGACCGTCAGGGCGCCAACTACTGCGGCCGGCTGTGGTGGATGCTCAAGTGGGCCGGGCACGACGCGGTCGCCGTGCTCGATGGCGGCTTGCAGGCCTGGCAGGCCGCAGGCGGCGCAGTCCACAGCGGCGAAGAACCCGCGCACTTTCAATCCAACTTTGAATTGGGCGCTCCCCTGCGCCAGCTGGCCACGGCCAGCGACGTGCTGGCACGCCTGCACCAACCCGGCCAGACCGTGATCGATGCGCGCGCTGGTGCACGCTATCGCGGCGAGGTCGAACCGCTCGACCCCGTGGCGGGGCACATCCCCGGCGCGCTCAACCGCCCGTTCGTCGACAACATCGGCCCAGATGGCCGCTTCAAGCCAGCCGACGTGCTGCGTGCGGAGTTTGATGCGCTGCTGGCAGGCCGTGACCCGGCCACCGTGGTGCACCAGTGCGGCAGCGGCGTGAGCGCTGCGCCCAATTTGCTGGCCATGGAAATCGCCGGGCTGGGGGCAACCTCTCTTTTTGCGGGCAGCTGGAGCGAGTGGTGCGCAGACCCTGCGCGCCCGGTCGAAAAAGGTTAGGCAAGAGGTTAAGAAGTGGGCTGATTCGGGTGGGTGCGGGCCGGTGCAGCATGGCAAAGGTTGCAAAAGCCCAAAAAAGATGGTTTTGACCGCGCTATCAAAACCATGAGCAGAACCCGGGGGCCAGCGCCTGCCGACGCAGCAGGCGCCACAGAGTGAGGTGCGGGACTCAGGCTCATCGGCTTGTAAGGCAAATTCCTACATGCCCCACCGCAGAACCAGACACGCGGCACATCCAAACGCCGACTTAATTTTTGATTGGGGCAGTTTCACAATCCATTTCAACGGATCACGCAAACCTGCAAACAGCAGAAAACGCAAGACCCGGAACTGGAAAAAAGGAAGCTGCCATGACCAACGAACAAATCCTCGCTGAAATCCGCGAAGCCAACCTCACGTACCTGATGTTGGCCCAGACCCTGATTCGTCAGGACAAGGCCGAAGCGGTTTTCCGTCTGGGCATGAACGAAGAGTCTGCCGATATTCTGGCATCGCTCTCGGCAGCGCAAGTGATGAAACTGGCCTCCAGAAACACGCTTCTTTGCAGCTTCCGGGTGGACGACAACCTGGTGTGGAGCTTGCTGACCAACCACTCAGCCAAGAAGGTGGGCAACGAAGCCACCAACACGCTGCACGCCAACATCCTGATGGCCAGCCGCGTGTCGGAAGTGCTCTGAGCACCTGCTTTTCCGCCATCTTGTCCCTGTCGCCTTCGAAAGCCCGCCATGTCCACACCCGCCAAAGCCCCCGTCAAGAGCGTTCTGAACGAGTCCAAGCAGATCGAACGCGCGGCCATGCTGATCCAGATGGGCGCCCGCATGCAGGTGCTGGAGTCGGAAACCACGCTGTCGTACGAGCGCCTGATCCGCCTGTACAAAGAGATCGCGGGCAAATCGCCATCCAAGGGCCAGTTGCCCTTCTCGACCGACTGGTTCCTGACCTGGCAAGAAAACATCCACAGCTCGCTGTTCCTGAACATCTACGAGTACCTGTCCAAGGGTGTGGATCTGGATTCGGTGGAACTGCTGACCAAGGCCTACCGCCTGTACAACGAACAAGTGGCCACGGCCGAGATCGAGCCGCTGCTGTCCTTCACCCGCGCCTGGCGCCTGGTGAAGTTTGTGGACGCAGGCATGCTGACGCGCACTAAGTGCAGCCAGTGCAGCGGCCAGTTTGTGACCGAGCTGTATGAAAACCGCCATTTCACCTGCGGCCTGTGCAACCCCCCTGCGCGCGCTGGCAAGAGCAAGTCGGCGGGTGCCTTGATGCTGCACTGAGAACTATCGAAATTTCAGGTCAAATTGGCCTCTAGCGCTTTATCCATAAGCGCTAGCAGCTATTAATTTGATACTAAATGAACACCGTTCCGTTCAAAAGAAGGAGGCATTGCGATGCCTCCTTTTTTGCTTTCACACCGTCAGGCAATGGCAGGCTGCGCTGCACGAATCAGCTACCGCCCGGCCAGCAGCGCCCGCACGTTGTCATCCATTGGCACCGCATAGTTGTGCGCCGCCACCACCATGTTGCCCTCAGGCTTTACCAGTTTGATGCTGACGTAAAGAATGCTGGCCGACACGGCATAGGTGCCCACCACCACCGCCTGCGCGTCGTGCGCGCGGCTCACGTCGCGCAGCTCGCGCGACAGCAGCAACTCGCCCTGCTCACGCTGCATTGCCACGTTTTCGCGCAGCTTGAGTTCGGTGACCGGGTAGCCGCGTTGCACCAGACGCCCCGCGATCTGCTCCGAAAAAATCCGCCCCAGGCGTGACGACTCATTGAGCCGGTCTACGTTGACCAGCGTGGCCACCAGCACAGCGTGCTCGCGGTCGAGTGGTGCGGTCTGCAGCAGCATGTCGGCCGCGGCATGGTTGGCCGTGATGATGGATGTGCGGGGCGCAGCGCCCAACCCAAAACCCGCGCCACCAGAGCCCCCGGCGCTTTCGCCGTAGTAATAACTGGACGCACACCCGGACAGCAGCGCAGCCGTCGCCATGGCAACCACAACGCCCGATGCGGCAGCCAGTTTGCCCCGTGCAAAGCGCCGCATCATGGGCTCACCACCCGCCAGGTCTTGATGGTTGCAGGGGGCGGGCCCGGCAGCCGGGGCTCGGCGGGCAAATACAGCAAAGCATCGTCGTGGGTGAGCGAATACACATCTGACGTGCCCGCCAGGTAGCGCCCACCGCTTTCGAGCGACGCGGTCACCAGCACCTCGGACCGCGTGGGCGTGCCCAGGCGCGGGTATTCGACCGGGGTCTCAGCGGCTGCAGGCGCCTTTCGAATGGGCGGAGCATAAGAAACGGGTGCGGAAGATACGGCGGCCACGGCGGCTCCAAAAGCGCTGCCCGTTGCAACCACCACATCCCGCTCGGCCACTGGCACAGCGCCTGTTTTGATGTCTGCGTCTTTGGCCGCACTGCCGTTCGTGGCCGGGCTGAACGAATTTGCGCCATGAAAATGCACCCCATCGCGCGCCACACTCACGCCCGATGCCAGTGGCACAAAGTGCAGCACGCTGGTGGCGGGCTCCAGGTGCTGCACCACCTGCGCTTCGACCACCAGTTGCACAGCCGTTGGCTCGGTCGACACCGTCACGCCCTGGTCCACCAGGCGGTTGATCAGCAGCTTGCGAAACCCTTGGGTAAAGCGGGTGTCGGCCTTGGAGGTCACGTAGATCGGGTGCGCCCCAGCAGGCCAGTCGCGGGTCTTCTCGGCGATGCGGGTCGCCATGTCCTGCGCCAGCACGTCCCAGTGATGAACGGCGCGCATGGTCTTCTGCGTCGAGGGCAAGTGGCTGCCGGGCTGCGGCACATCCAGGCCCGCACATCCGGCGCCCAGCAAGGCCAGACCCAGCAGGGGCCACCAAGCCCAGCGACCCGGCGGCGCGCAGCGGGGACGAACGTGATCAACAGATTCCATGGGCAAGATGCTATGCCGGTGCGCGAGAGCCTATCGGTCGAACAAGGACGGATTTGCGTGGCACTTTGCCCACGCCGCCTGCGATGGGATGGCCGCCTACAAAAAAACCCACACAGGCTGCCCCACAATCCGCGCATGACCGCCCCCTCTGCCGAACCGCTGCCCCCCACCGCGCCCGGACCGGCGCCAGAGCCTGCCGCACCGCAGTCCCCGCCCAACCCCGCGCCCCCTCCAGCCGCAGAGCCCAACCCGCCAGCGCCCGCAGCCACTGCGCCGCCACCCAGTGCGGGCGCCCTGCTACCTGGCATCAGCGATATTCCGTACGGCAACCCGCTCACATTGCACATGCCCGTGGACGTGCGCAACATGTCGCTTGCCCTGCTGGCGCTGTTCGCCGCCGTGGCCCTGCTGCACTGGGCCAGCGCAGTTTTCATCCCCATCATGCTCAGCCTGCTGCTCACCACCGCCTTGCGGCCCGGGGTAGAAGCGCTCAAACGCTGGCATGTGCCGCGCTGGCTTGGCGCGGGTGTGTTGTTGATTTCCATCGTGTCGGGCCTGGCCTTCACCGCCTGGTCGCTCAGCGATGGCGCTGCGCAGCTGGTGGACTCGCTGCCCGTGGCCGCCAAAAAAGTGCGCGACAACCTGAAAGCCCGCACCGGCACCGCCAGCCCGCTGGACACCATGCAACAAGCCGCCACGCACATCGAGCAGGCCGCCACCGACAGCGGCACCACCACCCCCACCCGCCGCGGCGTTCAGCGCGTCATCGTGGAACGCCCCCCCTTCAACATCCGCGACTACCTGTTAAGCGGCACCATGGGGCTGATGTCCGCGTTGGGGCAACTGACGGTGGTGGTGTTTCTCACTTTCTTTGCGCTGGCCTCGGGCAACCTGTTTCGCAACAAGCTGCTGCGCATTGCAGGCACCAGTCTGGAGCGACGCAAGATCACCATCCACGTGCTGGAAGACATCACCGGCCAGATCCAGCGCTACCTGCTGGTGCAGGTGTTCACCAGCGTGCTGGTGGGCGTGGCTACCGGCCTTGCCTACTGGGCGTTGGGACTGGAAAACGCTGCCGTATGGGGCGTGGTGGCTGGCGTGCTCAACCTTGCGCCCTACATCGGCTCGGCGCTTACGGCTGGCGCGTCGGCGCTGGTGGCCTTCCTGCAGTTCGGCACCCTCGACATGGCGCTAGCCATCGGCGCCGCTTCGCTGGTCATCCACACCTTGGTGGGCAACCTGCTCACGCCCTGGCTCACCAGCCGCACCAGCCACATGAGCCCCGTAGCCGTATTTGTCAGCGTGCTGGTGTGGGGCTGGCTGTGGGGCCTGTGGGGCCTGCTGCTGGGCATCCCGGTGATGATGGCCGTGAAGGCTGTGTGTGACCGGGTCGAAGATTTGAAGGCAGTGGGGGAGTTGCTGGGAGACTGAACGCCTCCCAGCCCATCCTGGATCAACCCGTGTTGCGCAACCCCGCCGCAATCCCGTTGATGGAGATGTGAATCCCGGTCTGCACCCGTTCATCCCCCTGCCCCGCACGCCAGCGGCGTACCAGCTCGACCTGTAGATGGTGCAGCGGGTCGATGTACGGGAAACGGTGCTTGATGGACCGGGCCAGCGCGGCGTTATGCGTCAAGCGCTGCTTTTCGCCGGTGATGCGCGTGAGGGCATCGGCCGTGCGGTGCCATTCGGCCTCGATGCTCATGAACACCTTCTTGCGCAGGCGCGCGTCCGTCACCAGCTCGCTGTAGCGTGAGGCCAGGGCCAGATCGCTTTTGGCCAGCACCATGTCCATGTTGGACAGCAGGGTGCGGAAGAACGGCCATTGGCGGTACATCTTTTGCAGCAGGGCCAGCTGGGTCTTGGGGTCTTTGCCTTCCAGGTTCACAAACACATCGACGGCCGAGCCAAAGCCGTACCAGCCGGGCAGCGTGAGACGGCACTGGCCCCAGCTAAAGCCCCAGGGGATGGCGCGCAGGTCTTCGATCTTCTGGCTGGCCTTGCGGCTGGCGGGGCGGGAGCCGATGTTCAGCTCGGCGATCTCGCGGATGGGGGTGGAGTTGAAGAAATACTCGGTGAAGCCCGGGGTCTCGTACACCAGCGCGCGGTAGCTGCCCATGCTGGCCAGAGAGAGCTGCGCGGCGGCGTCCAGAAAGGCCTTGGTGGCGGGCTTGGTGGGCTGCAGCAGCGTGGCTTCGAGCGTGGCGGCGACCAGGGTTTCGAGGTTGCGGCGGCCGATCTCTGGGTTGGCGTACTTCGATGCGATGACCTCGCCCTGCTCGGTCAGGCGGATCTGGCCGCGCACGGTGCCGGGGGGTTGCGCCAAGATGGCCTGGTAGCTGGGGCCGCCCCCCCGGCCCACGGTGCCGCCCCGGCCGTGGAACATGCGAAGTTGAATGCCGTGGCTGGTGGCGAGTTCGTCGAAGAGTTCGACGAGAGCGATCTCGGCGCGGTACAGCTCCCAGTTGCTGGTGAAGATGCCGCCGTCTTTGTTGCTGTCGCTGTAGCCCAGCATGATGTCCTGCTCGCCGCCGCTGCGCTGGACCAGGGCTGCCACGCCGGGCAGTGCGTAGAACTCGCGCATGATGGGCGCGGCATTGCGCAGGTCTTCGATGGTTTCGAACAGGGGCACCACGATGAGATGGTTCTTGGACTCGGCATCCAGGGTGCCGCTCATCAGGCCCACTTCCTTTTGCAGCAGCAGCACTTCGAGCAAATCGCTCACCGTTTCGGTGTGGCTGATGATGTAGTGGCGGATGGCCTCGTGGCCGAAGCGCCCGCGCATCGCGCGGGCGGTTTCAAAGATGGCCAGCTCGCCCTGGGCGTGGGCGGAATACTGCGCGCCCATCACGCGCAGGGGGCGTGCGTCGTTGAGCAGCTTGATGAGCAGGGCGCGCTTGGCGGCCTCTTGCAGGCTGTCGTAACTGGGCTCGATGCGGGCCTTGGCCAGCAGCTCGGCCACCACCTCTTCATGTTTGTCAGAGCTTTGGCGCAGGTCCACCGTGGCCAGGTGAAAGCCAAACACCTGCACGGCGCGGATCAACGGGTGCAGGCGCTCGGCGGCCAGGGCTTCGCCGTGGTGCGACTTCAATGACGCTTCGATCACGCGCAGGTCGGCCAGGAACTCTTCGGCGCTGGCGTAGGCGTTTTGTGGGGCCACGGCGTGGCGGGCGGCCTCGCCGCCGGTCAGCTCTTTCAATGACGCGGCCAGGCGCGCGTAGATGCCCGTGAGCGCGCGGCGGTAAGGCTCGTCCACGCGGTGTTCGTTGGTGTCGGGCGAGCGCTGGGCCAGGGCCTCCATCTCGGCGGACACCTGCACCAGGCGCGCCGACAGCGACAGCTCGCCGCCCAGGTAGTGCACCTCGGTCAGGTAGTGGCGCAGTGCCACCTCGGCCTGGCGGCCCAGGGCGTATTGCAAGGTCTGCGCGGTGACGTTGGGGTTGCCGTCGCGGTCGCCGCCAATCCACTGGCCCATGCGCAGAAAGCTGTGCACGGGGTATTGGCCCAGCTCCGCCTCCAGGTCGGCATAGATTTTGGGGATCTCGCGCAGAAAGGTGGCTTCGTAATAAGAGAGCGCGTTCTCGATCTCGTCGGCCACGGTGAGCTTGCTGTAGCGCAGCAGGCGCGTTTGCCACAGCTGGGCCACGCGGGCGCGCAGCAAAGCTTCGTTGGCGGCCAGCTCGCGCGGGGTGAGTGCGTCTTTGGCGCTGTTGTAGAGCTGGGCGCGCACCTGGATGTCGTCGCGCGTGGCCAGCAACTGGGCGATGTCGCGCTCGGCGTCCAGAATGCTCTTGCGCTGCACTTCGGTGGGGTGGGCGGTGAGCACGGGGGCCACGTAGCTGCTGGCCAGCGTCTGCGCAATGGTTTTGGGTGCAATGCCCGCCCAGCGCAGGCGCGACAGGGCGACTTCGATGCTGCCCTCTTGCGTGTCGCCCGCACGCTCGTGCACGGCGCGGCGGCGGATGTGGTGGCGGTCTTCGGCCAGGTTGGCCAGATGGCTGAAGTAGGTAAAGGCGCGGATCACGCTCACCGTCTGGTCGCCCGACAGCGACTTGAGCAGCTTCTTGAGCGCGCGGTCGGCCTCCTGGTCGGCATCGCGGCGGAAGGTGACAGACAGTTTGCGCACCTGCTCCACCAGCTCGTAGGCAGCTACGCCCTCCTGTTCTCGGATCACGTCGCCCAGAATGCGCCCCAGAAGGCGGATGTCGTCAATCAGGGGCTGGTCCTTGTCGGATCGTTTCATGCGAGTGTCTCCGGAGGTGGGTAGAGTGGCCGAGCGCCGCGCCTCCTGGACACCCAGGACGCACCAGCCCCAGTGCGGGCGCATGCTAGCATCGCCCGCCCCTGAATAATTACAAACAGGTTACGAACTTGAGCCCCAAAAACGACGCCCCCCACGCTCCGCCGCTTCGCGGGTCGCTGCCCCCCCAGGGTGGGAGCCTTTCGCCTTGGGGCGGCCCGGCGGCGAAAGACAGCACCCCCATCGTCATCGCCACGCGCGAAAGCCGCCTGGCCTTGTGGCAGGCCGAACACGTGAAGGCCTTGCTGGAGGCGCGGGGCCACCGGGTCGAACTGCTGGGCATGACGACCAAGGGCGACCAGATCCTGGACCGGTCGCTGTCCAAGGTGGGCGGCAAGGGCCTGTTCGTGAAAGAGCTGGAAGTGGCGCTGGAAGAAGGCCGCGCGCACATCGCGGTGCATTCGCTCAAGGACGTGCCCATGGAGCTGCCCGAGGGCTTTGTCCTGGCCTGCGTGATGGAGCGCGAAGACCCACGCGATGCGTTTGTCTCCCCCAACTACCCAAACATTGCCGCCCTGCCCCAAGGCGCGGTGGTGGGCACCTCCAGCCTGCGCCGCCAGGTGCTGCTGCAGGCCCTGCGGCCTGACCTGAAGATCGAACCCCTGCGTGGCAACCTGGACACGCGCCTGCGCAAGCTGGACGAAGGCCAGTACGACGCCATCGTGCTGGCGGCCGCAGGCCTGAAACGCCTGGGCCTTGCAAGCCGCATCCGCGCCACGTTCGAACCCACCGCCATGCTGCCCGCTGCGGGCCAGGGCGCTCTGGGCATCGAAGTGCGCAGCGACCGCCAGGACCTGATCGACGCGCTAGCCCCCCTGGCGCACCAGACCACCTGGTTGACGGTGGCCGCCGAGCGCGCCGTGAGCCGGGCGATGGGCGGAAGCTGCTCGATGCCGCTGGCCGCGCACGGCACCTTTTCTGGCGGTGTGTTGCAGCTTGATGCGGCCTGGGGCGACATGGACGTGCAAGCCCCATTGGTGCGCGCAGAGGCCAGCGCCGCTGTCAGCACGCTGGCACAGGCCGAAGCGCTGGGCGATGCCATTGCGCAGCACCTGCGCGCCGGTGGTGCCCGGGTCGCAGGCCCGGCGCAGAACACCTGATTGAACATGCCATGCGCCGGGTGATCGTCACGCGGCCTGCCCGCGAGGCTGCGCACTGGGTACAGCAACTGGGCCAGCACGGCATCGACGCCACCGCGCTGCCACTGATTGCCATCGGCCCCTACACCGACCCCGCAGCGCAGCGAGCGTTGGCGCAGGCGCGCAAGCAGCTGGACCAATACCGTGCGCTGATGTTTGTGAGCGGCAACGCGGCGGTGTACTTTTTTGAGTCAAATTGGCCTCTAGCGCTTGATGGAAAAGCGCTAGTAGCTATTAATTTGAGAGCATGGTCACCCGGACCAGGCACGGCCCGCGCGCTGCAGCAGGCGGGGGTGCCACCCGATCGCATTGACGGGCCGGCGGCCGATGCGGCGCAGTTCGACTCCGAAGCGCTGTGGCAACAGGTGTCCGCGCAAATCAGGCCCGGCGACCGCGTGCTGATTGTTCGCGGCCAATCGAACGGGGTGCATGAAACGGCCCAGGGCTCTGGCCGGGACTGGCTCGCGCGCCAGATCGAAGCCGCTGGCGGGCAGGTGGAGTTTGTGGTGGCCTACCAACGCGGCGCGCCGCAGCTGACGGACGCCGAGGTGGCGCTCGCGCAACAGGCGGCCTGTGATGGTTCGGTCTGGCTACTGAGCAGCTCGGAGGCCGTCGCCCACCTGGCGCAGGCCCTGCCCACCGTGGACTGGGCCGCAGCGCAGGCCCTGGCCACCCATCCGCGCATCGCGCAAGCGGCCCGTGCAGCGGGCTTTGGCACCGTGCGGGAATGCCGCCCGGCACTGGAAGACGTGGTGGCCTCGATAGAATCGGCGGCATGAGTTCCGTGCCCCCTAACGACTTGCCCACCGCGACACCTGCCGCACCTGCGCCCTCGCCTGCACGATCGCCCATCCCGGCGCCGCAGGCCGCACCTGTGGCTGCAACGGCCCCAGCCAGTGGGCGCGGTGGTGTGGTGACGGTGCTGTTGACGGCAGTGGCCGTAGCGGCCTTGGCCAGCAGTGGATTGTTGTGGCAAAAACTCAGCTCGATTCAAGAACAACTGGCCCGCCAGTCCGCAGACTCGGGCGCCCTGGCCATTGAGGCCCGCAGCATGGCCCGCCAGGCCGAAGAGCTGGTGCGCGAAACGGCCGCCCGCCTGTCCGTGGCAGAAGCCCGGGTCAGCGAAGTGGCACTGCAGCGCAGCCAGCTCGAAGAACTCATGCAAAGCCTGTCGCGCTCACGCGACGAAAACCTGGTGGTCGATATTGAATCGGCCATTCGCCTGGCGCAGCAGCAGGCGCAACTCACGGGCAGCCTGGACCCTCTGGTCGCCGCCCTCAAAAGCGCCGACCAGCGCATCGAACGCGCCGCGCAGCCCCGCCTGACCCCCGTGCAACGCGCCATTGGCCGCGATCTGGACCGCCTGACCCGCGCCGCCGTGACCGACACCGCGGGCCTGCTGGCCCGGCTGGACGAACTGGTGCGTCAGGTAGACGACCTGCCGGTGCTGAACGCCGTGGCACAAGCTGCCGCCACCCGCCGTCTGGCTGCTGCCCCCGCACCGCAAAACACACCGCCCCTCAACCAGGGTGATCTGGCCTGGTGGCAGGCGGCCCTGCAACGCAGCTGGGAAGTGGTCCGCGACGAAGCCCGGGGCCTGGTGCGCGTGAGCCGCGTGGACCAGCCCGAGGCGATTTTGCTGGCGCCTGAGCAAACCTTCTTCTTGCGCGAAAACCTCAAGCTCAAGCTGCTCAATGCGCGTTTGGGCGTGCTGGCGCGCCAATACGAATCCGCCCGTGCCGACCTGGCCGCTGCTACGGCCGCGCTGAACAAATATTTTGACCCGGCATCGCGCCGCACCCAAAACGCTGCCAGCACCCTGCAAACCGCACAGGCCAGCATGAAGGCGGCCGAGTTGCCGCGCCTGGACGAAACCCTGTCGGCCCTAGCGACGGCCGCTGCGGGACGTTGACGACATGCGCGCAGCACTTTGGCTTTTGGCGTTGTTTGGCGTGGCCGTGGCCGCCGCGCTGTTTGCGGGCAACAACCAGGGCACCGTCACCCTGTACTGGCCGCCCTACCGGATTGACCTGTCGCTGAACCTGGTGGTGTTGCTGCTGGTGGGCGGGTTTGTGACCGTCTACGCGGCACTGCGCGCACTGGCTGCGCTGCTGGAGTTGCCGCACCAGGCCCGCCGCTGGCGCGTGCAGCAAAAGGAGCGCGCCATGCACGCGGCCTTGCTAGACGCTCTGACCCACATGCTGGGCGGCCGCTTCATTCGCTCGCGCAAGGCCGCCGTGGCCGCGTTGTCTCAAGAAAATGCGCTGGCCGCTGCAGGCGAGGCCGTGCCCCACGGCCGCCAGTTGCGCGCCCTGGCCCACATGATTGCGGCCGAGTCGTCCCACGCCTTGCAAGACAGCGCAACGCGTGAAAGCCACCTGCACGACGCATTGCAAGAAGCCCCGCTGCGCGGCACCGTGAACGAACAGGAACTGCGCGAAGGCGCCCAGATGCGCGCCGCCCGCTGGTCGCTGGACGACCGCGATGCCAGCGCCGCGCTGGAACGCCTGGCCGCCCTGCCCCAAGGCGCTGCCCGGCGCACGCTGGCCCTGCGCATCAAGCTCAAGGCCACCCGGCTGGCGCGGCAGACCCAGGACGCGCTGGACACCGCGCGCCTGCTGGGCAAACACCGCGCGTTTTCGGCCACTGCCGCGCAAAGCATCGTGCGCGGCCTGGCCACCGAACTCATCAACAGTGCCCACGACACCGCCCAGTTGCAGCAGATCTGGATGTCGCTGGAGCCCGCCGAACGCAGCATGCCCGAGTTGGCCATCCATGCCGCGCAGCGGCTGGCCACCCTGGGGGGCGAGGCCACACAAGTGCGCGCCTGGCTGCTGCCTGTGTGGGATCGGCTGGTGGACCTGCCCAACGCGCTGGCCGAACACCACGCCCTCAAGCTGGTGCGCGCGCTCGAAGCCGGTCTGGACGCCCTGGATGCCCCGTGGCTCGCCCGCATCGAAGCGGCGCAACAAGCCAACCCCCGGGACGCGCGCCTTTCCTACCTGGCTGGCATGGCCTGCCTCAAGCGGCAGCTGTGGGGCAAGGCCCAGCAGTTGCTGACCCAGGCGGCACACCAACTGGCTGATACCAACCTGCGCGCCAGCGCATGGCGGCATCTGGCCGAACTGGCAGAACAGCGCGGCGACGAAAGCGCTGCGGCCGACGCCTGGAAGAAGGCGGCCCTCGGTCGCTAAAACGCGGGCGCCCTGTCCGGGTGGCACCAACGAAAAAGCGGGAGGATCGCTGCACAATAGCGCCCCGCCCTTCCCGCCTCCCTTCGACAGCCCATGCGCCAGCGCGCATTCGATAGCGCAGCGCTTCCCGAAAATTGAGGCGACCTCTTGCTCTCCGCCACACCCACCACGCTCTGCGGAGTCCGCCGCTGCACCGCCGTGTAGCAGCCCTCGGTTGTTTTGCACAGCATTGGGGAACTTTGAGCGCTCAGGCCTTATCAATTCAGTTTTTTTGAACTGAAGCATCAATCTGTCTGAAGCCGCGTGCTGCATCGGCTTCCTACACTGCCCCAACGCTTGGCGAACCACCGCTGCGACCGAGCTTGTCGCCAAGCCCCCTCGGCCCCGGCCGTGTTTCTTGCCCTCCTGCCACCCCGTGATCCGATGACTGCTTCCTCCACCGCTGCTGTGCCCCGCCGCTACACACGCACCGCCATTGTTCTGCACTGGGTGCTGGGCCTGGCATTGATCAGCCTCTTCGGCGTCGGCATCTACATGACCGGGCTTCCTTTCTCTCCGCAGCGCCTGAAGCTGTACAACTGGCACAAATGGGCCGGGGTCACGCTCTTGGTGTTGTCGGCACTGCGGCTGATCTGGCGCGCCACCCACCGCCCGCCTGCGCTGCCCCGTGCGATAGAAGCCGCCATGCCCGCCTGGCAAAAGCTGGCACACCACGGCACCCACTTTCTGCTTTACGGGTTGTTCTTTGCGGTACCGCTGATTGGTTGGGCTTACAGCTCGGCAGCGGGGTTCCCTATCGTCTTTTTGGGTCTGTGGCAGTTGCCCGACTTTGTGCCCGTCAGCAAGGAGCTGGCCGAGGCCATCAAGCCCTGGCACCAGGTCACCGCGTTCACCATGGCGGGCCTCGTAGTGCTGCATGTGGCTGCGGCGCTCAAACACCAACTCATCGACCGCGATGGCCTCCTGTCCCGCATGTTGCCGGGCAAACGCTGAGCCTTCTGCAGTCCACCCATTTTTTAGATCCTTCTGATCCCCCTGTTTTTACGGAGCTTCCATGAACCTGTCTTCCACCCTGTCCCGCATCCTGCTGGGCGCAGCCTTGGTAGTGAGCGCCCAGGCCACCCTCGCCCAACAACAACTGGTGCCCGCGCAAAGCGAGGTGCAGTTCACCGCGCGCCAGATGGGGGTGCCACTGGAAGGCCATTTCAAGAAGTTCAGCGCCCAGGTGGCGTTTGACCCCGCCAAGCTGGCCACCAGCAAGATCAATTTCACTGTGGACACCGGCAGCGCCACCCTCGGCTCGCGCGAGACCGATGCCGAGCTGCCCAAGCCCACCTGGTTCAACGTGCCCAAGTTCCCGCAGGCGCAGTTCGAGTCTTCGGCCATCAAGGCGCTGGGCGCGGGCAAGTTTGAAGTCGCGGGCAAGCTCACCATCAAAGGCAATGCCCAAAACGTGGTGGTGCCCGTCACGCTGACCCAGAGCGGCGCCACCACCACGGCCACCGGCACCCTGCCCATCAAGCGCCTGGCGTTCAAGATCGGCGAAAACGAGTGGGCCGACACCTCGATGGTGGCCGACGACGTGACGGTCAAGTTCAAGCTCGCTCTCACCGGCGTGGGCAAGCTCTGAAACACCGAGCGTCCTCTTTTTCGCAGCACCTCCCCTTTCCCTTCCTTTCCTTGTCTTTTCTTCAGGAGTATTCACCCATGCGCAAATCCCTCGTTTCCCTGTTCGTGGTAGCCGCAGCCACAGTCATGACCGCGGGCGCAGCCCAGGCCGCCACTTACGCCATCGACCCTACGCACACCTTTGTGACGTTCGAAATCAGCCACTTTGGCGCCACCACCAACCGTGGCCGCTTCGACAAGAAACAAGGCACCGTGGAATTTGACCGCGCCGCCAAGACCGGCAAGGTGGACATCACCATCGACACCACGTCGGTCAACACCGGCACGCCCGCGTTCGACAAGCACCTGCAAAGCGCTGACCTGTTCGACGCCGCCAAGCACCCCACCATCAAGTTCGTGTCCGACAAGTTCAGCTTCACCGGCGACAAGGTCAGCGAAGTGACCGGCCAGCTGACGCTGCTGGGCAAGACCGCGCCCATCACGCTCAAGGCCACGCAGTTCAACTGCTACGACAGCCCCATGCTCAAGCGCGAAGTGTGCGGTGGCGACTTTGAAGCCACCATCGACCGCACCCAGTGGGGCATGAACTACGGCGTGGAATGGGGCTTCCAGAAGAACGTGCGCCTGGTGGTGCAGATCGAAGCCGTGAAGCAGTAATCCATATTGCTGAAACCCCAAGGCGCACCACGCCTTGCCAGGCCACCCATCGCAGCCATGCGTCGGGTGGCCTTTTTGTTGCCAGCGCCTTTCGCAAACACCCGAATAAATTAACTTAACGTAAATTGATTACGAATAGTAGAATCACAAAAATCAATGTAAGGAGACTCTGCATGAACGCCGTCCCGAAGCCCGACCTGGCCACCCTGCCCGCGCCTGCCGCCATCCAGCAGTTGCACCACTACGCCTACAAGGCACGCGACGCCGAGGAAACGCGCCAGTTCTACGAAGACATCCTGGGCCTGCCGCTGTACCACATCATCCAGAGCGACTACGTGCCCAGCACCGGCGAATACTGCCCGTACACGCACTTCTTCTTCCGTCTGAAGGACGGCTCGTTCATCGCCTTCTTCGACCTGGGCGATGACATCAAGGCCGAACCATCACCCAACACGCCTCTATGGGTCAACCACATCTCGTTCCGCGTGGACACGGTGCAAGAGCTGGAGAACACCAAGGCGCGGCTGGAAGCCTTTGGCATCGAGGTGCTGGGCGTGACCGACCACCACATCTTCAAGAGCATCTACTTCTTCGACCCCAACGGCATCCGCCTCGAACTAACGGCGCAACTGGCCAATGCAGAGGCCATGGCCAAAGACAGCACCGTGGCCCACACCCGCCTGAACGAATGGACCGCCCGCAAGGAGCAGTGGCGCAAGGAGCGCGCAGAGGGCAAGGTGGCAGATGCGCTCAAGCCGCAGCAGAACGACCGGCCGGAGTTTGCCCAGGGCTGACCGCCCTCACGCCCACGCCCGCTTCGCAGGCCTTGACCTCTCAGTCGGGCGAACAAAATATGGTCAAAATGGCCTCTAGCGCTTATCCGCAAAGCGCTAATAGCTATATATTTAATAGCAAATGATCGCCGCAGGCCACAGCCCCGTGGCAGATCAGGCCTCCAGCTGGTGCGCCCTCATGATCTGGTGCCGGTGCCAGTAGATCCCCACCGTGGCGTTGAACGCGTCCTTGTCTTTCTTCAGGCCCGGCAGTTTGATCTTGGTGGTCTTCGCGCCCATCATTCCCTTCTCGGGGTGGGTCACGACCAACGCATTGCCAAAGCTGCTTTCCTTGAATTCCAGGGCCTTCACAGCATCCCAGAACACGGTGGTGTCGTCGGCTGAGGTCTTGATGCCGTCGATGCTGACCTCCACGGTGTCCGCGCCTTTGAGCGCAAACACCACGGGCGGAAAGTACTGCAGCACCAAGGCGCGCTCCTGATCGTTGGCGGGCTCGTAGCGGTAGGCCAGGCTGCGTTCGTGGTCCTGCGCAAACTGCTGCTCGTAGTCGCTCCACAGGCGCTGCTCGATGGCGTCGGCCGTCAGGATCTCTTGCACCCAGGTGGCGGCGGGCTTGCGCACGGCGATGGCGCTGTAGTCATGCTCTTTCAGCGGCATGCCCACGTTGCGCAGCCGCTCGGGCATGGCGGGGTGCGAATCAAACGGGTGGGGCACGTTGGCCGTTTTCATGGCGTTCAAAAAATCATCGGACGCGGCGTAGGGCGTGAGGCCATAGGCCACAAAACCGGCGATGCCCAGCGAGGTGTTGTCGTGCCGGTCGTTGCGGCCAAACAGCTCGTCCTCGATCTTGTCGCGGTATTGCGCGTAGGCGGCAATTTTGACCAGCGACTGCGCAATGGCGGCGGGCGACACCAGCTTGGCCGCAATGCGGTCGGCCTTGAACTCGCGCTCGCGGCTGTCGCGCGCCAGGGCAAACTCGAAAATGGTGCGGTACAGGTCCAGCACCGGCGACACCACGGCCGACAAGCCGCCCGTGCGAATGGCGTGGCGGTAGTGGTCAAACTGAACCAGCTTGGGCCCCAGCCGCGCGCTGCTTTGGGTGTCGCCCCCGCGCAGGTGGGCCAGTTCGTGGCCAAACACGGCGTCGGCCTCGGTCTGGTCCAGCACGCGCAGCAGCGGCAGGCTGACGAACAGCGTGCGGCCGGCCAGTGTCTTGTCACCCACCGTCAGCGGCGCTTCGGTCACAAAAAAGTTGGCATCAATGCCCGCCACGATGTGCTGGGGCGGGTCTGTCTTGAGGCGCTGGGCCATGTGGCGGATGCGCTTCCAGAGCATCGGTGCATCGGCTTCGGACACCAGTTCACCCACGGCACGGCTGTCGGACTGCACGCGCTTGAAAATGCCGGCCACCGCCACAAACACGCCCGCCGCCACGGCCAGTCCCACCACGATGATGGGCTTGGGCGAATACTGGTGAAAGAAAACGGCCGTCACCCAGAACGACAACCACACGGCCATGGCGCCTTGCACCACCAGCGACGCGGCACTGGCCCAAGTGGTCAGGTGCCAGCCGGTGACAAAGCTGGCGTATTGCATCTTGCGGTCCACAAACGCCAGCGCGCCCAGGCCCAGCACGGCCACCAGCAGCACACCGCTGGCCACCAAGGCGCCCAGCGACACCGTGCGCGCCATGTTGAACTGCCATACGTCGCCATACCGCTCGCACATCGCCGCGCGATAGTCCTGCGCCTCGGGGTCGGTGCTGTTGCAGATGGTGGACGGCGGGTTGCTGCGGTAGTAGTCCTTGCGGGCCTGTTTTTCGGCCGACGGAAGGCGTTTGTCCGCGTCGATGCGCTGGCTGATGCCTTCGACAAAACGGGTGTCCTGTTCACGCTGGGCATAGCCGGCGAACACATAGGTCACGGCAGGAATGAGGAGCAGCGCAAGCAGCGCGTAGGCAAAGACCTTGGCCAGGCCCAGTTTGAGTGCAGATGGGATCGACATGGGTTCGGACGGTGTGTGGTGGCCTGGGCAACACAAACGCCAGGGATGCGCAGCGGCGGCGGCCTCTGAGCGGGGTCACACCCCCGTCTCTGTAGCGCAACGCGCTACCCGTCACTCGTATGTTTTGTGCTGTGCAAGCCGTGTTGTAAGTAGTAATCCGGCAGTCACGCATGGAACCTGGTCCGCGTTGCCGCGCCCTCCTCTCGCTCCATGGGGCGGGATTATCAGGACGCCCGCGTGCCCCGCTCGAAAATCAAGGTAACAAATAGATAGCGGTGCGCCCACCCCGGTCACTGGCTTCGGCGGTGGGTAGCTTGCCCGTTGGGCCACCAGGCCACGGCGCATCCACCGTGGCGGCACTCCCTTAAAATGCGCAGTTCACCCTCTTGTCCGTCGATGCGCCCCAGCGGCCGCCTCTACCACCGCCACACCCCATGAGCATGCCCCTGCAACAACCCGGCCTCGAAAGCCTGTCCAAGTCCTTTGAACCCGCTGCGCTGGAAGCCCACTGGGGCCCCGAATGGGAAAAGCGCGGATACGGCACCGCAGGCCACCGGGGCACGGGCGCCCCGCAGGCGGGCGAACCCGCGTTCTCCATCCAGCTCCCGCCCCCCAACGTGACCGGCACGCTGCACATGGGCCATGCGTTCAACCAGACGATCATGGACAGCCTCACGCGCTACCACCGCATGCGAGGCTTCAACACGGTGTGGGTGCCCGGCACCGACCACGCGGGCATTGCCACGCAGATCGTGGTGGAGCGCCAGTTGCAAGAGCAAGGCATCAGCCGCTACGACATGGGCCCCACCCCGCCCGAGGCGCGCAAGAACTTTGTGAGCAAGGTGTGGGAGTGGAAGGAAAAATCAGGCAACACCATCACCACGCAGATGCGCCGCATGGGCGACAGCGTGGACTGGAGCCGCGAATACTTCACCATGGACGACAAGTTGTCCAAGGTGGTCACCGACACCTTCGTGAAGCTGTACGAGCAGGGCCTGATCTACCGCGGCAAGCGCCTGGTGAACTGGGACCCGAAGCTGCAGTCCGCCGTGTCCGACCTGGAAGTGGAAAGCGAAGAGAAAGACGGCTCGCTCTGGCACATCGCCTACCCGCTGGCCGATGGCTCGGGCAGCCTCACCGTGGCCACCACCCGCCCCGAGACCATGCTGGGCGACGTGGCGCTGATGGTGCACCCCGAGGACGCGCGCTACACCCACCTGATTGGCAAAAACGTGGTGCTGCCCCTGGTGGGCCGCGAGATCCCGATCATTGCCGACGACTATGTGGACAAGGAGTTTGGTACCGGTGTGGTGAAGGTCACGCCCGCGCACGACCCGAACGACTACGCTGTGGGTCAACGTCACAAGCTGCCGATGATTTCGATCTTCACTTTGGAAGCGAAATTGAAATCGTCAGAGTTTGATGATTTCCAAGACAACAAGCGCGGTCAGCAACATCCAACAATGGGTGCTGCAACCGTTGAGTTGATTCCCCAGAAATATCAGGGGATGGACCGCTTCGTGGCGCGCAAGGTCATCGTGGCTGACCTTGAGGCCTCGGGCGCCCTGGTGGAGACCAAGAAGCACAAGCTTATGGTGCCCATTTGCACCCGCACAGGCCAAGTGGTCGAGCCCATGCTGACGGACCAATGGTTCGTGGCGATGAGCAAGGTGTCCGACCAGGAGCCCTCAGGCAAGAGCATTGCGCAGAAGGCTATCGACGCCGTGGCCACGGGCGAGGTGACCTTCGTGCCCGAGAACTGGGTGAACACCTACAACCAGTGGATGAACAACATCCAAGACTGGTGCATCAGCCGCCAATTGTGGTGGGGTCACCAAATCCCAGCTTGGTATGACGCGAATGGCAACTACTATGTTGCGCGCAATGAAGAAGAGGCCCTTCAGAAATTTGAGGCAGCTCTCGCAGATGTTGAAAACGAAGAACTAAAAAAGCAGTTTCGAGAAAGCGGGCTGCGCCGCGACGAAGACGTGCTCGATACCTGGTACTCATCGGCCCTCGTGCCCTTCAGCACCATGGGCTGGCCTGAACAAGGCGATGCGCCCACCGACGACTTCAACCTGTACCTGCCCAGCACCGTGCTGGTCACGGGCTACGACATCATCTTCTTCTGGGTCGCCCGGATGATCATGATGACCACGCACTTCACGGGCCGCGTGCCGTTCAAGCACGTGTACATCCACGGCCTGGTGCGCGACGCGCAGGGCAAGAAAATGTCCAAGTCCGAAGGCAACGTGCTCGACCCGGTGGACCTGATCGACGGCATTGCGCTGGAGCCGCTGCTGGACAAGCGCACCACCGGCCTGCGCAAGCCCGAGACCGCACCCACCGTGCGCAAGAACACGCAAAAGGAATTCCCCGAGGGCATTCCGGCCTACGGCGCCGATGCGCTGCGCTTTACCTTTGCCGCACTGGCATCGCTGGGCCGCAGCATCAACTTCGACAGCAAGCGCTGCGAGGGCTACCGCAACTTCTGCAACAAGCTCTGGAACGCCAGCCGCTTCGTGCTGATGAATTGCGAGGGCCAGGACTGCGGCCTGAAAGAGCACACCAAGGAAGAGTGCCAGCCCGGCGGCCCTGCCCACGGCTACATGGCGTTCAGCCAGGCCGACCGCTGGATCTCGTCGCTGCTGCAAAAGACCGAGGCCGAAGTGGCCAAGGGCTTTGCCGACTACCGGCTGGACAACGTGGCCAACACGATCTATGACTTTGTGTGGAACGAGTTCTGCGACTGGTACCTGGAAATAGCCAAGGTGCAGATCCAGAACGGCACCGAGGCCGAGCAGCGCGCCACACGCCGCACGCTGATCCGCACGCTCGAAGCCATCCTGCGCCTGGCCCACCCCATCATCCCGTTCATCACCGAAGCCCTGTGGCAGACGGTGGCTCCCGTGGCGGGATTGAAGGGCGCATCCATCGCCATCGCCCGCTACCCCGAGGCACAACCCAGCAAGATCGACGAGGCCGCCATTGCCCACATGGACCGCGTCAAGGCCCTGGTCGACGCCTGCCGCACGCTGCGTGGCGAGATGAACGTGTCGCCATCCACCCGCCTGCCGCTGTACACCGTGGGCGACACCGAGTTCATGCGCGGCGTGGCACCGGTGCTGCAGTCACTGGCCAAGCTGAGCGAAGTGAAGGTGTTCGACGACGAGGCCGCCTGGGCCAACGCCGCCCAGGCGGCCCCCGTGGCCGTGGTGGGCGAGGCGCGCATGTGCCTGCACATGGAGATCGACGTAGAGGCCGAGAAGGCCCGTATCTCCAAGGAAATCGCCCGCCTGGAGGGTGAATTGGCCAAGGCCAACGCCAAGCTCGGTAACGAGGCCTTCGTGGCCAAGGCGCCGCCCGCAGTGATCGACGAGGCCAAGAAGCGTATCGCCGATTTCACCGCCACGCTGGGCAGATTGCGCGATCAACTGACACGGCTGGGCTGAAGACGCCCCGATACTCGACCGAGCGGCCTGCTTTTGCAGCAGTCCACCCGGTTGATGACCCCCATTGCACTGAAGGAGCCCCATGACGACCGCCACCACCGTCCGTAAAGCCGTTTTCCCTGTTGCTGGACTGGGCACGCGCTTTTTGCCGGCCACCAAAGCCAGCCCCAAGGAAATGCTGCCCGTGGTCGACAAGCCGCTGATCCAGTACGCGGTGGAAGAGGCCTATGCAGCAGGCATTCGCCACATGATTTTTGTCACCGGCCGCAGTAAGCGTGCCATCGAAGACCACTTTGACACCGCCTACGAGCTGGAAAACGAGCTGGAAGCGGCTGGCAAGATGGAGCTGCTGAACCTGGTGCGGTCCGTACAGCCCGACGACATGGACTGCGCCTTTGTGCGCCAGCCCCGCTCGCTGGGCCTGGGCCACGCCGTGTTGTGCGCCGAGCCACTGGTGGGCAATGAGCCTTTTGCCGTGCTGCTGGCCGACGACCTCATGGTGGGCCCTACCGGCGGTGAGCCGGTGCTGGCCCAGATGGCAGCCGCGTTTCGCCAGCAAGGCCGCTCGGTCATTGCAGTACAGGAAGTGCCTGAAGACCAGGTCCACAAATACGGCATCGTGGCGGGTGACTCCGCAGGCGGTCCGCTGATCCGCATTGAACGCATTGTGGAAAAGCCCAAGGCCGCTGACGCGCCGTCGCGCATGGGTGTGGCGGGCCGCTACATCCTCACGCCCGGCGTGTTTGAAGAAATCCGCAACCAGCCGCGTGGCGTGGGTGGCGAGATCCAGCTGACCGACGGCATCGCCCGCCTGATGAACCACGAAGCGGTCTACGCCTTTCAGTACGAAGGCAAACGCTACGACTGCGGCAGCAAAGAAGGTTTTTTGGAAGCGACGGTGGAACTGGCCTTGCAGCACCCGCAAGTGGGCAAGTACTTCCGTGAATACCTGAAGACGTTGGCGCTGTAACTCTCAGCCCTTCCAAACGATTCTCTTTTAATAGCTGCCAGCGCTTATCCAGTAAGCGCTAGCAGCTATTTTTGCTTATATATTCATGCTGCAGATTTACCGCTGACCGTTCGGGCTGAGCCTGTCGAAGCCAGGGCGCTTTTTCCATCAGCCTTGGAGCCGCTCAGCGCGACGGACTGTCTCAAACAGTCGCCTGATCAGCAGTTTTTATGACTACCTGCGGCGCAGGATGTGAATGAATTCCTCACCCACCGTCTGCTGCTCCACCAGCTCGTTGCCCGTCTGCTTGGCAAACGCCTGAAAGTCCCGCAGCGAGCCGCCATCGGTGGCCACCACCTTCAGCAGCTGGCCGCTGGCCATGTCTGACAACGCCTTCTTGGCCTTGAGGATGGGCAAGGGGCAATTCAGACCCCGGGTGTCGATTTCTTTGTGGATATCCATGGTGTTGTTTCCTCAGTCCTTGGGCAGTTGCGGTTGCGGGTCGTCCAACCCGCGTCGGCGCTCTGCATTTTCTTCGGCGGTAAAAAACACCGGTTCGTGCCCCCGGGTGCGCAGCCAGTCGGCCAGCGCGTAGCCCGTGCCTGCGGGCCAGCATTTCAGGTCTGGCAGATCGTACAGCCGGTAGTCCACCAGCTCGGGCGACAAGCGCACGTCGCCCTCGGCCACCACGTGGTAGGCGATGATGATCTGGTTCATCCGCAAGAATTCGTATGCTCCCACCAGCGTGGTGGCCGTCACGTCGAGGTTGGTTTCTTCTTTCACCTCGCGGGCAATGCCCTCTTGCGGCGACTCGCCCGCCTCCATAAAGCCGGTGATCAGCGCAAACATCTTGCCCGGCCAGGCCGCATTGCGGGCCAGCAGCACCTTGCCCCCCACCTCCACAATCGCGGCCAGCACGGGCGTGGGGTTGTTCCAGTGCGTGAAGCCGCAGGCGGGGCAGCGCAGCCGCTCCTTATCGCCGCCGTCTTCGGCCAGGGTAATGGGCTGCAGGGCGGTACCGCAGTGAGAACAATGGCGGATTTCGTAGTGCATAGATTAAATACTATTATTTTTATAGCTACCAGCGCTTATACATCAAGCGCTAGAGGCCAATTTCATTCAAATTTTTGCGCCAAGCCCGGGTTGCATCGCATCACGCCGGGAACACGCCGGTAGACAAATACCGGTCGCCCCGATCGCACACGATGAACACAACGGTGGCATTGCTGTCGCGGGCCGCAATCTGCTGCGCCACCCAGCAGGCGCCAGCCGCCGAAATGCCCGCAAAAATGCCTTCTTCGCGCGCCAGGCGGCGGCACATTTCTTCGGCGTTGTCCTGGCTGACGTACACGAGCTCGTCCACCGTGCTCGCGTCGTAAATCTTGGGCAAATATTCTTGCGGCCATTTGCGGATGCCCGGAATGCGCGAACCCTCTTCGGGCTGCGCACCAATGACCTGGATCGCCGGGTTCTTTTCTTTGAGGAACCGCGACACCCCCGTGATGGTGCCCGTGGTGCCCATCGCGCTCACAAAATGCGTGATCCGCCCGCCAGTTTGCTCCCAGATCTCGGGGCCCGTGGTTTCGTAGTGGATGCGCGGGTTGTCCTGATTGGCAAACTGGTCCAGCACCTTGCCCTCACCCCGCTTTTGCATCGCCTCGGCCAGGTCGCGCGCATGCTCCATGCCGCCGCTCTTGGGGGTGAGCACCAGTTCGGCACCAAAGGCCTTCATGGTCTGCGCTCGCTCGATGGACAAATCTTCGGGCATCACCAGCACCATGCGGTAGCCCTTGATGGCCGCCGCCATCGCCAGCGCAATGCCCGTGTTGCCCGACGTGGCCTCAATCAACGTGTCGCCGGGCCGGATGTCGCCCCGCTCTTCGGCCCGGCGGATCATCGACAGCGCAGGCCGGTCCTTCACCGAGCCCGCCGGGTTGTTGCCCTCCAGCTTGCCCAAAACCACATTGCCACGCGCGGCGTTGTCCTTGGCCCCACTGCGCTGCAACGCGACCAGAGGGGTGTTCCCCACAGCATCTTCAATCGTCGGATATTTCATGCGCCCTACT